>NZ_JBVHRI010000011.1:0-62345 GCF_055566975.1 Streptomyces sp. NPDC027189
TCCTCACCTTCGGGATCTTCAGATCGAGGTCGCCGGCCTGAGTGGTCAGCAGCCGCTCGCGGTGGCCGTTGCGCCAGGTGGTGCGCTGGTCGGAGCGCTCGCCCGGGGCGGCACCGATGGCCTCGGTCGCCTCGGCCTCGATGAGTTCCTGCAGGACGCGCTCACACAGCACCCTGATCGTCTCAACTCCGTCGGCCGTACGTAGTGAAGCTTCCCCGTGATCTCGGACACGTAATGGCTATGCCGCGAGGGTGTGTTGATGCCGCTGCCTGGTCTCAGCCGGGGTGAGGTAGCCGAAGACCTTGTGCTTGCGCAGGCGGCGGCGGTTGTAGAAGGTCTCGATGAAGTTGAAGACCTCGGCGCGGGCGGTGGCCCGGTCGGGCCAGATCCGGGTGCCGATTTCCTCCTTGAGCAGGGCCCAGAAACTCTCCGCGGCGGCATTGTCGAAACATGATCCTGTGCGCCCGCAGCTCTGCCGTAGCCCCAACTCCCGCATTCGGGCGCGGAATTGGGTCGATGTGTACTCGCTGCCGCGATCGCTGTGGATCACACAGCCCGGCTCCAGCCCACCCCGGCCATGGGCCATGTCCAGGGCGTCCACGACGAGTTCGGCGCGGTGGTGATCGGCCATGGCATAGCCGACGACCTCGCGGGTGGCCAGGTCCAGCCAGCAGGCGAGGTAGAGCCAGCCCCCGTCGGTGGGCAGATAGGTGATGTCGCCGACCAGCTTGGTGCCGGGACGCTTGGCGTGGAAATCGCGGCCGATCAGGTCTGGGGCCGGCGTCGCCTTCTTGTCCGGCCGGGTCAGCGAGCGGTGCTTGCGCCGGGTGACGCCCCGGATGTCGCGCTCGCGCATCACGCGGGCGATGCGCTTGCGGTTCACCTGCCGCCCCAGGCGCCGCAGCTCGGCGTGGATGCGCGGAACGCCGTAGGTGCGGCGGGAAGCGAGGTGCAGCACCGTGATCTCGTGCGCGAGCGCGTCGTCGGCGGACTGCCGGGCGCGACGGGCGGCCTCGCCCTCGCGCCAGGCGTAGTAGGAGGAGCGGGCCACATGCAGCACCCGGCACAGCAGAACGATCGGGTAGTTCGCCTTCTCCGCATGGATGAACCGGTACAACTCGCTCACCGGTCGTTCTCCTTCACGAAGAAGGCGGTCGCTTTTTTCAGGATCTCGATCGTCTGCTGCTGTTCGCGGTTCTCCTTGCGCAGCCGCTTGAGCTCCTCGCGCTCGACACTGGTCAACTCGCCGGGGGTGCCCTCGCCCCGGTCCGTCTTGGCCTTGCGGTACCAGCCGCGCAAGGATTCGGAGCTGATGCCGAGCTCCCTCGCGACCGCAGTGACCGTCTTGCCCGAGGAGTCGACGAGCGCGACCGCGTCCCGCTTGAACTCCTCGGTGTACCGCTTCGTGTACTTGCTTCCCACCTGGTGCTACTTCCTCTGGAACATCAGGTCCCAGTCTCCAGGTGTCCACGATCAAGGGGAAGGTTCACGCCCGACGTACACCCGCACCTGGAAGCCGGCCCCGTTGGGACGGATGCTGCCGCGCTGACGTCGTCTGGTCTTCGTGGTCGCCATGGTCTTGGAACCTATTCATGGTTAATGCCATGGCTACGACGAACAGCGCGCCTACCCGGAAGAGGTAAACGCGCTGGTCAGACACAGTGCCCCCGGCAGGATTCGAACCTGCGACACCCGCTTTAGGAGAGCGGTGCTCTATCCCCTGAGCTACGAAGGCGGGGCCTTGCGGAAAACGTTGGTGAATACTCTGAGTGAGCGTTCACCTACGCTGCAGCAAGGGTGGGACCGCCGGTGAGAGCGGTCCCTGACAGGGTAGCGGATCAGGCCGGGGTGGTGGGGCTGAGGCTTGATGCCTCAGCCCGGTTCATGATCGGCGGGTCCTCTCGTTGCTGTTGCTGAGGTCTGTGGCTTCAGCGTCTGCGTCGGAGTAGGTGGGGTCTTCCTCGTAGCGGGCGGCACTGGTGGCGTTCTGGGCGAGGAGAAAGCCGAGGACGACGAGGCTCTGGGCTTCGGCGCCGAAGGCGATCATGCGGCGGTTCCACAGGGAGCGGTCGAACTGGGAGAAGCCGGCTTCGGTGTCTTCACGGCCGCCGTAGAGGTGTTGGTGGACGGCGGTGTTGTCGGGGATCTGCAGGAGGTGCTCGGCGCGGTGGAAGCCGGTCTCGGTGTCGCTCTGGCCTTCGTCGCGTTCTCCGGGGGTGGTGGTGACGCCGACGGGTTCGCGGTGTTCGTGCGGGCCGCGGGGGCAGGGGATGGTGAGCAGGTGGTACCAGCGGTGGGTGTGGGTGCTGGCGCGGCGTTCCAGTTTGCGGACGGGCAGGGGGACGAGGGTGGTGGTGCCGTCGTCGAGGTAGGCGCGCTCGTGGACGCGGCCGCCTTGGGACCACAGTTCGTGGCGGCAGCGGCGGTAGCCGACGGTGCGGATGTAGCGGGGTTTGGTGCCTTTGTGCTGCTTGTTGATCAGGAGGCGGCCGCGGCGGGCGATGACGTCGCGGTGCATGCCGCGGAAGGCGCCGTCGTAGAGGACGCCCATGCAGCCGTCGGCGGCGGCCAGGATGGTGCAGGCCAGGTCGAGGGCGACGGCGGCTTCTCCGCCTGGGTGGTCGTGGGGGACGTGGGCGTAGCTGAGGAAGACGCGGCGGAAGTAGCCGCGGTGGCGGGTGGAGAAGACCACGAACTTGGTGCCCAGCACCATCGCTTCGTCGCCTTCGCTGTCGTTCTGTGGTGTGGTGGTCGTGTCCTCCTGGTTGCTGTCGGTGGTGGGGTTGGGTGGCTCCGCAGGGGTGTTGGTGCGGTCGGCTCCCCCTTCTTTCTGCCAGGAGGAGGCCGGGTCGACGCGATGCCGGCGGATTTCCCCGGTGGTCTGGTCGATGGTGTAGGGGGTGGTGGACAGGGTGGGGGATTTTGCGACGGTGCCGTCGCCGGCGATGAGTTGGTGGCGTTCGGGGCTGCTCCAGGAGCGGCGGGCGTCGGCCGGGAGCAGTCCTTGGCGCCGGGCCTGGTGCAGGGCGAGGTCGGCGAAGGCGGCGTTGAGTTCCTGCAGGCGCGGGACGAGGAGTGTGCGCTGGGCGTGCTGCCAGTGGTGGCGGGAGGGGCCTGTCCTGGGGAGGCGTTTGGCCTCGTCCTCACCGAGGTGGTGGGCGACGCCCTTGCGGATCTTCTTCCAGACGGCGTCGTCTTGCAGGTCGCCGGCGCAGTAGCGGGCTGAGCCGTGGATGCCGCGCAGGGCGAGGAAGACGACGTAGACGTACGGGGGGTAGTGGGGGCGGCGGCCGCGGCGGGGGCCGGGTTCCGGTTCGAGGAGGGCGGCGAGGTGGTAGAGGTCTTCGAAGCGGGCGACGTCCTTGATCCGCCTGGAGACGGTGCGCAGGTCGGACTCGCAGGCGCGGCGGGCGGTCTTCTTGCGGTGGGTGCGCGGTACGCGGTCGCCGAAGAGGTCGTCAGGCATGGGGGGTGTCTCCGTCCCGTTCGGGGGTGTCGTCGTCTGTCCGGTCGTTCTGGGCCTGCCAGTCGTGTCCGATGAGGGCGGCGGTGCTGTCGAGGGAAGTCATGCCGAGGTGGCGGGCTGCTGCCTCGATGCGGCCGGTGCGCAGGTAGGTCTCCCATCCGGCGTAGGCGGTGATCGAGGCGGGCCGGACGGCCGTGTCGGCGCCGAGGCCGATGCGTCTGATCAGGTCGCGCAGGGCCACACAGACGCGGGCCTGGATCTGTTCGTCGGTGCCGTTGCGCGGCGAGACGGCCAGCGGCAGTCGGTCGGGCTCGTGACCTGAGGGTGCGGTGGCTGCGAGTTGGTCGGCGCGGGCGGCCAGTACCTGGGCGGCCCAGGCGTCGAGCGGGCACCAGCGTGGCCGGGTCTTGGTGGAGCCGTGCATCCACACGCGTGCGCGGGCCAGGTCGAGGTCGGCGCCGGTGATGTGGCCGATCTCGCCGCTGAAGCCGCCTGCGAGCGCCAGGGCGGCGGCTGCGGCGTGACGGGTTGGGCGGTCGGTGGTCTCCGCTGCCAGGCGCAGTTCGACCGATTCGGCCTCGTCGAGGGGGCGGGTCTGACTGGTCACCCGGGGTGGGAGGTCAAGGTCCCGGGTGGGGTCGGTGTCGCCCAGGCTGAGACGGCGGGCGGTGGTGAAGCACATCCGCAGCATGCTGCGGCGCAGATGCCGGGTGGACAGCGAGGCGGGGGCGGTGCGCCCGTGACGGGTGCGGCCGTGCGCGTCGACGAACATCCCGGCGATCTCCGGGGTGACGTCCATGACCAGGGGTGCGCCGCGGGCGGCGGAGAAGGTGGTGAACCGGTGCAGCAGCTGGCTGAAGCGGCTCAGGGTCTGCTCGGACATCTCGCCGCGGGCGACCAGGTCCTGCCAGGCGGCGAGGACGGCCGTGACGAGGGCGGCCAGGGTGAGGTCATCGTCCACCAGCCACCGCCCATGCGGCCGGGCAACGGGTGCATGGCGGCGGCGGTGGCAGTGAGCAGGCATGTTGCGGCACGAGGTGACCTCCACGCGGGTGGTGCGAACATGCACCACGGTGAGGAGGTGGGAGAGGTGCTGCAACAGCAAGGCGGCCAACCGGTACAGGACTCGCCCGTTCGGCGGCCGGGTTGATGTTCGGTCAGAGTGCTGGGCGATCTGGGGTGTTGCGCATGTGTACTGGTTCCTTCCGGGGATGGGGTGCCATGCTGGTCGCACGGGTGTGGATGGCGAGGGGATCGAACCCTCCGCGGGCAGGTTCCAGCGCCGGCCGCGGACACCAGCCGCCACCCTCGTCGGGGTGCCGGTGCGTGCTGTGCCGGCACCCCTTGCTGTAGGGCGTGCCTGTTTATGGTGCGGGGGCCAGGGCGCCGCGCAGGGACTGCAGGACACCGCTGAGGAAGGCCTCGTAGCGGGTGTCCGGCAGGGCCTGGATCTGCTGGCGGGTCAGCCCGAGCAGAAGTGTCTGAGTGTGGCCGGTGCCGCCCGCTGCGCCAGCCGCCCGCTCTCGCTGCTCGCTGTCGTGGCGCGTGGCGTTGGTCTTCGCCCGCTGCTCTGGCGGGGTCGGCGTGGGAGTCCCGAGGTCTGCGGGCGTGACGTGATCAGCAGAGGCCAGATGGACGTTCAGCTGCTCGTCGCGCACCAGGACCAGTCCGATCACCAGCCAGTCCACCAGGTACATGCCGCGCAACGGGACGCCGGGCAGACCGGAACGCAGCCGCGCGGCCAGCTGCTCCTGGGGCAGGGGGCCGTCGGCCAGGTGCCGGGATGCTGCGGCGGTCGACCAGTGCGCCGTGACCAGCGGGTGCAGCAGCAGTCGTGCCTGCGCCGAATCCCGCGGCCACAGCCAGGCGAAACGCTGTCCCTGCTCGGTGACGGCGTACTGGCCTCGTCCGCCCTCCACCAGGCCCAGGTCGGCCAGAAAGGCCATGCAGTCGGCGACTGTTGCGGGACTCTTGCCGACCTGCTCGGCCAGCGCCTCGCGGTGGACGCGGGCACCGCCGGCTCCGAGGGCGGCCAGCGCGACGAGGGCGTTGATCTGCTGGGTCGGGCTGGAGCGGCCGCTGGGCAGCGTCCGGCGCGATGCCGCGAGGTGGTCGGTGTCGCGCCGGACGGACCGCGCGCCGGGTGAGGCTGCGGCGGACGGCTTGGGAGCGGAAGAATCCGATGGGGAAAAGAAAGACACGGTGAGCCCATTTCCCGGCCCTTGAAAGAACGGGGCCGAATTCTCGTAGGGCTCTCGCACGCGCGCCGCAAGGCGTCTAGAATCAACGTGATGCGTGAGCCCAAGAAAACGCGCGTCCGTGTGCCGCCGACCGGTCGTCAGCCTCGGCGGCACGTGCGCGTGTACAGGTAATTCCTTATCCCGTCACGGCGCCTGCTGCTCGTCACCTCCCTTGCTTACGCGTTCGGGCAGGTCGTACATGCCCGGCCCCGTCCGCGCCAGCATGCCTGCCCGCACCCGCTCGGTGAGCTCCGGACCCAGGCCGGTGAGCTTGAGATCCGGACGGGTCCGGCGCAGGTGCTCCGCGATCTCCGCCCGCCGCACGGCGTGCTGCTGGCCGCGCACGAAGCCGAGGATCTCCTCGCCGAGTGTCGGCCGCACCCTGCCGGGACTCGGGCTGCTGCCCCTGGCCGGCGTGGGGTCATCCATGGCGCCCTGGCCGGCAGAGGTCCCGTCCGCGCTGCCGGTATCGCCGGACAGCAGCTCCTGCGCGCCGCGTGCGACCCGCTGCGAGACCTCGGCCCGCACGCTCGCCGAGTCGTATGTCGACTGCGCCTGCGTCAGCTCCTCCTGTGCCCGGGCGAGCCGGTCCTTCGCGGCGGAAAGCCGCGCCTCGTCGTCCCGGGCCAAAGAAATCAGCTCGGCCAGAACGGCCTGTGCCCCACCAGACTGCATGAAAGACCTCCCCTCAATTCCCGGTGCCGGAATCCTCAACGAGAGTATCGAGTGATGCCACAGCCCGGTAGATCCTCTCCCGAAAAGCCGCAGAGAAAGCCGCAGTGGGAGAATCGGAAATAAATCGAACTCGGGTCTCTTCCGGGATCCTGGCTGCGATCACTGAGTAATACCTCCCGCTGTGCAGTGGCCCTGACCTGTGCTTTCTCGTCGAGACCTCAGTTACCCACCGTCATCACTCCGTGTGCGGAGCGGGCGGGGGCGCACAGGAGTGAAAGACCTCTGCATGCAGAGAGGGGGCGGGGCTGCCCTCTCGTGCACTGACCTCAATGCGGGAACTCGGCAGTGCCGGGAGCCAGACCGGAGGTGCCGTACAGGTGATGTCCCGCGTGGGGGAGTGTCAGCCCGTCCCGCATGGTGTAGGTGGTGTATGTATGCACCTACCGACAAGGATTGTCCCCCCGGCGCCCCGCAGCAAGGACTGTCAGCACCCAGGCGCGTGGGATGATCCGGGCATGCCCCGGAGCAGTAACGACAAGGTGCCGCGCGACTACGTCGCCTCAGGCACCTGGCCGCACGCCGCTCTCGAACCTGGGGCACCCGTCAGCGCCCACTACGGCCAGGCCCTCGCCCGTAACATCGAACGCGCCCTCACCTCCACCGGGCAGAGCCTGCGAACTCTTGCTGAGGCCACCGGAATCACGCACTCCACCATCAGCCGGGTCGTCAACGGCAGAGTTCTGCCCGACCTCGGCACTCTCGCCCGCCTGGAGGCCGCCCTCGGCTTCCAGGTCTGGCCCGGCCTCGCGGCGCTGCCCCATTCCGCCTCCGCCGACTGACCGAGCCCGTGCCGCCGGAAAGGGTGGTCCCTTCCCCTGTCCTGCTGCCTGGGCGCGCGCGGCACCAGGCACGCCTCTACGCTCACGTTATGTGCATGTATGCACCAATCTGGTGCTGTGACTGCGACGTCCTGCTGGCTTGCTTCGACCCCGTGCACCGCATCGCGCTGACCCGACCCGGTCGGTTGGGTGGCAAGCGGCCACCGGCCTTGCCCGCCATCCGGCGCCGGACGGGCGAGCCGTACCGGCAGGCGGCAGGCCGCCTCGCTCGGGCCATGGCCCTTTCTGGCAGGCTCCGCTTCGGTAAGGTCACCGGCCGCATCCCCGCAGCCGGGCGCGACAGCGCCGGCCAGCAGTGCGGGGAACGCCGCCTGTTCACCGCGCACGTCCCCGAGCCCGGTGACCTGCATGCCCCGGCCGACGGCACGCACCTGGTGTGGCTCCCCTACGACGAGGCCGCCGCGCAGGTCGCACACCTGACGATTACGGACCTCGACGCCTTCCTGGAGGGCTATGTGGAGGGCTGGATCCCGGACGGATGGATCACACTGGGATGAGCCCGGCCCCGGGCTGGCGGACCGTCACCCGGTGCGGTTTCGCGGCTGACGGAAGAGGGTGTCCTCCGGAGTGGGGAAGGCCCGCATCCGGTCTTCCGCCTCGATAAGGGGGACTGCGCACGGACCCCGCATCACAGTCTCGGGCGTCGCCCACCAGGCTGGAGTGGACCGGACGGTCCTGCGTCGGCACCGGGATGTGCTCGTACTGGTCCATGCTGCCGAACTCGAACCGTCCGAACAACAGCCCTTGGGCCTGTCCCATAGCGATCTCGCGAACGTGCAGGCGCGCAACGTCCGCCTGCCTGCGCGGATCTGGTAGCTGAAGAACCGCCTGTTCGGCGAGCTGGGCGACCAGGCGTGGCGCGAGTCCGCCCTCGGCCCGCCCGTCGACGTCGAGGAGCTCCAAACAACGATCAACCGGCTCGAGCAGCGCAACGACGAGCTGACCGAGGCCCTGGAGGAGAGTCAGGCTGGCCCGAAGCCAATCGTGAGCTGATTCGGGCGCTCAGCGCGTGGCGCGCTTGAAGCTCCGGGTGCGCATGGACGTCACGGGGCTGCTCAGTGGCGCCCCGCTCCGGGGGTGGCGAAGGACCGTTGAGGCCAAGCGGGTCCGAGCGTGCGTGCAGCGGCAGAGGGGCCGTCCGGCGCTGCAGGGGCCAGCGCTGTGGCGACACTCCCGCAGCGTGGCCTGGGCGGGCGGCGGCCCTAGCCTGCGCGTTTCATCCGGGGTCGCGTCCGGATCATGATCGGAAAAGCGAAAGTGCCTTCTGAGCTGCAACGATGAGGCTTGTCTAAGGTCCCAGTCGTACCAGCAGGAAGGCACTTCCTGCGTGAACACTGACCGGACGAGCGGCACGGTGGGGTGCCAGCGCGTCGGCGAGGTCGGTGAGCAAGCCCGTACAGCGTCCGGACTCGACGAGCTCCCTTCGATGTCCGTTGCCTTGGTGGCGGTGGTCGCGGCGGCGTCGAGGTCGTGGCGGCGAGCCTGTGCGGTCGCGATCCAGGTCAGGTAGAGAACTCGGTCGCGCTGGGCTCCGGGTTTGAGTTACGGAGAGATCCGTTTGTTGGTCCGTTACGTGGCGACGGCGGCGCGTTCGCGGGCGGCGCGGACGGCGGCGGTGAGGCTGGTGAGGTCGTAGGCGCCGTGGTGTCTGCGGCCGTTGATGAAGAAGGTGGGGGTGCCGGCCACGCTGCTGAGATCGGCTGACTCGACGTGCTCGGCGATGCGGGCTGCGCCGGTGTGAGCGCGCATGTCTCGCTCGAAGCGCTCGGTGTCCAGGCCGATAGCGGCCGCGTGAGCGTGCAGGTCCTCGATGCGGAGGGCTTGTTGGTGGCTGAGGAGCAGGTCGTGCATGTCCCAGAAGCGGCCCTGGCGTGCTGCTGCTTCGGAGGCTTCGGCGGCGAGTTGGGCGTGGATGTGCACGTCGGTGAGGGGGAGGTGGCGCCATACGTAGCGCAGGTCTCCGAAGTCGGCGAGGAGTTCGCGGACGACGGGCTCGGCCTGCCCGCAGTAGGGGCATTCGTAGTCGCCGTATTCCACGACGGTGACGGCGGCGTGGTGAGGCCCTCGGATGTGATCGTGGTCGGGGTCGACGGGCACGGCCAGGTCGACGATCGTCTCCGCCTTCCCGAGCAGGGCCCTGAGGCGCGGAGCAGGTGGCAGAAGGCCGATCGCTGCGGTGACGAGCCGGGCTGTCAGGAAGGAGCAGACGAGTGTGGCGAGGATGCCGAGCTTGGCCTCGTTCAGGCGTGTGCCGTGGAAGGCGAGGGTTGCGATGAGCAGGGAGACGGTGAACCCGACCCCGCACAGTGCGCCGCCGGCGGTTGCGGCGCCCCAGCCGACCGGGAGGCGCAGCCGCCCGCGGGAGGTGAGCGTGGTGAGCGCGCAGGCGCCGACGATGCCCAGTGGCTTGCCCAGGACGTAGGCGATGAGGATGCCCAGGGTGACGGGCGAGGTGAGGGCTCGTGCCAGTTGGTCGCTGCTGATCTCGATGCCGGCGTTGGCGAGGGCGAACAGCGGGACCACCATGTAGCTGGTCCAGGGGTGGTAGATGCGTTGCAGGCGGTCGTTGGGGGAGATCGCCGAGGCGATGCCGGCACGGACGTACCGCTCCAGTTGCGGGGTGGGCTGCTCGCGGAACAGGCGGAACAGGCCGCTCGCGTGTTCCAGGTCGGCGCGCGAGGCAGGGTAGGCGTAGGTGAGCAGCCCCAGGGCGAGACCGATCACGACCGGGTCCACGCCCGACTCGAGCAGGGCGACCCATGCGACGACGCCCAGCAGCGCGTACACGCTGCCGTGGCGTACGCCGAGTCGCCGGGTGAGCAGGACGAGTGCGAGGGTTGCGATGGCGATGGCGATGACGAGTGCGGGTACGGCGATGCGGTTGCTGTAGGCGAAGGCGATGACGCCGAGGGAGAGGAAGTCATCGACCACGCTCAGCAGGAGAATGAAGACCCGCAGTCCGGGCGGCATGCCGCGGCCGGCGACGGCCAGCACGCCCAGGGCGAACGCGGTGTCGGTGGACATCGCCGCACCCCAGCCCTGCTCGCTGCCGTGGCCGGCGTTGATGCCGAGGTAGAGGGCGATGGGCACGATCATGCCGCCGAGCCCCGCGACAAGCGGCAGCGTGAGCCGCTTGCGCTCACGCAGCTCGCCCATGTCGAACTCGCGGCGCGCCTCCAGGCCGACGACGAAGAAGAAGAGCGTCATCAGGCCGCTGTTGACCCACTCCCGCAGGCCGAGCGAGATCCCGTACGTGCCGAAGCGGACGGACAGGCGGGTGTCCCAGAACGACGTGTAGGCCGAGGGTGCCGCGTTGGCCCAGAGGAGTGCGGCGAGCGCGGCAGCGACCAGAACGGCGGCACCACCGGTCTCGGTACGCAAGAAGGCACGCAGCGGAGAACCTCCGCTGCTGCACAGCGTCTGACCGGTGTAGGCCTCTGGTTCACGGGACATGGGTCAGATTCTCGTTCGCCTGGCGGGCCGGCGTGCGGACGGAAAGCCGGTGCGTTGGCAGTGGGTCGTTTCGCAGACAGGTGGGCTCGTGAGTCATGGCGGCGGCAACGGCCGGGTTCACGGGGGCCTCGTCGGCTGGGTCTGGGCGCTGGAGCACGCGGCCCCACATGCGCCGTACGTCACGCTCCCCGAGCTTTGAGTACGTCGGCGTCGGGAGACGTCGCGAAGGTCTGCAGGTGGTCGATGGCTGCATGCAACGCGTCTTTCAGTGGAGCGATGTCCCGCGCGACCTGGGCGAGGAGCATGCCGCCCTGGAAGGCGGAAAGGAGGAGATTGGCCAGTTGCGTGGGATCTGCCTCAGCGCTGATGCGGCCGAGTTGCTGCATGCGCTCGATTCCCTCGCGGAAGATCCCCCGCCACTGGTCGAACGCACTGGCGAGCTCGTCGTGGACGTCGAGGTCGGTCTTGATGATCTCGCTCGCCAGGGAGCCCAGGGTGCAGCCCTCCTGGTAGGCGCGCTCGTAGCCGACGTAGAAATCCGCCCACGCCCGGAGCGCGTCGAGGGTGTCGAAGCCGGCGAATCGCTCGTCGCGGTGGAAGGTCAGGACGCGTTCGGCCTGCCATGCGATCACGGCCAGGACGAGGCTCTCCTTGCTCGGGAAGTAGTGGTTGAGCTGCGATCCGCTGACGCCGGCAGCGCGACGGAGATGCTCGTTGTTCGTCGCGTGGACTCCGTTTGTGTAGATCAGTTCGGCGGCGTGCTCAAGGATGCGGGCCCGCGTGGCCTGCCCCTTTGACGTGAGCTTGTGGGGCGCCGGAGCTGCCGTAGAGGTGGTCATGTCTCAACGATACCCCGGATTGGGCTTGACAGCCCAGACCTGAGGGTGTTCACTCTGAGAAGTGGGCCGGACAGCCCAAAAATGCCTCACCCGGGACTTCCTCAGCCTGCGCACCTACGGCTACAAGGACCTCAGCCACTGGATGGAGAAGCAGACCTACATGGCGATGGGCCTGACCATGATGGCGGCCGCCGAGCTCGGCGTCGACGCCACGCCGCTGGAGGGGTTCGACCCGACCAGTGTCGACAAGGCCTTCAAGATCCGCGAGAGCGGACACACCACGACGGTGCTGCTGGCCCTTGGCTACCCCGACCCGGCAAGGGTGTACACCACCCCGATCTCGCGTTTCGACACCGACCAGCTGTTCACCTTCGTGTAAAACCCATCCGGAAACCGAAAAACCACTACATATCCAAGGAAGAAGCATTTCGATGAAAGCCATTGTGGTCACCGACCAGGCCGCGGGAATGGCCGGGATGATGCTGACGGAGCGCCCCGAGCCGCTCGCAGCGATCAACGACGTCATCGTGCAGATCCATGCATCGGGCTTCGTCCCCACAGAGATGGAGTGGCCCTCGACCTGGGCCGATCGCGCCGGCCGTGACAAGACACCGTCGATCCCCGGCCACGAGCTGGCCGGAGTGGTCACCGCCCTCGGCTACGGCACGACGGGGCTCTCGGTCGGGCAGCGGGTGTTCGGCCTCGCCGACTGGCACCGCGACGGCACCCTCGCCCAGTACGTGGCGATCGAAGCACGCAACCTCGCACCGCTTCCCGGCGACGTCGACTTCACGGTAGGCGCGTCCCTGCCCATCTCAGGTCTGACCGCGTGGCAGGGGCTGTTCCAGCACGGGCGCCTCCAGGCCGGCCAGACCGTCCTCGCCCACGGCGCAGCCGGGGCAGTCGGGACGATGGTCACCCAGCTCGCACGGGAAGCCGGCGCTTACGTCATCGGCACCGGACGCGCCGCCGACCGCGAGAAGGCACTCGACTTCGGCGCGCACGAGTTCGTCGACCTCGAGAACGCCACCCTGAAAGACGTCGGGAGTGTCGATCTGGTCTTCGATGTCATCGGCGGCGACGTTCAACAGCAGTCCGCCGCCCTGATCAAGCCGGGAGGAACCCTGGTGTCCGTCGTCGGCCCGGTCGAAGCACGGCCCGCTGACGGCCTGGCCATCGACTTCGTCGTCGAAACCGACCGCGCCCAGCTCGGTGAGATCGTGCAGCGGGTGCGCGACGGACGGCTGCGGACCAACATCGGTGACATCGCCAGCCTCGATGACGCCATCGGTGCCCTCAACCCGACCACGCGGCGTCGCGGCAAGACGATCATCCGCGTCCTGCCGTAGGCAGTGGACGGCCACCGTTGGACTCGCCGGTCGGACGGCCACCGTCCGACCGGCGGGTCCTGGTCCTGATCCACGCCACCGCCATCGGCCGCCTACCGGTGCCAAGGACCCGGACCGACACGCGCCAGGCACGCGAACCGACCCAGGAGATGATCACCATGGACGGACAGGAACTGCAGAAGATCGCGCGCGACCACACCGCGGAACTGCCCGGCACCCACCAGGAGCATCGTTTCGACCCCGACTGGGAGCTCCACAAGGTGGGCGGCAAGGTCTTCATGCTCATGACCGACATGCCGGGACGCCCTGTCGTGATCCTCAAAGCCGACCCGGACGACGCCACAGCCCTGCGCAAGCAGTACGCAGACATCAGCCCCGGCTACCACATGAACAAAAGACACTGGATCACAATGGAAGGCGGAGACACCATCGACGCCAAGCTGGTCAAGGAGCTCGTGACCGACTCCTACCGTCTCGTGGTCGGCGGGCTTCCCAAGTCCAAGCAGCCCGTGGATCCCCACACCCACAACCGCCACGCCTGATCCTCGCCATGCCCGTCCTGCGGCGCAGCGTCGCAGCATTCATCTGGAGCCTTTCATGCGCGTGTTCGTCACCGGCGCCAGCGGCAGCATCGGCTCGGTTGTCGTTCCCGAGCTCATCGCCGCTGGTCACGAGGTCCTCGGCCTCGTCCGCTCCGATGCCGCGGCGACGGCCGTCACCGCCGCGGGCGGGACGCCGCTCCGCGGCGACCTCAGCGACCTCGACAGCCTCCGCGCCGGTGCCGCACAGGCCGACGGCGTCATCAACCTGGCCTTCAGCAACGACTGGAACAACCTGGAAGCGGGCATCGACGAGGAAGCGCGCGCCGTGCAGACCCTCGCCGGCGCACTCGCAGGCAGCGGGAAGCCGTTCGTGCATGCCGGCCTCACGCCGATGATGCCAGGCCACATCTCCACCGAGGACGACCCCGACACCACCGACGGTCCGGTCGGCGGCCGCGGCCGCACTTCCCAGATGGTGCTGGCCCTGGCCGACCAGGGCATCCGCTCCTGTGTCGTGCGGCTGCCGCGCTCCGTGCACCAACGCGGGTCGCAATACGGCTTCTGCTCAGTGCTCATCGCCGCCGCGCAGAAAACCGGCGTGTCAGCCTACGTCGGCGACGGCACACAGCGATGGCCAGCAGTCAACCGGCTCGACGCCGCCCGGCTGTTCCGCACCGCACTCGAGGACGCCGCGCCGGGCACAGTCCTGCACGCAGTAGCCGACGAGGGCGACACCATGAAGACACTGGCCGAGACAATCGGCGGTGTCCTCGCGGTGCCGGTCGATTCGGTGCCGCCCGAGCGCTTCGGCGTCATCGGCCGTGTGTTCGCCCTCGACATGCCATCGTCGAGTGCGCTGACCCGGGAACGGTTCGGCTGGCAGCCCACCCGCCCGAGCCTGGTCGACGACCTCGCTGCCGGCGGCTACCCCGGCCTGGGCTGAAATCCTCGGGATGCCGCCGCGAGCCGGCCAGCATCGCCGACGAGCGCGGCGTTGAGGCGGCGTATTTCGCCGACACCCTCGGCTCCCAGGTCGAGATCGTGCAGAACATTGACCGGCCCCTGCGCCCGAACCGCGAAGGTGCGGCCAGAACGGCGGAACCCTCGTGCCCGTCTTCCTACGGCCAGGCGAGGCCCTTCTCGTCTGGGGTTGCCCAGGCCCGAGTCGATGTCATCCTTCTCGCCCGCCCCGCCGACCAACTCGCCGAAACCGCCAACGTCGGCAGAGCAAGTGCGTCGAGTCTTGAGGTTCGCATCGTGACTACTGATCTGATCAACGACAACCAACGCACCACTGCCATCGACGACCTGCTGTCCGGCGGCCCGGTCGATGTTCCTGTCAACAATGCGGCCTCTGCCGAGCCCCCCGGCGCCTGCGCCGTGATCAGTCCAGCGCAACTACGGCATGCCTTTGGGAATGATTTGCCACAAGCTGGACGAGGTGTGCGCCGTGCGCTGGCCGAAGCCCTGCGCGAAGCTGTCCGCACCGGCCACCTGGCCCAAGGAACACGGCTGCCTTCCTCCCGCCGGCTCGCCGCCGAGCTCCGCCTTGCCCGCAACACCGTGGCTGACGCCTATGCCGACCTCGTTGCCGAGGGATGGCTGACCGCCCGCAGAGGCTCGGGCACCCTCGTGGCAGACAGAATGATCACTCAGCCGATTCTGGCGCGCCCGTCCGCCGAGCCGTCCGCCGGCCCTTGCTACGACCTGATCCCAGGCAACCCCGACCTCACCACCTTTCCCCGTGCAGCTTGGCTGAAAGCCGCACGCAGTGCCCTGGCCACAGCCCCCGACGACGCGCTCGGCTACGGCGACCCCCGCGGCCGGCCGGAGCTACGGGCCGCACTCGCAGACCATCTCGCTCGAGCCCGGGGCGTGTACGTGAGTCCGGAGCACATACTGATCTGCGCCGGCGTCTTCCACGGCCTGCAGGTCCTAAGCGCAGTCCTGGCCAGGCGTGGGGCGAGGAACGTCGCCGTCGAGTCCTACGGCCTGAACAGCCACTGCAGCCTGCTGGAGACTGCTGGGCTGCAGACCTTCCCGCTTCCGTTGGATGCCCACGGGACCGTGCCGGCGCCGCCCGTCGGCACCGATGCAGTCCTCCTCACACCGGCTCACCAGTTCCCTCTGGGCACGGCACTGCAGCGTGATCGCCGCACGGCCATCGTGGACTGGGCCAGACGGACCGGCGGGCTGATCCTGGAGGATGACTACGACGGTGAGTTCCGGTTCGACCGCCAGTCCGTCGGGGCGCTCCAAGGACTCGACCCCGACTGCGTGGTCTACCTGGGTACCGCCAGCCAGACCCTTGCTCCAGGCCTGCGGCTCGCCTGGATGGCGCTGCCTCCCCGGCTCGCCGAGGAGGCCATGGCGGCCAAGGGGCAGATCGACTCGAGCGAGGTATTCAGCCAGCTGACGATGGCGGAATTCATCACCTCCGGCGCCTACGACCGTCACATACGTGCTGCCCGCCGGCGCTACCGCGATCGACGAGACGCCCTGGTCACAACCCTCGCCCAGCACGCCCCGAAGGTGTGCGTCGCCGGGACACCGGCAGGCCTGCACACCGTGCTCGGTTTGCCGCCCGGGACCGAGCAGCAGGTCCTTCACTCGGCCACCCGCGAGGGCCTCAAAGTAGCCAGCCTGTCTCGATACCGCCATGCACGGTCCCTGAACGCCATGGCCGATGCCCTCGTCGTTGGATACGGGGTGCCCTCCGACGCTGAATGGCCCGAGGCGCTCTCCGCACTCGTGCGGATCCTTTCCTGACGCACCCCGAGTAGCCGCGGACCCGGACAGCTTTGCCGGGTCGGGGAACCGGCCGTCGGCCCTCTCCTTCGCGAACACCGCCTATCCCGCCCTGGGCTGAAAGCCCGGGATACCGCTGGGACCGGACAGGGCGAGTTGACTGCGTACATCGGGCCTCCCTCGCCCGCATCTGGGGTCTTTGCATCGTGGCGAGCGGGGCGTTGAGGGGGATGTTTCGCCAACCCTCGCGGAAGCGAGGCCAGATGGGCAGAACGTTGGCCGGTCCCTGCGCCGTAACTCTGACGGTACGGCCAAGTCCGCCAAGGCTCGTGATGCCCGTCTTCTACTCAATTAACATGCTGTCCGTGCAGCATGTGGCCGCCCACACGGCCCACACCCGCCGTCTCATCCACCCAGGACCCCGGTGCGCGTATCAACGGATCGTAGGTCTGCTGGAATGTGAACAGTGCCAGTGTTAGCCGAGGATGTTGGGAGGCTAACACCGGCGCTGATTCCGCTGGTCTTGTTCCTGTCCTTTCTCGTCTGGGGTAAGCCCTGAAGCGTGGCCGCGAGCCGGTGTCGGATTGTTGCCGTCTCCGAATGGTTCTTGGGGGGTCGGTCCCTTACCTGGGGGCGAGGTGTGCCTCGCGAACGGCAGCCTGGCGGGGGTGGTCGGTCAGGTGCCCGGAGCGATTGCACAGGCCGAGACACAGACCCAGGTGCCATTGCGCTTCTGGTACGTGTCCGTGTACAGAGCTTCCTGCTCCGCTCCATTGGCGAGCAGGGTGTAAGTGGCACGGCCGTGGATCAGAGCAACGTCACTGGTGAGGGTGCGGATATTGACGTCGTGCACAGCGAGATCCTTGAAGGGCCGCGGCTTAGCGATGTATTCGAGGAACTCGGCACGGTTGCGGGTGAAGCCGGGAGTCTGCGCGATGAAGTCTTCGGCGAGAAACTCGCTGAAGCGCTTGACATCGTTGAACTGGTCGGAGTGGACGTAGTCATTGTTGAGCTGCTCGAGGATCTTCAGATCTTCGGCGGACTGCTTGGTGTCGCTCATTTTCTTGTTCCTTCCCTGTGTGGGCGGCGTGCAAGGCTGTGGTCTGCCAATCAGGTGATGACCGATGCGGTCGACGCGGCAATCGAGGCCATCAGGGAGATCACCGCAAAGATGAATGCCGGACGGATTGGTGCAGGCAGAGCCACGGACGGATATCGTCGTCGGGTACTACTGAGCGACTCCGCAGCTGTGATGAGGGAAGCGCCCAGCAGCACCACGTCCTTAATCAGGAATTGGCCGGCCGGCGAGAGCTTCGGCTCTGGGCCCCGCTGGTGCCACGCCGCCGGAGTGGTGACCAGGAAACTGAGCGTGACGGCGAACATCCCGGCCGCAAGGCTGCGGCCGGCTGCCGAGATTCTCGGGGCCCACCGTCCGGTGGAGATCATCGCGGCAATCGCGATCTCGGTGAGCCCGATGGCCCTGGCCAGTCTCGTCTCCCCGAGCCTTCTCAATGGCAGCCGCATCAGGAGGCTCGAGACGACCGCAGGACGGAAGTTCTCCACCTCGTAATCCTCGAACTTGAGGCGTCCGATGCTGGCGAGATTCACGCGAGCCCGAGCCGGCTCGTCGTAATCCCTCCAGAGCGCAACCTGCCGACAGAGGTGTGCGCGACCATGGCACTCTCCTGTCTTCGCACGATGGGTGCCGCGGTGCCCAACGGTGGGTGGCGTCTGCGATTCCCGGCGCAACCCCAGGCCGAGGCGGACTCTGCCCGACTATCGTGTGTGCACCCGTCTTAACCCGCGTCTCTCCAACTCGACTGAGCGGGAGGGGCATTTCCCCTTTGCACTCTTCCATCATGTCAAGGGCCGGCGCCGGTGGCATCTCAGAGTAGGGATCGCCGGCTCCGCTGCAGAGTGGGTCGCGGTCCCCGCGAGGGGCAGGACGTCGGCCGCACCATCCCAGCGCTGGCTTCGCCCGAGGTGCTGGTCGCGCCGGGCTGTGGTATCCAAACAAGACACGGTGGCGCCCGACTGCGTCGGAGGGTAGCTTCGTAGCACGGTGGAAAACTTCGCTCCTCCCGGGCGTTTAACGACGAAGGGGCCCGCAGAGGTTGTAACCCGTTGTGGTTGCAGCGGGTTGGCTAGTGGGAGCAAGGTCCGACGGTACTTTGCTATCCAGTACGTTCCGGGTTTTCGGAAATGTAACGACCGAGTGGGTGGCATCGCTTCACCGTACTCGCGTCTCTTGCGCATAACAGATTCCGACTCCAGGTAGGAAAGCAATGGGTATCGGAATACGCAAACACAACGGGCTCTCTGTGCTTATCGCGGCTTTGGTGCTGCTCATGGTCTCCGTGACTTTGAGCTCCGGGGCGTGGAGTGAGAGTCGGGATCATGGCTTCATAGCGCCGCAGTCGAACTCCCCCACGCCTTACCCACAGTCTGAGCCACCCGCTGGTTTTCAGTCCAAGTATGCGGAAGTAAACGGCTTTCGCATGCACTACATGCAGGGGGGCCAGGGTTCACCTGTGGTAATGATCCACGGGTTCCCTCAGTCTTGGGCTGAGTGGCGGCAGCAAATGGTCCCGCTCTCCAAGACACACACTGTGATCGCCGTCGACATGCGTGGCACTGGAAACTCGCAGGTCACTAAAAGCGGTTATTCGGCTGCACAGTTGGCCCGGGATGTGCATCAGTTGTTGGTGCAGCTGAAGCTCAACAACGGCGTCCAGGTAGTCGCCCACGACATTGGTGTATGGGTCGCCTACGCGTACGCTGCGCAATGGCGCACGGAGGTGCGACGCATGGCCGTGATGGAAGCTCCCATCCCGGATGCCAGCGTGTACAGCTACCCCGTTCTCAACGCGGACCCGAAAAAGCCCGCGGCCTGGCACTTCGGTCTGTTCCAGCTGCCTCTCGCCGAGCACCTCATCGCTGGTCACGAGCGTGTCCTGGTCGAGGACATGATCACCGAGTACTTGGCGGGCAACCCGTCGCCATTCACAGCGTCGGACTACGACTTCTACGCCCACTATCTAAAGGAGCCCGGCCGCACGACAGCCTGGATGAACGTATACCGTCAACTCCGGGCGAACGTGCAGCAGAACAAGGAGTTCCTGGCTCAGGGCAAACTGAAGATGCCGATCCTCGCCATCGGCGGCGATGGTTCTTTCGGCCCAATGATTCCCGACCAGTGGCATGCCTACGCCGTGAACGTTCAGGGGCGTGTCGTGAAGGGTTCGGGCCACTTCGTAAATGAGGAGAAGCCCCAGGAAGTAACGGCCATGCTGCAGTCCTTCCTGCAGAAGTAGCGTGTAGGCCGTGGCGTAGAAGCACACCGAGCCACCGTACTGAACAGCCCAAGGCAGACCTCCGCTTCGAGCGGCCAACGGTTCGCTCAGAAGCGGCGCCTAAGTGGTCGTGCTCCTCCGCACCTCACATCCGGTTTCCGCTGGTCCGGCATGAGATAGAGGTGCTTCAGGTCGTCGGAGAAGCTGACGGCGTGCTCATACCGCGGTCCGACGGAACTCCAGTCTTTCTCCAGTCGCACCAGAGAACCGAGACACGTTTTCGCCTCACGCGGAGAAAGGAACGGATGGCCTTTACCCACCTAACTGGCCAGGCATGGGCTCCGTTAGCGCAGTTATCAGGATTCTCGCCTCCCCAGCCGGTCAACGTCCTAGTCAGCGCGATGAGCGGGGAGAGCACATGACTGGAACCGAATACAGTACGCCCACAGACCGTGCACCGCAGGTGCGCGTGCTCACTGCATCGTCGTGTTCCGCGGCCGTCCCGACCCACTGTCCCAGCCTTGTCGCGGAGCCCACCAGGCGCTGCTGGGCATCCGTTGGGGCCGTCGCGCTCGGCGCGTTCGTCGTCGTCATGACGGAGACGCTGCCTGTAGGGCTGCTGCCAAAGATCGTCGCGGGTCTGCATGTCTCGCTTGGTCTGGCCGGGCTGATGGTGCTTGTGCCGGGTCTCAGCGCTGCCGTGTCGGCGCCGCTGTTCTTCCTTAGCTCTGGCCGCCTCAACCGGCGCCCGGTCATCCTCATCCTGGGTCTGACGGTACTGGTGTCGAACGCAGTCGTCGCGGTGGCGCCGAACTTCGCCGTGGTGCTGATCGCTCGTATGCTCCTCGGTGCCACCATCGGAGCCTTCTGGACCGTGGTCTCACCGGTTGGACCCAAGCTGGTGGGGCCGGCCAGCGGCACTCGCGCCATCACCATCATCGCGGCGGGTATCTCGGGTGGCACGGTAGTGGGACTGCCTGTCGGACACACCCTCGGCAATCTCATCGGCTGGCGTTTCACCTTCGCCACAGCTGCGGCGGCCACACTGCTTGTCGTGGTTGCGCAGACGGTCCTGCTTCCGAGCATTCCACCGGACAAGAGCACACACGTAGGTGATCTTGTGCAGACAGTGTCACGACGGGCCGTTCAGTTTGGGATGGCGGCAGGCGCTGTGATGTTCATTGGGCAGTTCGCCGCTTGGACGTACATCACCCCGTTCCTGGCAGACCACACCCACTTGCCCGCCGGCGTGATCACCATACTGTTCGTCATCTACGGCTGCGGTGGCATCGTCGGTTCACTCGTCGCCGGATCACTGTTCAAGCGCGGGGTGATCGGCACCTTCGTCGGATCCACGACGGCGGTGGCGGCACTGCTCATTGGGCTAGCGAGCGCGGGAACCCTGCCAATTCTGGCCGGCCTGTTGATCGCGCTGTGGGGCCTGATCTGGGGAATCGCGAACCCGGCAACCTTGGTCTGGCTGCTCGACGCGGCGCCTGAGAACCAGGAGGGTGCATCGGCAGTGAATGTCACAAACCTGCAGGTGGCCCTGGCGTTGGGGTCTGCGTTCGGCGCGATTCTCGTGTCAACGACAACCCTGCAGACGGTGTTCTTCGCCGCAGGCCTCACCGTCCTCGGCTCCGGCGCGCTCGCCGCGGTAGCGGGACGGTTCGTGACACTCGCCGCTCGGGAATGAGGAGACCGGAACGAGCCATGGGTCGAGCCCCCGGGGCCGGAGGTAAGCACCGAGCCGCCGTCTCCGTGGCCCGGTCAGATCCTGCTAGGCCGAGCGATGCGGCCTGACCGGCCTGGTCCGCGAGAAGGTCCGCCTGGCCGGGGCCGCGAACGGGGCCGGGGCCGCCGCGGACGCGAAGGTGATCTCGCTGGTCGCGGCGATGCTCGCCGGGGCCGACAGCATCGGCAGCCTCAAGCCGCTCGTCGGCGCTGTGCGGCCGCTTGCCGAAGCACCCTCCGCCCGGGGCGCGCTCGCCCGGGGCGAAGGCAGACGATCACGCGCGTCACGGAAGACTGAACAGGAGACCGATCATGATGAGAATGCGGATCGCCGGTGGCTTGCTGGCCGTCGCCGCGCTGACTGCGGCCACGGCTTGTTCGGCCTCGGACCAGCCCGCCCACGCCAAGGCGACGACCGCAGCCGAGGCATCGCCTGCGGCCATGTCATCGACACGCCCCACCGAAACCCTCAAGCCGCTGCTCCAGCAGGTCCTGCCGAACGTGAAGGGCAAGACGTTCACCTCGGCGATCGTCGACTTCCCGCCCGACGCACGCGCGCTGCCGCACCGGCACGGCCAGGCCTTCGTCTACGCCTACGTCCTCGAAGGCACCGTGCGCAGCCAGCTCGAGGGCAAGCCCGTGCGTACCTACCACCAGGGCGACAACTGGGTCGAGCCGCCAGGTGCCCACCACGTCCTCACCGAGAACACCAGCCCGACGACACGGGCCAAGCTCCTGGTCGTCTTCGTCTCCAACACCGGAGAGAAACTCAAGGTCGACGACCCGGCGTCGTAGGCCGGTGGGCGTGCAGCCGGCGGCACCGCGGCGCGCAACACCGGCTACTTCTCCGAGACCGACCGTGCCGCCATCCGCCTGACCGATTCGATCACACGCGTGCCGCACGGACACGTCAGCGACGAGGACTTCAACGCAGCCGCGGCCGTACTCACCGCAGACCAGGTCTCGGCGATCGCCTGGCTGGTAACCGTGATGAACGCCTTCATCCGTGTCGCGATCACCAGTCGGTGCCCCGTCGGCAGTTGACCTGGTGAAGGGGAACGATGGAGTCAGTCGGGCAGTTTGTGCGAGCTGCCCGGCTCACACACGGCGGATCTCCTCGCCGTCCCGGTGAGAGGTTCGCCCTTGTCGTCCTAGCGGTGAATCGTCCGGAATATCCTTCTAGCTATGGCACGGCACGTCGGCAATGCTCTGACGGTGAGGTTCGTCATGTGATTACTCACCGTTGACTGGTCGGTTCCGTATGCGGGTTGCGTGCGGCGAGGACCGTGAACAGGGTGGCGATAACGGCAAGGGCGCCGTATCCGAGCGCGATCTGTGGTAGTGAAAAGGCGTTCGAGAGCTGGCCGAAGATGAGGCTGATCAAGGCGGCGCCGCTGTAGCAGAGGAGGTAGACCGCGCTGAAGATCGGTGCCCGGTCGGCCAGGGCGCTGCCGTGCAGCAGGCCGCGGGTGGCGGCGCTGACGGCGATGCCTTGACCGGCGCCGGTGACGATGGTTGCAGCGATGAACAACGGCAGTGTGCCTATGGCGATGGCTGTAATGATGCCGATCCATCCGATCAGGACGATGATCATGCCGATGCGTTGGGCTGCCGCTGGTGTGAACCGGCCGCCGATGGGAGCGCCGAGAACGCTGGGGGCCATGTAGCAGGCAAACGCCAGTCCGAGGATGAGCGGGCTGCGGGTATGGAGTTGATCTTCGACCAGTGCGGGCATGAAGGACTGGTAGAAGGCCCCGGTCGCATATGCGGTCACGAACACCACGGCCGCGACAGGGAGCAGATGCCTGACCCGAGCCGATACGCGGACCCGGGGCCGCAGTGATCGCCAAGCGCCCGGCGTCGGCTTCGCGGTCTCCGGGCTGATGACGATGAGTGCGGCAGACAGTACGAGGAGACCGGCGCAAACCAGGTAGATGAGCTCGCGTGGCCAGGGGGCGAACTGGACCAGGGCGCCGGCGGCGATGGCGCCGAGGGTGAGGCCGAGCATGGGTCCCTGGCTGGACGCGACGGAGGCCAGCCATGCCGGCCTGGTGGGCGCGGCGTCGACGATGTAGGAGGTGAGGCTGCTGCTGGCCAACCCCGTACCGACGCCCATCAGGAGCCGACCGGCCAGCAGAGTGCCGATGTCGTGCACGTTCAGCAGCAGCAGACAGCCCAGCAGGAGCAGGCCGAGGCTGGCGATCGCGGTGCGCCGTCGGCCCAGATGATTGGACAGCCGTCCCAGCACCAACAGTGCGGCGATAATGCCGACGGAGTAGGTGACGAAGGCCAGCGAGATGCCGGCGTTAGTGAACCCGTCCTCGGCCCGGTAGGTGTTGAACAGGGGGATCGGTGCGGCCGACGCGGCAAACGAGGCCACCAGGGAGACGATCCCAGATGAGAATGCCAGCCGGAGCGTTCTGCCCTGGCGAGGCCGGTTGATCACTGGTGACACATCTGCGTCGTCGAGAGGGGGCGCATTCAGTCGCGACATAACGGATCAACCTCCGGTAGCTGTGCGAGTAGTCGCCGGGCCCAGGCCGGGCCGAACATTTTTGGGCTTGGCAACCCAGTTCTTAGAGGTAACACCATCCAAGACTGGGCTGTCAAGCCCAATCTGCGGTGTCGTGTGACGTATGGAAGCCACGACGGGAACAGGGGTTCCTCGCAAGCTCACGGACAAGGATCAGGCGACGCGCGCCCGGATCCTGGATCATGCCGCGGCACTCATCTACACGAAGGGTGTCCACGCGACGAACAACGAGCAGCTCCGTCGCGCGGCCGGCGTCAGCGGGTCGCAGCTGAAGCACTACTTCCCGACGAGGGAGAGTCCGGTCCTGGTCGTGATCGCCACCGGATCGGCGAAGAGCCGGTTTTGTTTTTGCCTGGCGCCGCGTCGGTCAGTCGGCGGACGGCAGAAAGCTGAAAGTGTCGGGGTCGACCGGGCGGTTGTGTCTGGGAAGGCCCGCGACGACGAGCAGGTACGACTCGGTCACGAGGTTGTCCACCAACGCCTGCTCGATATCCGCACCAGGTCTGATGGTGATCCAGTGCCTCTTGTCCATGTGGTAGCCGCGAGAAATGCTCGTGTGCGACGCGCGGAGCGTGTCCGCATCTGAGGGATCGGCTTTGAGGATCACGACCGGCTCCCCAGGCATCGATGTCTGCAGCATGAACACCTTGCCACCGACTTTCCACACCTCCCAGTCGCCGGTGAACTGGTGCGTGTGCTCTGAACGCGGGAGCTCTGCGGCGCGCGCGGCCGCCCGGTTCTGAACTGTCCTGTCTGCGTCCGTCTTGGCCTCCTCGAGGTCGGTGGAGGTCGACTGCCCGGCGTCCGTCGAGGAGAGGTGCGGGCGCCGGACAGTCGAGTTGCGCAGAACCGAGCAGGCGCGCCGATCGCGCACCCGCTCAGTTCGTCACATGTGGGTGAAGATCTTCTCGGCGTCGAAGCGCGAGACCGGCTGGCGAGAGACGCGCGTCTCGTCCGGGTAGCCGAGCACGACGAGCAGCGTCGTGGTGAAGTCGGTGTCGGTGAGGCCGAACGCTTCGTCGATCGTCGCGCGGTCGAACCCTTCCAGCGGGGTGGCGTCGACTCCGAGAGAAGCGGCGGCCATCATGGTCGCGCCGACCACGAGATACGTGTTCTTCTCCAGCCAGTGGAGCACGTCGCCGCCATAGTTCTCCGACTGGATCTTCACGAAGTTGGACGCTCCAGCCTCCCATCCCGCCTGGGTCTCCGGGTCCGCGAAGCGACCGTCCGCGCGCTCCTTCGCGAAGATCTCCTGCAAGTGCTCGTCGGGAATCGTCTTGCGGGTCGTGAACACGATTGCGTGCGACGCGTTCCGCACCTTCTCCGCGTTGTCCGCGAAGCGGCCGACGAGAGCGTCCGCAAGCTTGTCCTTGCCGGCCTGCGTCTCCAGCACATGAAAGTGGTTGGGCTGGATGTTGATCGTCGTCGGCGACGTGCGTAGGTAGCGCAGCAGGAACTGGAAGGTCTCCTCCGGGATCTTCTTGTTCGGGTCGAAGTAGCGGGTGAGGTGCTTGGTGATCAGATTGTTGAGATCCATGGTTGGCTTTCGTTTCGTTTCAGAGAGATCGGGTCAGGAGGCGGCTTCTGGGCGTCGGAGTCACGTCAGTACGTGGTGAACATCGCCTTCATTGGGGCGACCTCCGTGCCGGTCGACGCGGCCGCGACGTCGTTGGTTACGCGCCCGCACCGGGGATGTCGACGACGGTGTCGTTGACGTTGTTGAGGTAGTTCGTGAGCAGCGTGACGACCACGACGGTGACGATCGCCTGGATCTCGGGGTCCGTGTACCCGGCCTCGCGGACCGCGGCGATGTCCTCGTCGCCCACCTGACCGCGGGTTTCGATCACCTGCTGGGAGAAGCGGGCGACGGCGGCACGCTTGGGATCGGTGGAGCGGCCGGTGCGGGCCAGCTCGATCTCCTCGGTGGACATGCCTCCGAGGTTCGCGGAGATGTATCCGTGCAGCGCCGAGCAGTAGTCGCAGTCGTTGGAGTGGGACGTGGCCAGCGCGATCGTGTGGCGGGTCTTCGCGTCGAGGAGCTTCGCGATGCTGCCCTGCAGGCCCATCACGATCTCGAGGACGGTCGGGTTGGCGGCGAGCGTGGTGAACATGCCCGGAGTGAAGCCGAACTGCTTGGCGATGGCGTCGAGCGTGCCCTGCGTCTTGGCGTCGATGTCGGTGAGCTCGGGCGTGGTGAGACGAGACATGGTGGTGGTCCTCGGGTCGGTATCAGTCTGGGCTGTTTGGCCCACTCACAGTGAACGCGACGCTGATTGGGCTGTCAAGCCCAATCCGTGTTCGTGTTGGGCCGCTGAGCCCAATCTGCGGGATAGGGTGGTGACATGCAGATGAACGATGGATCGCGTGATCTTCGCGGGCGCACGGGCAAGGGGCTGGCGACGCGAGGTCGCATCCTCGAGCACGCTGCGGACTTGATCTACACGCGGGGGGTCCACGCGACGAACAACGAGCTGGTGCGAAGAGCAGCGGGGGTCAGCGGCTCGCAGCTGAGCCACTACTTCGCGAACAAGGAGAGCCTGGTGCGCGCCGTCATCGACTGGCAGGCCGAGAGCGTGCTCGGCTTCCACTGAAGCGAACGGTTCGCCGGCTTCGACACGATCGAGGCGTACCAGGAGTGGCGAACTTCTTCGTCGTCTCCGGTAGCCCGTTCGAGAACGGCTGCAGCCTCGGGGCTTCTGGGACCGGAGCGCCTATTCTGGGAATACAACGGATACAGCCTCTACGGCGATCTCTCGCAAGAAGAGCGCGAGGGTAGGCCTCGTCCCGGGAATCAGGCGAACTCGGAGCTACCGTCCCTCGAACGTCCCCCCGCGTTTCACCGCTGGCGACATCGCCACCGGCACCTGTGATCCACGAGACGTCGTAGGTGGCACGGTAGGTGGGTGGCCAGAAAGACCAAAACCGCCCTTGATCGTCTGCTCCCCCCTCTCAGGACGATTGGCTCCCTTTCTCGACGTAGGTGGTGCGCCCGTCGTGAGTGAACACCTGTGTTGCCCCGTCGGTGTAGGTGACGGGTGCCCTCGTCGCCGCTTCGGCGATGTCGGCTGCGTTGATGCGGTCGCCGTGGGCTACTGCAGGCCCCTCGGTCCTAGGCATGACAGGCCGATCGGGAGGTGTGTCGCCCAGGCACGGGCACGTTGACCACGTCAGACCCAGGGCTTCGCGCTGCTCGCACTGTCGAACCCTGCCGACCAGCGCCGCAGCACGGGATCACCGCTGATGCTTGTCGAACGGTGCTCCGCCCTCCTGGTGTGGACGTAATCGTCCTGTTCAGTCGCCCCAAGCAGTGGCGCACCCATCGGGGCCACAGGGTGGAGCGCGCGGCGACGAGCAGCGGTTGCAGGACACGAATGTCCCCGAATCAGCAAGCAACGAAGGAACACCCCCATGACCGAGCCAACCGAACGGCCCCGCTACGCCATCGAGTCCCCCGACGAGGCCGGACACCCCGACGGGAAAGGCGCCCTCGGTCAGGACCAGGTCGTACCTGTCGACGAGGTGATCGATCACCCCCACGTCCCCGCGTTCGACTTCGACGTCGTCAACGACGAGAAATCCGGAATCTACGAGGCCATCGTCGGCGACACCGAGATCGCCGGCCTGCCCTACAACCTCGCCGGCGACGACCGACTCGTGCTCATGGCCACCTCAGTGCTCCCCGAGTACCGCAGACAGGGCGTCGCCACCGAGCTGATCCGACGCGTCCTCGACGACGTGCGCACGCGAGGAATGACGGTCACCATCAGGTGTCCGATCGTGCGCACCTTCATCGAGCACAACCCCGAGTATGCGGACCTCATCGACCCTGAGCACCCGGGGGCGACCACAGGGTCGCACCAGTCCTGAACCAACCCTGGGCTCCGCCGACAGAAGGTGTACGACAGTGACGACCAACATCGAGGCCGAGGCGGCCTTTCGTGAACAGAACAACGCGGCCCTCATCGCTGCTCTGGACGAGACCGGTCTCCGTGAGGCCGAGTCCGCCTGGGAGCTCGATATCGCCAACGACGCGGAGCGCGGTCGCTGGACCGCATCCCTCGGTCCCGAAGCGATCGCAGAACTCCAATATCGGTTCGTAGGCGGCCGGGTCGTACTGTTGACGACCTGGGTCGACCCCGCCTACCGCCACAAGCGAGTAGCCGCGGAGCTCATCGCTCGCGTGCTGAACGAGATCCGCGAGAGCGGAAAGAAGATCACCATCATCTGCCCGGTTGTGGGCGAGTTTATTGCCCGCCACCCGCAATACCTCGATCTCATCGACAAGGTTCATCCGGGCTCCGGCGCCCACCCACAGCACCAACCCGCACACGGGCCAGACCACCAGCACGGTCCCGCGGGCGAGCCGGACGACGACAGGCAGATCGCCGCGCTCGAGCACGACTGGATGTAGCCGTCCGTCTTCAAACGTGCTTCGAGTCGTCCGGCGAGTCCGGAGATGGCCGACGCGGACGAGCATCGTCAGCGCCCCGACCCCGCCGATGCCGTCGGCGCTTGCAACCCGACCGAGCGGGATGAGGACAAAGGCAACCATCCGAGTTCGTCCATCTGGACGCGGAGAGGACAGAGATCCCCCGTTATCTCGTGTAGGAAGTAAACGAGGGCTACGGCGATGTCGTCGTTGAAGTCCATGGCTCAGGATTCACCGGGGATGAGCTGGAGTGGCCCTCGACCTGGATCGATCGCCTCGGCGGTGACCGCACGCCGTCAATCCCGGGCCACGAGGTGGCCGGCGTAGTCACCGCCCGCAGCTATGGAACGGCGGGGCTGTCGGTCGGACAGCGGGTTTTCGGCCTCACCGACTGGACCCGCGACGGCACCCTGGCAGAGTTCGTGGTCGTCGAGGCGCGCAACCTAGCGCCGTTGCCTGGCGACGTTGACTTCACGGTAGGTGCGGGCGTCGCGATGACTGGCCTGACGGCGTGGCAGGGGCTGTTCGAGCACGGCCACCTCGGGGTGGGTCAGAGCGTCCTTGTGCACGGTGCGGCCGGCGCGGTCGGCTCGATGGCGACACAGCTCGCACGTGAGGCCGGCGCCTACGTCATCGGTACCGGACGCGCCGCCCATCGTCAGCTGGCGTCAGTCACTCCGAGAAACAGGCGGTGTCCTGCGACGTTGCTCCGTGCGTTCCCAACGGCGAGGAGGGGCGTTCCCAGAGACTCTTGAGAGAAGCCACTGACCTGCGGCTCAGTAATTTTCCGCAAGGCCCACGAAGGCGTGCGGATCCCGGTGGGATCCGGTGGCTAGCCTAGCCGATGGCGGGCGGCGGCTGGGAGGGTTTCGGTTTGCGCAGGTGGGGGAGGGGAGGCGGGGGTCGGGAGAGGTGGTGGGCGATGCGGGTTTGGAGGCCGTCCAGGACTCGGGCCAGGCCGTAGGCGAAGTCGGCTTCGCGGGTGGCGCGGGGGTCCTTGTCGCGTTGGTCGGCGTAGGTCTCGTGGAGGTGGGGGTGGGTGCGGGTCGTCGTGGTGGTCCCGGTGATCAGGGACATGATGAGGGCGGCGGCCGGGTGGACGTTGACGCCGGGCAGCAGGGAGCCGTCGGTCTTCGCTCGGGGAAGGGTCCGGTAGAGGGTGCCGAGCCAGCTGAGGCGGCAGTGGAGCGACGGGTCGTCAGGGGTTTCGATCTCTTGGGCGAGGCGGACGCCCGCGCGGACGACGACCTCGGTTTCGAGGAGTCGTACGAGGGCGTGGGCCATGTCGACCGCGATCTCGAAGGCCGGTCCCTCGCGCGCCGCCAACTTCGCGAGGACGACGGCCGACGCGGTGCAGGCCTCGGCCTGGACGCTGGGCGAGATCGGACTTGGCGGCGAAGTGGAAGGACAGCGCGCCCTTGGTGACCTGGGCGAGTTCGCTGATCACCAGCAGGGTGGCGCGCTCGTAGCCGAACTGGTCGAACACGGTGGAGGCCGCTCGGATCAGGTTGCTCCTGGTGCGCTCGGACCTCTCCTGCTTCACCACGACGCGACCACCGTGACCGCCGCAACCGCTCGGAAGCTCCTTGCCACTCGGCTGGCTTTTGGCGCAAGCGACGCCAGGAACCAACTCTCCCGTTCGTCAACGAGGCCATAGGCCGAAGACCGTCCCACGAACTGCCCGCGAGCTGCCGCGAACTGCCTGCGGACAGAGCCGAGTTCAGCTGAGCGGCACGCGCCTGAAGCGGCCCGCGACCCGCAGATCCGCCTCGATGCGGCCGGCCGTGGCATGGAGTTCGGGCAGCACGTCGCGGACGCACTCCTCAAGGGTGCGGCGGCTGCTGTGCATGGCGACGTTCACCGCGGCGACGACGCGTCCGCCGCGCTCGCGCACCGGTACGGCGACGGACCGCAGCCCCTCCTCCAACTCCTCGTCGGTCAAGGCGTATCCGGCGTCCCGTACGCGGTCCAGTTCGGCCCTGAGCCGCTCCGGGTCGGTGATGGTGCGAGGGGTCCGCGGGAGCAGTTCGGGCAGCCGGGGCTCCGGCAGGCCGGCCAGCAGGACGCGGCCCAGCGAGGTCGCGTACGCGGGCAGCCTGGAGCCGACGGTGATGTTGACGCTCATGATGCGGCTGGTGGAGACACGGGCCATGTACTGGATCTCGTCGCCGGTCAGGATCGCGAGCGACACCGAGTCGTGCAGCCGCTGCGAGAGTTCGGTGAGGTGCGGGGCCGCGATCTCGGAGAGCGAGGTCCGCGACAGCGGAGGGAAGCCGAGGCCCAGGACGCGCGGCGTGAGCCGGAAGACGCGGTCGTGTGTGGTGACGTATCCGAGGTGTTCCAGGGTGATCAGGGCGCGGCGGGCCGTCGCGCGGGCGAGCCCGGTGGCCTGGGCGACCTCGGTGAGGGTCAGTTCGGCGCGGCCCTCGCCGAAGGCGGTGATCACGGTCAGCCCGCGGGCCAGCGACTCGACGAACTCCCGCCCCAGCTCCTGCTTGGAGGCACCGGTCCAGGCGGCGAGCCCGGACGCGGCCCCCGGTTCGGCAGGCGGCGCCTGTCGCAACTCCCGCTCCATCGCCGCCACGGCCGTCCGCAGCCGCGGCAGCAGGGTGTCCCGCAGGTCGGCCGCGGTGTGCCTGCTGGTGTGACTCACCACGCTCACCACACACGCGACCCGCCCCGCCTCCCGTACGGGCATGGCCACGGCGACGAGCCCCGGCTCGATCAACTGGTCGTCCAGCGCCCACCCGGCCTCCCTCGCCTCGGCCGTACGCTGCTCGAAGTCGTCCCCGACGATGGGGAGTCGGGCAGGTGCGGCTGCCACGGAGTCCGCCGCGTCCTCGGCTTCGTACGGCCGACTGCGAGCCGGTACGGCCGGAAAACCGCGGTCCTCCGGATCGGCCGCCCGGCGTTCGCGCCATTGCGTCCACTCCTCCTCGCCCCACTCGGCGGCGAACAGCGGTCCCGGCGCGGTGCGTTCGGCGGGCAGCAGGTCGCCGATGCGGAAGCTCAGGGACATGGCGCGGCGCCGGGTCGCCTGGTGGATGAAGCGGATCCCGTCCCGGTCACCGACGGCCAGGGACACCGACTCGTCCAGTTCGTCGGCGAGCGCGTCGGCGTGCGCGTCCAGAAGGTGGGGGAGCCGCAGGGCCGCGAGGTAGGCATTGCCGAGTTCCATCAGACGGGGGGCCAGTACGGCGTCCCGGCCGTCGAGGCGTACGTACCCCATGCGCGCGAGGGTCGCCGTGATCCGGTCGACGGTGGAACGCGCGAGCCCGGTGGCCCGTTCGAGCCCGCTCAGGCTGGACACCCCGTCGGCCTCGGTCAGCCGCCGCAGCACGGCGAGACCGCGGATGAGCGGGGTGACGGCCTCGGCGGGCACCGCGTCCTCGGTTCCGGTCCCAGCCCCGGGGGCCGGCACGACATTCGATGGCATGGGCTCTCCGTTGCGGCTCTCAGAAGAGACACCGTGGTGCGGATCTCGGAAGAGACACCGTAATGCTTTGCCCGGCACACGTGCCCGGCCACTCCAGCAGGTCAGCGGCGGTCGGCAGCGGTAGGTGGCGGTCAGCAGCGGTAGGTGGCGATCGGCGGCAGTCGGCGCGCACACCCGCGGGCGCTCAGCGCCGCGTCACGGACACCCGGTAGTTCCCCGCGGGGTCCACCTCGGCGACATGGACCGTGACGCCCGTCTTGGGGTCCTTGAAGGTCTCGCCGGGCTCGAAGGGCGCGTCGGAGAGTTCCGCGTGCACGTTGGGGGAGCGGGTGCAGCCGCCGCTGTCCCGCTGGGAGTCGTACACGGTGATGGGCCCGTTGCCGGTGTCGACGTCCGCGTCGACCCGGTAGATGAGGATGCCGGGACGGCAGACCGCCGCGTCGTTGCCCTCACGGGTGCGCAGTTCGAGCGCGTATCCGGTCTTGGTGCTGGTGGGCACGAAGACGAGTTTGTTGCCGCCGGGCCGGGCCAGCGGGGTGAGCGTGTACTCGGCGGTGCCGGGGCCGGCGGCGCAGCGGACCTGGGAATCGTCGAGCCAGCCGAGCTTCCACTTGTGCCAGCCGAACAGATCGTTGTCGGCCCCCCAGTCCTCGCTCATGATGTCCCAGTGGCCGACCGCGCCCCCGCCGTCCTGGGTGTAGAGGTCGGGCAGGCCGAAGGTGTGGCTGTTCTCGTGCGGGAGCACCCGGTAGCCGGTGTCGGCGTAGGAGCCGGAGCCGTCGTCCTGGCGGCTGTAGACGAAGGACGCGTTGGAGACCGGGACGCCGTCGGCGACCGGCGCCTCCGTATTGCCGGCGAAGGTCACGGACAGCACGGTGTCCAGCGCGGAGGGCCCGGCATTCGGCGTCACCAGGATGTTCAGGATGTCGTACGAGTGGAAGTCCACGATGGGGTCGGCCGCGGCCACGATGTCCTGGACCAGCTCGCGGTACCCGGGGTCGAAGGGCGCACCGCGCTCTATGCCGTACGCCTTGAAGGTCTTGGGCATCCGCAGCCAGTGCTTGATGGGCGTCGCGGGGCGGTAGTCGAGGCGGCCGTACGAGGCGGTGCGGAACCATCGCTGGGTCTGCGGGAAGAACTCGTCGTAGCGGTCGAGCGCGCTGCCCTTCCCGGGCGCGTCGGAGAAGTCGACCATCAGGGTGAGGGCACGGACGGTGCCGGTGGAACGGGCGTAGCCGGGCGCGGTGGGGATGCCTTCCCCCATCTGTACGCCCATGGAGCCATTGATCATGCAGGGACCGAGCGCCGTGGAATGGGCCAGCGCGATGGAGCCCGCCGCCGTGGAGCCCGCCGTGAGGTGCCCGGTGCCGGCGGAGGTGCTGACCGTCAGCGTCAGGAGGGTCACCGTGGCGAGCGCTGCCACGCGGCGCCGGCGTATCCGACGGCGGCTGGTCGGCTGCATGCGGGGGCCCTTCGCTCCACGGCAGCCACCGGTCTCCGGCTGCACCCTTGCGATCACCCTGTGTCGACGGCGGGGCGGGCGCGCGCTGGAGGAGCCCGATCGTGGGTTTCTCGCCCGCCAAGGCCCGCTGGAGGCCCGCTGGAGGCCCTCCGGAGGCGCTTCGGAGGCCCTTCGGAGGACCGGACGGATATGTGACGCGGGTCACAGAAAAGAATCTGGCAGACGGGAAATAACCGGGGATCGTTTCCCCGTTTAGCCATACGTCCGCGCGAAACGGGGAGCGAATCCCCGGATCGCATCACAGCCTTCGAGCACCGGCCTCACAGCCGTCACGCACCGCAAGGAAGACGAGGAGTACGCCGTGGAAACCGCCACCCCCGTGCAGCGTCGAGTGGTCCGGCCGCGCGCCGATGCCCTGCGCAACCGGGAGCGGATCGTCGCAGCGGCCCGCGAGATGTTCGTCGAGTTCGGCCCCGAGGTGCCGTTCGACGAGATCGCTCGCCGGGCCGGGGTGGGCAACGCCACGGTGTACCGCAACTTCCCGGACCGGGACGCGTTGGCGCGGGAGGTCGTCTGCTCGGTCATGGACCGCACGTCGGAGTGGGTCGAGGAGGCGATCGCCGGGGGTGGCGACGCCTTCGAGACGCTGAGCGGCTTCGTGCACTTCGCCGCCGACGAGCGGATCGGCGCCCTGTGCCCGATGCTCTCCGAGGCCTTCGACCAGAACCACCCCGATCTGGTGGCCGCGCGCGACCGGATCACCGACCTGATCGAGCAGCTGATGGCCCGCGCCCGCGAGGCCGGACAGCTGCGCCCCGACGTCGAGTTCGGCGACCTGATGATCGCCGTCAGCCAGCTCACCCGGCCGCTGCCCGGCACCGCGTGCCAGGGCATCGACCGTTTCGTGCACCGTCATCTGCAGCTGTTCCTGGACGGATTGCGGGCCCCGGCCCGTTCCGAACTGCCCGGAGTGGCCGCCACCGTGGAGGACATGCGACGGGCGTGACCGACCACGCCGTCCACCTGACCGATTAGTTCAGCGCACAGCACCAGTCAGAACTGGCACAACGCTTCCGGCCGTCACCGGCGACGAGCCGTCCCTTTCCTGATCCTTTTTCGCTACGAAGTACCGAAGTGGGTATCCCCATGTCTGAAACAGCCAAGGCCACCGCGAAAGCGGCAGAGGCCGACGCTCATTCCAACCGCTGGAAAGCGCTCACCTTCATCGCGCTCGCCCAGCTGATGGTCGTCCTCGACGCGACCATCGTGAATATCGCGCTGCCGTCCGCCCAGCAGGACCTGGGTATCTCGGACGGCAACCGCCAGTGGGTCGTCACGGCCTACGCCCTGGCCTTCGGTGGTCTGCTGCTCTTCGGCGGCCGGATCGCCGACCTGTGGGGCCGCAAGCGCACCTTTGTCGCCGGTCTGATCGGCTTCGCCGGTGCGTCCGCGATCGGCGGCGCGGCCACGAACGAGGCGATGATGTTCGGCGCCCGCGCCCTGCAGGGTGCGTTCGGCGCGCTGCTCGCGCCCGCCGCGCTCTCGTTGCTCGCCGTGATGTTCACGGAGCCCAAGGAGCGCGCCAAGGCGTTCGGCATCTACGGCGCGATCGCCGGTGGCGGCGGCGCCGTGGGCTTCATCCTCGGCGGTGTCCTCACCGAGTACCTCGACTGGCGCTGGACGTTCTTCGTGAACATCCCGTTCGCGATCATCGCGGCCGCGGGCGCGTACTTCGTCATCCGTGAGCCGGCCGGCGGCCGCAACCGTTCGCCGCTCGACATCCCGGGTGTCGTCCTGTCCACCCTCGGTCTGGTCTCCCTCGTCTACGGCTTCACCCGCGCCGAGTCCGACGGCTGGGGCGACTCCGTGACGGTCGGCCTGTTCATCGCCTCGGCGGTCCTGCTCGCGGCGTTCATCCTCACCGAGTCCAGGGTCAAGGCCCCGCTGCTGCCGCTGCGCGTCATCACCGAGCGCAACCGCGGAGGCGTCTACCTCTCCCTCGGTCTCGCGATCATCGCGATGTTCGGCCTGTTCCTCTTCCTGACCTACTACCTGCAGATCGTGAAGGGCTACTCGCCGGTCAAGACCGGCTTCGCCTTCCTGCCGATGATCGGCGGCATGATGGTGGGCTCCACGCAGATCGGCACCCGCCTGATGACCCGGGTCGCTCCGCGCCTGCTGATGGCTCCGGGCTTCCTGGTCGCCGCGGTCGGCATGCTGCTCCTCACCCAGCTGGAGATCGGCTCCTCGTACGCCGGTGTGATCCTGCCGTCGATGGTGCTGCTCGGCCTCGGCATGGGTACGGCGTTCATGCCCGCCATGTCGCTGGCCACGCTGGGCGTCGAGCCGCGTGACGCCGGTGTCGCCTCCGCGATGGTGAACACCTCGCAGCAGGTGGGCGGTGCGATCGGTACGGCCCTGCTGAACACGATCGCCGCCTCGGCGACCACCTCGTACATCAAGGACCACATCGCCGGTGCCGCCTCCAAGCCCCAGCAGCAGCTGGTCCAGCTGCAGGGCCAGGTGCACGGCTACACCAACGCGATCTGGTTCGCCGTCGGCATCCTCGTGATCGCCGCGACGGTCGCCGCGACCTTCATCAACACCGGCCGCCCGGACGTCACTTCGGCCTCTGGCGCGGGTGCGGGCGACGGCATCGAGGACGAGGTGAAGGTGCCGGTGATCGCCCACTGATCTCCCGCACCGCCGATACTTCGGGCACTTCGCGTACGGACGCGGGGTGGGGACGCCTCGTCCGTACGAATCCCAGGGTCCGCCCCGGCTCCGCACTCGACGGAGCCGGGGCGGACCCCTGTCCGGGCTCCCGTCCGCCAGGCGTGCCGGAGCTGCTCCCCACGAGTGAGCTCTCGACGCCCTAGCGCAGCCAGGGGAGGTCCGCGCCCGCGTCCTTCGGCTGGAGCCCCTCGGCGATGACGCGCATGGCCTCGCCGAAGGCCTTCTGCTGGTCCGCGGTGAGCCGGTCGAACAGCGCCTGGCGTACGGCGGCCACATGGCCCGGCGCGGCGCGGCTCAGCATCTCGTAGCCGTCGTCGGTGAGGACCGCGAACTGTCCCCGCTTGTCGGAGGGACAGTCCTCGCGCCGCACCCAGCCGTTCTTCTCCAGACGCGCGATCGCGTGGGAGAGCCGGGATCGGGTGATCTTCGCGTTCATGGCCAGCTCGGTCATCCGCAGCCGTCTGCGCGGTGTTTCCGCGAGCTGGACGAGCAGGCCGTAGTAGATGTGCGGCATGCCCGCGTCACGCTGGAGCTGGCGGTCGAGGTGGTCCTCAAGGAGGGTGGTGGCGTGCATGTACGCACGCCAGATGCGCTGTTCCTCGTCGGTGAGCCAGCGCGGCTCTTCAGCGGGTGCCGTGTTCATGTACTCCACTGTACGAGCCCCTTCTTGAATGTTAAACAAAAGCGAGCTAAGCTCCACCATAGAGCTTTAAAGTTCAAATACAAGCCCTATGTGATTGAACCCTCCGGAGGGAGCCGCCATGTCCGCCGCCATCGAGGAGCGTGCCTCGCGGGAGCGCATGCCCGCCCTCTATCTGAGCCATGGTGCCCCGCCGCTCGCCGACGACCCGATCTGGCCCGGCCAGCTCGCCGCCTGGTCCGCGGACCTGCCGCGCCCCAAGGCGATCCTCATGGTCTCCGCGCACTGGGAAGAGGCCCCGCTCGCCCTCGGCGCGGTGGAGACCGTGCCGCTCGTGTACGACTTCTGGGGCTTCCCCGAGCACTACTACCAGGTGAGGTACGCGGCTCCCGGCGCCCCCGAACTCGCCGAGTCCGTACGGAAGTTGCTGCGCGCGCCCGGTACGCCGGTGCAGGACATCCCGGACCGCGGGCTCGACCACGGCGCGTACGTCCCGCTGGTGGAGATGTTCCCCGAGGCGGACATCCCGGTCCTGCAGATCTCCATGCCGACCCTCGACCCGGTCCGCCTCTTCGGGATCGGCCGCAAGCTGGCGCCGCTGCGCGACGAGGGCGTGCTGATCGTCGGCTCCGGCTTCTTCACCCACAATCTCGCGGCCCTGCGGCACGCCGGCGGGGGAGTGCCGTCCTGGTCGAGCGAGTTCGACGACTGGGGCCACCGTGCCCTGGACGCCGGTGACGTGGACGCGCTGCTCGACTTCGAGCGAAAGTCCCCGGCGGGCCGTCTCGCCCACCCGCGCACCGAGCACTTCGCCCCCCTCTTCGTGACCATGGGCGCGGCGGACGCGGTCGGTGAGCCGGCCGGGCAGAAGTCCGTGATCGACGGCTTCTGGATGGGGATGGCGAAGCGGTCGGTGCAGTTCGGCTGACCCGCGCCCTACGGGAGCTACGAGAGTTCCTTCTCGTACCAGGCCACATCCCAGTAGCGGCCGAACTTGCGGCCCACCTCGCGGTACGTGCCCACGTGCCGGAACCCGAAGCGTTCGTGCAGCCGCACGGACGCTTCGTTCCTCTCGGGCTGGGCGATGCCGGCGTAGGCGCGGTGCAGGTCCTCGTCGGCGAGAGCATCGAAAAGGGCCTCGTAGAGGCGGGTGCCGACGCCGCGGCCACCGGCATCCGGGGCGAGATAGATGGTGACCTCTACGGAGGTGTCGTACGCGGGCTTCACCCGGAAGGCGCTGGATGTGGCGTACCCAAGAATCCCCTGTGAGTCCGCGTCCGTGGCAACCATCAGACGGTGCGGTCCGTCTTCAGGGTGGGAGAGCAGCCACGAGCGACGCTCTTCCGGCGTGAAGACCGCGGTATCGAACGTGATGGGCGTCTCGCGTACGTAGTGGTTGTAGATGTCCGTGAGGGCGTCGAGATCGCTCTCGACTCCTGGCCTGACCTGCACCTCTGTACGTTCCGACGGCATCCGTCCTCCCCTGTGGCCGGACAGGGTACTGCATGATCAGAAAAATCGAGGGGCGGCTTGGGAATTCTGTCCGGATTCCAGTCGTTGTTTCCTTCGGATGCCGGGGACCCGGGAGGGTGAGCCCCAAGTCCAGGACCACCCCGCAAGCCACCATCGCAAGGGAGCACGCATGGCAACCCGTGCCGTCGCCCGTCGTCAGTCCGCCACCGGCGAGACCACCGACGCGGCACGCAGTGTTCGCGTCGTAGGCGGCGAGATCGCCGACCGCGACCTGGTCGGCATGTACCTCGACGAGATCGCGCGTACGCCACTGCTCGACGCCGCCAAGGAAGTCGAGCTGTCCCAGATCATCGAGGCGGGTGTGTTCGCGCGGCAGATCCTCGACGGTGAGGAGGAGGCCAGGGCGGACGCGTCCCGCGAGGAGCTCGAGGCGCTGATCGCCGAGGGCGAGCGAGCGAAGGACATCTTCATCCGCTCGAACCTCCGGCTGGTCGTCGCTGTCGCCCGACGCTATCCGCGCAGCGGCCTGCCCCTGCTCGACCTGATCCAGGAGGGCAACGCGGGCCTGGTCCGCGCGGTCGAGAAGTTCGACTATCGCAAGGGCTTCAAGTTCTCGACGTACGCGACGTGGTGGATCCGCCAGGCCATCACCCGCTCCATCGCCGACCAGTCGCGCACGATCCGCCTCCCCGTCCACCTGGTCGAGGAGCTTGGCCGGATCCGGCGCGTACAGCGCGAGTTCAACCGTGAGCACGGGCGCGAGCCGGAGCACGCGGAGATCGCCGCCGAGCTCGGTTCGACGCCGGAGCGCGTGGGCGACGTCCTGGACTGGGCCCGCGACCCGGTCTCGCTGAACATGGCGGTGGACGACGAGGGCGAGACCCAGTTCGGCGACCTGCTGGAGGACACCTCCGCGGTATCGCCCGAGCAGTCCGTCATGACCCTCCTGCGCAGCGAGGGGCTGGACGACCTGATCGGCCGCCTCGACCAGCGCACGGCCTCCATCATCAAGATGCGGTACGGCATCGAGGACGGCCGGGAGCGCACGCTCACGGAGGTCGGCAAGGAACACGGTCTCACCCGCGAGCGGATCCGTCAGATCGAGAAGCACGCGCTTCTGGAGCTGAAGAAGCTGGCCCGCGACACGGGGTTCGACGCGGCGGCGTAAGGCTCGTACGGGTCTGCCCCGCGCGAACCGTACGGACCCGCGGCCACGTTGGCCACAAGTCGACCAGACATGGCCATGTAAAGCCGCTTCAACCTGCTGGGCTCTGGGCACAAGACTTCAGGGCCCAGGGTTCAGGGTTCCATCCGGGGCGTATCCACCCGCCCCGCCCAGAACCGAGTCCCGACGCATCCCCCCCGCGCCGGGACTCTTCCGGGCCGAGCTCCGGCGCCTTCCCCCCCCCTGGCGCCGGGGCTCGGCTCCACTTTGCGTTCGGGGGGCTTCGGGTGCAGGGTGCTGTTCTCAAGGACACATCGCGGCCCGCGGCCCTGTTTCAGGGCAGGTCGTGGCCGGGCCACCCCGAACCTGAACCCCGGGGTGACCCGGATGGCAGATTCTGCCACAGGGGCATAACCTGCCGTCCGTGACCGGTACCGAACGCGTGGTGCGCACCTCCGCCGGCCGAGCGACCTCCGTCTCCGCCTCTGCCTCCTCCGGCTCCTCCGTGCGACCGGTCCCGGCTTCAGCCTCTGCCTCCGCCTCCTCTGGTCGACCGGTCCCGGCCTCCGCCTCGGCTTCTGCCGATGCCTCTGCCTCTGGCTCTGGCTCTGGCTCTGGCTCTGCCGACCGTGCGGCCGGCGCCGGTCCCTCGCTGACCGAGCGGCGCAAGGCGGCCACCCGGATGGAGATCGCCCGGGCCGCGGCGGGGCTCTTCATGCGCAACGGTCTGCGGGCCACCCGCGCCGAGGACATCGCCCGAGCGGCCGGGGTCGCGCCGCGCACTTTCTACCGGTACTTCGCGAGCAAGGAGGAGTCCCTCGGCCCCCTCTTCGCCGCCGGCGCCCAGAAGTGGGCCGAGGCGGTCCGCGACGCACCGGCCCGGCTGCCGGTTCCCGAGGCCCTCCACCACGCCGTCGTTTCCACCTTGACCCCGGGCGTCGGTGTCCGGCTCGAGTTCCTGGACTGGGTCCGCTCCCTCCTTCGCCTGGCCGAGGGGAACCCGGCCCTGCTGCGGGTGTGGGGCGAGGCGTGCCAGAGGGCGGAGCGGACGCTGGCGGGGGTGCTGGCGGCGAGGGTTTCCGGGGGTGATGGGGGTGCTGGGGATGACGGGGGCGCCGGGGGTGCTGATGGTGCCAGGTGTGCCGGTGGTACCGGGGGTGCCGGTGGTACCGGGGGCGCTGATGGTACCGGGGGCGCTGATGGTGTCAGAGGTGCTGGTGGTACCGAGAGTGCTGATGGTGCCAGAGGTGCCGGTGGTACCGGAGAGTTGGCCGGCGGGCGGCCGGAGTCCGGGGCTTCCCCCGAACTCCGCCTCAGCGCCGCCGTGGCCAGCGCGGCCGTCCGGGTCGCGGTGGAGGCCTGGGCCGCCGGCGACGACGCGGCCGACGGACCCAACGGTCCCGTCGCCCTCGCGCTGCGCAATCTCGCGGCCCTTCGTGACTTTCCCTGGAGCGCCGGCTCCGCCCAGGAGTAGGAGCGGAGGGGGCGAAAACCGCAGCCCGTGTGCGTCACCGCGTGGCGAGGTCGGGTTCCTGGTCCGGGCCGTCTGCGGCCCGGGTGAGGCGCTCGCCCAAGTCCCGTAGAAAGCCCACCAGTTCCGGCGGCTCCCGCACCTCGAACTCGCAGTCGACCATCGCCAGCCGCACCGCCAGCCACTCGACGGAGTCGCCCGCGGAGGACCGCAGCCGGCAGCTGTGGTCGTCGATCGGCTCGGGCGCGCCGAGCCACGCGGGCAGGCGGGCCGCGACGAACTCGGCAGGCGCGGCGAAGGTGACCTCGAACACGTACGTCTGCTGCCGGCGGAACATCGACTGCCGCAGATACTCCGCCGCACTCCCCGTCGGCAGCTCGCGTGGCGTGAACCGCGCCCCCGTCGCGAAGGGCTCGGCGACCCGGTCGACGCGGAACGTACGCCAGTCCTCGCGATCGAGGTCGTATGCGACGAGGTACCAGCGACGGCCGGTGGAGACGAGCCGGTACGGCTCGGCCAGCCGCCGCGACGGCGTCCCGTCCCCGGAGCGGTACGCGAACCGCAGCCGTTCCCGTCCGGCGACGCACGACGCCATTACGGTCAACGTCTCGGGCGCGATACTCGCCCCGTCTCCGCTGGTCAGCGGCGTGGTCGCGGCCTGGAGTGTGGCGACGCGGTGGCGCAGCCGGGACGGCAGCACCTGTTCCAGTTTGGCCAGCGCCCGCACTGAGGCCTCGTCCACGCCCTCGACGGCGTGCCCGGCGCCGGCCCGCAGCCCCACCGCGATGGCCACCGCCTCCTCGTCGTCGAGCACGAGCGGCGGCATCGCCTTCCCCGCCACGAGCCGGTATCCGCCGTCGGCCCCCTTGGTCGCCTGCACCGGATACCCCAGTTCCCGGAGCCGGTCGATGTCCCGCCGGACGGTACGACGGGACACCCCGAGCCGCTCGGAGAGCTCGCCGCCGGGCCACTCGCGGGGCGTCTGGAGGAGGGAGAGGAGCTGGAGCAGCCGGGCCGGTGTGTCCGTTGTCATGAGTTCGAGGATGCCGCAGAACTAGGACACGATCTGACCTATTGGGACCGTAGCTTCAAGACATGACCTCCACCGAGACCACTCTCAGCAGCACGGCCGATGTGGCCGACCGACGGCGCTGGTTCGCCCTCGCCATCGTGATGACCGCGGCCTTCATGGACCTGGTCGACGTCACGATCGTCAACATCGCGATCCCCTCGATCCAGAAGGACGCGGGCGCCTCGTTCAGCCAGATCCAGTGGATTACGGCGGGCTACGCGCTGGCCTTCGCCGCCGGGCTCATCACCGGTGGGCGGCTCGGCGACATCCACGGCCGCAAGCGGCTCTTCCTCCTCGGCATAGGCGGCTTCACCATCGCCTCGGCCCTGTGCGGCTTCGCCGCGAACCCGGAGATGCTCGTCGCCTCCCGCATCCTGCAGGGCGGAATGGCCGCGATGATGGTGCCGCAGGTCCTGTCGATCGTGCACGCCACCTTCCCGGCGCACGAGCGGGGCAAGGTCTTCGGCCTCTTCGGCGCGATCGTGGGACTGGGGGCCGTGTCCGGTCCGCTGCTCGGCGCGCTGCTCACCGAGTGGAATCTGTTCGGTCTGGAGTGGCGGCCGATCTTCCTCATCAACCTGCCGGTGGGTGTGGCCGCGCTGATCCTGGGCCGCCGCTTCATCGGCGAGTCCAAGGCCCCGCAGGCCCTCAAGCTCGACCTCGTCGGCGTCGCCCTCGTCATCCTCGGCCTGCTGATGCTGCTCTACCCGCTGACCCGCGGCCGTGAGCTGGGCTGGCCGCTGTGGGGGTACGTGTCGATGGTCGGCTCCCTCGTCGTCTTCGCGGCGCTGGTGGCGTACGAGAAGCGGAAGACGGCACGGGACGGTTCGCCGCTGGTCGAGCTGTCGCTGTTCAAGGTGACGAGCTTCGCGGCGGGCATCGCCGTACAGACCGTCTTCGGTGTCGCGCTCGGCATCTTCTTCCTGGTCTGGACGCTGTACTTGCAGACCGGGCTCGGGTGGAGCCTGCTGCGGGCGGGTCTGACCGGGGTGCCGTTCTCCCTCGCGGTCTCGGCGGCGGCGGGCATGTCGGTGCAGCTGCTCGTGCCGCGCTTCGGGCGCAAGGTGCTCCAGGCGGGCGCGCTGATCATGGCGCTCGGCGTGCTCCTCTACATCTGGGAGTCCGACCGGTACGGCATGTCCATCGCCTCCTGGCAGATGGCGCTTCCGCTGGTGGTCATGGGCGCGGGCATGGGCTTCATCGTGGCCCCGCTGACGGACGCGGTGCTGTCGGAGGTCCCGCGCGAGCACTCCGGTTCCGCCTCCGGACTCATCAACACAGTGCAGCAGATGGGCAACGCGCTGGGACTCGGGCTGGTGTCGGTGCTCTTCTTCGGCGAGATCGGCGACCGGCTGACCCGGGCGCAGGTGGGCCCCGCCTTCGTGCACGCCTTCCAGTACGCGCTGGGCTGGGTCGCGGCGGTGATGGCGGTCATCTTCCTGCTGATGTTCGCTCTGCCGAGGAAGCCGGCGCAGCACGTGGAGGGCGCGGCGGCCGGGCCCGAGGCGGTCGAGGACAAGAAGGAGCCGGTGCTCGTCCCGTGAGCCACGGCCGACGTTCTGTGCGCCGTCGCTGAAGGGCCCGGCACCTCAGGTGCCGGGCCCCGTTTTTTCGTCGCCCTGCACAGTCCGTTTTAGTTGCCTGGCCCTTTCGAAGTCCGTTCATGCCCGAATCACGCCCGAACCTGTTTACTTTCCGGAAATCCGGGCGTAGCCTCCGACTGAAACCACAGGTTCGGGCATCAGGCGGAGGCGAACGGACATGTACGCACCGGAGCGGCAGCAGGAGATCCTCCGGCTCGCCCGTGACGGCGGCCGGGTGGACGTGCTGTCCCTGGCGGAGGAGTTCCAGGTCACCGCGGAGACCATCCGCCGGGACCTGAAGGCCCTGGACCGCGCGGGTCTCGTACGCCGTGTGCACGGTGGTGCCATACCGGCCGGGCGCCTGGACTTCGAGCCCGACCTCGCCGAGCGCGAGTCCACCGCGGCCGACCAGAAGGACCGCATCGCCGAGGCCGCGGTCGCCGAGCTGCCGACCGAGGGCACGGTGATCCTGGACGCGGGTTCGACCATTGCCCGCCTCGCCGGGGCGCTGCCCCTGGAGGCGACGCTCACCGTAGTCACCCACAGCCTGCCGATCGCGGCCCGCCTCGCGGACCACCCCGGCATCCAGCTCCATCTCGTCGGAGGGCGCGTACGGCACCGTACGCGCGCCGCCGTGGACGCCTGGGCGCTGCGTGCGTACGGCGAGATCCGTGCCGATGTGCTGTTCGTCGCCGCCAACGGCTTCTCCGCCGACTACGGACTGACCACCCCCGACCTCGCCGAGGCCGCCGTCAAGCGCGCGACCATGCGCGCCGCGCGCCGCGTGGTGCTGCTCGCCGACTCCTCCAAGAGCGGCCAGGAGCACTTCGCCCGCTTCGGCGACCTGAGCGATGTGGACCTGCTGATCACCGACCGGGGGCTGAGCCCCGAAGACGCCGCCACCATCGAACGCGGTGGCACCGAAGTGCTGTGTGTGTAGAGCGGCAAGCGGCGCGAAAGCGCCACCTTGTCCAAGCGGTACGACACTGCCGTGTGTTGAGAAACGAGTGCGCATGATCCTCACCGTCACCCCCAATCCGTCCCTGGACCGTACGTACGAGGTCCCGTCGCTCGACCGCGGCGAGGTCATCCGGGCCACCGGCGAACGCATGGACCCGGGCGGCAAGGGCGTGAACGTCTCACGGGCGGTCGCGGCCGCCGGACAGCGCACGGTCGCCGTACTGCCCCTGGGTGGTGCGCCCGGCGCACTGGTCGCCGACCTGCTCGACGCGCAGGGCATCGAGGTCGCCCCGGTCCCGGTGGCCGGGGCCACCCGCTCGAACATCTCGGTCGCCGAGCCCGACGGCACGCTGACGAAGATCAACGCCCCCGGTCCCGAACTCTCCGCCACCGAGGCCGAACTCCTCCTGGAGACCGTCCGGCAGCAGTACCGCGCCGGCGACACCGACTGGATCACCTGCTGCGGCAGCCTGCCGCGCGGGCTCGCCCCGTCCTGGTACGCCGACCTCGTCGCCCGCGCGCACGCGGCGGGCGCCCGGATCGCGCTGGACACCTCGGGCCCGGCGCTGCTCGCGGCGTTGCGCGAGCGGCCCGACGTGGTGAAGCCCAACGCGGAAGAGCTCGCGGAAGCCGTCGGGCGCCCCCTCGCGACGGTGGGAGACGCGGTGAAGGCGGCCGAGGAGTTGCGCGAGCTGGGCGCGCGCGCCGTGCTCGCGAGCCTCGGCGCGGACGGGCAGTTGCTCGTCGACGCGACGGGTGCCTGGTTCGGCAGCGCACGCGTGGATGTCGTACGCAGCAACGTGGGCGCCGGCGACTCCTCGCTCGCCGGCTTCCTGATCGCCGGTGGCAATGGCCCCGAGGCCCTCGCCTCCGCCGTCGCCCACGGCGCCGCGGCCGTCCAACTCCCCGGCAGCGTGATGCCGGGCCCGGCCGATCTCGACCCCTCCGCCGTGACCGTCACGTCGGGGGTCCCGGTAGACCTCGTACTCACGGAGCCCGTGTCATGAACACCGGATCGCTTTGCCTCGGCGCGCGCGGGTCGCTACCCCTCGGCGCGCGCGGGTCGCTACCCCTCGGCGCGCGCGGGTCGCTTCCCCGCGGTGCGTGCGGGTCGCTTCCCCACGGTGCGTGCGGATCGGTTCCCCACGGCAAGTACGGCTGGCCGCGCTACGGCGAGCACGGCTCATCTTGCTGCGGCGAGCACGGATCGGTTCCCCACGGTGTGCGGGGGGCGCTTCCCCACGGTGTGCGCGCCACGCACGCCGGATCGCTTACGGGTCTGGTGAGCCCGGCGGCACGCCCGTCCCGTACGCCCCCTGAACCGGCCCTGAAGCGGCGAGGTCTCCCCTTCCCCGCCGCAGCCATACGGAGGTGGGATCCCCCCGGTCCCGCCGCCGAGGAGAGGCGGGGTTTCCCCGGCCCCGCCTCTTCCACTCACCGCACCACTTCTCTCACCCCTCTCTCCCCCGTCACCTCTGTCCCCACTGAGCGCAACACCCCCGTCCCCACCCCCGCCCACACCTCCCCACGGGCGATACGCGTGCGAAGGAGCCCGCGATGAGCGAGATGATCACCGCGGACCTGGTCGATCTCGACCTGTCCGCCGATACGAAGGAAGCGGCGGCGCGGGCCCTCGCCGAGCGCATGGTCGCCAAGGGTCGGGTCACCGACCTCGACGGCTTCCTCGCCGACGTGGCCGCCCGCGAGGCCCAGATGCCGACCGGCCTGGACGGCGGCATCGGCATCCCGCACTGCCGGAGCGAACACGTCACCGAGCCGACGCTCGCCTTCGGACGCAGCGCGGCCGGGATCGACTTCGGCGCGCCGGACGGGCCCGCCGACCTGATCTTCCTGATCGCCGCCCCGGCCGGCGCGGACGACGCCCACCTCACGATCCTGTCGTCCCTCGCCCGTCAGCTGATGAACGCCGAGTTCACCTCCGCGCTGCGGGCCGTGGACGACGCGGCGGCCGCGGCAGCGCTCATCCGCGGGGACGAGCCCCCGGCGGCCCCGGCCGCCTCCGAGGACTCCGCGACGGTGTCGAATGCGGCGGCCTCCGCCGGCACCGTCACGGACGGCAAGGCCCCGGTGCCGGGTGCGACCGTCGAGGACGGAACCGCCCCGGCGCCGGGCGCCACCGACACGGAGGGCGCGCAGCCGTTCCGTATCGTCGCCGTCACTTCCTGCCCCACCGGCATCGCGCACACCTACATGGCGGCCGAGTCGCTGGAGAACGCGGGCCGCGAGGCGGGTGTCGAGGTGGCCGTCGAGACGCAGGGCTCGGCCGGATTCACCCGGCTCGACCCGGCGGTCATCGCCGCCGCGGACGGCGTGATCTTCGCGCACGACGTACCGGTTCGGGACAAGGACCGCTTCGCCGGCAAGCCGACGGTCGACGTCGGTGTGAAGGCGGGCATCAACAAGCCCGCCGAACTGATCTCCGAGGTGCGGGACAAGGCCGCACGCGGTGAGGTGACCGCGGGCTCCGCCCCCGGCACACCTGTGGAGCGCGCCGGTGAGTCCGGCGAGGGCTACGGCACCAAGCTCCGCAAGTGGCTGATGTCCGGCGTGAGTTACATGGTCCCGTTCGTCGCGGCGGGCGGTCTGCTGATCGCCCTCGGCTTCGCGATCGGCGGCTACAAGATCAACAAGGCGCCGTCGGTCATGGACCACTTCCTGTGGACCCAGGCGGACAGCTGGGGCGCGCTGTTCTTCCAGATCGGCGTCGTCTCCTTCGGCTTCCTCGTCCCGGTCCTGGCCGGCTACATCGCCTACGGCATGGCGGACCGGCCAGGCCTCGTGCCCGGCTTCGTCGGCGGCGCGATCTCCCTCACCATCAACGCGGGCTTCCTCGGCGGTCTGGCCGCCGGTCTCATCGCCGGTGGTGTGGTGATCGGGATCCAGAAGGTCAAGATCCCGGCGGCGTTGCGCGGCATCATGCCGGTGGTGGTGATCCCACTGATCTCCGCGGCGATCGTCGGATTCCTGATGTTCGTGGTGATCGGCAAGCCCATCGCCTCCGCCCAGAAGGGCATGACCGACTGGCTGAACGGCCTCACCGGCACCAACGCCGTCCTGCTCGGCATGCTGCTCGGCCTGATGATGTGCTTCGACCTCGGCGGCCCCGTCAACAAGGTCGCGTACACCTTCGCCACCGCCGGTATCGCGGTCGCGAGCCCCAGCGACTCGGCAATGAAGATCATGGCCGCGGTGATGGCGGCCGGTATGGTCCCGCCGCTTGCCATGGCGCTGGCGACGACCGTGCGCGGCAAGCTCTTCACCCAGACCGAGCGCGAGAACGGCAAGGCGGCCTGGGTCCTCGGCGCCTCCTTCATCTCGGAGGGCGCGATCCCGTTCGCGGCCGCCGACCCGCTGCGCGTCATCCCCTCCGCCATGGTGGGCGGCGCGGTCACCGGCGCCCTGTCGATGGCCTTCGGCGCCACGCTGCGCGCCCCGCACGGCGGCATCTTCGTGGTCCCGCTGATCGGCAACCCCTTCCTCTACCTGATCGCCATCGCGGCCGGTGTCTGTGTCACCACCGCCCTGGTGGTCGTCCTGAAGGGCATGCGGAAGCCGGCCCCGGCGGGCGCCGCCACGGAGGTCGCCGACGCCGCGATACCGGCCAAGGCCAACTCGAAGGAGCCGGTCGCGGCCTGAACGGCCGACCAGCTGCGCCCCTTTGACCGCCTGCCCCTTTAGGGCGCCTGTGAGGTGTTCACCGCATCTGCGAGATGCATCACGGTCCGGGACCAAAGTCCCGGACCGTGGTGTCTACTGGGGCGTATGCCTGAGCACGTGTCGATGTTCCAGTTGGTGGGCCTGCCCGTCCTCGCCCTGGTGAGCGCCATCTGCCTCGTCGGCCTGGGACGCCTCCGGCGTCGGCACCGCTTCGAGGCCGCCGCGCGGCGCCACCATGACACGCTCCGGGCGATGCCCGACCAGCGCCGGTCCGGCCCTGCCACGGAGTCCGTGGAACTGACCCCGGAGGAGCACGCCGCCTTCGCGGGCCTGGTACGCCGGTTCAGCGACAGCCGCCGCCCGTAGCGGGCGGTGGCGCAGGGCGCCCGCATGGGCGGCATGCGGCATGCCGGCCGCGGGGCTCGACGCGCCGCGATGTCTGGGGCGCACGGCAGTGCAGTGCGGGGGTGCGCGGCGGTGTCAGCCGAGCCGTGCCGCGCGCCGTTCCATCGCGTCCCGCGCCGCTTCCTCCGTCGCGTACACCTCGCACATATGACGTCGGTCCGGCGTCGCCGTGTGCTCGACCTCCCACAGGGAGATCTCCCGCCCGTCACGCAGCAGGAACGCGTGCTCGTAGAGCGAGAAGCACAGCCCCGCCTGTCCCGCGCGGCACGGGCGCCCGAAGGCCTGGGTGATCTGATGCGCGGACGCCTCGCGCAGCAGGAGCGACGTGACGTCGGCCCCCGGCCGGTCCGGGTTCTCCGCCCGTCGCAGCAGTCGGCGCGCGTGGTCGGCCGAGTCGTCGGGCACGTACGCGTGACGCGGCTCGGGGATCGGCGACAGTTGCACCAGCACGGGCAGTTCGAAGTCCGGGGCGTCCGGGGGCAGCGGGAGCCGGGCCGTGGCGGCGCGCAACTCCTCCTCGTCGACGTACACCTCATGCTGCGGATCGCTGCCCGGCGCCGTGTTGTGTACGAGCTCCCACAGCGTGACCGCCGAGCCGTCGGCGAGCAGCCAGGTGTGCCGGTACGTCTCCCGGTGCAGCCCCGCGCTGTGGTGCGCGGAGTGCAGCGAACTGTCGTGCGCCAGCGCGCAGTCGAGCCGCCGTATCGTCTCGTCGGGCAGCTCGAAGGAGTTCAGGGCGCGACCGAGGAGTCGCGCGAGATGCTCCTCCGGAGACTCGGGCGACTCGGGTGGTTCGTACGCTGCTGTCTCGTACGGAACGCTCAAGGTTTCTCCCGGCGTTGCTGCATGTCACCTTGTGGGTGCATACCGTAGCCCCTCGGTCGGACATCATGTCCGCGAACCGAGAAAACGTACGGACGGAAAACGGGCGGGCCGCGCGGCAAGTTCCCACGCGGCCCGCCCGGGCGTCAAAAGGCGCTCGTCAGACGGCACTTCCGGCGGTCCACGCGCTCCACGACATGTTCCATCCGTTGAGCCCGTTCTCCGGCGCGACCGTCTTGTCGGGCGAGTTCTTGACCGTCACGACGTCCCCGATGAGGGAGTTGTCGTAGAACCACTTGGCGGTCGTGTCCCCTTGAGCGCCCTGCACATCGGCGAGACCCACACAGCCGTGGCTGGTGCCCTGCCGACCGAAGGGCGGATTGCCCTTGTTGTACCAGTAGTTGCCGTGGATGAAAGTCCCCGACGACGTCAGACGCATCGCGTGCGGCACGTCCGGGATGTCGTACTCGCCGCCGTATCCGACCGTCGAGCCGTTCATCCGTGTCTGGACGAACTTCTCCGAGATCACCATCTGCCCGTTGTACGTGGTGTGCTGCGGGCTGCCCGCCGAGATCGGAACCGTCTTGAGGGTCTTGCCGTCCCGCACCACTGTCATGGTCTGTGCGTTCACGTCGACCGTGGAGACCTGGGAGCGCCCGATGGTGAAGGTGACCGTCTTCTTCTGCACGCCGTAGACGCCGTTCGCGCCCTCGACGCCGTCCAGGTCGATCTTCATCGTGACCTTGGATCCGGCCTTCCAGTACTCCTCGGGCCGGAAGTCGAGCCGGTCCGCCCCGAACCAGTGCCCCACCACCTGCTGTCCGCTGCTGGAGCTGACCGTGATGTGCGACTGCACGGCCTTCTTGTCGCTGATCGCCTTGTCGAAGTTGAAGGAGACCGGCATTCCGACGCCGACCGTGGCGCCGTTGTCGGGTGTGTACGTACCGATGAAGCTGTTGCTCGAAGAGACCGTCGTGAAGATGGAGTTGGCGGCAGAGGTCCGCCCATTCGCGTCCTTCGCCGTCGCCGAGATCTGATACTTCGTCCCCCGCTCCAGCTGCTCCTTCGGCTTCCAGGAGCTGCCGTTCGCGGAAATCGCCCCGGGTACGGCCGTCCCGGCCCCGGCCACCGTCATCTTCACGTCGGTCAGCCTGCCGTCGCTGACCTTCACCCCGGTCGCGTTGATGGACGCGCCCGTCGAACCGTCCTTGGCCGAGATGGCGATCTTCGCCGTGGACGTCTTGGCCGAGCTCTGGCCGTCCTTGCCGCTCTTGCTGTCGGCGTTGGCGTTGCCGCCGCAGGCGGTGAGGGTGAGGGCGCCGATCATCAGGGCGGCACAGGCCCCCAGTGCGCGCCGCGCTGTTATGTCCGGCGTTGTCACGGGCTGCTCCCAGTTCTCGTGATGTGCGTGATCCGCTCCAGTGCGTGGAGAAAGAGCCAGCCGAGGCGGGATGGGTTCCCCTCGACCCGCTCCGCAGACCATCACGTGACAGAACCGGGACAATCGCCCCTTGGGGGGCCTCCCCCTCCCCCCTCCCCCGACCCACCCTCCCCGCCCCCAACTAGACGCCCCCGTAGAGCTCCCCGTACGACGGCCACATCCCGCCCGGCCCGTCCACCGACTCGGCCGCCCGCACCGCCCGGACGATCGCGCGCGTCACCAGGTCCGCGCCCGCCGCGAGGACCTCGTTGAGCGCGAGGGGGTTCTCGGCGGCGAGCGGCCGGGCGCCCGTCGCCAACGCGAACACCGTGTCCCCGTCGTTCAGAAGATGCACCGGCCGCACAGCGCGCGCGATCCCGTCGTGCGCAGTGCCCGCAAGCTTCTGCGCCTGCGCGCGTGTCAGTTCGGCGTCGGTGGCGACGACGGCGAGCGTGGTGTTCAGCGGGGGAGGAGCGTTCCTCGCGGCCGCCTCGGCAAGCCGCCGCCGGGCCGCCTCGTGCACCTCCACCGACGGGAGCGTTGTGCGCCCCCGCAGCAACTCCCCGTACAGCGCCCCCGTTTCCGGTTCCATCGCCGAACCCGCCGCGTTGGCCACCACCAGCGCCGCCACCGTGATCCCGGACTCGAGCACGGCGCTCGCCGTTCCGACCCCGCCCTTGATCCGCCCGACCGCCGCCCCTGTGCCGGCGCCCACACACCCCTCACGCACGGGCGCGCCCGGCTCGCTCGCGGCCGCCGCCTCGACCGCGGCCCTCCCCGTGGACGCGTCCGGCCTGGCCCGGAAGTCGCCACCACGGCCCAGGTCGAAGACACAGGCTGCGGGTACGACCGGCACGACGTGCGCCGGGTCGGGACCCACCCGCACCCCCCGCCCCCGCTCCTCCAGCCAGGCCATCACGCCCGACGCCGAGTCCAGCCCGTACGCGCTGCCGCCGGTCAGCACGACCGCCTCGACCTTCTGCACGAGGTTGCGCGGATCCAGCGCGTCCGTCTCCTTGGTGCCGGGGCCGCCGCCGCGTACGTCCACGGCCGCGATCGCACCGCCCTCAGGGGCGAGCACCACCGTGGTGCCGGTGAGCCAACCGTCGCCGATGCGCGTCGCGTGCCCCACCCGCAGGCCCGCCACATCTGTCAGAGCGTCAACTGTCATGCCGCCAGTGTTCCTCGGCCGCACGGCTCAGTGGTGGCACGTGTTGCACGGCCCCGGCGGGCACACGGGCCGCACGGCTCACCCGCGGCACGGCTCCGGGGGAGCGCGACTCGCCCTTCCTAAGCGGTCCTCGTCCCTTCCCGCACGACCGTCCGTGCCGTCAGTGTCACCCCGACCGCCACGGCCAGCGCCGAGACGATGCCCGCCGCGAGCACCGCCCCGTGGCCGAGGAAGGTGCACAGGATGACCAGCAACGCGGTGGACGGCAGGACGAGCTGCTGCGCGATGCCCACCTTGAAGTGGCGGGAGTGCAGCACCCACACCGTGAGCAGGTACAGCGCCGTCGGCAGCGTCACCGCGGCGGACGCCGCGAGCGTCGAGATGTGCGCCTTGCCGACCGCCTGCTCGACCGCGACCTCCAGGCCCGCACCGATCGCGGCGGCCGACGCGAAGATCAGGTAGTGCCCGTACCCCCACAGGAACGCCTGTGTGTTGGATCGCAGATGCGCATGGATCGGCACCACGAAGTAGATCCACCATGCGGAGAAGACGATCAGCAGTCCACCCGCGGCGATCGGCAGCAGCTCCCCCAGCGCGTCGTGCTCGTCCACGCCCGACTTCACGGCGACCGTGGCCGCGGCGATCGTCTCGCCCAGCACGATGATGGTGAACAGGCCGTACCGCTCGGAGATGTGATGCGGATGCCAGGACGTGGTGACGTCCTTCTCCGCGTACACCGGGACGCACAGCTCGAAGATCGCCATGACCAGGAACACCCAGGGGCGGCCGGACTCCGGCAGGATCAGCAGCCCCAGCCAGCCGATCAGGCACAGCAGCACGCCGCCCGCGTACCGCAGCGCCATGGTTCTCTCGGCTCCCTCGGCGGACAGCGCCACCCGCAGCCACTGCGCGATCATCGCGAACCGCATGATCGCGTAGCCGAGCCAGACGAGCAGGAACTGGTGATCCTCGAACGCCCGCGACACCCCGGCCGCGAGCACCAGGACACCGGCGATCTGCACCAGCGTGACGACCCGGTAGAGCGCGTCGTCGTTGTCGTATGCCGAGGCGAACCAGGTGAAGTTCATCCAGGCCCACCAGATCGCGAAGAAGATCATCGCGTAGTTGAGGATGCCCTCGCCCGCGTGTCCCCCGGCGACGGAGTGCACCAGCTGGACACCTGCCTGGGCAATGGCCACGACGAAGCACAGGTCGAAGAAGAGTTCCAGCGGCGACGCGACACGGTGCGCCTCGTCCCGCTCCCGGGCGGTCATTCTGCGCAGTGGCCCCCGCTGGGTCGGCCGGGGCGGGGGAGCGGAATCGGGTGCGGTACTGGACGTCATACGGCCAAGCACAGCAGAAAACTCCTGGGAACTCCTGCTGTGGCTGTGCACCGGTTGCTGCACCGCCTGCCCGGCCGTCTGCACCGCCTGCCCTGCGACCTTCGCCGCCTGTCCCGCCGTCCGGGCAGCCCGCCCCGCCGCCCGCCGACGGCGTCGCGCCCGCCCGGGCGTCACGGCCCCCGGCCGGGCCGGGGTGGGCCGGCACCCCCTCGGCGTACTCTGGACGCATGAGTACCGCCCCCGCCCCCGAACCGCGCGATCCGAAGCCGGCGCTGGTCTTCGACGACCCGCTGAGCCAGCAGTCCTCGGACGACACGGACCGTGGGTGGGGCGAGCGTGCCGACACCGGCGGCGACAGCGCCGCCGACCTGAAGCGCTTCCTCGACGAGAAGCCGCCCCACCACATCTGAGCCCGACCCTTGGGAATCCGCGTCGGAGCCCGGCCGGCGGTGTTCTGTGCCCGGCCCGCGAGGTTCCGAGCCCGGCCCGCGAGATGCTCGGCCCAGGCCCGGATCCTCGCCGTCAGTCCTGGGTGTGTCCCGAACCGCGCTGTGCCACCAGGGCGTCGCGGATCTCCTTCAGCACCTCCAGCTCGGTCACCTCGATGACCTCCTGCGTGCCCTCCTTCGCCTTGCGGCGGGCTTCCACCCGTGCCAGGTACTTGGCCATCGGCAGGACCATCAGGAAGTACACGACGGCCGCGGTGATCACGAAGCTGAGCGTCGAGCCCAGTACCGAGCCCCACAGGATCCGGATGCCCGTCGCGTTGTCCCCGCTGCCGGTGCACGGGCTCTTGAGGCAGGAGCTGTAGCTGTCGAGGTTCTTCGTGCCGATCGCACCCACCAGCGGGTTGATGACGCCCTTCACCACCGAGTTGACGATGTTGGTGAAGGCCGCGCCGATGACCACCGCGACGGCCAGATCGACGACGTTGCCGCGCATCAGAAAGGCCTTGAAGCCGTCCCAGACACCGGGTTGCTTCTTCTCGCTCACAAAGAGCCCCCTCCGCACAAGTTGTGGAACAAACAGCTCCGCAACCTACGTCAGGGCCCGCCGGACCTGTCCAATTCGATGGCTGAGACGAGCGACTTGACACCGATTCGTCACTCAGCACAGCGTCACCGCCAGCCGTGCGGTGGCGCTCGCGCCGGCCAGCCGCGCCGCCGTCGACCGCGGGACGGAGAGGACGACCAGCGCCCCGGTCTCGGTGGCGCCGACGTCCGGCACCTCGGTCACCCGCGCCCCGGCCGCGACCACCCGGGCCTCGCCGCCGCTGTCCGCCGCGACGACATCGACCCGGTCGCCCGGCCGCAACAGCCGCACCGTGGCACCGTCGGAGATCCGCACGGGCGCGGTCACGGTCTCGACCGCCCGCCGCTCGCGTACGGGAGAGGACGCGGTGGCGGAGGCGGCCGCCGGATGCCCCCGCGTCCGCTCGGTGTCACGAGGGCCCGCCGCCACGAGGGCCGCCGCCGTGACCGCGAGCCCCGCGGCCACGGCGCGCCGCCTGTGCCGTGCGAGGCGCCGCAGCTGATATCGCCCGCCGCGTACGCGGACGGGAGCGAAGTGCGGCACTTCGCAGGTCGGAGGCGCGTCCGTGCCGGGCGGGCGCACGAGAGGGGAGAGCTGTGCCATGGTGACCACCACCTGCGACGAGAGATCGGCTTGCGATCCCACGATGAGGCCTCGCGGCGAAGCCCGTCGGAGCCCGTGTATTACCGGCGGGTTGTGGACAACTCCCTCACTCGAACGGGAAGTTCCGCGCCCCTGCGAGCGGTGCTACGGCAGCGCGAACCCCGGATCCATCCCGCCCAGCGCCGTCGTGCACAGACAGTCCCGCGTCTCGTTCGCCGGCAATCCCGCGACCGCGTCGAAGAGCACGCCCCGCAGCCGGTCCACATTGGCCGCGAACACCTTCAGCACCTCGTCGTGCGAGACGCCCTCACCGGTCTCGGCGCCCGCGTCGAGGTCGGTGACGAGGGTCAACGACGTGTAGCACAGCTCCAGTTCGCGAGCGAGCGCGGCCTCGGGGTGGCCGGTCATGCCGACCACCGACCAGCCCTGTGCCTGGTGCCAGAGCGATTCGGCACGGGTGGAGAACCGCGGCCCCTCGATCACCACGAGCGCGCCGCCGTCCACCGGCTCCCAGTCCCGCCCGCGCGCCGCCTCGAGGGCGGCCTTGCGCCCGACGGGGCAGTACGGGTCGGCCAGCGAAACATGCACCACGTTCGGCATGGTGCCGTCCGGCAGCGGCATCCCGTCGAAGTACGACTGCGTCCGCGACTTCGTACGGTCCACCACCTGGTCCGGCACGAGCAGCGTCCCCGGCCCGTACTCCGGCCGCAGTCCGCCCACCGCGCAGGGTCCGAGGATCTGGCGTGCGCCGAGGGAGCGCAGCGCCCACAGGTTGGCCCGGTAGTTGATGCGGTGCGGCGGCAGATGATGGCCCCGCCCGTGGCGGGGGAGGAAGGCGACCCGTCGCCCGGCGATCTCGCCGAGGAACAGGGAGTCGCTGGGCGGTCCGTAGGGGGTGTCGACTTGTATCTCTGTGACGTCGTCCAGGAAGGAGTAGAAGCCCGAGCCGCCGATGACACCGATCTCGGCCCCGGCCGTCGCCTGCTCCCCGTCCGGGCTCTGTGCGTTCTCCGTGTTCGCCATGGACCGCACCCTAACCGGGCCGGGGAACGCCGAAGACCCTGCCGTCGGACGACGACAGGGTCCTGTAAGAACTGGCCCCGCGAAAGCTGAGGGCAAGCCTTACGAAGTGTTACGCGGCGGAGCTGCTGGACGAGCCGGTTCCCGACGACTTCGAGTCCGAGGACGACGAGGACGTCGACGGCGAGGACGAAGTAGAGGCCGACGGCTTCGACGACGCCGGCGAGCTGCTCGACGAGGAGCCGCGGCTGTCGTTCCGGTAGAAGCCGGAGCCCTTGAAGACAATGCCGACGGCCGAGAACACCTTCTTCAGGCGGCCACCGCAGTTGGGGCACTCGGTCAGGGCATCGTCGGTGAACTTCTGCACCGCCTCAAGGCCCTCGCCGCACTCGGTGCACTGGTACTGGTAGGTCGGCACTTGTCTTCCTCCTGGCACTCTCACTCAATGAGTGCTAACGACGGTCCATAGTGACGTATTCCGCGAGATCAGTCCACTGTCACCGGCACTCGGTGACCGACGCCACGTGCGACGGTGCGACTCGGGGCCCGCGTAGCCAGCCGTGACCGCAGGGCCAGCAGTGTCACCAGAGCCAGTCCCGTACCGGCCATCGGCACCAGGAAACCGGCACCGTCCCAGAGGCGGTCCTCCAGTTGTCCGGCGACCGTGACGGCCGCCGCCTGGCCGAGCGCGACCGCGCCGGTCAGCCAGGTGAAGGCCTCGGTACGGGCGGCCTGCGGGACCAGGCCCTCGACCAGGGTGTAGCCGGTGATCAGGGCCGGAGCGATGCACATGCCGACCAGGAGGCCGATCCCGGCGAGCACGATCACGGAGTGGGCGGCCCACAGGCCGGAGGCGGCGACCGCCAGGGCCGCGTACCCGAGGACGAGCCGTCGCTGCGGGGCCACCTTCCAGGCGATGGCGCCGCACACGATGCCGGAGAGCATGTTGCCCGCGGCGAAAATGCCGTACAGGACGCCGTTCAGACCCGGCTCGCCGATCGACTCGCTGAACGCGGCGAGGGAGACCTGCATGCCGCCGAAGACGGAGCCGATGCCCAGGAAGGTGACGATCAGGACGCGCACTCCGGGGACCCGCAGCGCGGAACCGTGCTGCACGCGCGTGTGCCCGGCGGGAGCGACAGTGGGCTGGGTGCTCTTCTGCGCGGCGAAGAGGAGACCGCCGATCAGGGTCAGCGCGGCTTCGGTGAGCAGACCCGCGGACGGGTCCACGGCCGTGCACAGCGCCGTGGCGAGCAGTGGGCCGAACACGAAGGTCAGCTCGTCCGTGACGGACTCGAAGGCTGCCGCGGTGGTCATCAGGGGCGAGCCCTGCAGCTTCACACCCCAGCGGGCACGCACCATGGGGCCGATCTGCGGGACCGAGGCACCGGTCGGTACGGCGGCGACGAAAAGCGCCCACAAGGGGGCGCCGGTCAGCGCGAGCGCGGTCAGGGAGAGGCCCGACAGGGTGTGCACCAGGACGCCGGGCAGCAGGACGGCCCGCTGCCCGTAGCGGTCGGCGAGACGCCCCGTGAAGGGCGCGAACAGCGCCATGGAGACACCGGTGACGGCGGCGACGGCGCCGGCGGCTCCGTACGAGCCGGTGGTGTGCTGCACGAGCAGCACGATGGAGATGGTCAGCATCGCGAACGGCTGGCGTGCGGCGAAGCCGGGAAGCAGGAACGTCCAGGCGCCGCGTGTGCGCAGCAGCTGTCCGTACCCAGGGCGGGAGGTGACCGTGGATGCCACGGCCCGTGCCTTTCTGCCGCCTGGTAGCGCGCCCGTGCGGGGGCGCCGAGAGCTGTCCTCTTGCGCGGAACTGCGGTAGATACCGGGTCGCCCACTGCGAGGGCACCGCGGCCGCCATACGGTCGCGCCAGCTCTGCGTCAGGCAGAGTTGGTTCGATCAAGGTGTGCCTTCATCGTACAGGGACGAAGGTGTCGGTGCCTGTGAAAACGAGCACCACGGCGGCATTCGCCTGCGAATGCCATCGCTCCTTAATGTCCCGTTTGCTGGCCCGTTCCGTTGCCCGTCGTCCCCAGCCAGCCGGCCAGCTTGCCGCCCTGGGCCACGGCGCGCAGCCGCTTCTCGGCCGCGTCCCGGACCGGATCGGTGGCCACCACGAGCAGCTCGTCGCCGTGCCGCAGCACGGTCGTGGGCAGCGGCACGAACGACTTCTCCTCCCGCACGACGAGTGTGACGGCGGCGCCCGCGGGCAGCCGCAGCTCGTTGACCTCGACGCCGTGCATCCGCGAACCCCCGGGGATCGCGACGGACAGCAGATGGCCGCGCAGCCGCTCCAGGGGCGCCGATTCGATGCCGAGGTCGGCGGCCCCTGCGGACTCGCCCAGGCGCAGCTTCTGGGCCAGCCAGGGCAGCGTAGGCCCCTGGATGAGGGTGTAGGCGGCGACCAGGACGAAGACGATGTTGAAGATCCGGCGGCTCTCCGCGATGCCGCTCACCATCGGGATCGTCGCCAGGATGATGGGGACGGCGCCGCGCAGCCCCGCCCAGGACATCAGCGTCTGTTCCTGCCACGAAATGCGGAACGGCAGCAGGCTCACGACGACGCTCAGTGGCCGCGCCACCATGGTCAGCACCATGCCGATGACGAGGGCGGGCCAGATGTCGTCGCCTATCTCGTGCGGCGTGACCAGCAGACCGAGCAGGACGAACATGCCGATCTGGGCGATCCAGCCGAGTCCGTCGGCGAAGCCGCGTGTGGCGGGCCAGTGCGGCAGCTTGGCGTTGCCGAGCAGCATCGAGGCCAGATACACGGCGAGGAAGCCGCTGCCGTGGGAGAGCGCACCGGCGGCGTAGGCGACGACCGCGATCGCCATCACGGCAATCGGGTAGAGGCCGGAAGCGGGCAGGGCCACATGCCGCAGCCCGTAGGAGCCGAGCCAGCCCACCGCGAGGCCGATGGCCGCACCGATGGCCAGCTCCAGCGCTATCTCGCCGAGCAGCGCGTACCAGTGCTCCACGGGGCCCGCCGTGGAGAACGCGACGACGAGGATGACCACCGGAGCGTCGTTGAAGCCCGACTCGGCCTCCAGCACGCCCGTCACGCGCGCGGGCAGGGGGATTTTCCGCAGTACCGAGAAGACCGCCGCCGCGTCCGTCGAGGACACCACCGCTCCGATGATGAGCGCCTGCCGCCACTCGAGCCCGATGAGGTAGTGCGCGCCCGTGGCCGTGATGCCGACGCTCACCGCGACGCCGACCAGCGCCAGGGAGGAGGCGGCCGGAAGTGCCGGCTTGATCTCCTTCCACTTCGTGCCGAGGCCGCCCTCGGCCAGGATCACGACCAGGGCCGCGTACCCGATGACCTGGGTCAGCTCGGCATTGTTGAAGTGGATGTCGCCGATTCCGTCCTGGCCCATCGCGACGCCGATGCCCAGGTATACGAGCAGGCTGGGGAGCCCGCTGCGCGAAGAGATCCGAACCGCTGCCACCGCGACGAGCAGGACGAGCGAGCACACGAGCAGGAGCTGGTTGAGGTGGTGGACAGTCAGCGGCTGTTCCCTTCTCGCCGATCCGGGCACGGGATCCGAAACGTGTCGATCCGAACGCCGGACGTTGGTATGTCAGTCCAAGTACTTCGTTACCTTACCTAACTCTTGACGCTTTCTTGACACTCCGGCAGGCAAGATCGAACTCCCGTGCGCTCGGGTACCCGACTCCGCGTCAAGGCGCAGTAGGCCCTGCGCCTATGGTTGCTCCAGCACTCCAGGACCGCCTGCCGCTCGCGTTAGGACAGCAAGGACAGCGATGCCCCCCAACACCACCGCCTCTTCCGGCCAAAAGCCCGGCAAGTCCGGCAGGAAGAAGGGGCGCAAAGCCCGACTGTTCTTGATCGTCCTGGTTCTTGCCATCATCGGAGGCGTCGCCTTCGGCGCGTACTGGAGCATCAGCACCGTGCGCGCCTCCTTCCCGCAGACCAAGGGCTCCATCACGCTGGACGGCCTGTCGGGACCCGTCGACGTGAAGCGCGACGGGTACGGCATCCCGCAGATCTACGCCTCCTCCGACGAGGACCTGTTCATGGCGCAGGGCTTCGTCCAGGCGCAGGACCGGTTCTACGAGATGGACGTGCGCCGCCACATGACCTCGGGCCGGCTCTCCGAGATGTTCGGCAAGAGCCAGATCAAGAACGACGAGTTCCTGCGCACCCTGGGCTGGGACGGGGTGGCGAAGGAGGAGTACGACACCAAGCTGTCGGCCTCCACGAAGAAGTACCTCCAGGCGTACGCCAAGGGAGTCAACGCCTACCTGAAGGGCAAGGACGGCGAGGACATCTCCCTGGAGTACGCGGCCCTTGGTTTCACCAACGACTACAAGCCCCAGGAGTGGACCCCGGTCGACTCGGTGGCCTGGCTCAAGGCGATGGCCTGGGACCTGCGCGGCAATATGCAGGAAGAGATCGACCGCTCCCTGATGACGAGCCGCCTCGGCCCGAAGCAGATCGCCGACCTGTACCCGGACTACCCGTACAGCCGGAACAAGACGATCGTCCAGGACGGGCAGTACGACGACATCACCAAGTCGTACGTCCCGGACGGCGCCGGCACGGCCTCCTCGACCTCCACGGCGGGCACCGGGCTCACGAACAACGCCACGGCACCCTCCGGCTCCGGCCTGCAGAGCCAGCTGTCGGGGCTCTACAACGTCCTCGACGACCTGCCCACCGCCGTCGGCGTGAACGGCAACGGCATCGGCTCCAACGCCTGGGTCGTCGACGGCGACCACACCATCACCGGCAAGCCCCTGCTGGCCAACGACCCGCACCTGTCACCCTCGCTGCCGTCGGTCTGGTACCAGATGGGCCTGCACTGCACGAGCGTTTCCAGCAAGTGCCAGTACGACGTCTCCGGCTACACCTTCGCGGGCATGCCCGGCGTGGTCATCGGCCACAACCAGGACATCGCCTGGGGCATGACCAACTCCGGGGCCGACGTCACCGACCTCTACCTGGAGAAGCTCACCGGCGACGGCTACCAGTACGGCGGCAAGGTGCTGCCCTTCACGACCCGCAAGGAGACGATCAAGGTCGCGGGTGGCGCGTCCAAGAAGATCGTCGTCCGGGAGACCAACAATGGGCCCCTGCTGTCCGACCGCGACGACGAACTCGTCAAGGTCGGCAAGAAGGCCACCGTCGACCCCGCGGCGCCCGACCGCGGCGACGGCTACGGCATCTCGCTGCGCTGGACCGCGCTGGACCCCGGCAACTCCATGGACGCCGTCTTCGAGATGGACAAGGCGTCGGACTGGAACGAGTTCCGCAAGGCGTCCGCGTCCTTCGACGTGCCCTCGCAGAACCTGGTCTACGCCGACACCAAGGGCCACATCGGCTACCAGCTGCCCGGCAGGATCCCGATCCGCGGCGAGGGCGACGGCTCGCTGCCGTCGCCGGGCTGGGACTCCAAGTACAACTGGACCGGCTACATCAAGCAGGCCGAGCTGCCCTCCGAGTACGACCCGAAGCGCGGCTACATCGTGACCGCCAACCAGGCCGTCGTCGACCCGCACAAGTACCCCTACACGCTCACCACGGACTGGGGCTACGGCGCCCGCAGCCAGCGGATCACCGACCTGATCGAGTCGAAGATCAAGGGCCCCGGCAAGATCTCGACCGACGACATGCGCCAGATGCAGCTCGACAACAGCAGCGAGATCGCCAAGCTGATCGTGCCCAAGCTGCTCAAGATCGACGTCGCCGACAAGAACGTCCGTGAGGCGCAGAAGCTCCTCGAAGGCTGGGACTACACCCAGGACGCCGACTCCGCGGCGGCCGCGTACTTCAACGCGACCTGGCGCAACATCCTCAAGCTCGCCTTCGGCAACAAGCTGCCCAAGGAGCTGCGGGTCAAGGGTCAGTGCCTGTGGGTCGACCCCGTCGACACCACCGGTCCCGCGGACGAGGACCAGTCGGTCCGCGAGTGCGGTCAGCGCGACGCCGACCAGGCGCAGCCGGACGGCGGCGACCGCTGGTTCGAGGTCGTCCGCAAGATCATCGACGACGAGAACAACGACTGGTGGAAGTCGCCCAAGACGCGTCTGGACAAGGCGACCGACACCCGTGACGAGCTGTTCGCGCGGGCCATGAAGGACGCCCGCTGGGAGCTGACCGCGAAGCTCGGCAAGGACATCGACACCTGGAGCTGGGGCCGGCTGCACCGCCTGTTCCTGAAGAACCAGACCCTGGGCACCGACGGTCCCGCGTTCCTGAAGTACATGCTCAACCGCGGCCCGTGGAAGCTCAGCGGCGGCGAGGCGGCGGTCAACGCGACCGGCTGGAACGCGGCGGGCGGCTACGGAGTGGTCTGGGTGCCGTCGATGCGGATGGTCGTCAACCTCGGGGACCTCGACAAGTCCAGGTGGATCAACCTCTCCGGCGCCTCCGGGCACGCCTACAGCGCCCACTACACCGACCAGACGGACAAGTGGGCCAAGGGTGAACTGCTGCCCTGGGCCTTCTCGGAGAAGGCCGTCGACAAGAAGACGAGCGACACGCTGGTCCTGAAGCCCTGACGGTCGGTACGGAATCGAAGTGGGCCCCCCCCCCGGCGTCGAGGGGCACCTCCCCCCCCCCCGGGCTTCCCCCGCAACGGTGCACGCCCATGGGGGTTCCCCCCCCATGTCCCGGACGGTT
>NZ_JBVHRI010000011.1:62355-152071 GCF_055566975.1 Streptomyces sp. NPDC027189
GGCAAGGGGGAAATTGCTCTCTTGGTTCTTCTGGGAGGGGGCTGGCAAAAAGAGGAGGAGCAAAATGTTGTTCCGGACCCCCGGGTGGTGGGGAGGGAGGAGAGGTGCCCCCCCACGCGCGGGGGGGGGCCCACTTCACATACCCGGGGCCGTCACCGGAAGCGGCGCACGCCGGCGGGGGTCACCACCGCGTGCACGGGACGGTCGTGCGGCTCCTCGGGCACCCGCTCGACGACCTCGGCGTCGTACAGGAGCACCACCAGGGCCGGATCGGCCCCCGCACGCTCCAGACGGGCCAGGACGCGGTCGTAGGAGCCCCCGCCGCGTCCCAGACGCATGCCGCGCGCGTCGACGGCGAGACCGGGCAGCAGAACGACGTCGGCGTCCTGGACGGCCTCCGGGCCAAGCCGCTCGCCCGCGGGCTCCAAGAGCGCCATCTTTCCCCCGTGTTGGACCCGTACGAGGGACTCATCCCCCGCGTACGCCCCCCAGTCCAGGTCGTTGTCCGCCATCAGGACCGGCAGCAGCACGCGCACGCCCCGCGCACGAAGCGCGTCCAGGAGCGCGAGGGTGCCAGGCTCGCTCCCTACGGAGACGTACGCCGCCACTGTGCGCGCCTGCGCCAGTTCGGGCAGCTCCAGGGCACGGGCGGCCAGGGCCTCGGCCGTTTTCCGCACGTCATCGGCCGTCAACCCTTTTCTCACCGAGAGGAATCCTTGCCGCAACATTCGCTTGCCAGACTCCGGTTCGCGTCCGAGGTGACTCACAGGTTGCTCCCGTACCCTTCCTAATGCGCTCATATGAGAGCGAATTAACTGGAGCCTCAGATTCCGCACATAGGCACCGGTTATGGTTGCGGGCATGACTGAGTCACACCCCAGGATCAGCAAGGCTGTCATTCCCGCAGCAGGCCTCGGCACCCGGTTCCTGCCGGCCACCAAAGCCACTCCCAAGGAGATGCTGCCGGTCGTCGACAAGCCGGCGATCCAGTACGTGGTCGAAGAGGCCGTGTCGGCGGGTCTTGACGACGTCCTGATGATCACGGGCCGCAACAAGCGCCCCCTCGAGGACCACTTCGACCGCAACTACGAGCTCGAATCGGCGCTCCAGAAGAAGGGCGACGCCGACCGGCTCGCCAAGGTCCAGGAGTCCAGCGACCTCGCCACCATGCACTACGTGCGCCAGGGCGACCCCAAGGGCCTCGGTCACGCCGTGCTGTGCGCCGCCCCGCACGTCGGTCACGAGCCCTTCGCGGTGCTCCTCGGTGACGACCTGATCGACCCGCGCGACCCCCTGCTCGCCCGCATGGTCGAGGTCCAGGAACAGCGCGGCGGCAGCGTCATCGCGCTCATGGAGGTCGCGCCCGAGCAGATCCACCTCTACGGGTGTGCCGCCGTCGAGGCCACCGACGAGGGCGACCTGGTCAAGGTGACGGGCCTGGTCGAGAAGCCGGACGTCGTGGACGCGCCCAGCAACTACGCGATCATCGGGCGGTACGTCCTCGATCCGCACATCTTCGACATACTACGCAAGACCCAACCGGGTCGCGGCGGTGAGATCCAGCTCACAGACGCTCTCCAGCAGCTCGCCGACGAGGAGAAGGTCGGCGGCCCCGTGCACGGCGTCGTCTTCAAGGGCCGCCGCTATGACACCGGCGACCGTGGCGACTACCTGCGTGCCATTGTCAGACTCGCGTGCGAACGTGAAGACCTGGGCCCGGACTTCCGGACCTGGCTTCGCAGTTACGTAGCCGAGGAGATGCAGGGACTTTGAGCAGCGCCGCGACCCGCACCACCGGCCAGGATCACCTCTGGTCCGTGGACGACCACCTGGAGGACATCCTCGCGACCGTCCGCCCCCTCGAACCCATCGAGCTGCAACTCCTCGACGCCCAGGGCTGCGTCCTGGTCGAGGACGTCATGGTGCCGGTCTCCCTGCCACCGTTCGACAACAGCTCGATGGACGGGTACGCGGTCCGGATCGCCGATGTCGCGGGCGCGAGCGAGGAGTACCCGGCCGTTCTGGCGGTCGTCGGCGACGTCGCGGCCGGCCAGGCCGAGCAGCCCCGTGTGGGCCCCGGCCAGGCCGCCCGCATCATGACCGGCGCCCCGCTGCCGCCCGGCGCCGAGGCCGTCGTGCCCGTGGAGTGGACCGACGGCGGCCTGGGCGAGGGCCCGGTCTCCGGGATGCGCGCCCACAGCGCGGCCCCCGAGGCGGCTTCCGGTCAGGTGCAGGTCCACCGCCCGGCCGAGGCACGCGCGCATGTGCGCGCGAAGGGCAGCGATGTGAAGGCCGGTGACCGCGCCCTCGAAGCCGGCACCATCCTCGGCCCGCCGCAGATCGGCCTGCTCGCCGCGATCGGCCGCGGCACCGTGCGCGTGCGCCCGCGCCCGCGCGTGGTCGTCCTGTCCACCGGCAGCGAACTGGTTCAGCCCGACGAGAAGTTGGGCGCCGGCCAGATCTATGACTCCAACAGCTTCGCCCTCTGCGCCGCCGCCCGCGACGCAGGTGCCATCGGCTACCGCGTGGGCGCGGTCGCCGACGACGCCGAGACGCTTCGGGCCACCATCGAGGACCAGCTCATCCGCGCGGACATGCTGGTCACGACGGGCGGTGTGAGCGTCGGCGCGTACGACGTCGTCAAGGAGGCGCTGTCCTCCGTGGGCGACGAGGACCAGGCGGGCAGTGGCATCGAGTTCCGCAAGCTCGCCATGCAGCCCGGCAAGCCCCAGGGCTTCGGCACCATCGGCCCCGACCACACCCCGCTGCTCGCGCTCCCGGGCAACCCCGTGTCGTCGTACGTCTCCTTCGAGCTGTTCGTGCGCCCCGCGATCCGCACCCTGATGGGTCTGAAGGACGTCCACCGGCCCACGACCAGGGCGACGCTGAAGGCGGACAAGGCGCTGACCTCGCCCGCGGGCCGCCGGCAGTTCCTGCGGGGGACGTACGCGGAGGGCGAGGTGGCGCCCGTCGGCGGCGCCGGATCACACCTGGTCGCGGCGCTCGCGCACGCCGACGCGCTGATCGTCGTGCCCGAGGACGACACGTCGGTCGAGCCCGGCGCGGACGTCGAGGTGGTCCTGCTCGGCTGAGCGGCCGGGGCCCGAGAGGGTCCTGCTCGGCTGAGCACCCCGAGTTGGCGGTACCGTGTCGCGCACAACAGGCCCACGCGCCGTACCGCGACAGGCCCGGACCGGGAGCGCCCACGCACATGAGCACGCAGGACCGACTGACGCACATCGACGAGGCGGGCGCCGCCCGCATGGTCGACGTATCCGGGAAGGACGTGACCGCGCGCACCGCCCGTGCCAGCGGACGCGTCCTGGTCTCACCCCGTGTCATTGAGCTGCTGCGCGGCGAGGGGGTTCCCAAGGGCGATGCCCTCGCCACCGCGCGCATCGCGGGCATCATGGGCGCCAAGCGCACGCCGGACCTGATTCCGCTGTGCCACCCGTTGTCGGTGTCGGGTGTCAAGATTGATCTGTCGGTCGCGGACGACGCCGTCGAGATCCTCGCCACCGTGAAGACCACCGACCGTACGGGCGTGGAGATGGAAGCCCTCACCGCGGTCAGCGTGGCGGCCCTCACCGTGATCGACATGGTGAAGGCGGTCGACAAGGGGGCGGTCATCACGGACGTGAGGGTGGAAGAGAAGACGGGCGGGAAGTCGGGCGACTGGAGCCGGGCATGACGGCATCGTCGTATCGAGCCCTGGTGGTCACGGCCTCCAACCGCGCCGCCGCCGGGGTGTACGAGGACAAGGGCGGTCCCCTGATCGCCGAGGGGCTCGCGAGGTTCGGCTTCGCGGTGGACGGGCCGCAGGTCGTCCCCGACGGCGACCCGGTCGAGGCCGCCCTGCGCGCGGGCACCGACGCCGGGTACGACGTCATCGTGACCACCGGTGGTACGGGGATCTCGCCGACCGACCGGACGCCCGAGGCGACCCGGCGGGTGCTCGACCACGAGGTGCCGGGCATTCCCGAGGCCATCAGGGCGTTCGGAAGAGAGAAGGTCCCGACGGCGGCGCTGTCCCGGGGGCTCGCCGGAGTCGCAGGACGGACGCTGATCGTCAACCTGCCGGGCTCCACCGGCGGGGTGAAGGACGGCCTCGCCGTCCTGGAGCCCCTTTTGATCCACGCCGTCGACCAGATCCGCGGCGGCGACCACGCCAGACCCCATGGCAGTGGGGGTGCGAGCTGAACAGCCCATCCTGGCCCGTCGAGCTGGTGGACGGCGATGTCGTCCTCCGGCCCATAAAGCTGCGCGACCAGCGGGCCTGGCGCGAGGTCAACCGGCGCAACCGGGACTGGCTGCGGCCGTGGGAGGCGACCATCCCGCCGCCCACCCCCAGCGGCCCGATCGCGCACCGGCCGACCTACCGCCAGATGGTCCGGCATCTGCGCGCCGAGGCCAACGCGGGCCGGATGCTGCCCTTCGTGATCGAGTACCAGGGCCGGCTCGTCGGGCAGCTGACGGTTGCCGGGATCACCTGGGGATCTATGTGTTCCGGGCACATCGGCTACTGGGTGGACCAGGGGGTCGCGGGCCGCGGAGTGATGCCGACGGCCGTGGCGCTGGTGACCGACCACTGCTTCCGCACCGTCGGACTGCACCGCATCGAAGTCTGTATTCGCCCCGAGAACGGGCCGAGCCGCCGGGTCGTGGAGAAACTCGGATTCCGTGAGGAAGGGCTTCGGCCACGTTATCTCCACATCGACGGGGCCTGGCGCGACCATCTCGTGTACGCGCTCACCGCCGAAGAGGTGCCCGAAGGGCTGCTCGGACGTTGGCGCCGGGCGCGCTCGGCGCAGACCCGCTCGGAGCAGGTGGGATCGGAGCAGGCGGGCTCGCAAAATCAGAGCAAGCCGGGGAACGCCGGCTAATTGAATAGATGTTCGAAATTGACCGATCGGCGATCGCCTTGAGTCCGTCTCCGGTCATTGAATTCACGGTCCCGGCGGCCTGCTGATCGCATCGGTCACAAAAAAAGCTCGAAATATCAGCCAGATCGTGCGACACACCGGCTCAATTGGCAGATGGCCTCACGCAAACCCCTCTACCGTGTGAGACGTGAGCAGCAGCGGCCTCATCTACGCAGTCATCGTCGGGGCCTGGGCCGCCTACTTGGTGCCGATGTGGCTCCGTAGGCAGGACGAGCTGAACGAAGCCCGTCCGACGGAACGCTTCAGCACCGCCATCCGGCTGCTGTCCGGACGGGCGGGTATGGAGCGCCGGTACGCCAAGGACCTGCGGGCGCGCTCCGCCGAGGAGGGGGAGTTCAGCGCCGACCCGGACGGCGTCACCGATTCGGTGGACGTCCGGGCCTTCGCCATGCCTCCGACCCGGCCGCAGGCGCAGGTCCAGCACCGGCCGCAGGTGCAGGAGCGGGTTCAGCAGTCGTCCCCGGCGCACTCGGAGACGGCGCCTCCGGCGGGCGCCAGGCAGGGGGCTGCGCACGAGGCCCCGGGCGCCGCCAGACCCGTACCCCAGCAGGCGGCCAAGTCCGTACCGCAGCAGTCGGCCAAGTCCGTAACCCAGCAGTCGGCCACCTCCGCGCCGAAGCCGTCCGCCAAGCCCGCGTCCCGGCGTGTGCCGGCCGCGCGGCGTGGTTCCTCGGCGGAGGCCGCAGCGCGTGCCCGGCGCTCGAAGGCGCTCGCGCGCCGACGGCGTACGACGGTGATGCTCTTCCTCGCCTTCACACTCGGCGCGATCGTGGCGGCCGTGGGTGGGCTCGCCTTCCTGTGGGCGCCCGGCGTGCCCGCGGTGATGCTGAGCGCGTACATCGTGTATCTGCGGGCCCAGGAGCGGCGCCGCTTCACCTACACGATGGACCGGCGCCGGGCCGAGGCCGCGGCGCAGCGGCTGCGGGAGCGGCAGCCGCGCCGGCGACCGACCGTCGACCCCGGAGCCGACGAGCCGGACGAGGGACCGGAGCCGGCGGCCGACCCCGGAGTCTCCGCGCTGGCGGCCGACCGCCGCGCGCTCGTCGAGCAGACCGATCACGCGGAGTGGGTCGACCAGCAGCGCGAGCGCCAGCGCGGTCCCGGCCAGGGCGACAGCTGGGACCCGGTGCCGGTTCCGCTGCCGACGTACGTGACCGCGCCGGTCGCGCCCCGGGCCACGCCCAGCGTCGACCTGGGGGCGCCGGACGCGTGGAGCTCCGCGCGCTCCAGCGCCGTGGAACCGTCCACGCCGGAGGCCCAGCCGGCCGCCGAGGAGCCGTCCGACGAGGCGGAGGCCGGCGACGACGGCCGCAGTGACGCGCGTCGCGCCGCGTCCGCCCGGCGCGCCCGCGAGCGCGGTCGTACGCCGCTCTTCGACCAGTACGAGGACGGGGAACGGCCGCGCGCGGCCAACGAGTGACGGGCGTGACGACGGGGGCTCGGGAGCCCCCGGCTGACCAGCCAGGAACGGATTTCCGAGCACCTCGATGGGGATGCTAGAGTTTCACTCGTTGCAAGGGCCTGTGGCGCAGTCCGGTAGCGCACCTCGTTCGCATCGAGGGGGCCAGGGGTTCAAATCCCCTCAGGTCCACGCAGCTCAAAGCCCCTGTTGGTAATCACCGACAGGGGCTTTGGCATGCCGTACAGCAGCGAAGTGCAGCAACTACTTTCGATCTTGCTTCCCAAGGTGCTTGCCCAGCTTGCGAAGTGCCCGCCGGGTCGACTCTGACGGCACGTGCGTGTAGACCTCCATCGTCACCGCGATCTTGCTGTGCCGGAGTATCTGCATCGCGACCCGGGGGTGGACGTCGAGGGCGGCGAGCAGAGAGCCGCAGGTGTGCCGAGTGTCGTGCAGCCGGATCCGGCGGACACCCGCCCTGGCCGACCGGTCGCCGAACCGGCGGTTGAAGTTGCGCGGTTCGAACGGTGTGCAGCGCGTGGTGAACACGAAATCGGAGTCGGTCCACAGCTCACCGGCGGCTTGCTTGGCCAGCTCTTGTTCCTTCCTGCGGAGTTGGAGAGCCGTCACGGAGATCTGGGGGAGGGGAAGCGTGGCCGTTGACGCCTCGGTCTTGGTCTCGTCATGGACCAAGCGCCGGTTGATGCGCTGTAGCTGCATCTGCACCGTGATCTCTCCGGCGTCCACGTTCACGTTCTCCCAGGTGAGGCCCAGTACTTCGCCGCGTCGGAAGCCCAGGACCAGGATGAGCACGTATGCGGCATACAGCGGATCATGGGCGGTGCTGGCCGCTTCTAGGAACTGTCGGGCCTCTTCCACTGACCATGGGTGCCGCTTCGTCTTGCGTGCCGACCGAACCTTCACCAGGGCCGCGACGTTCTTCGAAATAAGCTCTTCCGCCATCGCGTTGGTCAAGGCGGACCGCAGCACGGCGCGCGCGTCCTGCACTGTGCGACGCGACGGGATGCGCTCGCAGCAGTCGCCGACGGCGCAGCAGCGCGGCGTGTCCCGCTTGGCGTCCAGGCCTTGAGCGCAGCACTGGCACTGCTCCAACAGGGCGTTGACCAGCTCCGGACGTCCCGCACGGTGAGCTTGTCGAGCCGCTTCGAGCCGAGTCCCGGCACTATGTAGAGCCGGACGTGCATCGCGTAGGTCTCCGCCGTCTTGGGCTTCAGATCGGGCTCTACTACCTCCCGGAGCCACCGCGTGAGGTACTGCGCCAGCGACGGCGAAGACGTCGCCACCGGCCCTTCCTTGGCTTCCGCGTGCAGTTTGATCCACTTGTCGTGGACCTCTTCACGGGTCTTGCCGTAGACGTACTTCCGCTTGCGCTTGCCTTCCGGGGTGTCGACCCAGGCGTACGCGGCGAAGCCGTTCTTGTACGGGTAGATCGAACCCTCTCCGTTGCCGCGCTTGCCGCTCATGCGGACCACTTCGCTTCGGCTTCCTGTGCGCGACGTTCGACGTACTCATCGACCCAGCGAGGCAGGATGCGGCGATTACGGCCGTCCTTGACGGAGCGGATCTCTCCGGTGAGGACCAGCATCTTGGTCTTGGAGAGGCCGTAGCCGAGCATGTCGGCGACCTCGCGCGTCGTGTACCACTTTCGCTGGATCACTGTGGTGGTCATGCTTCGGCTCCTTCCAGGGCGAGTTGGTCTTGCAGGGCTTCGCGAGCGGTTTCGCGGTTGAGTTGGAGGTCGCGGGCGATGGTCGCGGCAAGGATCGATTCGCCGGGTGTGTGGCCGTGTCCTGCGTACTACCAGCTCGCCAGGATCAGGACGGTGTCCGGCTCGCAGTCGTCGAGGCCGCGAGCTTCGCGCTCTTGGGTGGCGCGGTAGTCGGCGCGGGTCTGACGGAGCGCGCCGAGGGTGGTCGAGTAGCGGTGGGACTTCGACGAGAAGTGGCCGCGAAAGCCGAGCATGTGGGCCCAGGCCCGTAACCGCCGGTCCGGGTAGAGGGGTTCGAGGTCGAAGCAGGCCTCTATAGGCGGCTGGCATGGTCGGGCACGGCGAGCAGCACGGCGGCTTCGCGGTTGCCGATGGGGCGGTCCAGGGTGCCCGTGTTCTCGGCCGCCTTGGTCGCGTACTTGGCGACGTAGGAGGCGACGGCCTGCTCTGTGATGTCCGAGCCGTCCCCGAACGCCCTCACGGGTCGGATGTCGAGCTGTGTGCCCCACTGGAAGGTGCGCTCTGGGTGGTCCCCAGCAGTGGGCACGGTGACCGTCGCGTACGGGTGGACGGCGGCGGCGCGGATCGCGGCGGTGAGGAGATCTGGGATCGAAGTGTCAAGCATCTCCCGGGACCGGACAACGCCCGAACGCTGAGCGCGGTCAGACTTTCCCTACATCATCAAGGCTCGCTGCGCTCGCTCGTCCGGCGGCTAGCAGTACTCATCGATCATCGCCAACCCGACCGCCGCAGACTCCGCCCAGGCGCATCAACGGCCGCTTCCGGCCCGCACAGCACCGTCACCACGATCCGGCCTCGGATGGGGAAAACCACCACAGCAGTCAGACCCCGACGCCCCTGTCCGGGGCCACCTGCGCACCCTTTTCCGCCCGGCTGCCTGACACCGTCAGGTCGATCATGGATCGATGGCCGCGCACAGCCGGGCGGCGCCGGTCGGCCGCCCCGCTGCCTCCATGTCTACGCCACCGGCTGCGGCGCGCCGTCCGCCCGTCGCCACACGCAGCGGCCAAAACACAACACGGGCACAGGGACACAAGGTGATCCCCAACGGAGCAGGTCAAAGACGCTTTGTGCTACCGCGAGAGGCCGGATCGTGGTGGCGGTGGTGTACGGGCCGACGCTGCCAGATGCGCAGACGTTCGTACGGCCCGCTGATCCCGCACCAGGCCACCGGCCGGACGGCGGACGCGACCTTGAGAGTGGAAGAACCCCTCTCTGGCTGGGGCGGTCGCCCCGCTTGCAGACCGCGGGGTACGCGACCGAGGCAGCGCTCGGGTTGGTCCATTACGCTGAGCCGAAGTCGGCCAGGGAGCCACACCCGACGGATGCGGGGACAAGGCTCACCCGGCAGAACCTGATCAGTCTCTGCCGGGTGAGGTGAGATGTGCCTATGTCTGCTGCGGTTGTCAGAAGGCGGCGACTCCGGTCGGGCCGCTGCCGACGGCAATAGTGGCGATGACCCGGTTGTTTCCCGTGTTGATCACCGACACGGTGGCGTTGAAGAGGTTGGTCACGTAGGCCCGGGCGAGGCGCGGGTGCACCGCCACACCGGTGGGGCCGTCTCCTGCGGGAATAGGGGACCCGATCACTCCGCTAGTGTTGATCAACGACACGTTGTCCGAGTTGCGATTCGCCACGTAGGCGCGGGCACGTCGCTGGTCCACCGCCACACCGACCGGGCCATCGGCGACGGTGATGGGTGAGCCGACTACCTGGTTGGAGCTGGTGTCGATCACCGACACGTTGTCGTCGCTGAAGTTGGTCACGTAGGCGCGGGCACGTCGCTGGTCCACCGCCACACCGATCGGGCCGTTGCCGACGGTGATGGGCGAGCCGCCTACCTGGTTGGTGCTGGTGTCGATCACCGACACATTGTTGTCAGAGAAGTTGGCCACGTAGGCGCGGGCACGAGCCGGGTCCACCCCCACCGCGCGCGGCTGGGTACCGACGACGATGGGTGCCCCGACCACCTGGTTGGTGCTGGTGTCGATCACCGACACGGTGCCGGCGCTGGCGTTGGTCACGTAGGCGCGAGCACGGGTTGTGTCCACCGCCACCGCGAACGGGCCGTCACCGACGGCAATGGGGGACCCGACCACCTGATGGGTGTTGGTGTTGATCACCGACACGTTGTCGTCGCCGAAGTTGGCCACGTAGGCGCGAGCACGCGTCGTGTCCACCGCCACACCGACCGGGCGGTCACCGACGGCAATGGGGGACCCGACCACCTGATTCGTGTTGGTGTCGATCACCGACACATTGTCATCGTCGATGTTCGTCACATAGGCGGTCTGGCATCGGAGCCCGACATGGGAGGTGTGGCATCGGGGCCAGGAGAGGGACTGCTCCAGCGCTGCTGAGGCGTGGGGAGTGGCGAGGGGCAGCAGCGCTGTGAACAGCACCGCCAGGGCCCCAACGACCCGTGTGCGTCGTCCGGGACGTACCTGATCTCGTCGCTTGCTCGTACGTCTATGGGGGGACTCGTCCGGCGTAGGGGGCATCGCGCATCTCCTTGTTGCTGCGTCTCGTGCTCCAGAAGGTCCTGAGGCCGCGGGACTGCCGCCAGGGCAGTGCTCGGCTGACGGCGCATTGGCCACCAGCAGCATCCTCAAGTCGGCCTTGGCCCCCCGCCATCGGGGCTCGGCCGGACGAGCGGCCGAACCATACAGACAGCCCAATTCATGTATCCCGGATTCCTGACGTGGTCGGCGGCTGTCACATCGGGGTGCACACGCCTAAGGATCAGATGTGCCCGTGCCACGGCTGCGCCAGATCAGGCAGGGAGCCAGGGGGGAACTGAGTCGCCGACTGTCGAAGCCGACATGCCCCAGGTCAGGCCCCAACTCGCCCCACGCTCCTGATTCGGTAGCCGCCACGAGTGCTGTACAGCAGAGAAGTACAGCAACCACCGCAACCACCTCTGACCATCACCGGTCTCGGGTGACCGTCTGACGTGCTCGGCAAACCTCAGCGACCGTCGCGCCCGTAGTTCGCATCGAGGGGGCCAGGGGTTCACATCCCCTCAGGTCCACGCAGCGGCTGTTCTTGAGGTGACTCGGGGGCAGTTGACGAGATCCCGTCCGATCTGATTGATCGGGCGGGATCCTTGTTCTCCCGGGCTGCCGACAACTCGCGCCCGACCTGCGGTCGTTGCCGTAGGGTGCTCGCTGCGCCGAGCACGAGGGAGAGCATGGAGACCGCAGCGGACTTGGCGACGACGCGTATGGCGCCACTGAGGATCCCGGCCTTCCGCCGATTCGTGCTGGCCAACCTGATCTCGGTCACCGGGTCCGCGATGGCGCCTCTCGCGCTCGCCTATTCCGTGATCGAGCAGGGCGGCGGCGCCGGGGCCCTCGGCCTTGTGCTCGCCACGAACACCGTTCCGACCGTCGTCTTCCTCCTCGCGGGCGGAGTCCTCGCGGACCGTCTGTCCCGGAGCCGGATTCTCTTCCTCGGCAACCTGCTGGCGGCCGCGGCCCAGGGGACGTTGGCGGCGACCGTCGCCACCGGCCACGCGACGACAACCTCCATCGCGGTCTGCGGCTTCGCCTCGGGAACGGCGGTGGCCTTCACGATGCCCGCCGCTCAGGGCGCCGTGGGCCAGATCATTCCCCGGGAGCACCTGCAGCAGGCCAATGCCCTGCTCAGACTCCCGAGCAACGCGGTCAAGGTACTCGGCCCCGTCATCGGTGGACTCGTCGTCGCGGCCGCCGGTCCGTCCTGGGCCCTGGCCTGGGACGCGCTCACCTTCGCCGCCGCGGCCCTGCTGCTGCTCGGCCTGCGCCTGGACGCTCCGCTCACTGCCGACAGCGCGCTCAGCGATCTGCGAGCGGGGTGGACCGGTTTCTGGTCGCGCACCTGGCTGTGGACCTACACGGCCGCCGGAACCCTCCTCGTCGCCGCGTGGTTGGCCGGCTTCCAGCTCCTCGGGCCGGTCGTCGCCGCGGAGCGGTACGCGGGCGCACGGGACTGGGGGCTGGTCCAGGCTGCCTTCGCGTCGGGGCTGCTGGCCGGGACACTGGTGTGCCTGCGCTGGCGCCCGCACCGGTTGCTGGCCGTGGCCGTCGCGACCAGTTCCGCCCTCGCGCTGCCCCTGGTCGCCATGGGGTGGGGGCTGCCGCTGCCCTGCGTGCTGCTCGCCGCCCTGCTCGCGGGGATCGGGCTCGATGTCGCGATCGTCGCGTGGACCACGGCCTTCCAGCAACACGTGCCCCAAACCGAGTTGGGACGCATGAGCGCGTTCAACAGCGTCGGGGAACTCCTCGCCATTCCCTTCGGCTACCTGATCACCGCTCTCGCCGTCCACGCGTGGGACAACCGGACGGTGCTCATGGCGTGCGCCGGTCTCATCGTCGCCGCTGCCGTCCTCAATCTGTGCGTCCCGGACGTGTACCGCATCAACCGCCTTCCGGGAGACGACCAGGGGGCGTGGAAGGGCTCAATTCCCTTGGCCGACACCGGTCATGAAGAGGCCCGGGAGGGCGGCGAGGGCCAGGTCGCGGGGTAGCGCGTGGAGGCTGGTGACCTTCGGTTCGGTCTTGGCCGAGGGGTGCCCTCGTATGGTCGCCGCCACGATCGGACATCTACAGCGCCTTGGCGTAGCACAGGCTCAGTTCGTGGAAGCGGTAGTGGCCGAACTTGGCGCAGGGCGCGTAGTCGCTCGACGCGTAGAGGGCGACCGCCTCGGGCTGCTTGGACCCGGTTTCCAGGACCATGCGGGTGCGGCCGGCCGCACGGGCGTCGGACTCGAGGGCGGCCAGGATGCGGCGGGCGAGGCCCAGACCGCGGGCCTCGGGGATCACGTACATGCGCTTGAGCTCGGCGTCGCCGTCCGAGTAGCCCTCGTCGTTCTCGTCCTGGGTGCGCCAGCCGCCCGTGGCGACCGGGCGGTCCCACTCGTCGTACGCGATCAGGTAGAGCCCGAGCGGTGGGGCGAACATCGACGGGGCGAGGGGGGTGACGTCACCCTCGTCCTCGTAGCGCTCGGCGTATTCGGCCTGCACCTGGTCGTTGAGCTTGACGGCGTCGGGGTGGTCGAAGGGGACCGGGCGGATATTCATGCGTCCTATCGTACATCTATGCATTCAGTGGGCGGTGCCGATCGGGTTCGGATCGGCGGTACCGATTAAGTATCGTGCCCCGGGTGCTGACTGTGACCTCTGTGAATGTGAACGGACTCCGGGCCGCCGCGAAGAAGGGCTTCGTGGAGTGGCTCGCGGGGACCTCCGCGGACGTGCTGTGCCTTCAGGAGGTGCGGGCCGAGCCCCAGCAGCTGCCGGAGGAGGTTCTCAAACCGGCGGGGTGGCATGTCGTGCACGCTCCCGCCGCCGCCAAGGGGCGCGCGGGTGTGTCCCTTTACACACGGCGTGAGCCGGATCGTGTGCGGGTCGGTTTCGGGTCCGAGGAGTTCGACTCCAGTGGGCGCTACGTCGAGGCCGACCTGCCCGGTGTCACCGTCGCCAGCCTCTATCTGCCCTCCGGTGAGGTCGGGACCGAGCGGCAGGACGAGAAGGTCCGGTTCATGGGGGAGTTCCTCGCCCATCTGAAGGGGCTGCGCGAGCGGGCCGCCGCCGACGGGCGTGAGGTCGTCGTGTGCGGCGACTGGAACATCGCCCACCAGGAGGCCGACCTCAAGAACTGGCGCGGCAACAAGAAGAACTCCGGCTTCCTGCCCGAGGAGCGGGCGTGGATGGGGCAGGTCTTCGACGCGGGTGACGGCGGATACGTCGATGTCGTGCGCGCGCTGCACCCGGACGTCGAAGGGCCGTACTCGTGGTGGTCGTACCGCGGCCGGGCCTTCGACAACGACACCGGCTGGCGCATCGACTACCAGGTCGCCACGCCGGGGCTCGCGGGCAAGGCGGTCAAGGGGTTCGTGGAGCGCGCGGCCACGCACGGGGAGCGCTGGTCCGACCATGCGCCCGTGACCGTGGTCTACGACCTCTGATCCCGTAGTCGCCGGTCCAGCGCCATCGACAGCTCCGCCTCCACCACGCTCTTCGCCAGCGGGCGCAGGCGCTGGAGGTCCTCGGTCGTGCGGTCCTCGGTGAGGACGAGGGTGGTGAAGAGCTCGGCGAGCGCGTCGGCGTGATCGCGTACGCGCCGGGCGGCCGTCAGGACGTCCGCGAGCGGGATGCCCTCGCGGACCAGAGCCGCCGAGACGTCGAGCAGGCGGCGGCTGATGTGCACGATCTCGCCGCCGTCGGTGCCGAGGTAGCCGAGGTCGAGCGCGGCGGCGAGGTTCTCCGGGGTCGCCTGGCCCGCGAAGACGTCGGCCAGTTCCTCGGGGGAGAGGCGGACGGGGGTTTCCTCGGTGGGCTCGCCCAGGCCCAGCAGTTCGCCCACGTCGCGCCCGTGGTCGAAGGCCTCGGCCAGTTCGGCGATGCCGCTCAGGGTGTGGCCGCGTTCGAGCAGTGCCGAGATCGTGCGCAGGCGGGCCAGGTGTGTGTCGTCGTACCAGGCGATACGGCCCTCGCGGCGGGGCGGCGGTATGAGCTTGCGCTCCCGGTAGAAGCGCAGGGTGCGCACGGTGATGCCGGCCTCCTTGGCCAGCTCCTCCATCCGGTACTCACGCTTCTCCGCCACGTGCGCACCCTACGTCGTACCCCGGGTAACTTTCCCGGTCGCGACCCCTACCCATCAGTACGCGGCTGCTCTACTCTCCCCATTGCGCCAGTGTTCACTGGCAGGGTCGTGCGGCTAGGGAGGCGTCGGGATGACCGAGCACGAGCATGTACGAGTGGCGGTGATCGGGACCGGGTTCGGCGGTCTGGGAGCCGCCGTGCGGCTGCGCCGCGAAGGGGTCACCGACTTCGTCGTCCTGGAGCGAGGCGACAGCGTGGGCGGCACCTGGCGGGACAACAGCTACCCCGGGTGCGCCTGCGACGTACCGTCCCACCTGTACTCGTTCTCGTTCGCGCCCAACCCCGACTGGCCGCGCACCTTCTCCGGGCAGGAGCACATCCGCGCGTACCTGGAGCATGTGGCGGACGTCTTCCGGCTGCGGTCGCATCTGCGCTTCGACACCGAAGTGAAGATGATGACCTGGGACGCGGAGAAGCTGCGCTGGGGGATCGAGACCAGTAGCGGGTTCCTCACGGCGGATGTCGTCGTCTCCGCCACCGGGCCGCTCTCCGACCCCAAGGTCCCGGACGTCCCGGGGATCGACACCTTCCCCGGCAAGGTCTTCCACTCGGCCCGCTGGGACCACGACTACGACCTGCGCGGCAAGCGCGTCGCCATGATCGGCACGGGGGCGTCGGCCATCCAGATCGTGCCGTCCATCCAGCCGGAGGTCGCCAGGCTCACCCTCTTCCAGCGCACTCCGCCGTGGGTGATGCCGCGCGTCGACCGGGCCATCAGTGGCGCCGAGCGCTGGATCCATCGCCAACTGCCTTTCACCACGCAGGCCCGGCGCGGACTCCTGTGGGGCATCCGGGAGTTGCAGGTCCAGGCGTTCACCAAGCGGCCCAACGAGCTCGGCATGGTGGAGCAGCTGGCCAAGCGGAACATCGCCCGCGCCGTCAAGGATCCGGAGCTTCGCAAGAAGCTGACCCCCGACTACCGGATCGGCTGCAAGCGGATCCTGCTGTCCAACACGTACTACCCGGCGCTCACGCAGCCGAATGTGGACGTGGTGGCCTCCGGGCTCGCCAAGATCGACGGCTCCACCCTCGTCGCCGCCGACGGCAGCACCGCCGAGGTCGACGCGATCGTCTTCGGCACGGGCTTCCACGTCACCGACATGCCGATCGCGGAACGGGTCGTCGGGGCGGAGGGCGAGACGCTCGCCGAGGTGTGGCGGACGGGTATGAAGTCGCTGCGCGGGGCGACCGCGGCCGGCTTCCCCAACTGGATGACGATCATCGGGCCCAACACCGGCCTCGGGAACTCGTCGATGATCCTGATGATCGAGTCCCAGCTGAACTACATGGCCGACTTCGTACGGCAGTTGGACGTGCTCGGAGGGCGTGCGGCCCTCGACGCGCGCCCCGCCGCCGTGGACGCCTGGAACCACAAGGTCCAGGAGCGCATGAAGCGCACGGTGTGGAACACCGGTGGCTGCACCAGCTGGTACCTCGACGCCAACGGCGTGAACACCACCATCTGGCCGGGCACGACGAGCGAGTTCCGAACGGCCACCCGGCGCGTGGACCTGGGGGAGTACGAGGTCGTGCGGGCGCCGAAGGCACCGGCCGATGGCACATCCCCCGCCAAGTCCCCGACCAAGTCCCGTACCAAGAAGAGGGTGGAGGCCGAAGCATGAGCCGACTGATGCATGTGGCGCACGGGGCGTACGCGCCGCCCGCGCCCGCGCGCGAGCTGACCGCCGTCTCCGCCGACGGCGCGCGACTGCACGTCGAGGTGCACGGGCCCGAGAACGCGCCCGCGGTCGTCCTCGCGCACGGCTGGACCTGCTCGACCGCCTTCTGGGCGGCGCAGATACGGGACCTCGCCGCCGACCACCGGGTCATCGCGTACGACCAGCGCGGGCACGGGCGCAGCCCGGCGAGCGCCACGTGCGGCACCGAGGCGCTCGCCGACGACCTGGAGGCCGTGCTCGCGGCCACGCTCGCGCCCGGCGAGAAGGCCGTGCTCGTGGGGCACTCCATGGGCGGCATGACGCTCATGGCCGCCTCGGCCCGGGCGCGCTTCCGGGAGCACGCGGCGGCCGCGCTGCTGTGCAGCACGGGGAGCTCGCGGTTGGTCGCGGAGGCGCGCGTGGTGCCGATGCGCGCTGGGCGGCTGCGGACCCGTATCACCAAGTCCGTCCTTGGATCGCGCGCACCGCTCGGGCCGGTCACGCCGCTCGCCAGGCGGATCCTCAAGTACGCGACGATGGGCCCCGGTTCGTCGCCGGGCATGGTCGAGGCGTGCGCGCGGATCGTGCACGCCTGTCCGCGCAAGGTGCGGTACGCGTGGTCGGTCGTGCTCGAACTGCTCGATCTCGACGACGGCGTACGAGAGTTGCGGGTGCCGACGGCGGTCGTCGCCGGGACGGCGGACCGGTTGACGCCGGTCGTGCACGCGCGCGCCCTGGTCGCCACGCTGCCGAACTGCGTCGGGATCACCGAGTTGCCGGGGCTCGGACACATGACACCGGTGGAGGCGCCCGAGCTGGTGACCTCGCGCATACGCGAACTCGTCACCACATACGCCTCGGGGGCACCGGAAGCCGTAGAGATCAAGGAGGGCGCATGAGCAGGGTGAGCCTGGAAGGACAGGTCGCGGTCGTCACGGGCGCGGCGCGGGGCGTCGGTGAACTCCTCGCCCGCAAGCTCTCCGCGCGCGGCGCCAAGGTCGCGCTCGTCGGCCTGGAGGCGGACGCGCTCAAGCAGGTCTCGGAACGGCTGCACAGCGACAGTGACCACTGGTACGCCGACGTCACCGACCACGAGGCGATGGCGCGGGTCGCCGAGGAGATCAAGCAGCGGTTCGGGAAGGTCGACATCGTCGTCGCCAACGCGGGCGTGGCCAGCGGCGGGCCTTTCGTGGACTCCGATCCGGTCGCCTGGCGGCGCGTCATCGAGGTCAATCTGATCGGGTCGGCGGTCACGGCGCGGGCGTTCCTGCCCGTGCTGATGGAGAGCCGGGGGTATCTGCTGCAGATCGCCTCGCTCGCCGCCATCACTCCGGCGCCGATGATGACCGCGTACTGCGCGTCCAAGTCGGGCGTGGAGGCGTACGCGCACAGCCTGCGCGCCGAGGTCGGCTACAAGGGCGTGCGCGTCGGGGTCGGGTATCTCTCGTGGACCGACACGGACATGGTGCGGGGCGCCGACCAGGACGAGGTGATGCGCGAACTGCGGCAGCGGCTGCCGTGGCCGTCCAACAAGACGTATCCGCTGGGTCCCGCGGTCGACCGGATCGTCGCCGGGATCGAGCGGCGGTCGAGTCATGTCTACGCGCAGTGGTGGCTGCGGGGGATGCAGGGCGTGCGCGGATATCTGCCCGGGATCATCGGGGCGGTCGGGCAGCGCGAGATGCGGCGGTTCGAGCCGCGGCTCGCGAGCGTGCGTACGGGGCTGGTCGGGGCCGGCGGGGCCGCCGACGAGCAGCAGCGGCAGGGCACTTCACCTTGAGTCATGCGGCGCGGCTCACCGTGAGTCACTGATCGAAATGCGTGCTTTGTCCCCTCGTGTAAGTCTGGTCGAGGCCCAATCCCCTCACCCACTATGGGAGTGAAACCTCATGGGCATGAAGGACCAGTACCAGGACAAGGCCGAGCAGATGAAGCAGGCCAAGAAGAAGATGGGCGACGCCAAGGAAGGGACGCGGGAGCGTTCCTCCCAGAACCAGCGCTCGCAGAACCAGCCTTCGAAGAACCAGCCTTCGCAGAACCAGCGTGAGGACGAGCGCATTCAGCGCGAGGCCCAGGACCGCTTCGACCAGGACTACGACGTCTGATCGTTGCGCCTGGCTGCGCCGGCTTTACCCGGGATGGGGTGCCCTCTTGACGGAGGGCACCCCATTCTTGCGTTGCGTTGGCTGCCGCCGGCCCGGGTGCCCTGCGCTGCAGGCTGTGCGCCAACGGCTAGTCCGTCGGCCGCGGCGGGAGTTTCGGTCTCGTTCTGTCCGGGACCTGTGAGTAGTCCGGTGGGGATGCCGCCGGGTTGGTCTTCAGGAGGTCGAGCGCCAGTTGGATGGCGTCGTCGAGTTGGGCGTGGCGGCCCTCGGCCCAGTCGAGGGGGGTGCGGAGGATCTCCAGGTCCGGGATGACGCCACGGTTTTCGATGGACCAGCCGTACGCGTCGAACCAGGCCGCGTTCATGGGGACCGTGATCACCGTGCCGTCGCCGAGGCGGTGGCGGCCGGTCATGCCGACGACGCCGCCCCAGGTGCGCTGGCCGATCACCGGGCCCAGCTTCAACAGCTTGAACGCCGCCGTGATCATGTCGCCGTCCGACGAGGTCGCCTCGTCCGCCAGGGCGACCACAGGACCCCGCGGCGCGTTCGACGCGTACGACACCGGCTGGGCGTTGCGTGTCAGGTCCCAGCCCAGGATCCTGCGCGTCAGCTTTTCGATGACGAGCTCGCTGATGTGGCCGCCCGCGTTGCCGCGTACGTCGACGATCAGGGCGGGCCGGGACACCTCCATGCGCAGGTCGCGGTTGAACTGGGCCCAGCCCGAGCCGCCCATGTCGGGGATGTGCAGATACCCGCACATGCCGTGGCTCAACTCCCTTACCACTTCGCGACGTTTGGCCACCCAGTCCTGGTAGCGAAGGGGCCGCTCGTCGATCAGGGGCACCACCGCGACACGGCGTGACCGGCCCTCGCCCTCCGCCGGGGTGAAGGTCAGCTCCACCGTCGTACCGCCCGCGCCGGCCAGTAGGGGATACGGGCCCGTCACAGGGTTCACGGGACGGCCGTCGACGTGGGTGAGCACCGCACCCTCGCGGATCCCCGTACCGGCCAGCGGAGAGCGGGCCTTGGAGTCGGACGAATCGCCGGGGAGGATCCGCTTGAGCATCCAACCGCCGTCCCGGCGGACGAAGTTGGCGCCCAGGAGGCCCTGCAGGCGCTGGTAGTGGGGCGGCCCCTCGTTGCGGCGGGCGGCGGAGACGTACGCGTGGGACGTGCCCAGTTCGCCCAGCACCTCGCGCAGCAGGTCCGCGAACTCGTCCGGTGACGCGACCCGCTCGACCAGGGGACGGTACTGCGCGAGCACTGCGTCCCAGTCGATGCCGCACATGTGGGGTTCCCAGAAGTAGTCCCGGATGATGCGGCCCGCCTCCGCGTAGGCCTGGCGCCATTCGGCGGGCGGGTCCACTGTGTGCAGGATGCGGCGCAGGTCGATCCAGACCGTGGTGTCGCCGTCGCCGGACTCGGTGGACGGGACGGCGCGCAGATCGCCCTCGTCCACGACGACCAGCCGGGTGCCGTCGCCGCTCACCGCGAACCAGTCCAGATGCTCGACGAGTTCGGACTTCTTCGCCTTGCCGAGGTTGAAGTATTCGAGGGTCGGGCGGCCCGACAGGTCGGCCGGGTTCACGAAGGTCTCGCCCAGCGCGCCCGAGATCGGCCAGCGCAGCCAGACCAGGCCGCCGCCCGCGACCGGGTGCAGCGCCGAGTACTTGGAGGCGGTGACCGGGAAGGGGGTCACCCGGCTCTCCAGGCCTTCGAGTTCGACGGTCGCCATGCCGCTGTCGCCCGCCTCGTCCTCGATCGGGTCCAGGCCCCCGGCGACCGGACGCCCCTCGGGGTTCAGCGCGAAGGGGGAGGGTGTAGCCGAGGACAGCGGCACCAGATAGGGCCTGCAGCCGAGCGGGAAGGAAAGGTCCCCGGTGTGCACGTCGTACACCGGGTCGAAGCCGCGCCAGGAAAGGAAGGCCAGATAGCGGCCGTCCCGGGTGAACACAGGGTTCTCGTCCTCGAAGCGCCCGTTGGTGACGTCGACGATCAGGCGGTCCTTTATCCGCGCCATCTTGATCTGGCGCAGGGAGCGGCCGATGCCTGGGTGCGACCACGCCAGCCATGCCCCGTCCGGTGAGAAGGCCAGATCCCTCACCGGCCCGTTGATGGACCGAATGAGTTCCGTGACCTCGCCTCCCCCAGACTCCGTCCGGGAGGTGCCCCCAGACTCCTCGCTCGCGTCGAGCAGCAGCAGCCGTCCGTCGTTCGAGGCGATCGCGAGGCGCTCGCCCGGCGGGTCCGACACCAGCTCCTGTACGCGGCCCAGCTCCCCGGAGGCAAGCCGGCGCGGCACGCGGTCGCCGGTGGCGCGCGGCAGGAAGGCGATCTCGACGGCGTCCTCGCCCTCGGCGTCCGTGACGTAGGCGACCTGACCGCCCGAGCCGAGCATCTCGGGGAGCCGGACCCGTACGCCTGGGGTGTCCGTGATCGTGCGGGCGGGGCCGTCGCGGTGGGTGAGCCAGTACAGGCTGCCGCGTACGACGACGGCGCTGGCGCGGCCCGTCTCGTCCACGGAGATGCCGTCGACGTTCTGGGTGGCCGGCACCTGGTACGTACGGCGTCCCGCGCGCGGCCCGCCCAGGCGGATGTCGAGGCGGCGCGGGATCGACTCCGGGGACAGGTCGTCGACGATCCACAGGTCGCCCGCGCACTGGTAGACGACCCGGGTGCCGTCGCTGGAGGCGTGCCGGGCGTAGAAGGCGTCGTGGTCGGTGTGCCGGCGCAGGTCGGAGCCGTCGTACGCGCACGAGTAGAGGTTCCCGATGCCCTCGTGGTCGGAGAGGAAGGCGATGCGGTCGCGGACGAACATGGGGCAGGCGAGGTGGCCCTCGAGGCCGGCGAGCAGCTGCTGACCGTGCATCCAGAGCCGGCCCATCGCGCCGCCCCGGTACCGCTTCCAGGCGGCCGGCTCGTGCGGCGGGGTGCCGGTGAGCAGCAGGGTCTTGCGCTCGCCGTCGATGTCGGCGGTGGCGATGTGCGAGACCGGGCCCCAGGGCATCTTGCCGCCCGGGTCGCCGTTGGTGGGGACCTTGTAGGCCCAGGTGAAGTACGAGAAGGGCTCGCCGTGCGAGGCGACAGCGAGGATGTCGCCGTCGGGGGACCAGCCGCAGACCTGGGTGTCCGCGCTGCCCCAGTAGGTGAGCCGCTTGGCGGGACCGCCGGCCACCGGCGCCAGATGGATCTCCGGGACGAAGCTGCGCCAGCTCGTGTACGCGATGTGGCGGCCGTCGGGGGAGAAGCGGGGGTGGCCGACCTTGGTGCGGTCCACGGTGACCCGCCAGGCGCGGCCGGGCCCGTCGAGGGGGGCCAGCCACAGGTCGTCCTCTGCCGCGAAGCACAGCAGATCGCCGCTGAGGTGCGGGAAGCGCAGGTATCCGGGTGCGTGCTCCGTGCCGGTCGCGTTCTCGTCGGTGATCACGGTCTCTTCGGTGATCGTCAGCCCGTTGGTGGTCACGTTCTCGTCGGTGATCGCCGGCCCGTCGGTGGTCGCGTGCTCTTCGGTGGTCGCCTGCTCGTGCTCGTCGCTCACCTACCCATGCTTTTCCGCTCGGCGGGCCCCGGCAACTCGTAAGGACGTACCCGTGACCCAGAACACGTACGAAACGGTTTCGTTTCGTTGACTCTCGGGGTATCTTCAGAGTCGTACGCAAGAGACGTACGAAACCGTGTCGTTCGGAGCCCTGCCGCTCCGGGCGCGGAGCAGGAGAGGGTGAGTGCGATGGCTGAGACCGCAACGGTGCGACGCAGTCGGATCACGCCGGAGCGCGAGGCCGAGTTGTACGCGGCCGTGCTCGACCTGCTCCGGGAGGTCGGCTACGACGCGCTGACCATGGATGCCGTCGCCGCGCGCACCAAGTCCAGCAAGGCCACCCTCTACCGCCAGTGGGGCGGCAAGGCCGAGCTGGTCGTCAGGGCGATGCGGCACAGCAAGCCGGGCCGCACCGCCGACGTCGACACGGGGTCCCTGCGGGACGACTTCCTCGCGCTGCTGGCGCGCGAGGACGACTGCGCCATGGAACAGAACTCCGCGCTGATGCGGGCCCTGGCCATGGCGGTGCACTCCAACCCCGATCTCCTCAAGGCCTTCCGTGAACTGCTCGTCGAGCCGGAGATCGTGGAGATGCGCAAGGTGCTCCAGCGCGCCGTCGAGCGGGGTGAGATCCGTCCGGACAACCCCGCGATGGACTACGTGCTGCACATGGTGATCGGCGGCTTCGCCGCCCGTACGTTCATCGACGATCTGCCACCGACGCAGGAGTTCCTCCGCAAGTACTTCGATGCCGTGGTCTTCCCCGCCCTCGGTGCCTGAATCTCCGCCAACTCACCTGTAAGACCCACCAGTTGCACCTGACGCGCGACCGCTCACGTCGTCGGGCTGATCCCCCCTGCCCCCACTCGGGTGATCACACCAGCCCCTGCCATCCCACGACCTGACCGGGAGAACGCCCTCGTGGCCACGTTCCTCTACAAAATCGGCCGACTCGCCTTCAGGCGACGGCACTTCGTCGCCCTGATCTGGGTGGCACTGCTGACGCTCGCGGGTGTCGGCGCCGCCTCCGCGCCCACCGCGGGAGCGTCCTCCTTCTCGATCCCCGGCACCGAGGCCCAGAAGGCCTTCGACCTGCTGGAGAGCCGCTTCCCCGGCATGAGCGCCGACGGAGCGACCGCGCGGGTCGTCTTCAAGGCGCCCAGCGGCGAGAAGATGTCGGACAAGGACAACAAGGCCACCGTCAAGAAGACCGTCAGGGCGCTCCGCGACGGCTCCGAAGTCACCTCCGTCACCGACCCGTTCAAGGCGAAGGCCGTGAGCAAGGACGGCTCGATCGCCTACGCGCAGGTGAAGTACACGGTCTCCGGCATGGAGTTGAAGGACTCCTCGAAGGACGCCCTGAAGGAGACCGCGCAGGAGGCCCGGGATGCCGGGCTGACCGTCGAGGTCGGCGGTGACGCCCTCCAGGCGACGCCCGAGACCGGATCCACCGAGGTCATCGGTATCGCGGTCGCCGCGGTCGTGCTCGTCATCACCTTCGGTTCGCTGATCGCGGCCGGGCTGCCGCTGCTGACCGCGCTGATCGGTGTCGGCATCGGCGTCTCCACCATCACCGCCCTCGCCAACGCGCTCGACCTCGGCACCACCACGTCGACGCTGGCGATGATGATCGGCCTCGCGGTCGGCATCGACTACGCGCTGTTCATCGTCTCCCGCTACCGGGCCGAGCTGGCCGAGGGCCGCGAACGCGAGGAGGCGGCCGGGCGGGCCGTCGGCACGGCGGGCTCCGCGGTGGTCTTCGCGGGTCTGACAGTCGTGATCGCGCTGGTCGGCCTGTCGGTCGTCAACATCCCGATGCTGACGAAGATGGGTGTCGCGGCGGCGGGCACGGTCGCCATCGCCGTACTCATCGCGCTGACCATGATTCCCGCGCTGCTCGGGTACGCGGGCCGCAAGGTGCAGCCCGCCGGCAAGAAGAGCAAGCTGCTCGGCGGCGGTCGCGCCGCCAAGAAGGAGAGCAAGCCCAATATGGGCACGCGCTGGGCGAGCTTCGTCGTGCGCCGTCCGCTCGCCGTCCTGCTGCTCGGTGTGGTGGGCCTGGGCGCTGCCGCGATCCCGGCGACCTCGCTGGAACTGGGTCTGCCCGACGACGGTTCGCAGCCGACGTCGACCACGCAGCGCCGCGCGTACGACCTGCTGTCCGAGGGCTTCGGGCCCGGCTTCAACGGCCCGCTGATGGTCGTGGTCGACGCGAAGTCCAGCGACGCCCCGAAGGCGGCGTTCACCAAGGTGAGCGACGAGATCAAGGACCTCAAGGGTGTCGTGACGGTGACCCCGCCGGCGCCCAACAAGGCCGGCGACACCGCGACGATCACGGTCATCCCGGACTCCAAGCCGTCCTCCGTCAAGACCGAGGACCTGGTGCACACCATCCGTGACGCGGGTGGCGAGATCAAGGCGGACACCGACGCCAACGTGCTGGTCACCGGCACCACCGCGATGAACATCGACTTCTCGCAGAAGCTCAACGACGCTCTGATCCCGTATCTCGCGCTGGTGGTGGGCCTCGCCTTCCTGCTCCTGATCGTGGTGTTCCGCTCGATCCTGGTCCCGCTGAAGGCGGCCCTCGGCTTCCTGCTCTCGGTGATGGCCGCGCTCGGCGCAGTCGTCGCGGTCTTCCAGTGGGGCTGGCTGTCCGGCCTCATGGGCGTCGAGGAGACCGGCCCGATCATGTCGATGATGCCGATCTTCATGGTGGGTGTCGTCTTCGGTCTCGCCATGGACTACGAGGTCTTCCTCGTGACCCGGATGCGCGAGGCGTACGTCCACGGGGAGAAGCCCAGTCAGGCCATCGTGACCGGCTTCAAGCACGGCGCGCGGGTGGTCACGGCGGCGGCCGTCATCATGATCGCGGTGTTCTCCGGCTTCATCGGCTCCAGCGAGTCGATGATCAAGATGATCGGCTTCGGCCTCGCGATCGCCGTCTTCTTCGACGCGTTCATCGTGCGCATGGCGATCGTCCCGGCCGTCCTGGCCCTGCTGGGCAAGAAGGCCTGGTGGCTGCCGAAGTGGCTGGACCGCGCGCTACCGAACGTCGACGTCGAGGGCGAGGGTCTGCGGGCACTCGACAAGAGGGCGACGGACGAGGACGACGACCGGGAACTGGCCCGGGTCTGAGCACGCCGCAACCGCAGTGAGGGCGCCCCCTGCGTGGGGCGCCCTCACCGGCGTCTGTCAGGCTTTCGTGGTCTGCGAACGATGCCGACCGACCCGCTCAGCCCCCGTGTCGAGCGGTACATGGCCGTCTCGCTAGGCGCGCCCGCGCGACGCCGTGCCGTGTCCGACCCGAGCGGGTGACCGGCCCGCTGTCGTCGCCGTATACGTACGGCGCAGGAAGCGCATCAGGACTTTCGAGTCGACCTGCACGACCGCCACCCCGTCCGCCGAGTGGAACTCCATGACGGCCTGCACCCGGCCGCACGGCCAGACGCGGACGTCGCCGCTGCTGACGGGGGCGCGCAGCCCCTGCTCCAGCAGCTCGCGGGCGAACACCCACTCATGGGGGCCGGGCAAGGTGATGTGCACCCGGCGGGGATCGTCCTCCGGGTCGTAACGTAGGGCCACCGGGACGGCGCGGTGTTCGTCGTCGAAGGTGTCGGCGGTGTCGGTGACGATATGGGCGCGTGCGTATTGTTCGACGGCGTACATGAACCGACTCCTTACGCTGCGTTAGCTGTGCGGAATCTGTGAATCCGTCACCATTCCAATGTCGCACATCTCACGGAAAACGCTTCCGGATCATTCGGTGCGATCCTCCAAGGCGCGCCCTCAGGGCTATTCATGGGCGACTCGCTCTTGCAAGTCGTTCGCAACAAGGCACTATCATCGAACGGTGCATGTGCCTGACGGATTCATCAACGCCCCGGTCTCCGCGGTCACCGGAGCAGTCGCCGCCGGTGCCATCGCCGTGAGCCTGCGCGGCGCACGCCGCGAACTCGACGAGCGAACCGCCCCGCTCGCCGGCCTGGTCGCCGCCTTCATCTTCGCCGTACAGATGCTGAACTTCCCGGTCGCCGCCGGGACCAGCGGACATCTGCTCGGCGGCGCCCTGGCCGCGATACTCGTCGGCCCCTGCACCGGCGTCCTCTGCGTTTCGGTGGTCCTGCTGATGCAGGGCATCCTCTTCGCGGACGGCGGCCTCACCGCGCTCGGTGTGAACATCACGGACATGGCGATCGTGACGACGGTCGTGTCGTACGCCGTCTTCCGCGGCCTGGTGAAGGTGCTTCCCCGCAAGCGGCGCTCCATCACCGTCGCGGCCTTCGTCTCCGCCCTGCTTTCCGTCCCGGCCGCCGCCGTCGCCTTCACCCTCATCTACGCGATCGGCGGCACCACCGACGTCGCGATCTCCAAGGTCGCCACCGCCATGATCGGCGTGCACGTCCTCATCGGCCTCGGTGAGGCCGCCATCACCGCACTCACCGTCGGCGCCGTCATCGCCGTACGACCCGATCTCGTGTACGGCGCGCGCGGCCTCCAGCAGCAGCTCAAGCTGCGTGTGAACGGGGAGCTGGTCGACGCCCCCACGACCGTCGCCCCCGTCGCCGCCCGCTCCTCGCACCGCAAGGTGTGGATCACCGGCCTCGTCACCTCTCTCGTCCTCGCCGGATTCGTCAGCTTCTACGCCTCCGCCAGCCCCGACGGCCTGGAGAAGGTCGCCAAGGACAAGGGCATCGACCAGAAGGCCGAGAAGCACGCCACGGAGGACTCCCCGCTCGCCGGTTACGGCGTCAAGGACATCTCCGACGCCCGGATCTCCGGCGGCCTCGCGGGCGTGATCGGCGTCGGCGTCACCGTCGTCGCGGGCAGCGGCGTCTTCTGGGCGATCCGCAGGCGCCGCAGCGCCGACGCGTCCGCCGTCTCCGTCCCCGAGGGCGTCTGACATGGGCGCGGGCCACGCCCACCGGCTCTACCGGCACGGGCACTCGCCCGTGCACGCCCTGCCGCCGCACACCAAACTCGCCGCGGCCTTCGCCTTCGTGGTCGTGGTCGTCTCCACCCCGCGCGAGGCGATGTGGGCGTTCGCGCTGTACGCCGCGCTGCTGGCGACGGTCGCGTACAAGGCCCGCGTACCGGCCGGATTCCTGCTCAAGCGGCTGCTGATCGAGATCCCGTTCGTCGCCTTCGCCGTGCTGATGCCGTTCGTGGCGGAGGGTGAGCGGGTGGACGTGCTGGGCATGTCGTTGAGCGTCAATGGCCTCTGGGGCGCCTGGAACGTGCTCGCCAAGGGAACGCTGGGCGTCGCCGCCTCCGTACTTCTGGCCTCCACCACGGAACTGCGCGAACTGCTCCTCGGCCTGCAGCGGTTGAAGCTTCCGCCGCTCCTCGTGCAGATCGCCTCCTTCATGATCCGGTACGGCGATGTCATCACGGACGAGATGCGGCGGATGCGGATCGCGCGGGAGTCGCGCGGCTTCGAGGCCCGTGGTGTGCGGCAGTGGGGGGTGCTCGCGAAGTCGGCGGGCGCGCTGTTCATCCGCTCCTACGAGCGCGGGGAGCGCGTGCATCTTGCCATGGTGAGCCGGGGGTACGCCGGTTCGATGCCGGTCATCGATGAGGTGACCGCGTCCCGGGCGCAGTGGTCGTACGCCCTCGCCCTCCCGTTCGCCGCCCTTGTCGTATGTCTGCTGGGATGGACGCTGTGACCCCCTCTCTGGAAGTGGCCGGACTGGCCTTCGCCTACCCAGACGGGCACCAGGCCCTCTTCGGCGTGGACTTCACCATCGGGCGTGGCGAGCGCGTCGCGCTGCTCGGCCCGAACGGCGCAGGCAAGACGACGCTCGTGCTGCACCTCAACGGCATCCTGAGCGGCGGTACCGGAACCGTGACGGTGGCCGGACTGCCGGTCGGCAAGCGGCACATGGCGGAGATCCGGCGCAAGGTCGGCATTGTCTTCCAGGACCCGGACGACCAGCTGTTCATGCCGACCGTCCGGGAGGACGTCGCCTTCGGCCCGGCCGCGGCGGGGATGCAGGGCGCCGAGCTGGAGCAGCGGGTCCGTACGGCGCTGGAGCGGGTCGGCATGGAGGCCTTCGCCGACCGTCCTCCGCACCACCTCTCCTTCGGCCAGCGGCGCCGGGTGGCCGTCGCGACCGTCCTCGCGATGGAGCCGGAGATCCTCGTCCTCGACGAGCCGTCCTCCAACCTGGACCCCGCCTCGCGGCGCGAACTCGCCGACATCCTGCGGTCGTTGGACGTCACCGTCCTCATGGTCACGCACGACCTGCCGTACGCCCTCGAACTGTGTCCCCGGTCGCTGGTCCTGAGCGAGGGCGTGATCGCGGCCGACGGGAAGACCGGCGAACTGCTCTCCGATGACGAGCTCATGCGCACGCACCGTCTGGAGCTCCCCTTCGGGTTCGACCCGCGCTCCGTGACCATGGGCGCGTGAACGATGGGCGCGTGAGCCCCGGCCACGTGAACAATGGCCACGTGAACAATGGGCACGTGACGAAACAAGAGGACGTCGGGTCCGCCGGGTCCACCGGGTCCGTCGGGTCCGTCGGGTCCGTCGGGTCCACCGGGTCCGCCGGGTCGGTCGGCTCGGCCAGGTCGCTGCTGCTCGACGAGCAGCTGTGCTTCGCGCTGTACGCCGCCCAGCGCGCCGTGACCGCCGCCTACCGCCCGCTGCTGGAGGAGCTCGGTCTCACCTACCCGCAGTACCTGGTCCTGCTGGTCCTCTGGGAGCGTGGCGAGACCACGGTCAAGGCGCTCGCGACCGCGCTGCACCTGGACTACGGCACGGTGTCGCCGCTGCTCAAGCGGCTGGAGTCGGCGGGTCTTGTGCGCCGTGAGCGCTCGGCGCACGACGAACGCTCCGTGCTGGTCGCGCTCACCGGGCGCGGCGAGATGCTCAGGGAGCGCGCGGAGGAGGTACCGCAGGCGCTGCTGACGGCGACGGGTGTGAGCGAGGCCGAGGTCGCGCGGCTCCGGGAGGAGCTGTGGCGCTTGGCGGAGCGCGCGGAGGGGGCGGCGGCGCGAGGGCGCTGACGCGCGCCCGTGGAACGCCCCTTGAGGGTTACCCACGGTTTCTACCCCCTGGTAATACGAGCCTCCATACCGGCGGGTACCTTGTGCACGATGTACTTGCACACCCGTGTGCTGTCTGCCGTGCTGCCCGCCGAGTTGTATGCCCTGGGGGAGGTCCCGCTGTGATCGACGGCACCGTTGTCGACACTCGTCCGACGAAGATCATGTACGTCGCCGAGGCCACCGCGCACGGCGGCCGGGACGGGTACGTCACCAGCCAGGACGGCCAGCTCGCAGTGAAGGTCGCGATGCCGCCCGCGCTCGGCGGGGACGGCAACGGCACCAACCCGGAGCAGCTGTTCGCGGCCGGCTACAGCGCCTGCTTCCACAACGCGCTGGTGCTGGTGGGCCGTCGCGCCGGGTTCGACCTCTCCGGCTCCACGGTCGCCGCGAAGGTCGGCATCGGCCCCAACAAGCAGCGCGGCTACGGCCTCGCGGTCGCCCTGAGCGTCTCGCTCCCCGTCGTCGACCAGGACGTCGCGACGAAGCTCGTGGACGCGGCCCACGAAGTCTGCCCGTACTCGAACGCCACCCGCGGCAACATCGAGGTCACGATCCTGCTGGGCTAGGAATCGAAGGCTGTACGTGTGTGTTGCACTCACTGTTGGCACAGGTGAGGCGACAGGGAGCGCGGGCGTGGACGTGAACGGCACAGTGGCCGAGGGCTTCGAGCCGGTCAGGGAAGCGTTCGTACGCAACTTCGAGGTGCTCGGAGACCGGGGCGCCGCCGTCACCGTGTACCGCGACGGGCACAAGGTCGTCGACCTGTGGGGCGGCACACGCGACGTCGACGGCACCGAGCCCTGGCAGCACGGCACCGCGCAGATCGTGCGCTCCGCGACCAAGGGCGTCGCCGCCGCCGTACTGCTGCTGCTCGCCCAGCGCGGGGAACTCGACCTGGACGCTCCGGTCGGCCAGTACTGGCCGCAGTACAAGGCGGCGGGCAAGGAACGGACCCTCGTCCGGCACGTGCTCGCGCACCGGGCCGGGGTGCCCGTTCTCGACCATCCGCTCACTCCGGCCCAGGCGGCGGATCCCGATCTCGCGGCCGCGGTGGTGGCCGCGCAGGCGCCGGTGTGGGAGCCGGGGGCGGATCACGGATATCACGCGCAGACGTACAGCTGGCTGACCGGTGAGCTGGTCCGGCGAGTGACCGGGCGCTCGATCGGCGCGTGGATCGCGGACGAGGTGGCCGGGCCGCTCGGGCTGGATCTGTGGGTCGGGCTGCCGGAGGCGGCGGCGGGGCGCGTGGGCAGGGTCGCGCAGGTCGAGGTCCCGTCGGCGCCGGGCGGCCTGAAGACCCGCCCCAAGCGGGCGGTCTCCGAGGCGTACGCGGATGCGTCGTCCCTCACCCGGCGCGCCTTCGCCGCGATCACTCCGCTGCCGGACGAGAACGATCCGGCGTACCGGGCGGCGGTTCTGCCCGCGTCCAACGGCATCGCCACGGCTGAGGGGCTGGCCCGGTTCTACGCCGCGCTGATCGGGGAGGTGGACGGCGTACGGCTGTTCACGCCGGCCACCGTGGAGCGGGCCCGCGCCGAACAGTCCGCAGGGCCCGACCGGGTCCTCGTCGTCAACACCCGCTTCGGCCTCGGCTACATGCTCCACGGCACCGCCTCGCCCCTGCTCTCCCCTGGCTCCTTCGGCCACCCCGGCCGGGGCGGCGCCCTCGGCTTCGCCGACCCCGACTCGGGCATCGCCTTCGGCTACGTCACGAACGGCTTCCGCAAGAGCGTGACGGCGGACCCACGGGCCCAGGCACTGGTACGGGCGGTACGTCTGTCCCTCGGGGGCTGAGCTCCTGCTTCGGGGCACCCTGGGTGGGGGTTGCCGTCGGGGGTGGTCGTGCAACCCGGCGCTGTACGGGGTGCCGCTGTGCCCACCCGTGCCGCCCCTGGCGGCACGCATGGCCACAGCTGCGACCGCTGTCACGGCACCCGGCGCCCCGGACGCCCTCTCGACCGTCCCAGCAACCTATCCCGCGTGCAGCATCAGCCCGATGCCCAGCACCAGGAGCCCCGCTGCCGCGATGCGGGGCGCTCCGAAGCGTTCCTTGAAGAAGATCGCGCCGATGGCCGCGCCGACGATGATCGAGGACTCCCGGAGGGCGGCGATCGGAGCGAGCTCGGCGCGGGTCTGGGCCCAGAGGACCAGACCGTACGCCGCGACGGAGAGCGCCGCCCCGAGGAAGCCGACGGCGGCGAACGGCCGCAACACGGATACGAGTTCACCGCGCCAGCGGTACACCGCGTACGCCGGGATCACCACACCCTCTACGGCCATCAGCCAGGCGATGTACCCGAGGGAGGACCCGGAGGCGCGCACGCCAAGACCGTCGACGACGGTGTACGCGGCGATCGACACCCCGGTCGCCAACGCGGCCCCGATCGCGGCCCAGTTGGGCCGCCGCCCGCGCAGTCCCCACAGCGCGACACCCGTCAGCCCCGCGCAGGACAGTGCGATGCCCGAGGCCGCCCACCCGTCGGGCACCTCGTGCGCGAAGACGGCCGCCAGTGCCGTGACGATCAGTGGAGCGGTCCCGCGGGCGATCGGGTACGCCTGCCCGAAGTCGCCGAGCCGGAAGGAGCGCATCAGCAGCACGTAGTACGCGACGTGGATCACGGCGGAGGCGATGAGGTACGGCCACGCCCCGGACGCCGGGAACGCCACGAACGGCACCATGACCAGACCGATCAGCATGCCGCCGCCCGCGATCAGCGTGAACCCGACCAGCTTGTCGCTGATGCGGTGCGCGATCGCGTTCCAGCTGGCGTGGGTGACCGCGGCGAGCAGCACCGCCGCGGTGACGACCGGCGTCACGCGGTCTGCTCGCGCACGTCCACCAGGGTGCCGCCGGCGTGGGCGATCAGGCTCTTGGGGTCCATCGGGAAGACGGTGTACGGCGTGCCCGCCGCGGCCCACACCGTGTCGTGGTCGAGCAGCGAACGGTCCGCCAGAACACGGGTCTTGGTGCGGTGCCCGAAGGGCGGTACGCCGCCGATCGCGTACCCCGTCGTCTCCCGCACCACGTCCGCCTTGGGCCGGGTCACCTTCTCGGCGCCCAGCTCCCGCCGTACGAGCTCCACGTCGACCCGCGACGCGCCGTCCATCAGCACCAGCACCGGCACCCCGTCCGCCGCGAAGATCAGCGACTTGCAGATCTGGCTCAGCTCGCAGCCGATCGCGGCGGCGGCCTCGGCCGCGGTGCGGGTCGCGTCCGGGAAGCGGCGGATGCGCCCGTTCACCTCGTCGAGCCCCAACTCCCGCAGGGCCTCGGCGAAACGGGGGTGGGCGGCGTTCGCGGCGGGGGACTGCTCCTCGGCGGCGTTCTCATCGGTGGCGGTCATGAACGGCACGCTAGCGGTCGGTGTACGAGGCACGCGACCGAGTTCTGCGCGGGTCCTCCCCGGGGTCGCCTAGTCCCACCAGAAGCGCCACAGCGGGGCGTCGACGAGGGATGCCGCGTACTGGGGGAAAGGGGTCGGGGGGTCGTTGACGATGTTGTCGGCCGTGGTCAGGAGGTGTTCGAGGGCGATGTGGCCGGCCTGCCGCTCGTCGCGCGGCGGACTCGCTACGGAGACGTACAGCGTCGACCCGACGGCGGCGAGGACTCGCGCCCCGAAGCGGTCCTCCCAGCTGCGCAGCAGGGCGCAGAGCAGGGGGAGGGGCGCCTCTGCGCGCCAGCCGATGACGGCGGGGATGTCGGCGCTCCGCGCGGCGGCGACGAGGCCGAGACCGGCTCCCGTCGCCATGTACGGGTCGTCGTCGACGAGGTGGGCGAAGGCAGCCCGGGCGGCCTCGTCCGGGTCGACGCCCGTGGAGGGGAGCGTGCTGGGGGCCAGCCCGGGCCATTGGTCGTACGGTGCGCCGGGGTCGTCCTCCCACGGCTCGACGTCCACGTCCTCGGGGCAGTCCATCGGTTCGGGCGGCGCGGCGAGCCATGCGAGTTGACGCCGCCGGTATGCGCGCCAGCCTTCCGCCAACTCGCCTTCCAGGTCGACGGCGTCTATCGCGGCGAGGTCGAGCGAACCGGGCCGGTCGTCGTCCGCGTAACAGAGGATCGGCAGCAGGCCGGTCGCGCCCTGCTGCCGCTGGTAGCGGGTCCACGAGGCCAAAGGGTCGTACGGGGGCTTGTCGGAGCGCCACATGACCGGGGAGCCGGCGGGCACGCAACGCCCGGCGGGCAGCCCCTCGGGAAGAGGGAACGTCATGCGCGGAGCGTAGAGCGCCCCACTGACATCGCCTCCGAACCGAAAGCAAGGCGCCCCCGACCGGACGACTGGCCACCGGACAAAGGCGCCCTCAACCGAACGGCTAGCTGCCGGCCTTCAGCAGCGCCGCAACGATCGGCCCCGCCGTGTCGCCCCCGTGCCCGCCCTGCTGCACGACGCCCGCCGCCGCCAAGTCGCCCTTCCACGCCGTGAACCAGCCGTTCGGCTTGTCCTGGCCGTCGACCTCGGCGGAGCCGGTCTTGGCACCGTAGTCGGGGCCGAGGCCGGACATGGCCTCGGCGGCGGTGCCGGCGGCGGCCGTGTACTGCATCACTTCGCGGAGCTGGGAGAGCGTGGACGCGGACAGGGTGCGGGACGCCGTGGCCAGCGTGCGGTGGTCCACCGTCGGAGACACCAGGTACGGCTGGTGGAAGGTACCCGCCTGGACCGTCGAGGCGACCGACGCCATGTTCAGCGGGTTCATGCGGACCCCGCCCTGGCCCATCAGCGACGCCGCCATCTGCGCGGCGCTCTGCACCGGCACCGAGCCGTCGAAGGACGGGACGCCGATCGCCCAGTTGTTCATGCTCAGCCCGAAGACCTGCTGGGCCTGCTTGGTCAGGTCGTCGTTCTCCAGTTCCTTCGCCTGGGTGATGAAGGCGGTGTTGCAGGACCGCGCGAAGCTTGCCTTGAACGTGCCGTCCTTGATCTCGAAGTCGTTGTCGTTGTGGAACTTCCAGCCGCCGTACGTCGCCGTCTTGGGGCACGGGTGCGGCTTGTCGGCCGAGGCCAGGCCCTTGTCGAAGAGCAGCGACGCCGTGATGACCTTCATCGTGGAACCGGGGGCGAGGGAGCCCTGGAGGGCGGTGTTGAAGCCGTGGCCGGTGTTCGCGACGGCGAGGATCTCGCCCGTCGAGGGGCGCATCACGACCACCGACGCCTTCGACTTCGCGGCCACCTTCTCCTCGGCGAGGGCCTGCAGGGTCGGGCTGAGCGTCGTCTTCACGGTCCCCGGGGTGCCCTCGCTGAGCGCCACCAGGGTCTTGTCGGGGGTCTTCTGGGCGCCCTTCTCCGCGGCCTTGCGGACCACGCGCAGCTCGATGCCCGCCTTGCCGCCGGCCGTCTTGCCGTACTTCTCGCGCAGCCCGTCGAGGACCGTGCCCAGGGAGGGGTACTTGGCGGTGGTCAGCTCCGCACCGTTTCGGTCCAGGGCCCTGATCGGGGGCGTGCCCGACTCGCCGGTGACCAGCCGGTCGCCGTCCTGGAGGTCCGGGTGGACGACGGACGGTTTCCAACCGACGAGCGGTACGCCGTCCTTGGCGCGTCGGACGACCGTCAGCTTCGAGTCGTAGGTCAGCGGCTTGCTCTTGCCCTTGTACGTGACGGTGGCCTTGACGGAGAACGGGACGGCGGCGCCCGACCGCTTGCCGCTGGTCAGCGTCACGCCGGTGATGTGGGCGTCCTTGGCGTAGCCGGTGAGCGCGGTCGTCGCGGCGGCCGAGTCGTCGGTGGCGGCGGCCGCCTTGGCGACGTCGCCGCTCTGCCAGGCGGTGAGGAAGGCGGCCGTCGTCGTGCGCACTTCGGTCGCCGACAAGGGGCCCGTCTTCACGGTCTTGTGGTCGCCCGTCGTCGACGTCCCGTCGTCGGCCGCCGCGCCGCCGTACAGGCTGTAGGCGCCGAACGCCCCGCCGGCGACGACCACGGCGATCACCCCGCCGAGCACGGCGGGCTGCTTAGTCTTCCGCCGCTCGGCGACGCGCCTTCTCTTGCCCACAGCTTTCAGTCCTCCGCTGTCCCCTGATACCCCCGTGCCGCACGCTGCTCAACCTGCTCAACGACAGCACCACCCTAGGGTCCCGCCCTGTTAGGGGTGACTTCAGCCACCAGTTCGTAGCACAGCTGCGACGATCGGACCGGCCGCGTCCCCTCCGTGGCCGCCCTCCTGGGTCATCGCGGCGGCCGCGATGTCATTGCGGTAACCGGTGAACCAGCTGTTGGACTTGGTCTGGCCGTCGACCTCGGCGGAGCCGGTCTTGGCGCCGAGGTCACCGCCGAGCCCGGCCATGACGCGCGCGGCGGTGCCGCTCGTCGCGGTGAGCCGCATCATCTGCTTGAGCTGCGCGACGGTGTTCACCGGCAGCCCCTTCGCCTGCGCCGGCACGCGGTCGTCGAGCTTGAGCGGCACGATGACCGGCTGACGGAACGTGCCGGTGATGGCGGTCGCCGTCACCGACGCCATGTTCAGCGGGCTCATCTGGACCTGGCCCTGACCGATCGCGTTCGCCGCGCGGTCCGAGCCGGCGGAGGCGGGGACGCTGCCGTCGAAGGACGGAATGCCGGTCTTCCAGTTGTCCTGGCCGAGGCCGAACCGCGTCTGCGCCTCGGTGGTGAGCGACTCGTCGGTGAGCGGCGCCTTGTCGCTGCCGTCGACGAGCTTCACGAAGGCCGTGTTGCAGGACCGCATGAAGCTGTTGGCGAGGCTGGCGTTCTCGTTGGCCGTCATGCCCGTGAGGTTGTGGAACGTCTGGCTCTGCCAGGTCGCGGTGTCCGGGCAGGGCGCAGGGCCGTTCATCGTGGTCACGCCGTTGTCGATGAACATCGCCGCGGTGATGATCTTCATCGTGGAACCGGGCGCGAGTTTGCCGAGGAACGCCGCGTTGAACCCGTCCTCGCGGTGGTTGGCGACCGCCAGCACCTCACCGGTGCTCGGCTTCACCGCCACGACGGACGACTCGGAGTACTGCGCGACCGCCTTCTCCGCCGCGGCCTGCGCGCTCGCGCTGAGCGTCGTACGGACCTTGCCCGGCTGCCCCTTGGCGAGGGTGACCAGGGTCGTGTCGCCGGTGTCCTCGCTCCCGTGCCGGATCGCCAGCTCGATACCGGGTGTGCCGCCCGCCGTGTCGCCGTACTTGTCGCGCAGCGCGTCAAGGATCGGCCCCAGGGACGGGTACTTCTCCTTCGTCAGGGCAACGTCGTTGCGGTCCACGGCCTCGATCGCCGGACTCGCCGACTCGCCCGTGACGAGCGTGTCCCCGTCCTTCAGCTCCGGATAGAGGACGGACGGCTTCCAGCCGACCAGCGCCTTCCCGGTGGTGTCCCCGCGCACGACGGTCAGTTCGGATTCGTACGAGAAGGGCTTGCTCTTCCCGTCGTAGGACACCGTCGCCTTCACCGAGAACGGCACGGTCGCGCCGGTCGGCGTGCCCGGCGTGATCCGCACGTCGGTGAGGTGCGCGTCGGTGCGGTAACCGGCGAGCATGGCTTCCGCGTTCGTCGCGTAGTTGGTGTACGACGCCGCCTTGGCCGCGTCGCCCTTCTCCCAGGCAGCGAAGAACGCGCGGGTGGTCTCCTTGACCTCCGCACTGCTCGGCGGCCCGGTCTTTGCCGCTCCGGGCCCGCCTGAGCCGCCGTCCCCGCTGATCGCGGTCACTACGTTGTACGCGCCGTACCCGGCGCCCCCCACCATCACGGCGAACACACTGCCGATGACGGCTGCCTTTGCCCCCTTGCGCATCGCGCGATCCCTCCCCGTTGACCCTCCCCCGAACTTCTGAACGCGTTCAGAAAAGTTGGTCTACACCGCACTGTATGCGGGGGGTGTGGTTCATGGGGCGGGAGTTCTCCGAATTGTTAGACCCAGGTATCCAGCCACATTCGTGAACGCCATTCATTGATGGGGATCGCGGTGCCGGTGTACAGGGGCCAGAAGTAGATGAAGTTCCACGCGATCAGCAGGACCAGGACGCCCGCGCCCGCCGCGCCGATGACGCGGCGGCGTTCGCCCGCGTTGGGTGGGCCGAGGATCGCGCCGATCATCATCGCGACGGCCAGGCACAGGAACGGGACGAAGACGACGGCGTAGAAGAAGAAGATCGTGCGCTCCTGGTACATGAACCAGGGGAGGTAACCGGCCGCGATGCCACAGGCGATGGCGCCCGCGCGCCAGTCGCGGCGGAACGCCCAGCGCCAGAGCACGTAGGCGATCGCGAAACAGGCCGCCCACCACAGGAGGGGGGTGCCGAGCGCCAGCACCTCACGGGCGCACTTGTCGCCCGCGTCGCTGGGGCAGCCGTCCTTGCCGGGCAGCGGGGACTCGTAGAAGTACGAGACCGGGCGGCCCAGGACGAGCCAGCTCCACGGGTTCGACTGGTAGGTGTGCGGGGACGAGAGACCGACGTGGAACTCGTACACCTCGTGCTCGTAGTGCCACAGACTGCGCAGCCAGTCGGGGAGGAAGGCGAAACTGCCGCCCTTGCCGTCCGTCACCGCCCAGTTGCGGAAGTAGCCGCCCTTGCCGTTGTCGGGGGAGAGGATCCAGCCGATCCAGGAGAAGAGATACACGGCCAGGGCGACCGGGACCGTCGCCAGGAACGTGATGCCCGTGTCGTGCTTGAGGGCCGCCAGGTACGGGCGGCGGGCGCCCGCGACCCGGCGCGAGGCCGCGTCCCACAGGACCGCCATCACACAGAACGCGGCGAGGATGTAGAGGCCGTTCCACTTGGTGCCGATGGCCAGGCCCAGCATCAGGCCGGCCCCCCAGCGCCAGGGGCGCCAGCCGAGGCGGGTCGTCTCGGCGGCGTGCGCGTCGGGACGTACGACTCCGTCCGCGTCGCCGGGCAGCGCCGCCGCGAGCCTCGCTCGCGCCTTGTCCCGGTCGACGAGCAGGCAGCCGAAGGCCGCGAGCACGAAGAACATCAGCACGCCGTCGAGCAGCGAGGTGCGGCTCATCACGAAGTGCAGGCCGTCCACCGCCATCAGCGCGCCCGCGAGGCAGCCGAGGAACGTCGAGCGGAACAGCCGGCGCCCGATCCGGCACAGCAGCAGCACCGACAGCGTGCCGAGCAGCGCCGTCATGAACCGCCAGCCGAACGGGTTGAACCCGAACATCCACTCGCCGAGCCCGATGACGTACTTGCCGACCGGCGGGTGCACCACATATGCGGCGTCGCTCGGGATCCGCACATGGCCATTGCCCTGCAGGATCAGATCGTTGGCGTCCTTCGCCCAGTTGACCTCGTATCCGCGGTGGATGAGGGCCCAGGCGTCCTTGGCGTAGTACGTCTCGTCGAATATCACCGCCTTCGGGCTGCCCAGGTTCCAGAACCGCAGCAGCCCGGCGAGCAGCGTCACCAGGAGCGGGCCGCCCCAGCCCGACCAGCGCGTGATGCGCTCGGCGACCTCGTGGCGCAGCCCGATCGTGGCCCAGAGGCGCGGGCTGGGCTCGGCGTACGGCGGCATGAGCCGGTCGCGGACATCGCTTCTGGGCGGCGTCGTGTATCCGAAGCGGCGCAGCCGCTGCTGCCACGACGGCCGCTGCTCTTCGGCGGCCTGGCCCTGCCGGGTGTCCGTGGAGGACGCGGTACTGGTCACCGCGCCATCGTAGGGAACACGTCTGTGGGAGTCCCGTGCCTGGGCCCTGCGAGGATGGAACCGTGACAGGAACCCTTGTGTTGGCAGGCACTCCCATCGGCGACATCTCCGACGCGCCGCCACGGCTCGCCGCCGAACTGGCCGGGGCCGATGTCGTCGCCGCCGAGGACACCCGGCGGCTGCGGCGGCTCACCCAGGCGCTCGGCGTGCAGCCCGCCGGGCGCGTCGTGTCGTACTTCGAGGGCAATGAGGCGGCCCGTACGCCGGAGCTCGTCGAGGCGCTGGCCGGTGGGGCGCGGGTGCTGCTGGTGACCGACGCGGGGATGCCGTCCGTCTCCGACCCCGGCTACCGGCTGGTCGCGGCCGCCGTCGAGAAGGACATCAAGGTCACCGCCGTCCCCGGCCCGTCCGCCGTGCTCACCGCGCTCGCACTGTCCGGGCTGCCCGTCGACCGCTTCTGCTTCGAGGGCTTTCTGCCCAGGAAGGCGGGCGAGCGCCTGTCGCGCCTGCGCGAGGTCGCCGACGAGCGGCGCACCCTCGTCTACTTCGAAGCGCCCCACCGGCTCGACGACACGCTCGCCGCGATGGCCGAGGTCTTCGGGACCGAGCGGCGCGCCGCCGTCTGCCGCGAGCTGACGAAGACGTACGAGGAGGTCAAGCGCGGCCCGCTGGGCGAGCTGGCCGCCTGGGCCGCCGAGGGCGTACGGGGTGAGATCACCGTGGTCGTCGAGGGCGCCGCCGAGAAGGGCGCGGAGGAGCTGGACGCCGCTGAGCTGGTGCGCAGGGTGCAGGTGCGCGAGGAGGCGGGGGAGCGGCGCAAGGAGGCGATCGCGGCCGTCGCCGCGGAGGCGGGAATTCCCAAGCGCGACGTCTTCGATGCGGTCGTCGCGGCAAAGAATGCAGCGCGAAGCGCCCCATAGAAGGGCAAAGGACGGTCGCGAAAGGCAAAGCTCAGGCCGGGTGGCGAGCGCCTTCCGACAAGGAACGCCCAAAACGACTCCAATAGTCGACAGGCCTGATGCGTTCGAGCCGGGAGAAGCGTCCACTGGTTGAAGGGACGTACCCGTCCCTCGCCCCCGTGCGCGGGGGCGCTTGTCCAGCGGACAGCAGGAGCTGGCATGAGTGAGATTGCAGGGCAGACCGGCCACCGCGGTGCGGCGACCGCCGTTGTCAACGAGTCGTATTCCTTCGCCTGCATGCGCTGCGGGCACGGCTGGGAGCAGTCGTACGAGATAGAGCACCACCTCGACGCCGAGGGCAACGAGTTCGTCATGTACGTGGCCGACGGCCGGATCGTGCCGTCGCCGCTGAGCCGGCCCACCTGCCAGAACTGCGACAACCATGTGGTGCGCATCATGCGTCCGGGACAGGTGTCCTCGGCGCGGAACTCCCTGCAGCGGCCGGTGCCGGCACGGCAGCCCGAGCCCCAGGTGGACGCGCCCGAGACGGCGACCGAGGAGCCCCGCGAGCCCCGCGAGTCCCACCACTGGCACCTCTCCGATCTCCTGCACCCGTTTCACCACCGCAAGGCGGGCTGATCCGCCGGACACGGCGGGCTCATCCGCGGCGTCGGCCGGTCCGGCGGCCAGGTGGAATGACCTCCCGGCTCCCCGCGAGGTGAGGTCGGGCATGCCCCCTTCGTAGGATCGGGGCATGCCTTCCAACGCCGAAGCCCCGCCGCTGCCGGATCCCCTCCGGGTGCCCGTCGCCGACTCGCACACCCACCTCGACATGCAGTCCGGCACGGTCGAGGAGGGCCTGGCCAAGGCCGCGTCGGTCGGCGTGACGACGGTCGTACAGGTCGGCTGCGACGTGAACGGCTCGCGCTGGGCGGCGCAGACGGCGGCCGAGTACGACGCCGTGCACGCGACCGTCGCGCTGCACCCCAACGAAGCGCCCCGGATCGTGCACGGCGATCCCGACGGCTGGTCCCGGCAGGGCGCGCGGCAGCCGGGCGGAGACGCCGCGCTGGACGAGGCGCTGGCGGAGATCGACCGGCTCGCCGCCCTTCCCCAGGTCAAGGGCGTGGGCGAGACCGGGCTCGACTACTTCCGTACGGGACCCGAGGGCAAGGCCGCGCAGGAACGGTCCTTCCGCGCCCACATCGAGATAGCCAAACGGCACGGGAAGGCCCTGGTCATCCACGACCGCGACGCCCATACCGACGTGCTGCGCATCCTCAAGGAGGAGGGCGCGCCCGAGCGGACCGTCTTCCACTGCTACTCCGGCGACGCCGCGATGGCCGAGATCTGCGCCGGCGCCGGATATTTCATGTCCTTCGCCGGCAACATGACCTTCAAGAACGCCCAGCCGTTGCGCGACGCGCTGGCCGTGGCGCCCCTGGAACTCGTCCTCGTCGAGACCGACGCGCCCTTCCTGACGCCCGCTCCGTACCGCGGACGGCCTAACGCGCCGTATCTCATTCCGGTCACAGTGCGCGCGATGGCGGCTGTACGGGGCATCGACGAGGACGCGCTGGCGACCTCGATCTCCGCGAACACTGCGCGCGCTTTCGATTACTGACGGATAACGGTTCCGGGGGTTCTTCCGGGGCGCACCTCAGGGGAGTGTCGCGACACAGCGTAGCCAGGTCGCTTGGGAGAGTGACGACCGCTCCGCTAGGTTCTGGTCGCCTCATCCGGACTTCTGGAGCGTGTCGTCGTGAGCAGCTCGCAGTACGAGACGTATGGACCCACTGGTGTCGCTGGTGACACCGGTGTTGCCCATAGCGCTGGTGTCGCTGGACTCCCTGGTGCGACAGGGACGTCGTACGGGCATTTCGACCCGTCGTACGGCCTCGGCCACCCGGACACCTACCGGCCCGCGTACGAGGCGGCCTGGGTGGCCGAGCCGGAGGCGTCGACGGAACCCCGGCTGCCCCGGCCAGGGCAGGCGGACGGGGCGCCCGCGCCCGGCGGTCGCGCCGAGGCCCGGCGCGCGGCACGGCGCAAGCGCAGCACCGAGCGGCCCGACCCCCTGCGGCGGCTGCTCCCACAGGCGCTGGTCGTGGCATTCCTGGCCGGAGGCACCTCCGCGTTCGTCGCCAACGACAAGGCGATCGAGCTCAGCGTCGACGGGAAGCCGCGCACCCTGCACACCTTCGCGGACGACGTCGGCGAACTCCTCGCCGGCGAGGGCGTCGAGGTCGGGGCGCACGACGTCGTCGCGCCCGGGCCCGGCACGGCGCTCGCCAGCGGCGACGAGGTCGCGGTGCATTACGGGCGGCCCATACACCTCACCCTCGACGGACACCGGCGCGAGGTGTGGACGACGGCGCACACGGTGGACGAGGCGCTTCGACAGCTCGGGGTGCGTGCGGAGGGCGCGTACCTGTCGACGTCGCGCTCCCAGCGAATCAGGCGCGCGGGCCTCGCGGTCAACGTCCGTACCGAGCGCACGGTGACGATCATGGCGGACGGGCGGGCGCGGACCATCCGTACGAACGCGGCGAGCGTCCGGGAGGCCGTCGAGGAGGCCGGGATCACCCTGCACGGGCAGGACACCACCTCCGTCGCGCCCGGGAGCTTCCCGCGCGACGGGCAGACGGTCACCGTCATGCGGGTCACCGGGGCCAGGGAGGTCCGCGACGAGCCGATTCCGTTCGAGGTACGGCGGACTCAGGACCCCTCGCTGTTCAAGGGCACGGAGGTCGTCGAGCGTGCCGGTCAGCCGGGGGCGCGGCGCGTCACGTATTCCCTTCGGACCGTCAACGGGGTCGAGCAGAGGCCGAGGCGGATCGAGTCCGCGGTGGTGCGGGAGCCGCGGGCGCAGCTGGTGAAGGTCGGTACGAAGCCGCATCCGACGTCCTTCGACGGGGTCGACGATCTGAACTGGTCCGGTCTCGCGGCGTGCGAGTCCAGTGGGCGGCCGGGGGCCGTGGACCCCTCCGGCACGTATGGCGGCCTCTACCAGTTCGACACCCGCACCTGGCACGCCCTCGGCGGTTCCGGGCGCCCCCAGGACGCCTCCGCCGCCGAGCAGACCTCGCGTGCGAAGAAGCTGTATGTGCGGCGGGGAGCGAGCCCTTGGCCGCATTGTGGGGGGCGGCTGTGGAGGTGAGGCCGCGAGGTTTTTTCGCTCCAGGCTTGTCGCGCAGTTCCCCGCGCCCCGTTTTGGGGGCGCGGGGAACTGCGCAGTCTTTTGGCGGGGGTCTGGGGGCGGCAGCCCCCAGGGACGATGGGGGTCCCCCGCTCAAGCGAAGCCGAGAGTGGGGGAGGGTAGGGGCGGAGGGGGCGAAAACATCCCCCAGCCCTCCGCACCCGTACCCTTGCTCCGTGACCAGCCCCACCCCCGACGCCCTCCTGGGCCCCGCCGACATCCGCGAACTCGCGGGTGCCCTCGGCGTGCGACCCACCAAGCAGCGCGGCCAGAACTTTGTGATCGACGCGAACACCGTGCGCCGCATCGTGCGCACCGCGGACGTGCGGCCCGACGACGTGGTCGTGGAGGTGGGCCCCGGGCTCGGCTCGCTGACACTCGCCCTGCTGGAGGTGGCCGAGAGGGTCGTCGCGGTGGAGATCGACGACGTGCTCGCGGGGGCTCTGCCGTCGACCGTCGCGGCCCGCATGCCGGAGCGCGCGGAGCGTTTCGCGCTCGTGCACTCCGACGCGATGCACGTACGGGAACTCCCCGGGCCCGCCCCGACCGCGCTGGTGGCCAACCTTCCGTACAACGTCGCCGTACCCGTCCTGTTGCACATGCTCGACACCTTCCCGACCATCGAGCGCACGCTCGTGATGGTGCAGGCCGAGGTCGCCGACCGCCTCGCGGCCGCGCCCGGTTCGAAGGTGTACGGCGTCCCGTCCGTGAAGGCGAACTGGTACGCCGAGGTCAAGCGGGCCGGCGCCATCGGGCGGAATGTCTTCTGGCCGGCGCCCAACGTGGACAGCGGGCTCGTGTCGCTCGTCCGCCGGAGCGAGCCGATCAAGACCACGGCGACGAAGCGCGAGGTCTTCGCCGTGGTCGACGCCGCCTTCGCCCAGCGGCGCAAGACGCTGCGCGCCGCTCTCGCCGGGTGGGCCGGATCCGCGCCCGCCGCGGAGGCAGCGCTCGTCGCCGCGGGTGTCTCGCCGCAGGCGCGCGGGGAGTCCCTGACGGTCGAGGAGTTCGCGCGTATCGCCGAGCACAAGGAGTCCCTGTAAGTGAGCGTGACGGTACGCGTCCCTGCCAAGGTCAATGTCCAGCTCGCGGTGGGCGGCGCCCGCCCCGACGGCTTCCACGACCTGGCCAATGTCTTCCTCGCGGTCGGCCTCTACGACGAGGTGACGGTGACCCCCGCCGAGGAACTGCGCATCACCTGCGCGGGTCCGGACGCCGCGCAGGTGCCCCTGGACCGTACGAACCTGGCGGCCCGCGCGGCCCTCGAACTCGCCCGGCGGTACGACCGCGACCCCGCCGTGCACATCCACATAGCCAAGGACATCCCCGTCGCCGGCGGTATGGCGGGCGGCAGCGCGGACGGGGCCGGTGCGCTCCTCGCCTGCGACGCGCTGTGGGGCACGGACGCCTCGCGCGACGAACTCCTCGACATCTGTGCCGCATTGGGCAGCGATGTGCCGTTCAGTCTGGTGGGCGGGGCGGCGCTCGGCGTCGGCCGGGGCGAGCAGCTGCGGGTGCTGGAGGTCGGCGGGACCTTCCACTGGGTCTTCGCCATGGCCGAGCGGGGGCTGTCGACCCCGGCCGTCTTCCGGGAGTTCGACCGGATGAACGAGGGCGTGCGGATCCCTGAACCCGTCGCCTCGCAGGAGCTGTTCGACGCGTTGCGGAAGGGGGACGCCGACGCTCTCGCGGCCGCGGTCTCCAACGACCTGCAGCCCGCCGCCCTCTCCCTCTTCCCGGCCCTCGCCGACACCCTCACCGCGGGCCGCGCGGCCGGCGCCCTCGCGGCGCTGGTCTCCGGCTCGGGCCCGACCACGGCCTTTCTCGCGCCGGGCGCCGAGTCCGCGAAGACGGTCGCCAAGACCCTGCTCGCCTCGGGCACCTGCCGCTCCGTACGGGTCACCGAGAGCCCGGCGCCGGGAGCGACCGTGCTCTGATCCGCGACGTACCGCTGTGATCTCCGTCGTGCGGTTCTGATCTCCGTCGCCGATGTGATCCACCTGCTCGCCGAGCTGGTCGAGAACGCCGCCGCCTTCTCGCCGCCCAGCACCAAGGTGCAGCTGCGGGCCGCGCGGCTGCGGGACGGTGTCCTCGTCGAGGTCGAGAACAGCGGCTTCGGCATGAACGAGGAGGCCATGGCAGGGGCGGAGGGGGCGAACAACCTCACCGCTCGGCCCCCGTACCGCGCGGACTACCCTTGAGGGTCGATCGTCCCCCTTGTCAGGAGAGAAATGGCCGTCAACCTGGTCAATGTCGAGTCCGTCAGCAAGGTGTACGGCACCCGTGCACTGCTCGACGGAGTCTCCCTCGGCGTCAGCGAGGGCGACCGTATCGGCGTGGTCGGCCGGAACGGCGACGGCAAGACCACCCTCATCCGGATGCTCGCCAAGCTGGAGGAGGCCGACACCGGCCGTGTCACGCACTCCGGCGGCCTGCACGTGGGAGTGCTGACACAGCACGACTCCCTCGACCCCACGGCCACCGTCCGCCACGAGGTCATCCGCGACCTGGCCGACCACGAGTGGGCGGGCAACGCCAAGATCAGAGACGTACTGACCGGGCTGTTCGGGGGGCTGGACCTGCCCGGCTTCCCGCAGGGGCTGGACACCGTCATCGGCCCCCTCTCCGGCGGCGAGCGCCGCCGCATCGCCCTCGCCAAGCTGCTCATCGAGGAGCAGGACCTGATCATCCTCGACGAGCCCACCAACCACCTGGACGTGGAAGGCATCGCCTGGCTCGCGCAGCATCTGCGCGAGCGGCGCTCGGCCCTCGTCTGCGTCACCCACGACCGGTGGTTCCTGGACCAGGTCTGCACCCGCATGTGGGACGTGCAGAAGGGCGCGGTGTACGAGTACGAGGGCGGCTACTCCGACTACGTCTTCGCGCGCGCAGAGCGCGAGCGCATCGCCGCCACCGAGGAAGTCAAGCGGCAGAACCTCGTACGCAAGGAGCTGGCCTGGCTGCGGCGCGGGGCGCCCGCCCGCACCTCCAAGCCGCGCTTTCGCGTCGAGGCCGCCAACGAGCTGATCGCGGACGTGCCGCCGCCCCGCGACAAGAGCGAGCTGATGAAGTTCGCCGGCTCGCGGCTCGGCAAGACCGTCTTCGACCTGGAGGGCGTGACCGTCCAGGCGGGCCAGAAGGTGCTGCTCAAGCACCTCACCTGGCACCTCGGCCCCGGCGATCGCGTCGGGCTCGTCGGCGTGAACGGCGCCGGGAAGACCTCGCTCCTGCGGGCCCTGGCCGAGGCCGCCCGCAGCGAGGGGGAGAAGCAGCCCGCCGCCGGGCGGATCGTCACCGGCAAGACGGTCAAGCTGGCCTACCTCTCGCAGGAGGTCGCCGAACTCGACCCGAACTGGCGTGTGTTGCAGGCCGTCCAGGCCGTCCGCGACCGGGTCGACCTCGGCAAGGGCCGCGAGATGACCGCGGGGCAGCTCTGCGAGACCTTCGGCTTCAACAAGGAGAAGCAGTGGACCCCGGTCGGGGACCTCTCCGGTGGTGAGCGTCGGCGGCTGCAGCTTCTGCGGCTCCTCATGGACGAGCCCAACGTCCTCTTCCTCGACGAGCCCACCAACGACCTCGACATCGAGACCCTCACGCAGCTGGAGGACCTGCTCGACGGATGGCCCGGCTCGATGGTCGTGATCTCCCACGACCGGTTCTTCATCGAGCGGACGACGGACAACGTCTTCGCGCTGCTCGGCGACGGCACGCTGCGGATGCTGCCGCGCGGGATCGACGAGTACCTGGAGCGGCGCAGGAAGATCGAGGAGGTCGCGGCCGCCGCCGTGCTCGCCTCCGCGCCGGCGCCCGCCAAGGCCGCCTCCGCCGCCGACGCCCGCGCCGCCAAGAAGGAGCTCCAGAAGATCGAGCGGCAGCTGGACAAGATCTCCGAGAAGGCGACCAAGCTGCACACCCAAATCGCCGACAACGCCACCGACTTCGAGCGGGTCGCCAAACTCGACGCGGAGTTGCGCGAGTTGGCCGGGGAGCGCGAGGACCTGGAGCTGCGCTGGCTGGAGCTGGCCGAGGACGCCTGACGGGTCGCGCACGAGGGCGCGTATGCCTGAAGTGCGCCGGGCGGACCCCGACATGGGCCCGCGCGAGCGCCGACGTGGGCCCCGCGTGAAGGGCGCGTGAAGGCGCGTAACGACGGCATCACGGGCCGGTCCTCCCTTGGGAACAGGGGACGGACCGGCCCGCTGTTCATGGGCCTCAGAGTGATAGAAAGGGCCGTCTGAGAACAGTCTGAGAACCACCGGGGGTGGCGCGAGTCCAGCGCCGCCGGTGGGGCGCCACATCAGTGAAGAGGGGGAAGCGCTGATGAGTCAGCCGCCCAGTCAGCCGCCGCAGGGCGGCTTCGGAGCACCACAGGACCAGCCGCCGGCGGGTGGCTTCGGCGCGCCCCAGGACCCGCGGTCGCAGGGCGGCTTCGGCGCGCCCCCCGCCAACACGCCCCAGGGCACGCCACCTCCGCCGGCGCAGCCGCCCCAGGCCCCCGCGCCCCCGCAGGCTCCGCCCGCCGGCCCCCCGCAGCCCGGTTACGGATACCCCCAGCAGCCCGGCCCCTACGGCCAGCCGGGCCCGTACGGACAACCGCAGCAGCCGGGACCGTATGGCCAGCCCGGCCCCTACGGCCAGCCGCAGCAGCCCGGTTACGGATACCCGCCCCAGGCGCAGTACCCGGGCGCGCCCGGCACCCCGTCCCCCGGCGGCGGCTCCAAGAACCCCTTCAAGGGCAGGCCCGCGGTGATCATCGGCGCCGCGGTCGCCGCGCTGCTCGTCGTCGGCGGCACCGTCTGGGCCGTCAGCAGCGGCGGTGACGACGGCAAGAAGCCGGTCGCCGACAAGAGCCCGACCTCCAAGGCCTCCGCCTCCGACGACCCGGTCAACCCCGGTGACGGCAGCGGCAACGGCGGGGAGGACCCCGAGGACCTCAACGCGGGCCGCCAGGCCGGTGAGGCGAAGGTGCTCTGGTACAAGCAGGCGCCGGACGCGCCCGGGTCCGGCGCCGACGCCCCCGGTCTGTGGATCACCGACAAGGCCGCGGTGAAGGCGGCGTACAAGCAGGTCTTCGCCTACAACACCGGGGATGGCAAGCCCACTTGGGACGCGCTGACCTTCCCGCAGAAGATCTGCGCGGTCACCCCGCAGAAGACGTCCGACGACAAGGTCTTCGTGGCGTACATGAGCGGCTCCAGCGACAGCGCCAAGTGCAACCAGCTCCAGGAGATCGACCTCAACACCGGTGCCAAGGGCTGGAGCGGGAAGGTCCCCGACGGTGACCTCTTCGACAGCACGCTCTCCGTCGAGCTGTCCATCACCGGCGACACGCTGACGGTCGGCCGCTCGATGTCCGGTACGGCGTTCGACACCGGCAGCGGCAAGAAGCTGTGGGACAAGGGGAAGTACGGCTCGGGCTGCTATCCGGCCGCGTTCGCGGGCGGCACCAAGCTGCTGGCCGTCTCGTCCTGCGGCGTCGGCTCCGACACCGAGCACGACGAGGTGCAGGAGCTGGACCCGGCCACCGGCAAGGCCAAGTGGACCACGAAGATCCCCAAGGGCTGGCGGGTCGAGCGCGCGTACTCCGTCGACCCCGTCGTCCTCTACATGACCAAGGACGACAAGAAGACGGTCAACGTCACCACGCTGAAGAACAACGGCGATCTGCGCTCGCAGCTGGAGAGCAAGGACTCCTTCGCGCCCGAGTGCGGCTACGCCATCCTCAACCGCGACCTGTCCGGCTGCTTCGGCACCGCGGCCGATGCCAACACCCTCTATCTGCCGACCGAGGCGAAGAGCGGCGCCAACGAGATCGTCGCGTTCAGCCTGGAGACCGGCAAGGAGAAGTGGCGCGTCAAGTCCCCGGCGGACGAGTCGATGCTGCCGATGAGGATGGACGGCACGAATCTCGTCGCGTACGTCGAGCCGTCGTACGACGGCGGTGGCCAGATCGTGTCGATCCCGACGACCGGCGGCAGCCACAGGACGACGAAGCTCCTGCAGATGCCACAAGGCACCGCGGACATCGAGAACAGCTTCTTCTCGAAGGCGGTCGACTACGTGGACGGGCGCTTCTACATCTCCACCACCCGGCTGACGGGCAATGACGAGGCGAAGGAGAAGTTGATGCTGGCCTACGGCAAGTGACCCTCGTCCTCCTTCCGTCCAGACCCGCCATCCCTTCGTATTCCGAGGTACACACGTCATGAGCCAGCCGCCCCCGCCACCGCCGAACCAGCCCCCGCAGGGCGGCTTCGGCGCGCCCCAGGACCCGCCGCCCGGCGGTTTCGGCGCCCCGCAGGACCCGCCCCCGGGCGGTTTCGGTGCCCCGACGCCCCCGCCGCCCGCGCAGGGCCCCGGCTACGGCTACCCGCAGACGCCCCCGGCTCCGCAGTCGCCCCCGTCCGCCCCGCCGCAGCAGCCGTACGGCTACCCGCAGACGCCGCCCCCGGCTCAGCCCGGCTACGGCTATCCCGGCCAGCAGCCGCAGTACGGCGCGCAGCAGACGCCGTACGGCTACCCCCAGCCGCAGACCATGCCGATGCAGCCGCAGGCTCCCCAGGGCGGCGGGCGGAAGTTCAACAGCCAGCTGGTCATCATCGTCTCGGCTGTGGTGGCCGTGGCGCTGATCATCGGTGGCGGTGTCTGGTACGCCAACTCCTCGGGCAAGGACGACGGCAAGAACAACTCGTCCGGTACGAGCGGCGGCACCGGCGGCAAGGACGGCAAGGACGGCGGCAAGACGAGCGGCTCCAACGGCAAGGAGAAGGTGCCGTCCAACACCAGCTCCAAGGTGCTGTTCCAGGTGCCCGCGCCCGCCGTGAAGGACGACAGCAGCGTGACCACCGTCGGCTCCTGGCTCACCGACAAGGTGTACGCCAAGAGCGGCAACGCCGAGATCAACGGCTACGACCCCGACTCGGGCGCCAAGCTCTGGACGATCAAACTTCCCGGCCCGGTGTGCCAGGCCAGCCGCCACAGCACCGAGGCCAACCGGACGGCGATCATCTACGAGCCCGCCATGCCGACCAAGGCGGAGCCCTCGCACGGCTGCAGCCAACTCGCGGCCCTCGACCTCGACATCGGCAAGAAGCTGTGGACCAAGACGGTCAAGTCCGGTGACCAGCTGGTCAGCCTCGACAACGTCACCGTGAGCGCGAACACGGTGGCCGCGGGCAGCACCAGCGGCGGCGCCGCGTTCGACATATCCACCGGCAAGCAGCTGTGGGCGCCGAAGCCGACCGACAGCTGCTACGACTCCGGATACGGCGGCGGCGACAAGCTGGTCGCGGTCCGCAAGTGCGGTGAGTACGGCAGCACCCGTCAGCTGCACATCCAGACCATCGACCCGAAGTCCGGGAAGGTGCTCTCCGAGTACAAGATGTCGCCCGGCATCGAGTACGCGAGCGTCGTGTCGACCAACCCGCTGGTCGTCGCCGCCGACGTCGGCGACTCCGCCGGTGACGGCAGCGGCATCTCGGACTTCTTCTCCATCGACAACAAGACCGGCACGCTGCGTACGAAGATCTCGGCGCCCGGCAAGACGTACGCCGCCCGATGCGACGGGATCACCAGGATCGAGTACTGCTCCTCGCTCGCCGTCGGCAACGACAAGCTCTACATCCCGACCGAGGAGCACGACGGCACCGGCGAGTACAGCCAGACCAACGAGATCGTCGCCTTCGACCTGGCCACCGGAAAGCAGACCGGCCAGCGCGCGGACGCGGGAGACGGCTACAGCATCACCCCGCTGCGTATGGATGGCGGCAACATCCTGGCGTACAAGCGTCCGCCGTACGACAAGGGCGGGCAGATCGTCACCATCGACGGCACCTCGTTCAAGGAGACCAAGCTCCTGGAGAACCCCGCGACCGAGGCGGTCCACGGCGCGGAGACCAGCATGCTCCCGGACTACGCCGAGATCCTCTACAAGGACGGTCACCTGTACATGTCCGCGGTCTACGCCCACAAGCCGTCGTCCTCGGACGACAAGGAGTACCTGGCGATCGCCTTCGGCACGCAGTAATCGCGCACGATCGCCCTCGGCGCTCAATAGATGAACGCGCCGTTGTGAACGGCCCCGCCCTTGGTGCAGGATCCCTGCTCAGGGGCGGGGTCGTTCGCGTACCCCTCATCACTCCCGAATGGGAGGGATTTTGATATTCCGGGGCACTTCTCTCCGGTAGGGGAAGCGCAACGTCGAACAAGCGTGTAGCTTCCGGGGGATGGAGAGCCGGGGGGCTCCTAATCCACGGGGAACCAGTGGGGATGCTTGGGGGGACTGGGGGGTTGCCTGATGGGAGTGCGGCTCATGGTGGTCGACGACCACCGATTGCTCGCCGAGGCGTTGGCCTCGGCCTTGAAGCTGCGGGGGCACCGGGTGCTCGCCGCGGCGGCGCCCGCCGCGGGAGCGGCAGAGCTGGTGATCACACGGGCACCCGAGGTGTGCCTGATCGGCACCGCGACACCGGCCGAGCCGGGGATCTTCGACCCGGTGGTGAAGATCAAACGGGAGCGCCCGCAGGTGGCGGTCCTCGTCCTGGGCCCGGTACCGAACCCACGCGGCATCGCGGCCGCGTTCGCGGCAGGTGCCTCCGGCTATGTCCGGCACGACGAGCGCATAGAGGGAGTCGAGCGCGCGATCATGAAGGCCCGCGCGGGCGAGGCGGCGGTGGCCCCACAACTGCTCCAGGGCGCCTTCAGCGAGCTGCTCAATCCGGCCGCACAGCCCGATGACGAGGGCCAGCGGCTTCTCCAGATGCTGACCCCGAGGGAGGTCGAGGTCCTGGTCCGGGTCGCGGACGGCGAGGACACGCGACTGATCGCGGCGGGGATGGGGATCGCTCCGTCGACGGCCCGGACCCATGTCCAGCGGGTGCTGATGAAGCTGGGGGTGGGATCGCGGCTGGAGGCGGCGGCGCTGGCGGCGCGGACGGGGTTGCTGGACCGGGCGGGGCCTGTGCCTACGGCGCCGGGCGGCGGGGAGGATCCTCGACCGCCGCAGTAGACGGACTGGCGGTGGAGGCCTCAGCCGCCGAAGCCGTCCCGGAGGATCCGCCGTGCCACCTTTCTGCGCACGTCGGCGACGGAGCCTGAGCAGAAGGACGGCAGTCGGCAGCGGGACTCGACTCCGTGGAAGCTGCCCCCGGAAATCTGGCAGCCAACAATACGGCGAGCGTGGCTGGAGGCCGCCGAGCGGGCCTGGAGTGAAGGCTGTGCGGAGCGCTTCGAACGGGGGCGCCTGCAGCGCATCGTCCTGAAACTCCTGTGCTGGCGGGGCATTGAGACACCACCTGACGTCAAGGCCAAGGTGTTCGCAACCACCGACCTGGAGCAGCTCCCGATCTTGCGCGACCGCGCCTTCGAAGCGACCGACCCGGCCGACCTCTTTCTCCCCGAGCAGCCCCGTAGCCGTACGGGCCGGAGTCCCACCGTGAACTCCGGCCCCACGTCAGAGAGCTACTCCGCCGCCCCCTTCTCGTCAGGCGCCTGTACCGGCGGCGCCAGTGGCCGCAGCCACAGCCACCCCAGGAAGAACACCCCCAGGGCGAGCATGCCCAGGCCGGTCCAGAGGTTGATGTTGACGCCCCCGGCCTTGTCGAGGTTGGCGTCGGAGACGGTGATGCCGGCGATCGTGACGATGATGCCGTAGATCACGAACAGGCCGCCGATCATGAGGCGGATGTCGAAGAGGCGAGTCGCGGTCGCGGACTTCTGCTCCAGCTCGGTGACCTCACGCTGGACGTCGCGATCCGAGTAATGGTCGGACATGGTTTCTTAAGCCTCCCTCGTCGCAACGAGATCAGAACGAGAACGGGATGTAGCAGGCGGCCGCGAGGATCAACGCGCCCCAGCCCAGCAGGGCCGGCTTGCGGTACCAGGCGTCGTCGCCGACGGCGGGCGGCTCGGCCATGCCGGGGGAGCGGGTCCCGTAGACGAGGCCTTGGAGGTCCTCCTCCGGCTTGGGGGCGGTGAAGAGCGAGACCGCGACCATGACCACCGCACCGGCCACGAAGCCCGCGATCGCCGAGACGAAGTTGGCGCCCTGGTCGGAGGGGATGTCGATGATGCCCTGCTTGTAGATGACGAAGTAGTTGATCATCGCCGCCGTCGTGCCGGCCAGGAGGCCCCAGAAGCCCGACTTCACCGACGCGCGCTTCCAGAACATGCCGACGATGAAGACCACGAACATCGGCACGTTGAAGAAGGAGAACAGCGTCTGCAGGTAGCTCATGATGTTCGAGAAGGACGACGCCAGGAACGCCGTTCCCATCGACGCCAGTACGCCGATCACCGTGATCAGACGGCCGAAGCCGACGTAGTAGGTGTCCTCCCGTCCCTTGACCACGTACTTCGCCCAGATGTCCGTCGTGAAGACCGTGTTGAAGGACGAGACGTTGGCCGCCATGCCCGCCATGAAGGCCGCGAGGAGGCCCGTCACCGCGATGCCGAGCACGCCGTTCGGCAACAGCTCCTGCATCAGATAGGGGATCGCGTCGTTGTACTGCAGGTCAGAGCCGCTCGTGCCGATCTTCGGGACCAGGACGGCCGCCACCAGGCCCGGGATCATCACCAGGAAGACGATGAAGATCTTCGGGTATGCGGCGATCAGCGGGGTTCGCTGGGCCGCGGAGAGGTTCTTGGCCGACAGCGCGCGCTGGACCTCGGCGAAGTTCGTCGTCCAGTAGCCGAAGGACAGGACGAAGCCCAGGCCGAGCACGATGGTCAGCCAGTTGGCGCCCAGTGGGTTGTCGTGGCCGATGCCCGTTCCGCCCCAGGCGGTGGTGAAGTCGGCGCCGTGGGTCTTGTCGAGGGAGTTCGTCAGGCCGTCCCAGCCGCCCACCCGCTTCAGGCCGAGCGCGGCGATCGGGATCAGCGCGGCGAGGATGACGAAGAACTGCAGGACCTCGTTGTAGATGGCGGAGGACAGGCCGCCGAGCGTGATGTACGCCAGGACGAAGAGGCCGGCCACCACGATCGCCACCCACTGCGGCCAGCCGAGCAGCGCCTCGACGACGATCGCGAGCGAGTAGAGGTTGACGCCGGCGATCAGGATGGCGGCGAAGGCGAACAGGATCGAACTCAGCAGGTGCGCCCATTTGTCGAAGCGCAGCAGCAGGAACTCGGGGACCGAGCGGACCTTGGAGCCGTAGTAGAAGGGCATCATCACCAGGCCGAGGAAGACCATGGCGGGGATGGCGCCGATCCAGTACCAGTGCACGGTGTAGACGCCGTACTGGGCGCTGTTGGCGGCCATGCCCAGGATCTCGGTGGCGCCCAGGTTGGCGGAGATGAACGCGAGTCCGGTGACCCACGCGGGCAGTGAGCGCCCTGAGAGGAAGAAGTCGAGGCTCGTCTTCACCGAGCGGCGGGCGGCGAAACCGATGCCGAGGACGGCGACGAAGTAGATCGCCAGGATCGTGTAGTCGAGGCCGTTGGTGGGGAGCCGGAGCCCGGCGGCGAGGTGGATGCCTGGTTCGGTGAGGAATGTGGGGGAATGTGTGGGGGACTGCATAAGAACTCGCTTCGTCTCGCTTCGTTGCGCGAACTGATCAAGAGCGGAACCTACGCCTCCATGTTCAAGAAATGAACACTTCTGGTGGTGTCCTTTGTTTGATTGTGATGTTGACGCCGGTGGTGATTCGTGGTTTGTTGTGTTCGGTTATGTTTGAAGGCTTGAATGGGTGCGGATGGGGAGTCCGACTGTGAAGAAGACCTCGACCCGGCTCGCCGACGGTCGTGAGCTCATCTACTACGACTCACGCGACGACGTGGTGCGCGACGCGGTGGACCGGCGCCCGCTCGACCCGACCGTCACCACTTCGGAGGTACGCCGCGACCCGCTGCTCGGCGATTCGGTCGCGATCGCCTCGCACCGCCAGGGCCGTACGTACCACCCGCCGGCGAACGAATGCCCGCTGTGCCCCTCCTCCGGCGACCGGCTGAGCGAGATCCCCGACTCCTCGTACGACGTCGTGGTGTTCGAGAACCGCTTCCCCTCGCTGGCCGGCGACTCCGGCCGTTGCGAGGTCGTCTGCTTCACCTCCGACCACGACGCGTCCTTCGCCGACCTCACGGAGGATCAGGCGCGGCTGGTGCTGGAAGCGTGGACGGACCGGACCGCCGAGCTGTCCCACCTCCCCGCCGTCGAACAGGTCTTCTGCTTCGAGAACCGCGGCGCCGAGATCGGCGTGACCCTCGGCCACCCGCACGGACAGATCTACGGCTACCCCTTCACCACCCCGCGCACCGCGCTGATGCTGCGTTCACTGGCGGCCCACAAGGAGGCGACCGGCGGGGAGAACCTCTTCGACGAGGTCGTCGCCCGCGAGGTGGCGGACGGCTCCCGGGTCGTCCTGTCGAGTGACCACTGGGTGGCCTTCGTGCCGTACGCGGCGCACTGGCCGTACGAGGTCCACCTCTACCCGCGGCGCCGCGTACCCGACCTGCTCGGCCTCGACGAGGATGCGCGCACAGAGTTCCCCCAGGTCTATCTGGAACTCTTGAGGCGCTTCGACCGGATCTTCGACGGGCCGGATGGAGGGAAAGAAGGGGCGGGCGAGCCTCCGACGCCGTACATCGCCGCCTGGCACCAGGCACCCTTCGGCGCGCTGGAGGAGTTCGAGGGCGTCAACCGCGACGACTTCGCGCTTCACCTTGAGCTTTTCACCATTCGCCGTACTTCCGGCAAGCTGAAGTTCCTCGCGGGTTCCGAGTCCGGCATGAGCGTGTTCATCAACGACGTGCCGCCGGAGACCGCGGCCCAGCGACTGCGAGAGGTAGCGAGTTGATGAGTGGGAAGTACCTGGTCACCGGTGGTGCGGGTTATGTGGGCAGCGTGGTCGCGCAGCACCTGATCGAGGCGGGCCACGAGGTCGTCGTACTGGACAACCTCTCGACGGGTTTCCGAGAGGGCGTACCGGCGGGTGCTTCGTTCGTGGAAGGCGACATCCGGGACGCGGCCAAGTGGCTGGACTCCTCGTTCGACGCCGTGCTCCACTTCGCCGCGTTCTCACAGGTCGGCGAGTCGGTGGTGAAGCCCGAGAAGTACTGGGACAACAACGTCGGCGGCACGATGGCGCTGCTCGCCGCGATGCGCGAGGCGGGCGTCCGCAAGCTGGTCTTCTCCTCCACGGCGGCGACGTACGGCGAACCGGAGACGACCCCGATCGTCGAGTCGGCGCCCACCAAGCCCACCAACCCCTACGGTGCCTCGAAGCTCGCCGTCGACCACATGATCACCGGCGAGGCGGCGGCGCACGGACTGGGTGCGGTGTCGCTGCGCTACTTCAACGTGGCGGGCGCGTACGGGGCGTGCGGAGAGCGCCACGACCCCGAGTCGCATCTGATCCCCCTGGTCCTCCAGGTCGCGCAGGGCCGCCGCGACGCGATCTCGATCTACGGTGACGACTACCCGACGCCGGACGGCACGTGCGTCCGCGACTACATCCACGTCGCGGACCTGGCGGAAGCCCACCTCTTGGCGCTGAAGGCGGCCGCTCCCGCCGAACACCTGATCTGCAACCTCGGCAACGGCAACGGGTTCTCCGTCCGCGAGGTCATCGAGACGGTGCGACAGGTGACCGGGCACCCGATCCCCGAGGTCGTGGCCCCGCGCCGCGGCGGCGACCCGGCGGTACTGGTGGCTTCCGCGGCCACGGCCCGGGAGCGGCTCGGCTGGAACCCGTCCCGCGCGGATCTCGCGGGGATCGTCGCGGACGCGTGGGAGTTCGCACAGAACGTAGCGAAGGGGTAGCAAGTGGGGGTACGTGAGGGCTTCGAGGAGTTGTACGGGACGGCTCCCCAGGGCGTCTGGGCTGCGCCGGGCCGGGTCAACCTGATCGGCGAGTACACGGACTTCAACGAGGGGTTCGTGATGCCGCTCGCCCTGCCGCACACCGCGGTGGCGGCGGTGTCGCGGCGCTCCGACGGAGTCCTGCGCCTCCACTCGGCGGACATCGAGGGGCCGGTCGTCGAGCTGGACGTGGACGCGCTGGAACCCCTGACGAACACCAGCTGGGCCGCGTACCCGGCGGGCGTCGTCTGGGTTCTGCGCGAGGCGGGGCATGTGATCACCGGCGCGGACATCCACCTGGCCTCGACGGTGCCGACGGGCGCGGGCCTGTCGTCGTCGGCGGCACTGGAGGTGGTCACCGCCCTGGCGCTCAACGACCTCTACGAACTGGGCCTCACCCGACCGGAGTTGGCTCGCGTGGCCCAGCGCGCCGAGAACGACTTCGTCGGCGTGCCCTGTGGCGTCATGGACCAGACGGCGTCCGCGTGCTGCACCGAGGGCCACGCCCTGCACCTCGACTGCCGTGACCTGTCGATCCGCCAGATCCCCTTCGACCTGCCTGCCCACGGCCTGGAGCTCCTGGTCGTCGACACCCGGGTGAAGCACGCGCTGGGCGACGGGGCGTACGCGGAGCGGCGGCAGGGGTGCGAGGAGGGTGCGCGGCAGCTGGGCGTCTCCCATCTTCGTGATGTCGCGTACGAGGAGTTGGACGCGGCGCTGGCTCGCCTCTCCGACGAGCGCGTGCGCCGTTACGTCCGCCATGTCGTCTCCGACGACCACCGCGTGGCGCGGGTGGTCGCGCTGCTGGACGCGGGCGATGTCCGGGCCATCGGCCCCGTCCTCACCGACGGCCACGCGTCCCTGCGGGACGACCTGCGGATCTCATGCCCGGAGCTGGACCTGGTCGTCGACACCGCCAACTCCTCCGGTGCCCTCGGTGCCCGGATGACCGGTGGCGGCTTCGGCGGCTCGGCGATCGTCCTGGTCGAGTCCGCGGACGCGGACACGGTCACCAAGGCGGTGGACGAGGCCTTCGCCGCGGCGGGCTTCACGGCTCCCCGGGTGTTCCCGGCGGTCCCGTCAGCGGGGGCCCGCCGTCTGACCTGAGGGTTTTCTCGCCCCTCCGCCCCTGCCCGTCCCGACGCCCAGTTCCCCGCGCCCCTAAGGGGCGCGGGGAACTGCGCGATCTTTTAGGGGGGTCTGGGGGCGCAGCCCCCAGGGACGATGGGGGTCCCCCCGCTCGAGCGAAGCCGAGAGTGGGGGAGGGCAGGGGCGGAGGAGGCGAGAAAACCCTCCCGCTCAGCCCAAGCGCTTCGTCAGCGTGTACTCCGTGATCCCCGGCGGGTAATCGGGAATCACGCACACCACCTCGTACCCCCGCTTCTTGTAGAAGTCGGGGGCCTGGAAGTCCCAGGTCTCCAGGCGCGCGTTGCGGCAGCCGCGTTCGGCGGCGGCCATGTGCTCGGCCTCGGCCAGGAGGTGGGAGCCGAGGCCCGAGCCTCGGTGGACGTCGTCGACCCACAGGTACGTCACGTGGAGCCAGGTCGTCCAGGTGTGGCCGACGAGGCCGCCGGCGAGGGCGCCGGTGGAGTCCAAGGCCCAGACGTGGAGCGGAAGTTCGCGTTCACCTGGGGTTCCGCGCAGGGCGCGGAGGACCGGAGACGCCGCGGTGTTGGTGTCGAGCAGGCGCCGGCGGAGCAGATCGCGCCGTTCTCTGTCGTCTCCTGTCTCAATACGAAACATACGGCTCACCATAAACGCGCTGGCCAACCAGTTCTGCAAATTACCTTCCGCTCCCGGCCCCCGGCCTTACCCTGATGAACAGCACCGGTGGGGGCCGGTGCTGATCAGGGGGCGAGACAGTCGGGTACGACGCCCGAAGTGGGGGTAGCAGTTCCAGCACGGCGGCGGCCGTGCGGCTGCGGCATCCTGTTTTCCGAGTCGTAAGCGGGCTCGGGATCACTTCGGGCGCCGTACCCGCACCGACCGTCCCCCGACAGTGGGGGTTTCAGAGTGGTTCGCATCCGAGTACTGGTCGTCGACGACCACCGCATCTTCGCCGAGTCGCTCGCTGCCGCCCTCGCGGCCGAGCCCGACGTCGACGTGTCCGCAGCGGGCAGCGGTCCCGCCGCGCTGCGCTGCCTGGAGCGCGCGGCGGCGGAAGGCCGCCGGTTCGATGTGCTGCTCGTCGACGCGGACCTGGGTGGCGGTCTGCCCGGCATGCGTCCGGCGGCCGTGCCCGTCCAGGAGAGCAATGAGGACGGGCTGGTGGACGGGATCTCGCTCGTCGCCGGTGTCCGTTCCGGCCAGCCGAGCGTACGGACCGTCGTGCTGGCCGAGAAGGACGACCCGCGCAGGGCCGCGCTCGCCTTGCAGGCGGGGGCCTCTGGATGGGTTGCCAAGGACTGTTCGCTGTCCCGGCTGCTCACCGTCATACGTGGGGTGTTGCGGGACGAGACCCACCTTCCGCCCGCCCTTCTCACCGGCGTGCTGCGCGAGTTGACCGCCGCGCGCAAGCACCGCACCGAGAGCGAACGGCTCGTCGAGTCGCTCACGCCCCGGGAGCGGGAAGTGCTGCGGTGCATGGTCGCCGGGCTGGGGAGGAAGGCCGTCGCCGAGCGGTTGTTCCTGTCGCCGCACACCGTCCGCACCCATATGCAGAACGTGCTCGGGAAGTTGGGCGTGCACTCGACTCTCGCCGCCGTGGCGCTTGCCCGCCGTGCCGGGGTCGGGCCCGTGGACCTAACCGGGGATGTTGTCGAACGGGGCGGTCAACTGGCGTAGCAGGCCCGCCAGTTCGGCGCGCTGTGCCCTGCTGAGCTCCGCCAGGATCGCGCGCTCCTGGTCGAGGAGGCCCGCCAGCGCCTGGTCGGCGCGGTCGCGGCCCTCGTCGGTCAGGCGGACGAGCACGCCCCTGCGGTCGCTCGGGTCGGGGAGGCGCTCCACCAGGCTCTTCTTCGTCAGCCGGTCGATGCGGTTCGTCATCGTGCCCGAGGTGACGAGTGTCTGGGTGAGCAGTTGGCCGGGCGAGAGTTGATACGGGGATCCCGCGCGCCTGAGCGCCGTCAGGACGTCGAACTCCCAGGGCTCCAGGCTGTGCTCGGAGAACGCCAGGCGGCGGGCACGGTCCAGATGCCGGGCCAGTCTGCTCACCCGGCTGAGCACCTCCAGTGGTTCCACGTCGAGGTCCGGGCGCTCCCGGCGCCACGCAGCGACCAGCCGATCGACCTCGTCCTCCATGACGATCAGTGTAGTGGTTGTGTCGACATGAAGTCTCTTGATATAGAGTTTCTTGATGTCAAGATAGCCCCCGAGGTAGTTCCCTTGACTTTCCAGGAGGCATTCCCATGTCCGCCACCACCCCCACCTGGGACCCGAGCCAGTACCTGCGTCACGCGGAGCACCGCGCCCGCCCCTTCGCCGACCTCCTCGCCCGCGTCCCGGCGCTGCCCCGCGACCCGGCCCGCATCGCCGACCTCGGCTGCGGCCCCGGCAACGTCACCATCCAGCTCGCCGAACGCTGGCCCACCGCGCACATCACCGGCTACGACAACTCGCCGGAGATGCTCGCCAGGACCAAGGAGTACGCCGGTCCCACGGCCGGCGGCGGCCGGCTCGACTTCGCCAGCGCCGACCTCACGCGCTGGACGCCCCCGGAGACGTACGACCTGATCGTCTCGAACGCGGCGCTCCAGTGGGTGCCGGGGCATCTGGAATCCTTCCCGGCCTGGCTCGACGCGCTCGCCCCCGGCGGCGCCTTCGCCTTCCAGGTTCCGAACAACATCGACGCGCCCCTGCACGCCCTGATGCGCGAACTCGCCGCCACCGCCCGCTGGAAGGACCTCCTCGACGGCGTCCTGCGCCATGAGGACTCGGTCCACGACCCGCTGGTCTACCTGGACCGACTGGCCCGGCTCGGCTGTGAGGCGGACGTCTGGGAAACGACGTACATGCAGCTGCTGCCGGGCGAGGACCCGGTGCTGGACTGGGCGAAGGGCACGGGGCTGCGGCCCGCCCTCACGGCCCTCGCGGACGACCCGGAGGCCCGGGACGCCTTCGTGGGCGAATACCGGGACCTGCTGCGCGACGCCTATCCGACGGAGCCGTACGGCACGGTGCTCCCCTTCCGCCGGCTGTTCGCCGTGGCCAGGAAGGCCGCTGCCTGATGCTTGTCGCCGTCGACCATGTGCAGCTCGCGGCCCCGCCCGGCTCGGAGGACTTCCTGCGCGTGTACTACGTCGAGGCTCTCGGCATGACCGAGATCCCCAAGCCGCCCGTCCTCGCCGCCCGCGGCGGCTGCTGGTTCCGGGCGGGGGCCGTGCAGCTGCACGTGGGGATCGAGAAGGACTTCCGGCCCGCGAAGAAGGCGCACCCGGGGCTGCGGGTGACAGGGATCGAGGCGTTCGCCGCCCGCCTGCGGGCCCACAAGGCCGAGGTCACCTGGGACGACAACCTCCCGGGGCACCGCCGCTTCTACTCCGAGGACCCCGTCGGCAACCGACTGGAGTTCCTGGAGCCCCGCGCTACGGCGTACGGCCCAGGTGCGTGATGAGGATGCGAATCACGTCGTCGTCGATGACGTACAGGACGCGGTAGTCGCCGACGCGCAGACGGCGGACGTCGGGACCGTAAGGGGTGGAGTCATTGGGGCGCGGTGTTTTGGCGAGTGTGTCGACGGCTTCGTAGACGGCGGCGAACCCCGTGGGGTCGTCCTTGAGGAACCGTACGGCCGCGTTTGTGGCACTCGGTTCCCAGATGATGCGGTGGGTCACGGACGCAGCCCCAGCATCCGTCCGACTTCCTCGTGCGGAATGTCTCCGAGCGTTCCCTCGGCCTTGCGCCGCTGGTAATCGGCGACGGCGAGGGCGTCTTCGAGATCCTCTATCACCTGTGGAGAGACGAGGAGCGCGGCGACGTGGCCGTGGTCGGTGAGGGCGATGATCTCCCGGCCGTGAGCGGCGCGACGCACGAGGTCGCCGAGCTGGGAGCGGGCCGCACTGATCGCGATCTCGGTCATGCGCGGATGGTGCCACAAGGTGAATCTTGTGGTCAATCCTGCCCCATGGCTCTGCTCTCAGCTCTTGCGATGTCCTATCAAGCGCGGCTTCGGCTCCAGGCCGTCCAGGCCGTGCCAGGCCAGGTTCACCAGATGGGCCGCCACCTCGGCCTTGCGGGGCTTGCGGACGTCGAGCCACCACTGGCCGGTCAGCGCGACCATGCCGACCAGGGCCTGGGCGTAGAGCGGGGCGAGCTTCGGGTCGAAGCCGCGGCTCTTGAACTCGCGGCCCAGGATGTCCTCCACCTGGGTGGCGATGTCGGAGATGAGCGAGGCGAAGGAGCCCGTCGACTGGGGGATGGGGGAGTCGCGGACCAGGATGCGGAAGCCGTCCGTGTACTCCTCGATGTAGTCCAGGAGGGCGAACGCGGCCTGTTCGCAGAGCTCACGCGGGTGCCCTGCGGTCAGCGAACTCGTGACCATGTCCAGCAGGCGGCGCATCTCGCGGTCCACCACCACCGCGTACAGGCCCTCCTTGCCGCCGAAGTGCTCGTACACCACCGGCTTGGAGACGCCGGCCTTCGCCGCGATCTCCTCCACCGACGTGCCCTCGAAGCCCTTGGCCGCGAACAGGGTGCGGCCGATCTCCAGCAGCTGCTGACGGCGCTCGGCGCCGGTCATGCGGGTGCGGCGCGCGCGCCGCGGCTTTTCATTGCTGCTCGAGGTGCTGCTGGAGTCGGTCGCCACGCCGTCAATCATGCCGCTTCGGCGGTCTCCGTCTCGCGTCGGGAGCCGGTCCGGTCGGTATTGCGGCGGGAATCGATACGCGAGCGTGACGGCCAGCGCACGTCGTACGCCCAGCCGAGCTGCTCGCACCAGCGGATGATCCGGGCCGAGGAGTCCAGCTGGCCGCGCTCCACACCGTGCCGCGCGGAGGTCGGGTCGGCGTGGTGCAGGTTGTGCCAGGACTCGCCGCAGGAGAGCACGGCCAGCCACCACACGTTGCCCGAACGGTCACGCGACTTGAAGGGGCGCTTGCCCACCGCGTGGCAGATCGAGTTGATCGACCAGGTCACATGGTGCAGCAACGCCACTCGAACGAGTGAGCCCCAGAAGAATCCGGTGAACGCGCCCCACCACGACATGGTCGCCAGTCCGCCGATCAGCGCAGGCAGCGCGAGCGAGAGCACCGTCCACCCGATGAACTGGCGGGAGATCGCCCGGATCGCCGGGTCCTTGATCAGATCCGGCGCGTACTTTTCCTGTGGAGTCCGCTCTTCATCGAACATCCAGCCGATGTGCGCCCACCACAGGCCCTTCATCAGCGCCGGAACCGTCTCGCCGTAACGCCATGGCGAATGCGGGTCGCCCTCCGCGTCGGAGAACTTGTGGTGCTTGCGGTGGTCGGCGACCCAGCGCACGAGGGGCCCCTCCACCGCCATCGAACCGGCGATCGCGATCGCGATCCGCAGCGGGCGCTTCGCCTTGAAGGAACCGTGCGTGAAGTAGCGGTGGTAGCCGATCGTCACGCCGTGGCAGCCCAGGTAGTAGAAGAAGACCAGCAGGCCGAGATCCAGCCAGCTCACCCCCCGGCCCCAAGCCAGCGGCACCGCCGCGAGCAGCGCGACGAACGGGACGGTGATGAAGAGGAGAAGCGTGATCTGTTCGAGTGACCCCTTCTTCTCGCCGCCCAGCGTGGCGGCGGGGAGCGGAGTGCCGTCGTTGTTCGCCTGCGGGGCGTCGTCGATCACATCGGAGCTCGTGGTCATGGGCGTCCCCTGTGGGGTTCGAGGGTGAAGACAGATGTCCGGGGAGAGGGTTGAGCCGAATGTCCGGGGTACGGATCCAAGAGTCCTCCCGTTATCTGACGAGAGTACCTACTCTTCCGTAACCTACGGCGTCGTAAGTATGGCAGCGCGTAGCCCGGCGGCAAGAGCCCGTGAGCCTGCGCGTCCGCATGGACACCTATCCTTGGAGTCGGTCGGACAGCGCGGTCCGTTCTGATTTCTTCCCGGATGCCACGTCCCTAAGCGGCACCCGCCGCGCGGTCGCCACCCGGGTTCCCTCCCAGACGAGCTTCAGACGAGCTTCCACACTCTTCAGACGAGCTTCAACACTGCAAGGAGCCGCACCTGTGAGCAGTGCCGACGACCAGAACACCACGACCAGCACCGAGCTGCGAGCCGACATCCGCCGCCTCGGCGATCTGCTCGGCGAGACCCTCGTCCGGCAGGAAGGCCCGGAGCTGCTGGAACTGGTCGAGAAGGTCCGCCGACTGACCCGTGAGGACGGCGAGGCCGCCGCCGAGCTGCTGCGTGGCACGGAGCTGGAGACCGCGGCCAAGCTGGTCCGCGCCTTCTCGACGTACTTCCATCTGGCGAACGTGACCGAGCAGGTGCACCGCGGCCGCGAGCTGCGCGCCAAGCGCGCCGCCGAGGGCGGCCTGCTCGCCCGTACGGCCGACCGGCTCAAGGACGCCGACCCCGAGCACCTGCGCGAGACGGTCAAGAACCTCAACGTCCGTCCGGTGTTCACGGCTCACCCGACGGAGGCCGCGCGCCGTTCGGTCCTGAACAAGCTGCGCCGCATCGCCGCGCTGCTGGAGACCCCGGTCATCGAGGCCGACCGCCGCCGGTACGACACCCGGCTGGCCGAGAACATCGACCTGGTGTGGCAGACCGACGAGCTGCGTGTGGTGCGTCCGGAGCCCGCGGACGAGGCCCGCAACGCCATCTACTACCTGGACGAGCTGCACGCCGGCGCGGTCGGCGACGTGCTGGAGGATCTGACGGCGGAGCTGGAGCGCGTCGGCGTCCAGCTTCCGGACGAGACGCGTCCGCTGACCTTCGGCACCTGGATCGGCGGTGACCGGGACGGCAACCCGAACGTCACCCCGGATGTCACCTGGGACGTGCTGATCCTGCAGCACGAGCACGGCATCAACGACGCGCTGGAGCTGATCGACGAGCTGCGGGGCTTCCTGTCGAACTCGATCCGCTACACGGGTGCGACGGAGGAGCTGCTGGAGTCGCTGCGGACGGATCTGGAGCGGCTGCCGGAGATCAGCCCGCGTTACAAGCGGCTGAACGCGGAGGAGCCCTACCGGCTGAAGGCGACCTGCATCCGGCAGAAGCTGGAGAACACCAAGCAGCGCCTGGCCAAGGGCACTCCGCACGAGGACGGGCGGGACTATCTGGGCACGGCCGAGCTGCTGCGGGATCTGACGCTGCTCCAGACCTCGCTGCGCGAGCACCGTGGCGCGCTGTTCGCCGACGGCCGGATGAACCGGACGATCCGCACGCTGGCCGCGTTCGGTCTGCAGCTCGCGACCATGGACGTACGCGAGCACGCGGACGCTCACCATCACGCGCTCGGTCAGCTCTTCGACCGCCTCGGCGAGGAGTCCTGGCGCTACGTCGACATGCCGCGCGACTACCGCGCCAAGCTCCTCGCCAAGGAGCTGCGGTCCCGGCGGCCCCTTGCCCCGACCCCCGCGCCCCTCGACGCCGCAGGTCAGAAGACCCTTGGCGTGTTCGAGACCGTCAAGAAGGCGTTGGAGATCTTCGGGCCGGAGGTGATCGAGTCGTACATCATCTCGATGTGCCAGGGCGCCGACGACGTGTTCGCGGCGGCGGTCCTCGCCCGTGAGGCGGGGCTGCTGGACCTGCACGCGGGCTGGGCGAAGATCGGCATCGTGCCGCTGCTGGAGACCACCGACGAGCTGAAGGCCGCCGACACCATCCTGGAGGACATGCTCTCCGACCCGTCCTACCGGCGCCTGGTCGCGCTGCGCGGCGACGTCCAGGAGGTCATGCTCGGCTACTCCGACTCCTCCAAGTTCGGCGGCATCACCACCTCGCAGTGGGAGATCCACCGCGCCCAGCGCCGGCTGCGCGACGTCGCCCACCGCTACGGCGTACGCCTGCGCCTGTTCCACGGCCGCGGCGGCACCGTCGGCCGGGGCGGCGGCCCCTCGCACGACGCGATCCTCGCCCAGCCCTGGGGCACCCTGGAGGGCGAGATCAAGGTGACCGAGCAGGGCGAGGTCATCTCCGACAAGTACCTGGTGCCCTCGCTGGCGAGGGAGAACCTGGAACTGACGGTCGCCGCCACCCTGCAGGCCTCCGCCCTGCACACCGCGCCGCGTCAGTCGGACGAGGCGCTGGCCCGCTGGGACGCCGCGATGGACGTCGTCTCGGACGCCGCGCACGCCGCCTACCGCAGGCTGGTCGAGGACCCCGACCTGCCCGCGTACTTCTTCGCCGCCACCCCCGTCGACCAGCTCGCCGACCTCCACCTCGGCTCGCGGCCCTCCCGTCGCCCCGACAGCGGGGCCGGGCTGGACGGGCTGCGCGCCATCCCGTGGGTGTTCGGCTGGACCCAGTCCCGGCAGATCGTGCCCGGCTGGTTCGGCGTCGGCTCCGGGCTCAAGGCGCTGCGCGAGGCGGGCCTGCGGCAGGAAGGGGACACCGTGCTCGACGAGATGCACGCCCAGTGGCACTTCTTCCGCAACTTCCTGTCCAACGTCGAGATGACGCTGGCCAAGACCGACCTGCGGATCGCCCGCCACTACGTCGACACGCTGGTGCCGGACGAGCTGAAGCACGTGTTCGCGACCATCGAGGCCGAGCACGAGCTGACGGTCCGCGAGGTGCTCCGCATCACCGGCGGCGAGAGGCTCCTGGACACCAACCCGGTCCTCCAGCAGACCTTCGCCATCCGCGACGCCTACCTGGATCCGATCTCCTACCTCCAGGTCGCCCTGCTCAAGCGTCAGCGCGACGAAGCGGCCGCCGGCGCGGAGCCGGACCCGCTGCTGTCGCGGGCGCTGCTCCTGACGGTGAACGGTGTGGCGGCGGGGCTGCGCAACACCGGCTGATCGTGTGCGAGTTGGCGGTGCCCCCGTGTTCGTACGAGCACGGGGGCACCGCCTTTCGCAGGTCAGGCGTTGTTCGCCTTGCGGCGGCGGAACACCAGGTAGCCGCCCGCCGCGACGAGCGCTGCCGCCGCGGCCGAGAGGGCGCCGACCGGGGCGCTGCTGCCGGTCTCGGCGAGGTCGCCGCCTTGCGCGGACGGGGAGGAGGACGCCGACGGGGCCGCCTCCGCGCTTTCGCCGGCGGCGGGCGATGAGGCGGGCGAGGTGGGGGACGCGCTCGCTCCGGCCGTGCTCGTCGGGGCGGCGGACGAGGACGGCGTGGAGCCGCCCTCCTGCTCGTCCGCGCAGTCGGTCCAGAAGACCTTGTGCTTGGCCGCGCCCTTCTCGCCGTCGAAGTTCCAGAACAGCTTGTAGTGGCCGTCGGGCAGGGACAGGTCGTCCGTGCGTCCGTGGCCCTCGATGTCCAGCGTGAGCGCGCCGGACTTCACGGTCTCGCCCTTGGTCGCGGCGGTCGGGGCCCAGGCCTCGATGTGCCAGTCGACCTGCTGGACGCCGTCGAAGCCGAAGGCGTCGAGGTAGAAGGTGCAGACGTGCGGCTCGTTCTTGCGGAGCTCCTCGCCGGTGGTGGCGTCGTGGATCTTTACGGTGCCGTTGTCGCCAGGGCCATCGGCATGGGGGGCGGCGTGGGCGGAGGGGGCGATCAGGAGCACTGCGGATGCGCCGGCTACGAGAGCGCCGGCGCGCGTGAGGGTACGCATGGGCAGTCCATCTTCGAGAGGAGAAACGGAAGATGTGGAGGGGGCGGCTCAGCTTCCTGTCCCGCTGACTACCGGTCAAGCGGAAGAAGATCCCTCGTGCACCATGTGTGGTGTATGGCCCCAATAGTCACGGATAACAATCAGGGAACGTACAGGTTTTCCATGGATGTGAAGACGATCTCCGGCCGGGAATCCCCAGATCAGAGCGCCAGGAACGTGACCGTCAGCTGAGCGATCCCCAGCCCCGCCATCACCCACGCCACGCGCGTGAGGCGCAGACCGCCCGCGACCACCACCGAGGCGAGCAGCAGGGCGCCCGCGAGGGGCACCCAGGCATAGAGGAGCCCCGCGGGGCCGCTGCGGACGACGTCGCTGCTGCCGGGTTTCATCGTGACCGTGTACGTCTGGCCCTTCTTCACCGCCACCGACTGCTCGATGGTGACGCGGGCCCGCGCCTTCGAACCTGCCGACGTCGGCGTGAACGGCCCCGTACAGCGCTCGCCCGAGCACGCCTTCACGGTCATCGTGCCCTGCTCCCGGCCCTTGCTCAGCATCACATGCTGGGCGGTGCCCCAGGAGGCCCAGACGCCCGCGATCAGGATCAGTCCCGCGACCGCACCCATCGCCGCGAGCCGTCCGAACCGCAGCGCCGCTTGGGCGTTCTGACGGGAGCCTCGAGTTGCGGTGACGGCAGGCATGGCCGGGATCATTGGCCATGGCGGTGCGCTCGGTCAACTCCGGTGGGGCCGGGTGGGCGGACAAGTCGGCAGTTGTACGCGTACTTCGACTGCCTACGAGTTGTACGTACTCTGCGCCCGCTCCAGGCCCTCGATCACGAGGCACTCCACGGCGTCCGCCGCGCGGTCCACGAAGTAGCCGAGCTCCTTGCGCTCCGCCGACGCGAAGTCCTTCAGTACGAAGTCGGCGACCTGCATCCGGCCCGGAGGGCGCCCGATGCCGAACCGCACCCGGTGGTAGTCCGGGCCCATCGCCTTCGTCATCGACTTCAGCCCGTTGTGGCCGTTGTCGCCGCCGCCGAGCTTGAGCCGCAGCACGCCGTAGTCGATGTCCAGCTCGTCGTGGACGGCGACGATGTTCGCCACCGGCACCTTGTAGAAGTCCCGCAGCGCGTTCACCGGGCCGCCGGACAGGTTCATGTACGACATCGGCTTGGCCAGGATCACCCGGCGGTTCGCCGGACCGGGCGGGCCGATGCGCCCCTCGATCACCTGCGCCTGCGCCTTCCCGGCCCGCTTGAACTTCCCGCCGATCCGCTCCGCCAGCAGGTCGGCGACCATGAAGCCCACGTTGTGCCGGTTCATGGCGTATTCGGGGCCGGGGTTGCCGAGGCCCACGATCAGCCAGGGGGCGTTGGCGTCGGTCGTCACGTCCGCTTCTCCTTCATGCCAGACCTTCATGCGAGGCTCGTACGGCGCTTCGCTCGTACGACGCTTTATACGCGGCAGCCGCCGCTCCCTCGCGGAGCGGCGGCTGACGGACGGGAATCCGGGAGGATCAGGCCTCGGCGGCCTCGGTCTCGCCCTCGGCACCCTCGGCGGCCGGCTCCTCGGCCTGGGCGGCCAGGACCTGCAGGACGACGGCGTCCTCGTCGATGGCCAGCGTGGTGCCCGCGGGCAGCGGGATGTCCTTGGCGTGGACGGAGGCGCCGGCCTCGAGGCCCTCGACGGAGACGGTGACCGACTCGGGGATGTGCGTGGCCTCGGCCTCGACGGTCAGGGTGTTGAGCACGTGCTCCAGCAGGTTGCCGCCGGCGGCCAGCTCGCCCTCGGCGTGGACCGGGATCTCGACCGTGACCTTCTCGCCGCGCTTCACGAGGATCAGGTCGACGTGCACCAGGTAGCCCTTGATCGCGTCACGCTGGACGGCCTTCGGGATCGCCAGCTCGGTCTTGCCCTCGATGTCCAGGGAGAGCAGGACGTTCGGGGTGCGCAGCGCGAGCAGCAGGTCGTGGCCCGGCAGGGTCACGTGGACCGGCTCGGCACCGTGGCCGTAGACAACGCCGGGAACCTTGTTCTCGCGGCGGATGCGGCGGGCGGCGCCCTTGCCGAACTCGGTGCGGGTCTGGGCGGCGAGCTTGACCTCGGACATGTTCACTCCTCGTAGAACTTGGGGAAGGTGGTCACCCGGCCAAAACCATCGGCCTGCTACGAAGAGCGCGTCGATAACGGATCGCCGTACTCGCCTTCAAAAGCGGTACGGCCTCCCTCGCCGAGCAACTGTGACAGCTTACGCGGCGGGGAGGCCGTACAAGAAATCGATCTAGGAGATCGAGGAGCCCGAGGGCTTACTGCTCCTCGAACAGGCTCGTCACCGAGCCGTCCTCGAAGACCTCGCGCACCGCGTTGGCGATCGTCGGCGCGATCGAGAGCACGGTGATCTTGTCGAGCTCCAGCTCACCCGGGGTGGGCAGGGTGTCCGTGAAGATGAACTCGCTGACCTTGGAGTTCTTCAGGCGGTCGGCGGCCGGGCCGGAGAGCACACCGTGCGTGGCGGTGACGATGACGTCCTCGGCGCCGTGCGCGAAGAGGGCGTCGGCGGCGGCGCAGATCGTGCCACCCGTGTCGATCATGTCGTCGACCAGGACGCAGACGCGGCCCTTCACATCACCGACGACCTCGTGGACGGTGACCTGGTTGGCAACGTCCTTGTCGCGGCGCTTGTGCACGATCGCGAGCGGGGCGTCGAGACGGTCGCACCAGCGGTCGGCGACGCGCACCCGGCCGGCGTCCGGGGAGACGACGGTGAGCTTCGCCTTGTCGACCTTCGCACCCACGTAGTCCGCCAGGATCGGCAGTGCGAAGAGGTGGTCGACCGGGCCGTCGAAGAAGCCCTGGATCTGGTCGGTGTGCAGGTCGACCGTGAGGATGCGGTCCGCACCGGCCGTCTTCATCAGGTCGGCGATCAGACGCGCCGAAATGGGTTCACGTCCGCGGTGCTTCTTGTCCTGCCGGGCGTAACCGTAGAAGGGCACGATCACCGTGATGCTCCGAGCGGAAGCCCGTTTCAGAGCGTCGATCATGATCAGCTGCTCCATGATCCACTTGTTGATCGGAGCCGTGTGGCTCTGCATCAGGAAGCAGTCGGCGCCGCGGGCGGACTCCTGGTAGCGGATGTAGATCTCGCCGTTCGCGAAGTCGAAGGCCTTCGTCGGGACGACCCCGACACCCAGCTGGTGGGCGACCTCCTCGGCAAGCTCGGGGTGGGCGCGGCCGGAGAAGAACATCATCTTCTTCTCGCCGGTCGTCTTGATCCCGGTCACAGCACTGTCTCCTCAGAGGTTTCTCAGCTGGGCGTTGAGAGGACATCTCCACTGGGCGTGAGAGGTCGTCTCAGCTGGGGGTGCGGGTGCACGGTGCGGTGTGCACTTATCACGGTACGCCGTGTCAGACGTGCCCGTTTCCGGTCAGGCTTCGCCTTCCGGCTCCCGGGACGCCGCCTCCGCCGCCTTCGCGGCCGCGCTCCCGGGACGCTTGCGGGCCACCCAACCCTCGATATTCCGCTGCTGGCCACGGGCCACGGCCAGCGAACCGGGCGGTACGTCCTTGGTGATGACCGAGCCCGCCGCGGTGTAGGCGCCGTCCCCGATCGTGACAGGAGCCACAAACATGTTGTCCGAACCGGTACGGCAGTGCGAGCCGACCGTCGTGTGGTGTTTGTCCTGTCCGTCGTAGTTCACGAAGACGCTGGCGGCGCCGATGTTGGAGTGATCGCCGATCGTCGCGTCACCCACGTAGGAGAGGTGCGGGATCTTGGTGCCCTCGCCGATCGTCGCGTTCTTCGTCTCGACGTACGTGCCGACCTTGGCCTTCAGTCCGATGCGGGTGCCCGGGCGGAGATACGCGTACGGGCCCACGGTCGCCTGCGGCCCGACCTCGGCACTGTGGGCGACGGTGTTGTCGATACGGGCGCCGGCCCCCACCTTGGTGTCCTTGAGGCGGCAGTTGGGGCCGACCTCGGCGCCCTCGCCCAGGTGCGTGGCGCCCTGGAGCTGGGTGCCCGGGTGCACGAGCGCGTCCCGCTCGAAGGTGACGGCGACGTCGACCCAGGTGGTGGCCGGGTCGACGACGGTCACTCCGGCGAGCATGGCCTGCTCCAGCAGCCGGTCGTTGAGGATGCGGCGGGCCTCGGCGAGCTGGACGCGGTTGTTGATACCGGCGATCTCGCGGTGGTCGGCGGCGACCGCCGCACCGACGCGGTGCCCGGCCTCGCGCAGGATTCCGAGGACGTCGGTCAGGTACTCCTCGCCCTGGCTGTTGTCCGTCCGCACCTTGCCGAGCGCGTCCGCGAGCAGCTGGCCGTCGAAGGCGAAGACACCCGAGTTGATCTCGCGGATGGCCCGCTGCGACTCGCTCGCGTCCTTGTGCTCGACGATCGCGGTGACCGCGCTGCTGACGTCGTCCCGCACGATGCGGCCGTAGCCGGTGGCGTCGGGGACCTCGGCGGTGAGCACGGTGACGGCGTTGCCGTCCTCCGTGTGCGTGGTGGCGAGGCGCCGGAGGGTTTCTCCGCTGAGCAGCGGGGTGTCGCCGCAGACCACGACGACGGTGCCGTCGACGTGGCCGCCGAGTTCTTCGAGGCCCATCCGCACGGCGTGTCCGGTGCCGTTCTGCTCGGCCTGCACGGCCGTCCGTACGGCGGGGTCGATCTCGACGAGATGCGCGACGACCTTCTCGCGGGCGTGCCCCACGACGACGACCAGGTTCTCGGGCTCCAACTCGCGCGCGGCCGCGAGCACATGACCCAGCAGGGAACGGCCACACAGTTCGTGCAGAACCTTCGGTGTGGCCGACTTCATACGGGTGCCCTCACCCGCTGCAAGAACGACGACGGCTGCCGGGCGATTGGCGCTCACGGGTATGCCCTTCGGCTTCGGATGGGGGGTTTTGACACCCGCAGGATACCGGGGTGTATCAGGGGTGACATGAGAGCGGGCCCTGACGGAGCTGTCAGGGCCCGAACCGAGCATGGCTCCCCCGCCAGGACTCGAACCCGGACAGATGGCACCAAAAGCCACAGTGCTGCCAATTACACCACGGGGGATTAAACGCGACCGGATTGGGCATTTGGTCGGGTCGCCGAGTGGGCACCCAACACTATGCCGTACCGGGCGCCTCCAATGCGACGGTACAACTCGACGCCCCGGACCTGCGGTCGAGCGAAACGGGCGGTTTCGCTTTTGTTCGATTACGGAGGGTGGTGTAGGCCAGTAGGTGAAACTCGCCGGAAAAGGGGCGGGGGGCGACCGTAGGCTGGAGGCATGACCACGACGGGGGAAGAACACACCACGGCCGGGACCGGGCCGTGGTGGTGGGTCAGGTGGCGCAGTGCGGTGCTGGATGTGGGGCTCGCGACGGCGTCCGCGGTGGAGTGCGCGGGGGAGGGGATCCGGTTCGCGCATGACGCGGGGCTGCCTGTTCCGGTGGGGGTGGGGTTCGGGCTGATCGCCGGGTCCGTGCTGATGCTGCGCCGGAAGTGGCCGATCGCCGTGGTGTTGGTGTCGATCGCCATCACGCCTGCCCAGATGGGGTTCCTGATGGGGCTCGTCGGGCTGTACACGCTCGCCGCGTCCGAGCTGCCACGGCGGATCATCGGGGCGCTCGCGGGGATGTCCTTCGCCGGGATGCTGATTGTCACCTTTGTGCGGGCGCATCAGGGAGTGGTGCGCGGCGACGTCACCATGGGGGACTGGTTCGTCCCCTTCATCTCCATTACGACCGCGATCGGGATGACCGCTCCGCCCGTTCTGCTCGGGCTGTACGTGGGGGCGCGGCGGCGGCTGATGGAGAGCTTGCGGGAGCGGGCGGACTCGCTGGAGCGGGAGCTGCAGCTGCTCGCCGAGCGGGCGGAGGAGCGGGCCGAGTGGGCGCGGAACGAGGAGCGGACGCGGATCGCTCGTGAGATGCATGACGTGGTCGCGCATCGCGTGTCCCTGATGGTCGTGCATGCCGCCGCCCTTCAGGCCGTGGCTCGGAAGGATCCCGAGAAGGCCGTGAAGAACGCGGCGCTGGTCGGGGACATGGGTCGACAGGCGCTGACCGAATTGCGCGAGATGCTGGGCGTGCTGCGTACGGGGGACGGGCTGGGGGTGCGGGTGCAGTCCGTGCCGCTTGCGGCGGTGGGGGCGGCGGCCGCGGCGGCGGCGTCGCGGGCGGCGAACGATTCGGAGTCCGTGGACGGGCCCTGTCTCGCCGAGCTGGACGAGCTCGTCGGGCAGTCGGCGGCTGCGGGGATGGTCGTCGACCTGTCGGTGGAAGGGGATGTGCGGGCGTACGCGCCGGAGGTCGAGCAGACGGCGTACCGGGTGGTGCAGGAGGCGCTGACCAACGTCCACAAGCATGCGGCGGGTGCGAAGACATATGTGCGGCTGGCGCATCGGGTGTCCGAGATAGCGATGCAGGTGGAGAACGAGTGCCCGCCGGAGCCCGGGGCGGGGGCTTCCGTGCTGTTGCCCAGTGGCGGTAATGGGTTGCTGGGGATGAAGGAGCGGGTTGCCGCGCTGGGGGGCGTGTTTGTGTCCGGGCCTACGGATGCGGGTGGGTTTCGGGTGTCTGCGGTGATTCCTGCGGAGGCGTAGGGGGCGGCGTGCGCGTTCCGCCGGTGGGTGGGGTCGGGTTGGTGCCGGTGGGTGGTTCCGCTTCCGCCGGTGGGTGGAGTCGGGTGGGTGGTTCCCCTTCCGCCGGTGGGTGTCTCCCCGTTCCGCCGGTGGGTGTTTCGCCTTTCCGCCGGTGGGTGGTTTCGCCTTTCCGCCGGTGGGTGGGTCGGGGCCGTGCCGGTACATCCGCCCCGTCGCCGGTGGCAGATCGCTTGGCTTTCATGGCTCTGCCTGTTGGCAACCACGTAAGCGACGGGGCATGTGATGTACCGGCAGGGCCCCTTGTGTGGTCCGGCGACTGCGGGTGCGTCCCACCCACCCCACCTGCTGCCGGCCGGCGCTTGATCTTTCAGCCCGTCCGGCGTTCGAGGACGAGGCCGTCAAGGCCGAAGCGGGGGTCTGGGGGCGGAGCCGCCGGGTACGGGACGGGCAGGGGCGGAGGGGGCGAGAGAAGTCGCTGGTCAGCCGGCGGTGAGGCGGGTCGGCTCTATGCCTGAGAGGAGGGTGGTGAGGGCTGTGTCGATGGTGGGGCCCAGGTACCAGTCGCCGGTGTGGTCGAGGGTGTAGACGCGGCCCTCGGCGTCGATGGCGAGGAGAGCGCGGGTGTCGGACTCCTCGCCGAGGGGGCAGACCTCGGCGCCCAGGGCGCGGCCGAGGTCGCCGAGGGTGCGGGCCATGTGAAGACCGTGGAGGGGGTCGAGATCGAGCGTGGCGGGGGCCAACTGGCGTCCGGGGCCAGGTGAGGTGAGGCGGAGGCCTCCGAATTCCGCCCACGCCTCCACCGCCGCCGGGAACACGGCGTGCCGGTGCCCGGCCGGCGACGCGTGCCCGCGCAGCGCGTCGGCCCAGTACTCGGCCTGCTTTATGTCCCAGCGCCCGGGCTGCCACCCCGCGGAGCGCAGCGCGGCGTCCACGGGGACGGAGAAGCGTGTGGTGGAGGAGCGGTCGGCGTGCATCTGCCCTTCGTTCGTCGAGGGTTGGGACATCGGCGTGGCGGACGCCGTCGTACAGGAGCGGGTGGGGGTGGCGGGAATCACGCGTCCGGCGCGGCAGGGTCGACGATGCGTACGCCGAAGTGGTCGCTGAGCGCCGTGCAGGAGCGGCAGGGCGCGGCGAAGCTGCCGTGCAGCGGGTCACCGTCCTCGCGGATCCGGCGGGCGGTGAGTTTGGCCTGCTTGAGGGCTTTGCGGGCCTCGCCGTTCGTCATCGGTTTGCGCGCGGCGCGCTTGCTGCGGGCGGCGTCGGCCGAGGCAATGTGGCGGGAGATGAGGATCGCCTCGGCGCAGCGGCCGGTGAAGCGGTCGCGTTGCGCGCTGGTGAGGGTGTCGAGGAAGTCCTGGACGAGCGGGTGCAGGGCGGGGACCTGATCGCCGCGCGCCGCCGTGCCGGTGAGGGTCGCACCGCGTACGGAGAGGGCAGCGGCGACGGTGGGAAGTATGCCGTCACGGCGGTGCAGGAGGGCGGGGGCATGGGGTGCCTCGGCGCTGCTCCAGCCGACCCGAGGGTCCCCGGACGTGCCCGTATGCGTCGCGTTCATGATCGCTTTTCCCTCCCATGCATCCCCCGGTGCGGAGACAGACTGCCAAATGCCGTGGCGGGTGCGGAAGCTGGGGCGGCGCGACACGCCCGGTCTTCGTCGTACGGTCACGGCGGGGTGACGGCAGGTCACGGAACCGGAGGCCCGGTGACCGGTGTCGTTCAACCGCATAGGCTGTCGACATCCACGATCCATACCGCTATTGAGAACGCCGCAGGGGGCAACCGCCATGACGACAGGTCGGCTCGGGCAGCAAGCCGCGCCGCCGAACGCGGCCTACGCCGGGCAGGTCGTGCATTTCCCGGATCCGGTCCGGGCTGCCCGTCACCCCAGAGGTGTACGGGTCGACGAGCACGGCTACCCCGACTTCTCGCTCTACGCGCGTGCCGCCGCGGAGATCGCCGAGCCCCCGGAGGGCTTCGGCGTCGACGAACTGCGGCTCACGGACTACGTCTCCGCGAACGCCGCGCTGGCCGCAACCGGTCACGACCTGTGGGACACGATCCCGTCGGTGGCCACCCCGCACGGCTGGACCTGGCACCACGTGCCGGGCGGTCGGCGGCTGGAGTTGGTGCCCGTCGAGGTCAAGGCGTTGCTGCGGCATCACGGTGGTATCGCGACGTCGGCCGTCGACCAGAACAAGCGGGGCACGCGGCCGTTGCAGGAGACGCGGCCCGCGCACTTCGGGCTGCCGAAGTCGGCTGTGGCGGTGACGGAGCAGCAGGTGCTGGGGGTCGAGGAGGACCTCGGGTACCGGTTGCCGGGTGCGTATCGGTCCTTCCTCAAGGCGGCCGGGGGGTGCGCGCCGGTCGGCGCCGCGCTCGACGCCGAGGTGGGGCTCCTGGTGGACCAGCCCTTCTTCACGGTGCGTGACGAGGCCGCCGTCAATGACCTCGTCTATGTCAACAAGTGTCTGCGCGACCATCTCACCAAGGATTACTTGGGTGTTGGGTTCGTGCAGGGCGGACTGTTGGCCGTGAAGGTCAAGGGTGACGGGATCGGTTCGGTCTGGTTCTGCGCGTACGACGATGCCCGCGACCAGGACGCCTGGGTGCCGGCCGAGCGGGTGCAGCGGCTGCTGCTGCCCTGCGGTGACGACTTCGACCAGTTCCTGTCCCGGCTCGCGGGCAATCCGCCCGAGCTGGAGACGGTGGCGAATCTGATGGTGGACGGCGGCTTCGCGCGCGCCGTGCCCGTCTCTTCAGTGTCTTCGGTGGGGGAGTGAACTTCCGATGGTGACCTTCGCGCAGGCGCAGGAGCGTGCGGAAGAGTGGATCAACGGGGACGTGGCCTCGTATCAGCACCGTGAGGTGCGGGTGCGGGAGTTCGAACTCGGGTTTGTGGTGTGGGCCGAGGACCGTGCCGAGGGGCCGCGCTCCGACGGGGGCGCGCATCGGCTCGTCATCGCGCGTGACAGCGGGGAGGCCACGCTGTGGCCCGCGCTGCCGGTGGGCGAGGTGATTCGCCGGTACGAGGAGGAGTACGGGGTGCCCGCCGCGGCGCCCGAACCTTCGCCGGCGCCTCCGGCCCGGGTCGATCTGAACCAGACTTCCTTCTTGTTGAGTCCTCCGGAGTGGTTGCAGGAGGCCGCGGACAAGTTGGGGATTCCGGATCGGCGGGCAGGCGCCGGGGCGTCCGACGGGGCGGGATCTCGTCCCGCTGCCGCTGCCGCTGCCGCTGCCGCTGCCGCTGCCGCTGCCGCTGCCGCCTCCGCGGGCGGGGACGCGTCCTTGGGCGGCGGGTCCGTCAATGGGGCTTCCGGGAGCGGGAGTTCGGTGCCGGGTGCGCCGGGGCAGTCGGACGCGCACGGTATGCCTTCCGCGCCGGGTACGCCTTCGGCTCCCGGTGGGGGCACGCCGTGGCCTGCGGCGGCCGCCGACGAGCCGGGTTCGGGTTCACGGGACGCCGTGACGCCGGGTGCGCCCTCCTCGGCCACCCCGTGGGCGGGGACCGACACGAACGCCGACGCCGGTGACGACCGTTCCGTACCGCTGCCGGCGACCGTTTTCGCGCCGCCGCTCAACGATGTCGACGACACCCCGCCGCCGGCCGCGACGCCGGATGCCAAGACCGCCCTGATGTCCGGGGGCAGCCAACTTCCGCGTACGGCGCTGGCGCCCGCGGTCGACGATCCGAACTCGCCGCCGCCGTCCGGCCCTTCGCAGGGTTCCGGTGCGTCCCAGGGTGCGACGCCGCCGGCCGCGCCGACGTACGGCTATCCGCAGGGGCCCGGGGGTCCGCTGGGCACGCCGCCTCCCGGTGCGTCCTCGTATGGCTATCCGCAGGGCCCGGGCGGAGTTCCGGGTACGCCGCCGCCCGGCGCGCCGCAGGGTTCGGCCGTCCCGGGTACGCCGCCTCCGGGCGCCCCGGTTCCGGGTGGGCCGCAGGGCACGCCGCCTCCGGGTGCGCCCGCGTACGGGTTCCCGCAGGGTCCGGGCGGAGTTCCGGGTACGCCGCCGCCCGGCGCGCCGCAGGGTTCGGCCGTCCCGGGTACGCCGCCTCCGGGCGCCCCGGTTCCGGGTGGGCCGCAGGGCACGCCTGCTCCGGGTGCGCCCGCGTACGGGTTCCCGCAGGGTCCGGGTGGAGTTCCGGGTACGCCGCCGCCCGGCGCGCCGCAGGTTCCGGGTGCCCCTGGCACACCTCCGCCCGCCGCGCCCTCGCGGCCGCTGCCGCCCAACGCCGGTGACATCGCCGACGCCGCGACCAGCAAGGCGCAGGCGCCGCCGCGGGGCGCGCGCGGTGGTGGAGCGAGCACGCCGCCTCCGCCGAGCGCCCCGGGTGTGCCGGGTGCGCGGGCGGGGAGTACGCCGCCTCCGCCGTCCGGGCCCGGTGCTCCGGGGACCCCCGCGGGCGGTTACGTGCCGACGCAACTCGTGTCGCAGCTCGGTCCTGACGGGCCCGAGGGGCTCGCGGGTGCGCCTGCCGCGCCCGGCGCTCCGGGACAGCCTGGCGCGCCTGGTGCTCCTGGTGCGCCGCAGCCGCCGGGTGGTGTTCACCATGCGGCGACGATGCTGGCCGGTCCGGCGGTCGGTGGTCCCGGGGCGCCGCAGCCGCCGGGTGCCCCGGGCGCGCCCCAGCCTCCGGGCGCTCCTGGTGTTCCCGGTGCGCCTGCCGCACCCGGTGCTCCGGGGCAGCCCGGCGCGCCGCAGCCGCCGGGTGGTACGCCGCCGGGTGGTGTTCACCATGCGGCGACGATGCTGGCCGGTCCGGCGGTCGGTGGCCCCGGGGCGCCGCAGCCCCCGGGGGCGCCGGGCGCTCCCGGTGCTCCTGGTGCGCCGCAGCCTCCGGGTGGTACGCCGCCGGGTGGTGTTCACCATGCCGCGACCATGCTCGCGGGTCCCGCCGTCGGCGGTCCCGGCGCACCGCCGCCCCCGCAGGCTCCCGGTATGCCCCCGGGTGCTCCCCAGCCGCTGCCCGGGCAGGCCATGCCGGGTCAGCCCATGCCGGGACAGCCGATGGCCCCCGGTCAGCAGCCGCCGGCGTACGGGTATCCGCAGGCGGGGCAGCCGACCGTCGGGCCCGGCTATCAGGCCGTACTGCGCTATCGCGCGCAGGACGGCTCCGAGCAGCAGCTGATCCGGCGTTCCGCGCCGGGTACGCCGCACCCGGAGTGGCAGATCCTGCACGAGCTGCGGGCGATGAACGTGCCGCCGCAGCAAGTGCTGGAGCTGCACACGGAGTTGGAGTCGTGTGAGCTGCCGGGCGCGTACTGCGCGCGGATGATCCGGGAGACGTGGCCGCAGGCGCGGATCACGAGCATCGCGCCGTACGGCACGGATCACGCGAGCCGTCAGCAGGGTATGCACCAACTCCTGGCTCACCAGGGCGAGTTGCATCAGGTGGCGGACGGTCCGGCGCGTCCGGCGCCGGTACGGGCGCCGATTCCGCCGGTGCAGCCCGCGCCGCCGATTCCGCCGGAGGCGATCGGGCAGGAGCTGGCGGCGGCGTTCGGGCCGGGCGTGTTCCGGTTCGACCAGGCGGCGGTCTCGCGTCAGGGCGTGCCGAACATCGTGGCGCACACGCTGGTGATGGCCGGACTTCCGGTCGACATGGGCCCGTTCTTCTGGGCGCAGGCCCAGCCGGGCCGCCCGGTGCCGACGCTCGCCGAGCTGGCGCAGGAGCGCGGGGTGCAGCCTGCCGCGGACGCGGGCTCGTACCTCGTCATGGGCAGCGACTTCGGCAGGGCGATCTGTGTCCAGTACGGCACCGCGAACATCGTGGCCGTGCCGGTGGAGGCGGGTCCGGGCGGTGCACCGGTGCCGCCGCAGTTCGTGAACACGGGTCTGCCCGAGTTCGCGCGCTGCCTGGCGCTGCTCGGCCGTATGTGGCGGCTGCGCTTCGGCCTCAACCAGGAGCAGGCGGGCCGCTGGACCGTCGACTTCCAGGCCCAGCTCGCTTCCCTGGATCCGGCGGCCCTCGGCTCCCCGGAGAGCTGGTGGTCGGTCCTGCTCGAGCAGATGTGGGACGGCCTGCTGTAGCTCCGCGGGCACGTGCACGAACGAGGCGCTCGACCTGTGTGACGGGTCGGGCGCCTCGGTCGTTCGGGCATTCGTGCGTTTCCCGCTCCGGGGTCGGTGATGTCGTCGGGTGGACCGTGCGCCGGCCCGACAGCCCTTCTCGGCGCTGCGTCGCGACACCGCGATTCCGGCTTCCGGCCTCAAATGACGCATCCCTGGCCGGATGGGCGGGCGGAGTGTCGCGTTATGAACACTTCCGTGTGATCCATCAAGATGTGCGCGAAATCTTCATTTCGTGTAGGTCGGGCGGAGAGGGGTTCGAGGATGAGCAGCGCATCGGTGTCGCCGCACGGCTTCATGGCCGTACGGGGGCGTGGTTACCGTCCCGAGCAGGTCCACGCGTACACCGCGGCGCTCTCCCGGGACCGGGACGCCGCCTGGGAGCGGGCCGCCCGGCTGACCGTGCTGGCCAAGGAGATGGGCGCGGAGGTGGAGCGGTTGCGGGAGACCGTGGCACGGCTCGCCCCGCAGACGTACGACACGCTCGGTGAGCGTGCCCGGCGGATCTTCGAACTCGGCGAGGAGGAGGCCGCGTCCGTCCGCGACACCGCGCGCCGTGAGACCCAGCTGGTCGTCGACGAGGCCGAGACGGCGGGGCGGCAGGTGCGGGAGGCCGCGCAGGCGTACGCCGACGAGGTGCGTGGCGAGGCCGAGGAACGCGCCCGGCAGCGGCTGCTCGCCGCGCGGGCGGAGGCCGACGAGATGCGGATCTCGGCTCGCCGTGACATCAAGGAGAACCGTGGTGAGGCGCTGGCCGCGCTGCGGGAGATGCGGCAGCGTACGGAGGGGCTGCTCGGCGAGGAGGAGAAGGAGCGCGCCGAGCGCTGGGCGGAGGCCGAGCGTGCCGCGGCCGAGCGGGAGGCCGCGCTCGACGCGCACCACGTCGAACGCCTCGCGCGCGCCGAAGCCGCGCTCTCCGAGGCGGAGCGGGCCTTCGCCGAGGCCGAGGAGTCGGCTCTGCGCCGGCAGGAGGACGCGGTGGCCCGTGCCGGTGAGCTGCTCGCCGAGGCGCGGGTTCGGGAGGATCGGATCGCCAGGGAGACCGAGCGGGTGCTGCGCGAGCATGGGAAGCGCTGGGACGACGTACGGGCCCAGATGGACCACGTACGCACAAGCCTCACGACCCTGACGGGTCGGGCGCCGGCGGAGTAGCCACCCCGACACCTTGCCGCTCCGCGGCTCCCGGACGTCTTTGCGGCTCCGCGGCCCCGGAAGCCTTCGCCGCTCCGCGGCCCGGCTCTGCCCCGCTCCAGGGGGCCTTCTTCGCCGCTCCGCGGCGGGCTTCCCACCCGTCCACCCGTCCCGGTCGGCTGGAAGGGGCAGCCCGAGGACGGCCTCGGCGGCGGTGCGCGGCAAGGCGACGGCGAATGCGGTGTCATGCCGCAGCGCGACGGCTGATGCGGCGTCATGCGTGGGCGCCTCGGCCGCTTTGGCGGCGGTGCGCGGCAATGTGGGGGCTGCCTTGGCGGCGGTGCGCGGCAAGGTGACGGCGAATGCGGTGTCATGCCGCAGCGCGACGGCTGATGTGGCGTCATGCGTGGGCGCCTCGGCGGCTTTGGCGGCGGTGCGCGGCAATGTGGGGGCTGCCTTGGCGGCGGTGCGCGGCAAGGTGACGGCGAATGCGGTGTCATGCCGCAGCGCGACGGCTGATGTGGCGTCATGCGTGGGCGCCTCGGCGGCTTTGGCGGCAGTGCGCGCAGCGCGACGGCGGCCGCGGGCGGCGTTGTCGTCACTCGCCGCCCCCCCCAAGTTCTCGGCTTCGCTCGAACAGGGGGACCCCCATCGCGTCGACTTCCTCCTCCGCCGGGCAGCTGCACGCACCGAGCCCCGCTCACCGGCAGTTTGGGAGGCGCCGTCGCCCGAAGTCGGCGTGATCCGAAAGGCAGGCCCTAACTCCCCCTGCGTACCGCCCCCGCCAAAATCCACCCCTCCACTGCCTCGTACTGCCTTCTCTGTTCTTCCGCCTTCCTCCGGCCGGAGGCCACCGTGCCCAGCCAGCCGTAGGCGAAGCCGAGGGGGATGGAGACGAGGCCCGTGGTCGTGAACGGGAACCAGTTGAAGTCGGCGTTGGGGAAGGCGGAGGTAGGGGAGCCGGAGACGAGGTTGGTGCCGGGCATGAGGAGGAGGACGGTGAGGGTGCCGCCGATGAGGGTGGCGAGCAGGCCGGTGCGGGTGTAGCGGCGCCAGAAGAGGCTGTAGACCAGGGCGGGCGCTATCGCGGAGGCGCCGAGGCAGAAGGAGAGGGTGACCAGGGGTTGCAGGCTGTGGTGTTGGACGAGGGTGGCCAGGAGGATGGCCGGTGCGCCGACCGCGAGGGCGGAGACGCGGGCCAGGATCATCTCGCGGCGCGGTGACAGCTGGTCGTCGCGGCGGCGGCCGCGGAAGAGCCTGCCGTGCGCGAACACGTCGTGGGCGAGGGAGTTGGCGCAGGCGAGGATCATCCCGGCGACCGAGGCGAGCAGGGTCAGGAAGATCGCCGTCGTCACCGTGGTGAAGAGGAGGGATTCGGCCGTCGAGACGTCCGCGCCGAAGGCCGCCCTGGAGCCCAGGAGGTACGCGGTGTTGCCCTGCGGGTCGGCGCCCGCGATCACCTCGCGGCCGATCAGCGCCGTGGCGCCGAAGCCGATGACGCTGATGACGAGGACGAACAGGGCCACGCACGGCACCGCCCAGGACATCGAGCGGCGCACCTGGCGGGCGCTGCCCGCCGTGTACATCCGCATGGTGATGTGCGGGAGGCAGGCGCCGCCGAGGACGACGGTCAGCTCCGAAGTGATCATGTCCAGGCGCGGGCTGGGGCCGCCCGCGAACTGCAGGCCCGAGTGGAGGAACGCGGAGCCGACGCCGCTGTTGCTGCCGGCCGCGTCGAGCAGCGCCCCCGGGCTCCAGTCGAACCGGTGCAGGATGAGTACGGCGACGATCGCGCCGGAGCCGAGCAGCATCACGATCTTCAGGATCTGGATGAGGGCGGTGCCCTTCATGCCGCCGATCGCCGCGTAGCTGATCATCAGCGCGCCGAGCCCGATGATGCAGCCGGTCTTCAGGGAGTCGCTGGAGAAGCCGAGGATGAACGCCAGCAGGTCGCCGGCTCCCGCGAGTTGGACGAGCATCAGCGGCAGCAGCGCGACCAGCGTCACCGCGCACGCGGTGATGCGGACCGCGCGTCCCGGCATCCGGCGCGCGAGCGCGTCGCCCATGGTGAACCGGCCCGCGTTGCGCAGCGGTTCGGCCAGCAGGAACATCAGCAGCATGAGGGAGAGGGCCGTGCTGAGGGCCAGTACGACGCCGTCGTAGCCGGCCAGCGCGATGACCCCGCCCGTGCCGAGTACGGTCGCCGCGGAGATGTAGTCCCCGGCGATGGCAAGCCCGTTGCGCATCGGCGAGAGCGATCCGTACCCCGTGTAGAACTCGTCCAGGTCGTCACGGTCGGGGCCGGTCATCACGCACAGCAGCAGCGTGATCGTGGCCACCGTCGTGAACGCCACCAGCGACATGGCCTGCGCCGAACTGCTGAACCCGGTCAACCCGGTCACCCCTGTCATCGTGCCGCCTCCCGCTTCGCGTCCAGCTCGGCCTGCTTGCGGATGCGGTCCGCGATGGGGTCGACGCGCCGGCGCGCTGTGTACTCGTACAGCCCGATCGCCAGGCAGGTGACGGGCACTTGGAGCAGTCCGAGCAGCAGCCCGGTCGACAGTCCGCCGGACACCGTGCTCGTCATCAGCTCCGGCGCGAACGCGGAGAGGAGGAGGAAGAGGGTGAAGTATCCGAGCGCGGTGAGCGTCGCCACCCGCCGCTGCCAGCGGTACGCGCCGCGCAGGAGTCTGATGTCGCTGTGGTGCCCCAGCGCCTGATGGCGCGGCAGGCGCCTTCTCTCGGGCTCGGGTGGCGGGGGCTGCCAGGGATAGGTGACGTAGGAGGGTGAGGCGCTGTTCGGGAACTGCGGGTACTGGTACGACGGTTGGTACGACGGTTGGTACCGCGGTGGGGGCGACGGCTGGTGCGGCGGTAGGCGCGGCGGTTGGTACTCGGGGGACGAGAACGCGTCTGGCATCCCGTTTCTCCTTGCGTGGCTCGGGTCCGGTGCGGACCGCAGGGAGCTGGGGGGTGAGCAGCGCACGCTACTCGCAGGTAGCCGCGGCGCGCGACAGTTTCACCAAACTGAGCGGTCGGTATGCGCTTACTTCGGTGACCTGGGGTGTTACCCGCGTTTACCCCTGTTGCTGTGCGGAACTTGTGCGCAGCCGGGAAATCAGGGATCTGACGCGCCGATACCTGTTGGCGGACACAACGGAGTCGACGGTGAAGCCCCTTGCGTCCCGCCCCGCACCGTCGCCCCGGCGGCTTCCCGTCCCTGGTGCGACGCGGCGGTGACCGGGGTGGCGTCGGTCGTGACGCAACGCAGGGCCGACCGGGCCGGGCGTTGTCTCAGTCCGCGGGGTTCTTCAGCACCGGAAAGCGGCGCGGTGCGACGAACAGCAGGATCAGGAAGGAGAGCGCGGCCGCGCAGGCCGCCCCCAGGTACACGGCGTGGACCGCGTCGGCGACCGCGTGGCGCAGATGCTCGGCGGGGGCGCCCGAGTCCAGCGCGCGGGTCACCGAATCGAGATCCCCCGCGCCGCCGAGCCGCGCGGCCAGCACCCCGTTGGCGACCGCGCCGAACAGGGCCGCGCCCATGGTCTGTCCGGTCTGGCGGCAGAAGAGGACGGACGCGGTGGTCGTGCCGCGTTCGGCCCAGCCGACGGTCGACTGGACACCGATGATCAGGGGGAGCTGGAAGAGCCCCAGCGCGCCGCCCAGCAACAGCATCAGCAGGGCCGGCTGCCACGGCCGGCCCGGGTAGGGGAGGAACGGGAAGGCCAGCAGGAGCAGGGTCGCCGCCCCGATACCGAGCATCGCGGTGTTGCGGAGGCCGATCCGGCGATAGACGTGCTGGCTGAGCGCTGCCGATACCGGCCAGCTCAGCGTCCATACGGAGAGCACGAATCCGGCGGCGATGGGGGCCAGGCCCAGCACCGCCTGCGCGTATGTGGGCAGGAAGACCGTGGGCGCGACCATGAGCAGGCCCAGCGCGCCGAGCGCCAGGTTCACCGCCGCGATGGTGCGCCGCCGCCACACCCAGCCGGGGATGATCGGCTCGGCTGCCCGCCGTTCGACCAGCACGACCACCGCGACCAGGCCGAGTCCGGTGCCGAACAGGGCGATCGAGGGCGCCGACAGCCAGTCCCAGGCGACACCGCCCTGCACCAGCGCGGTGAGCAGGACGCCACCGCAGGCGAAGACGGCGAGCGCGCCCGCCCAGTCGATGCGCGGACGCCGGGTCGTCTCCCGTGCCGGCTCGTGCAGGTGACGGGCGATCAGCCACAGGGCGAGCGCGCCGATCGGCAGATTGATGAGGAAGATCCACCGCCAGTCGGCGTACGCCGCGAGGACTCCGCCCAGCGCGGGACCCGCGACCGCCGAGGTCGCCCACACCGTGGACAGCTTGGCCTGGATCTTGGGGCGCTCCTTGAGCGGGTACAGGTCGGCGGCGAGCGTCTGCACGGTGCCCTGGAGGGCGCCGCCGCCCAGGCCCTGCACGATGCGGAAGGCGATCAGCGCGGCCATGTTCCAGGCCGTGGCGCAGAGCAGGGAGCCGAGGAGGAAGACGACGGCGCCGGCGATCAGCACCGGCTTGCGGCCGAAGGTGTCCGACAGTTTGCCGTACACCGGCAGCGTGACCGTCACCGCCAGCAGATAGCCCGAGAACAGCCAGGAGAAGACGGAGAAGCCGCCGAGGTCGCCGACGATCTGCGGTACGGCCGTGGAGACGATGGTGGAGTCGAGCGCGGCGAGCGCCATCGCGAGCATGAGGGCGGCGACCACGGCGCGGCGTCCGCGGGTGTCCCGAGGCCGGCTCGCCGAGCCCGTCGCCGCGGCTCGTATCTCGGTTTCCCCCTGGTCCACGAGATTCCTTCCCCTTGCACCTATCTGCCGAGGAACACTCTCCCACTTGACCCTCACGTCGCGGGAGGGTGGACGCTGAGTCGGCTCAAGGGTGTAGGCGACCCCGAGAAGGACTCCACCGAAGGGTGGAGGGCCCCTAGGGGGACCTCCGTACTAGGGCTCGGGGAGGGTTCCTCCCGCTGGAGGACGAGACGGGGCGGGGCTCGTCCTTAACCTGGCTTTACGCCGCTGGGGAGCACGTCCGGTCGTACGGACCGCACCTTTGGGGGTGGGGTTTTCCCCAGCAAAAGACTGCGCTGAGCACCAGCGCGCCGGACCACCGCCCGGCACCAGACTTGCCGACGTACCGAAGCGCACTTTCAACCGCTGAGCAGCGGAATCAACTGCTGCCCGACATAGGAGACTTACCGTGACATCGGCTGTGACCATTCCCAGGCACGGGGGCACTGGAGGGCGTACGGCCGTTGCCGCGCGGGCGCGGCAGGTCGTGAAGGCCTACGGGTCGGGGGAGACCCGCGTCGTCGCCCTGGACCACATCGACGTGGACATAGCGCGGGGCCAGTTCACCGCGATCATGGGCCCCTCGGGGTCCGGCAAGTCCACGCTGATGCACTGCCTCGCCGGGCTCGACACCGTGACGAGCGGACAGATCTACCTGGACGAGACCGAGATCACCGGGCTCAAGGACAAGAAGCTCACGCAGCTGCGCCGGGACCGGATCGGCTTCATCTTCCAGGCGTTCAACCTGCTGCCGACGCTGAACGCGCTGGAGAACATCACGCTGCCGATGGACATCGCGGGCCGCAAGCCGGACAAGGGCTGGCTGGACCAGGTCGTGGAGACCGTCGGGCTCGCCGGCCGCCTCAAGCACCGCCCGAACCAGCTCTCCGGTGGTCAGCAGCAGCGTGTCGCCGTCGCCCGTGCGCTGGCCGCGCGCCCCGAGATCATCTTCGGTGACGAGCCGACAGGAAACCTGGACTCCCGTGCGGGCGCCGAGGTGCTCGGCTTCCTGCGCCGCTCCGTGGACGAGCTCGGCCAGACCATCGTGATGGTCACGCACGACCCGGTGGCGGCCTCGTACGCCGACCGGGTGCTGTATCTCGCGGACGGCAGGATCGTCGACGAGATGTACCAGCCGACGGCCGACCAGGTCCTGGACCGCATGAAGGACTTCGACGCCCGGGGGCGTACGTCATGACCGTCCTGAAGACCTCGATGCGCAACTTCTTCGCGCACAAGGGACGCATGGCCCTCTCCGCTGTCGCGGTCCTGCTGTCGGTGGCCTTCGTCTGCGGCACCCTGGTGTTCACCGACACGATGAACACGACGTTCGACAAGCTGTTCGCGGTCACCTCCGCCGATGTGACGGTGCTGCCCAAGGCGGCCAAGAGCGACGACACCCCGCAGAACGGCAAGCCCGAGTCGGTGGCGGTCTCCGTACTGGAGCGGGCGAAGAAGGCGGAGGGCGTCAAGTCCGCCGAGGGCGCGGTCAGTTCGATGAACGTGACCGTCGTCAACAGCGACAACAAGAACATGGGGTCCACGACCGGCGCCCCGACGATCGCGGGCAACTGGACGCGCAACGACCTCCGGTCCATGGAGATCACGCAGGGCCACGCCCCGCGCGGCCCGACCGAGGTGATGGTCGACGCCGACACCGCCGACAAGCACCACCTGAAGATGGGCGACGAACTGCGCACCATCGCGGTCACCGGTGACTTCAAGGCGAAGATCGTCGGTATCGCCACCTTCAAGGTGACCAACCCGGGTGCCGCCGTCGTCTACTTCGACACCGCCACCGCGCAGCGCGAACTGCTCGGCGCCACCGGCCGGTTCACGCAGGTCAACCTCTCCGCCGCGTCCGGTGTCTCGGACGCGCAGCTCAAGCAGAACGTCTCTCAGACGCTGAACGGGTCGTACAAGATCCAGACGCAGAAGGAGAATGCCGACGAGAACCGCAAGGGCGTCGGCCAGTTCATGAACGTCATCAAGTACGCCATGCTCGGCTTCGCCGGCATCGCGTTCCTGGTGGGCATCTTCCTGATCATCAACACCTTCTCGATGCTGGTCGCCCAGCGCACCCGCGAGATCGGCCTGATGCGCGCCATCGGCTCCTCCCGCAAGCAGGTCAACCGCTCGGTCCTGGTCGAGGCGCTGCTGCTCGGCTTCTTCGGCTCGATCCTCGGTGTCGGCGCGGGCGTCGGCCTCGCGGTCGGCCTCATGAAGATCATGTCGACGATGGGCATGGACCTGTCGACCCGCGACCTCACCGTGAAGGCGACCACCCCGGTGGTGGGTCTGCTGCTGGGCGTCGTGGTCACCGTCCTCGCCGCCTACCTCCCGGCCCGCCGCGCGGGCAAGGTCTCCCCGATGGCCGCGCTGCGCGACGCCGGCACCCCGGCGGACGGCAAGGCGGGTCTCGTACGCGGTCTGATCGGCCTGGTGCTGACCGGCGCCGGAGCCTTCGCGCTCTACACCGCGGCCACCGCCGACAAGGCGAGCGACGGTTCGCTGGTGCTGGGCGCGGGTGTCGTCCTCACCCTGATCGGCTTCGTGATCATCGGCCCGCTGCTCGCGGGCGGGGTGGTCCGTGTCATCAGCGCCGTACTGCTGCGCATGTTCGGTCCGGTCGGACGGCTCGCCGAACGCAACGCGCTGCGCAACCCGCGCCGTACGGGCGCCACCGGTGCGGCCCTGATGATCGGCCTTGCCCTGGTCGCCTGCCTCTCCGTGGTCGGCTCGTCCATGGTGGCCTCGGCGACGGACGAACTCGACAAGTCGGTCGGCGCGGACTTCATCGTCCAGGGCAACCAGCGGATCGTGCCGCAGGCCGAGAAGGCCATGGAGTCGACGCCGGGCCTGGCGCACGTCAGCCGCTACAAGGAACTGGAGGCCAAGCTGACCTCGCCGGACGGCCAGGTCGACGACTCCGGGATCACCGCGGCCGACCCGTCCTACGCCCAGGACCTGCGCCGCAAGACGACCGCCGGTGAGCTGTCGGCGGCGTACGGCAAGGACGCCATGTCGGTCGGCTCGAAGTACGCCGAGAAGCACCGAGTGAAGGTCGGCGACACCATCACCGTCGCCTTCAAGAACGGGCAGACGGCGAAGCTCGAGGTCGCGGCCATCACGGACGACGACGTCGCCATCGACCAGGGCGCCCGGTACACGAGCATCGAGACGATGAAGAAGTACCTGCCCGCGAGCAAGATCCCGCCGAACACGATCATGTTCGCCGAGGCCAAGGACGGCCATGAGAAGCAGGCGTACGCGGCCCTGAAGAAGTCCATGGAGCCGTACCCGCAGTATCAGGTCCGCGACCAGACGGACTTCAAGCAGGAGTTGAAGGACCAGGTGGGCCAGCTCCTCAACATGGTCTACGGCCTGCTGGCCCTGGCGATCGTCGTGGCGATCCTGGGTGTGGTCAACACCCTGGCCCTGTCGGTCGTCGAGCGCACCCGCGAGATCGGCCTGATGCGCGCCATCGGTCTCTCCCGCCGCCAGCTGCGCCGCATGATCCGCCTGGAGTCGGTCGTCATCGCCCTCTTCGGCGCCCTCCTCGGCCTCGGCCTGGGCATGAGCTGGGGCGCCACCGCCCAGAAGCTTCTCGCCCTGGAGGGTCTGAAAGTCCTGGACATCCCGTGGCCGACCATCATCGGCGTCTTCATCGGCTCGGCGTTCGTGGGCCTGTTCGCCGCCCTGATCCCGGCGTTCCGGGCGGGCCGGATGAATGTGCTGAACGCGATCGCCACCGACTAGCGGCCGAGAGGCCGCCGCACAGCCACCGCGAACGGGGGTTGCGGGGGACGGGCCCGGGGGGGGGGGGGGGGAGGGTTGCTCGCGGAGGAGTCATTTCTTGGTGTGGGCGGCTACCTTTTCGTTATTACGCCCCCCAACCCGCGCCCGCCATCACTG
>NZ_JBVHRI010000011.1:152081-291777 GCF_055566975.1 Streptomyces sp. NPDC027189
TTTTGGGTTGGCGGGGGGAGTGGTTGGAACTGGCTCGCCACCCCCTAGTGGCGGGGGTCCCCCCACACACCCCCCGCGAAGGGGGTTTTAGGGGCCCGGCCCCTTCATGAGAAGGTCCCCTCCCTTCGCCCCGGGCCTGCGGCGTGTGTCGGAGCTACCGCCGTTTGAGGAGTACGTAGCCGTAGGCGGCGCCGATCACGGCGTACTCGGCGTGCGGGTGCAGCTGACGGGCGTACGCCTGGACGTCGTGCAGGGAGCGGTCGGTGTCGTCCAGGGCGATGAAGTCCGGGGTGATTCCGTGGGTGGTGCCGACCCAGAAGACCCGGCAGCGCGAGGTGAGGCGGCTGTTCGGCCCGGTGGGGCGGCCTGGGCTGTGTGCCCGGGTGTTCCTTGGGCGGGGGTTGCGGCTGCGGGGGTGGTGGGGGCGGGCGTGGGTGGGTTTGCCCCCGCCGCCCCTACTCGACCATCTTCCAGGGCTTCGCCCCTGGACCCCGCCGGGGGCTTCGCCACCCGGACCACCGGGTTGTTTTCCGGCTGGGGGTGGGCGGGGGCCGGTCGCGCAGTTCCCCGCGCCCCTGACAGGGCGCGGCCACACGTGCCGGGCACGGAGGCGGGGCGTTGTCCACAGGCCCGGCGCCCCGCACCCCGGCGTCGTACGCTTGAGGCCCCCGGCCCGTCACACGTGTCGGGCGGTTCGCGTTGCCCACTCCCCGGGATGGAAGCCCTTCATGAGCCTGCACGGTCTGCTCGACGCCGTCGTCAAGGACGCCGCCCTCGCGGAAGCGGTGAGGGCCGCCACCGACGGCAACCGTATGCACGTCGACCTGGTCGGCCCACCCGCGGCCCGCCCCTTCGCGGTGGCGGCCCTGGCCCGCGAGGCCGGCCGCCCCGTACTGGCGGTGACGGCGACGGGCCGCGAGGCCGAGGACCTGGCAGCGGCGCTGAGGTCCCTCCTCCCGCCGGAGGGCGTCGTCGAGTACCCGTCGTGGGAGACGCTCCCGCACGAGCGGCTGTCCCCGCGCAGCGACACCGTGGGCCGCCGCCTCGCCGTCCTGCGGCGGCTGGCCCACCCGCGCCCCGACGACCCGGAGACCGGCCCGGTCTCGGTCGTCGTCGCTCCGGTCCGCTCCGTGCTGCAGCCGCAGGTCAAGGGCCTCGGCGACCTGGAACCGGTGGCGTTGCGCACGGGCCAGAGCGCCGACCTGGGCGAGATCGTCGAGGCGCTCGCGGCAGCCGCGTACTCCCGGGTCGAGCTCGTCGAGAAGCGCGGCGAGTTCGCGGTCCGCGGCGGCATCCTGGACGTCTTCCCGCCCACCGAGGAGCACCCGCTGCGGGTGGAGTTCTGGGGTGACGACGTCGAGGAGATCCGTTACTTCAAGGTCGCCGACCAGCGGTCCCTCGAAGTCGCCGAGCACGGCCTGTGGGCGCCGCCCTGCCGCGAGCTGCTGCTCACGGACGACGTACGCGAGCGGGCGGCCCAGCTGGCCGAGGAGCACCCGGAACTGGGCGAGCTGCTCGGCAAGATCGCCGAGGGCATCGCCGTAGAGGGCATGGAATCCCTGGCACCGGTCCTGGTCGACGACATGGAGCTGCTGCTCGACGTCCTGCCCAAGGGTTCGATGGCCGTCGTGTGCGATCCGGAGCGGGTGCGGACGCGCGCCGCGGACCTGGTGGCGACCTCGCAGGAGTTCCTGCAGGCGTCCTGGGCGGCGACCGCCGGCGGCGGCGAGGCCCCCATCGACGTGGACGCGGCCTCCCTGTGGTCCATCGCGGACGTACGGGACCGGGCGCGCGAGCTGGACATGATGTGGTGGTCGGTGTCGCCGTTCGCGGCCGACGAAGAACTCGACTCGGACACCCTCAAGCTGGGCATGCACGCCCCCGAGACCTACCGCGGCGACACCGCCCGGGCCCTCGCCGACACCAAGGGCTGGCTCGCCGACGGCTGGCGCACGGTGTACGTCACCGAGGCGCACGGCCCCGCCGCCCGTAGCGTCGAGGTCCTCGGCGGCGAGGGCATCGCGGCCCGCCTCGACACGGACCTCGCGGACATCGCCCCCTCCGTCGTCCATGTGGCGTGCGGCTCCATCGACTACGGCTTCGTCGACCCCGCGCTGAAGCTCGCCGTCCTCACCGAGACCGACCTCTCCGGCCAGAAGGCGGCCGGCAAGGACGGCGCCCGCATGCCGGCCCGCCGCCGCAAGACCATCGACCCGCTGAGCCTCGAAGCGGGCGACTACATCGTGCACGAGCAGCACGGTGTCGGCCGCTACATCGAGATGGTGCAGCGCACGGTCCAGGGCGCGACCCGCGAGTATCTGGTCGTGGAGTACGCCCCCGCCAAGCGCGGCCAGCCCGGCGACCGCCTCTACATCCCCACCGACCAGCTGGAGCAGATCACCAAGTACGTCGGTGGTGAGGCCCCCACGCTGCATCGCCTGGGCGGCGCCGACTGGACGAAGACCAAGGCGCGCGCCAAGAAGGCGGTCAAGGAGATCGCCGCGGATCTGATCAAGCTGTACTCGGCGCGGATGGCGGCCCCCGGGCACGCGTTCGGCTCCGACACCCCGTGGCAGCGCGAGTTGGAGGACGCGTTCCCGTACGCGGAGACCCCCGACCAGCTGACGACGATCGCCGAGGTCAAGGAGGACATGGAGAAGACGGTCCCGATGGACCGGCTGATCTGCGGCGACGTGGGTTACGGCAAGACGGAGATTGCGGTCCGCGCGGCCTTCAAGGCGGTGCAGGACGGCAAGCAGGTGGCCGTGCTCGTCCCCACGACCCTCCTTGTGCAGCAGCACTTCGGCACGTTCTCCGAGCGCTATTCGCAATTCCCGGTGAACGTAAGGGCGTTGAGCCGCTTCCAGACCGACACGGAGGCCAAGGCGGTCCTGGAGGGCCTGAACGACGGCGGGGTGGACATCGTCATCGGCACCCACCGGCTGTTCTCGTCGGAGACGAAGTTCAAGGACCTGGGCCTGGTCATCGTCGACGAGGAGCAGCGCTTCGGCGTCGAGCACAAGGAGCAGCTGAAGAAGCTGCGCGCCAACGTCGACGTACTGACGATGTCCGCGACTCCGATCCCCCGCACCCTGGAGATGGCGGTCACGGGCATCCGCGAGATGTCGACGATCACCACGCCCCCGGAGGAGCGGCACCCGGTCCTGACCTTCGTCGGCCCGTACGAGGAGAAGCAGATCGGCGCGGCGATCCGCCGCGAACTGCTGCGCGAGGGTCAGGTCTTCTACATCCACAACCGTGTCGAGTCCATCGACCGTGCGGCCGCGCGGCTCAGGGAGATCGTCCCGGAGGCACGCATCGCGACGGCGCACGGCCAGATGGGGGAGCAGTCCCTGGAGCAGGTGGTCGTCGACTTCTGGGAGAAGAGGTTCGACGTGCTCGTGTCGACCACGATCGTCGAATCCGGCATCGACATCTCCAACGCCAACACGCTGATCGTGGAGCGCGGCGACAACTTCGGCCTCAGCCAGCTGCACCAGCTGCGAGGCCGAGTCGGGCGTGGACGGGAACGCGGCTACGCGTACTTCCTCTACCCCCCGGAGAAGCCGCTGACGGAGACCGCGCACGAGCGGCTCGCGACCATCGCCCAGCACACCGAGATGGGCGCGGGCATGTACGTCGCGATGAAGGACCTGGAGATCCGCGGCGCGGGCAATCTGCTCGGCGGCGAGCAGTCCGGTCACATCGCGGGCGTCGGCTTCGACCTCTACGTGCGCATGGTCGGCGAGGCGGTCGCGGACTACCGCGCCTCGCTGGAAGGCGGCGTCGAGGAGGAGCCGCCCCTGGAGGTCAAGATCGAGCTCCCGGTCGACGCGCACGTCCCGCACGACTACGCCCCCGGCGAGCGGCTCCGCCTCCAGGCCTACCGTTCCATCGCCTCCGCCAACACGGAGCAGGACATCAAGTCCGTACGCGAGGAACTCGTCGACCGCTACGGCAAGTTGCCCGAGCCGGTCGAGAACCTGCTGCTGGTGGCCGGTCTTCGGATGCTCGCGCGCGCGTGCGGCGTCGGCGAGATCGTCCTCCAGGGCAACAACATCCGCTTCGCCCCGGTGGAGCTGAGGGAGTCCCAGGAACTGCGCCTGAAGCGCCTGTACCCGGGCACCGTCATCAAGCCGGCCGTCCATCAGATCCTGGTGCCCCGCCCGAAGACGGCGAAGGTGGGCGGGAAGCCGTTGGTGGGGCGGGAGTTGCTGGGGTGGACCGGGGAGCTCTTGGCGTCGGTTCTGGGGTCGTAGGACCTGGCCCTTCCTCTGGGCGCGGCCTGGCGCGCGTACGGGGAAGTGGCGCCGGCGATCGCCCGGCGCGCGAGCTCGTCATGGGGCTCTGCCGGGCGCGGTCCGGGCGGGAGCCGCGCCCTGGTCAGTGGGAGCGGAACAGCATTCCCGTGAGGGCGCGGAAGACCTCCTCGGGGTCCTGCTCGCCCACCGGACCGTCCAGATTGTGGCTCAGGAGCAGCGTGGCGAAGCCGTGGGCGAGGGACCAGGCGGCGACCCCGGCGAGGCGGGCATCGGGGCCGCGGCCCTCGGCCGGTACGGAGGTGACCGCGGTGCGCAGGCGCTCGCCCGCGAGGGTCCTGGCGGTCGTCAGCTCCAGGTCGTTCTGGCGCAGCAGTCCCGGTGTGAACATCACCTGGAAGTGCGCGGGATGCTCACGCGCGAACCGTACGTAGCGCACGCCCGCCTCCCTCAGGTCCTCGGCCTGCGCGAGCGCGCCCGCCAGCAGCTCGTACCCCTCGGCGGCGATCGCGGTGAGCAGGCCGGTGCGGTCCTTGAAGTGGTGGGCCGGCGCCGCGTGCGAGACGCCCGCGCGGCGGGCCAGGTCGCGCAGGCTCAGCGCGGACGGGCCGTCGACGGTGATGACGTCCAGCGCGGCGGTGAGGATCGCGCGGCGCAGGTCGCCGTGGTGGTAGGGGCGCGCCGAGTCGCCGGTCTTCGCGGGGTTCATGGTCAGCAGCGTACGCCGAATCTAGGCATTGACAAGTTCGGTGGGCGCGGGCAATCTAGTCAGTGTCAAGTTGTTGAGTGAGTGGGACGCGACGAGGGGTGGAGTCATGTCGGAGAACGTCAGTGGGACGAGCGCCACGAACAAGACGGAAGCCGGAGTCGGGGCGGGTGTCGAGCTCGGCCGGGTGCGCCAGCTCTGGCATCTGCTGGAGCCCCTGCATGCCGTCCTCTACTACGCACCGGAGGCCTTCGAGGAAGCGGCCGCGCTCGGCTACGGCGAACAGGAGCGCTGGCCGAGCTACTTTCCGTACCGCGCCGCGCCGTTGGGGGCGGTCGGCAGCGAGCGCGTGACCTCCGCCTTCTACAGCTTCAGCCCGCGCATGGTCGCCGAACACATGAAGTCCGCGTGGCGGACGGCGAGCCCGGAGCAGGTGCTGAAGGCGCGGGAGCGTGCTGTCGACCGGGCCTACCGCGCGATATTCGGGGACCGCGTCACCAGTCCCGAACTCGCCGAGGCCGCCGCCCTGGCCCGCGGTGCCGCCGAGGCCGCGAATACGGCGGGCCGTCCCCTCGCCGCCGCCAACGCGGAGTTGGTCTGGCCCGAGGCTCCCCATCTCCAGCTGTGGCACGCGGCGACGATCCTCCGCGAGCACCGGGGCGACGGCCACCTCGCCGCACTGCTCATCGCCGGGCTCGACCCCGTCGAGTCACTCGTCTCCTTCGCGGCGATAGGCGCGGCCTCCGTGGAGCGCTTCGAGAGCCGCGGCTGGAGCCCCGAGGAATGGACCGCCGCCCGTCAACGCCTCGCCACCCGCGGCCTGGTGGACGAGGACGGCACCGCCACCCCCGCCGGCCACGAGCTGCGCCGCCAGGTCGAACAGCACACGGACGAACTCGCCGCCGCCCCTTGGCGCGCCCTGGGCCCGGACGGCATCGCCCGCCTCGCCGACCTGCTCGGCGAGTTCTGGGTCGCGGTGCTGAGCTCGGGGCTGCTGCCTTCGGAGACGACGCTGGGCATCGGGAAGGTGTGAGGCGATGTGACGAGGCGCCCGGTAGGTCAACTCCGGCTGGGGCAGCGTAGAACCGCCCGCGGGACCGGGTCTCCGCGGACGGTCTCTGTTGCCTGGGGTTCAGGGTGATTCAGTCGACGCAAGCCTCCGTATGTCTCCGGGTTATGGCTGCTCGGGCCGGTCGCGGTCCATGCCCATCGCGCCTTCGGTCTTCTGCTGCGCGTCGTCGACCTGGTCCGTGTACTTGTTGCCCGTCTTTTCGTTGACCTCTTGCTCCGCGGCGTCGGACATCTGCTTGGCCTTGTCCTGCCCGTGGCTCTTGAACCTGTCGAAGATGCCCATCCAGAGCTCCTTCCGGAGGTGACTCACCACCGACGATACGCCCGGCGTGCGCCGATTGCCCGTTGGGTGCGGGTATGGCCGAGGGGCCCTGGCCGGTACCTTGGGACCAGGGGAAACGCGCCCGTGCAGGGCGGACCCGGGGAGGCAAGGGGAGGGACGCCGTGCTGCGTCTGAGGGGTGGGGCGGCCGCGGCCGCGCTGGTGGTGTTCGTCGTCGGTGCCGGTGTCAGCGGCTGCAAGAAGGAGACCACGGGTTCCGCGGGCCCGCAGAAGACGGCGGCCGGCGGCGCGGCCCTCACCGCCGTGGACTCGCTGACCGTCAAGGGGCGCGCGCCCAAGACGGGTTACAGCCGGGAGCGGTTCGGCACGGCCTGGGCCGACACGGACTCGAACCGGTGCGACACCCGTGACGACATCCTCAAACGGGACCTGAGGGACGTGAAGTTCAGCGACGGAGAGTGCAAGGTGAGCTCCGGGATCCTCTCCCCGGATCCGTACGGGGGTCAGGACGTGACCTTCGCGCGCGGCCGCAGTCTGGTGGACATAGACCACCTCGTCGCGCTCTCGGACGCCTGGCAGAAGGGTGCCAAGTACTGGGACGCGAGCAAGCGAATAGCCCTGGCCAACGACCCGCTCAACCTCCGTGCCGTCGGCGCCAGCGCCAACCGCAGCAAGGGCGACGGCGACACGGCGACCTGGCTCCCGCCCAACAAGGCGTACCGCTGCACGTATGTCGCCGCGCAGGTGGCCGTGAAGAAGAAGTACGGGCTGTGGGTCACCGCCGCCGAGAAGGCGGCCATGAAGAAGGTGCTCTCCGGCTGCCCCGGCCAGAAACTCCCCTCGGACGGCAACCCGACACAGGCGCCGAAGCGGTTCCACGCGAACTAGCCGCCAGGGGCTGCAATGGGCCGCCACGGGCCGCCCGCGTTCACCCACGCTGCGTCCGCCCGCTCGGCCGCCGACATCGACATGCCACCGACTGAGCGCGAACCCATGTCGCTGCCTCATGGAGGCCGACACGGCAAAACCGTTTCACCCGGGGCGAGTCGACGCCTACCGTGTGCGACATGCAGCTGAAGGTGTCAAGTCTCGCCGAGCGTCCCGAGATGCTCGGGCACGTGGTCCGGATGGCCAACAGCTGGCCGGAGTTCCTGCTCCACGACCTGGTGGGTGACACACACTACGGCCGGATCGCCACCGAACTTCCGGAGTACGTGCTGTTCGCCGAGGACGAGCACGGCCGCGTGGTCGCCCACGCCTACAGCGTGCCGTTCGCCCTCGCGGACGAGGACCGGGGCGAACTGCCCGCGCGGGGCTGGGACCAGGTGCTGGCCTGGGCATTCGCCGACCGGCGCCGCGGCACACCGGCCGACACGGTGAGCGCCATCTCGATCGTCGTCGCCCCGCACGCCCAGGGCGGTGGGCTGTCGGCCCGGATGCTCTCCGCGATGCGGGACAACGCCCGGGCGCACGGCTTCGCCGAGGTCGTCGCCCCCGTCCGCCCCAGCGCCAAGCACCTGGAACCGCGCACCCCGATGGAGGAGTACGCGTTCCGGGAGCGCGCCGACGGGCTGCCGCACGACCCGTGGCTACGCGTCCACGTCCGGGCGGGCGGCGTCGTCGAGGCGGTGGCACCGGCGTCCATGACGGTCGCGGCTTCGCTGGAGGAGTGGCGCGCCTGGACGGGGCTGCCCTTCGACATGGAGGGCTTCGTCGACGTGCCCGGCGCGCTGGTGCCGGTGCACTGCGAAGCCAGGCGCGGATACGCCGTATACGTCGAGCCCAACGTGTGGGTGCGGCACACCCTGTGAGCTCGACGTATGGCGTGTGAGACGTAGGCCCTGTGAGGCGTATGGCCCGTGAGGCGTACGGCCGGTTGCAGGTGGGCCCTCAGGCGCCCAGCTTGTCCAGGTCGAGGATCTTGCCCGTGGGGGTCTTGGCCGGGACCGGCTTGTCGTACTCACTGAAGGTGAGCGTGCCGGGGTCCTTGGCGGAGCTGCTGTCGACCCGCAGCAGATAGGGCTTGCCCTCGGTGGCGACGTAGAGGGTGTAGCGGTCCTTGCCGTCCTTCTCGCGAAGGACGATCGCCGGGGTGCCGTCGACGGTGGTGGTCTTGCCGCGGGTGGCATCGGAGTTCACGTCCTCCGCGCCGCCGAGCACGGTGTCGAGGTCGCAGAAGCTCGCGATGTCCTTGGCGTCGGAGCCGGTCGCGGACATCTTGGTCCACTTGCCGGCCAGCATGGCCACGGCCGCGTCGGTGTCGGCCTTGGACTCGCCCTTGCTCTGGGCGCGCAGGAACGCCTCGTCGTACTTCATGTAGACGGTGTCGCCGGTCTTGATGAGATCGGCCTTGCCCTGGCCGGCCATGCTCATCGTGCCGGCGCACTCGCCCTTCTTGTTGAGGGCCATGTCGATCCCGATGGTGCCGCCGTCCTCGTCGTCGGGGATGTCGCCCTTCATCCGGAGCGAGGTGGCCCCCGTGGTGGCCTTCACGGCGCGGTCGGCGATTTCGCCTCCGGTCAGTCCGGCGAACGGGCCCTTCGGCTTGCTGTCCGCCTTGTTCTCGCCGGGCAGACAGCCGGTGAGGCCCGCGGTGGCCGCGGCGGCGAGACAGAGGGCGGCAAGTGCGGTGCGACGCATGAGAGTTCCCCAGGATTTCAGTGAGCGGTGAGGTGTACGTGGATCAGAAGTTGCCGTTGCCGAGCAGCTCGCCGTCGGCGTCGTAGACCGTGACGAGGCCGTTCGCGCTGTCCTTCCAGTCGGCGAAGGCGGAGGCGATGAGCTTGGCCGGGGCCATCCCCTTCCCCATCAGGCCGCCGGTGAAGTCGGTGTAGACGTCGGCGGAGTCGAGCAGGTCGTTCTGTTCGTCGGCGCCCTGGACCTTGGTGACGTGGGAGACGGCAGCCTTCTCCTTCGGGCTGCCGTTCTTGTTCACGAAGGCCTTGAACTGCTCTGCTTGGGACGCCTTTTCGGTTCCCTTGTCCTCGGCGGGCTTCGTGTCGGACTTCGCGCCTCCGCCCGACTTCTCGTCGGCTCTGGCGGAGTTTTGCTTGTCGCCGGAACCCTTGCCGTCCGCACCGTTGCCGGCGTTCGCCGACACCACGCCGATGACGACGATCCCCACCACAGCGCCCAGTGCAACCTTGGCCTTCATGCCCATGTCTGTCCCCTCCCCAAGGTGGCGACCGCCGCTACCGGCGGCCGCCCGTTCGATGGGTCAATAACAGCAGAGCTTGTGAACCGAGTCAACACGATTCACGGAGAAGGTTGTGTACACGACTGTGAAGGGGTAGATCTTGCGTACGTCGGTATGCTCGACGTCACAGACCAGGGCGGCGCCATCAGGCGTCACAGGCCAGGACGAGGGGAGCCGGGCGGTGCAGGACAACGCGACAGAGGTGACCGCTGCCGGGATCGCGCGGCTCGCCGGGGTCGGCCGCGCCGCCGTCAGCAACTGGCGCCGCCGCCACGCCGACTTCCCCAAGCCGGTCGGGGGCACCGAGACCAGCCCCTCCTTCGCGCTCGCCGAAGTCGAGGCCTGGCTGCGCGACCAGGGCAAACTCGCCGAGGTCCCGCTGCGCGAACGCGTCTGGCAGCAGCTCGCCGGACACCCCGAGGGTCCCGTCACCGCCCTCGTGCACGCCGGCTGCGCGCTCCTGCTCATCCATGACCGCCCCACCGACTGGCTGGAGTTGAGCGCGGGTTCGGACGAGCGCCTGGCCGCCCTGCTGCCCGCCGCGCTCGACCAGGTGATCACTCCCCGCTTCGGCGCGCCCCGCGAGCGCGCTGTGAACACCCCGACCGGCCCCGAGCTCCTGCCCTCCGCCCCGCTCCTGCGTGGCGCCGCCGAGCTCGCCGCCGAATTGGGCGCGCGGCAGACGTACGAGTTCCTGCTGGGGCGGCACCTCGACAACAACCCGCGGCAGTACACGCTCACCCCGGGTGACCTGGCCGCGTTGATGGCCGAGCTCGCGGGGCCGGCGCGCACGGCGCTCGATCCGGCGTGCGGCACCGGTGCGCTCCTGCGGGCCGTGGGGCCCAAGCCGGACCAGGAGTTGTACGGCCAGGACAGCGCCCCCGAGCTGGCGGCCCTCTCCGCGCTGCGGCTCGCCCTCCAGGGGAAGGCCGCCGTCCGCACCGCCGCCGGTGACACCCTGCGCGCCGACGCGCATCCCACGCTCCAGGCCGACGTCGTCCTGTGCCACCCGCCGTTCAACGAGCGCAACTGGGGCCACGACGAACTCGCCTACGACGCCCGCTGGGAGTACGGCTTCCCGGCCCGCACGGAATCCGAACTGGCGTGGGTGCAGCACGCGTTGGCCCATCTCAAGGACGGCGGCAGCGCCGTCATGCTGATGCCCCCGGCGGCCGCCTCCCGTCGCTCGGGCCGCCGTATCCGCGCCGACCTGCTGCGCCGCGGCGCGCTGCGTGCCGTGATCGCCCTGCCGATCGGCGCGGCACCCCCGTACAACATCCCGCTGCACATCTGGGTGCTGCGCCGCCCCGAAAAGGCGCCCGCGCAGCCCGAGTTGCTGCTCGTCGACACCGGGGCGCTGGCCGCGGAGGGCCGCGGAGGCCTGGACTGGCAGGCCGTGCGGACCGCGGTTCTCGACGCCTGGCGGCCCTTCGAGCGCACCGGCAGCGCGCGGGAGGAGCCGGGGTTCAGCCGCGCGGTGCCGGTCATCGAACTCCTCGACGACGACGTCGACCTGGCCCCCGCCCGGCATCTGCCGCCGGCCGCCGCGGGGGGCGGCACCGAGCAGCTCGCGGACGTACGCGAACGGCTCGGCGAGACCCTGCGCCTGACCTCCGACCTCACGCCCCCCGAGACGCGGCCGACGCAACCCGCGCGCTGGCCGCTCATCACCGTCGGCGAACTCGCGCGCGGGGGCGCGCTCCTGCTGCGTACGGGCGGAAACGGGGCCCCCGCGCGCGTGCCCGTCCTCACCGACCACGATGTGCTCGCCGGAACCGCGCCGTCCGGGACCCTGCCCGAAGGGGAGGACGAAGCCGTGCTGGTCGAGACGGGCGATGTCGTCGTCCCCGTGGTCGGCGGCGGCTCCATCGCGCGCGTGGTCGACGAGAACACGGCGGGCGCCGCCCTGGGGCGCAACCTGACGCTGCTGCGTCCCGTCCCGACCGCCCTCGACCCGTGGTTCCTGGCCGGCTTCCTGCGCGGTACCGCCAACAACCGCCAGGCCAGCAGCTACGCGTCCACCGCCACCCGACTCGACGTGCGCCGCCTCCAGCTGCCCCGGCTCCCGCTCGACGAGCAGCGCCGGTACGGCGAGCGCTTCCGCGCGCTGGCCGAGTTCGAGGACGCGCTCCGGCGTGCGGGCCGGCTCGGCGAGCGGTTGGTGCGCGGCATGTACGACGGTCTGACGGACGGGACGGTCGCGGCGGACTGACGGAACGGGTGCTTCCAGGGAAGCCCTCGAAAACCCGCCGGGGCGCGCGAAGTGATCAGCACGACAACGGTTCGGTACAACCCGGGACCGGTTGTCCTTGTCGGCCTATACGCTCGGACTCCGAACTCGTACGTCCGTCCCCATCAGGCCTCCAGGAGCAGCCATGCAAGGCCACGGCTACGCGCCGCCTCCGCCGAAGCGACCCTCGACCGGGGTGTTGGTCGTGCTGCGCGTGATCTTCGTGGCAGTGCCGATCCTCAGCATCGGATTCCTGGCGTGGGTGGCGCCGCTCAGGGCGGCGATCGTGACCCATCGGCCTGCGGACTGGTGGATCTTCGGGGGATCGCTCGTGGTCCTCGGGACCAGCTTCGCCTTCCTCAGCACCGACCACACCGACGACTTCAGCAGCCCGAACGGCAACGTGGGCATGATCATCCTGCTGTTGAACGCCGCGGCCTGCGTCGGCTACTACCTGTACGCCGACATACGTCACTACCACCGGCTGTACCCCACCGGCTATCTGCCGCCCCAGGCCCCGGCCGTGAACTACGGCTACCCGCAGCCCTCGTCGCCGTACGCGGCCACGCACCCGCAGACGCCGGTGACACCCGTGCCCGCTCCCGTGCCGCACACCCCCGTGCCGCACACCCCGGTTCCGCCGCCCCCGCAGCGGCCCGCGCCCGCGCGGATCGACCAGGTGCGTGCCGAGCTCGACGAGCTCAGTGACTATCTCCGCAAGCGCGACGGCCATCACGACGGCGGCAGGGACGGCAGGTGAGCGTGGCGACGGGGCGCATGGTCGCGAACCGCTACGAACTGTCCACCCTGATCGGGCAGGGCGGCATGGGCCAGGTCTGGACGGCGTACGACCAGCGCCTCGACCGGCGTGTCGCCGTCAAGCTGCTGCGCCCCGACAAGGTCGCGGGCCAGGAGGCCGACGAGCTGCGCCGCCGCTTCGTGCGCGAGTGCCGGGTCACCGCACAGGTCGACCACCCCGGCCTGGTCACGGTTCACGACGCGGGCAGCGAGGGCGAGGAGCTGTTCCTCGTCATGCAGTACGTCGACGGGGCCGACCTCTCCGACCACCTCGCCGAACACGACCCGTACCCATGGCAGTGGGCGGTCGCGGTCGCCGCGCAACTGTGCGCCGTGCTGAGCGCCGTACACGCCGTGCCGATCGTGCACCGCGACCTGAAACCGCGGAACGTGATGGTCAAGCAGGACGGCACGGTCACCGTCCTCGACCTCGGCGTCGCCTCCGTCATGGACACCGACACGACCCGGCTCACCCACACCGGCTCGCCCATCGGCTCGCCCGCCTACATGGCCCCCGAGCAGGCGATGGGCGGCGCGGTCGGCCCGTACACCGACCTGTACGCACTCGGCGTACTGCTGCATGAACTCCTCAGCGGAGACGTGCCGTTCTCCGGCTCGACCGTGCTCGGTGTGCTGCACCGTCATCTCTACGAGCCGCCGCTCCCGGTGCGCCGGCTGCGCCCCGAGGTGCCGCCCGCGCTGGAGGGTCTCGTGCTGCGCCTGCTCTCCAAGGACCCGCAGCACCGGCCGGGCTCCGCGCAGGAGACGTACGAGCAACTGCTTCCGCTGCTGCCCGCGCGCGGCATGCCCACCGGTGCCCCGCTCGACCCCACGCGCCCCTTCCTGCGCCCGCACGCCCCGTGGCCGGACCGGGCGCGCACGCCCGCGCCCCAGCCGCAGGCCGCGCCCGCCGTGGAGAAGGCCGATGTCGCGGGCGCCGTCGACGAGGTCAAGCGGCTGCTCGGCGAGGGGCGCATCACGCAGGCCGTCGACATCCTGGGTTCGATCCTTCCGGCGGCCGCCGCCGAACACGGCGAGCACTCGCCCGTCGTACGCACCCTGCGCAAGCAGTACGCGGCCACGCTGATGGACGACGGCCAGTACCGGCGCGCGCTGCCCGAACTGCGCCGTCTCGCCGACGAGCGCGCCGCCGAGGCCGGCCAGGCCGACCCGCAGTCCCTGCGCTTCCGCTACGAGGCCGCCCAGTGCCTGGAGCAGCTCGGCGAACCCGCCGCGGCGCTGGCGGAGTACCGCGCGCTGCTGCCGTACTACGAGAACCAGTACGTCGCCGGGGATCCCGAGCTCTCCCTCGAAGTCCGCCGCCGCATCGGTCACTTGCTGCTCGCGCTCGGCGACCGGGGCGCCGCCCACGACACGCTGGCCAGACTGCTGCACGACGTGGAGCGGCTGCGCGGACCCGGGCACCCGATGGCCGCGGAGATCCGGCGGACGTTGCAGTGGCTGGGACAGGTGCGGGGCTGATCGCGGCACCGGACCGCAGGCTTTGCGCCACCTTGGCCGAAGCTTGTGGTGATCAAGGTGCGGGGTTTCCCGAACGGTGGGGGCGCGCCCGGTACGTTGCGATCCGTTTTCGTGCGCCACGCGCACGCGTGCACGACGTCCATGTCCATCGATGGCCATCGAGGGCCATAGAAGGCCGTCCACTTCGTCCCGCACGCGCGCGTGCCCCGCGCACTCGTCACTTGAACCATGGGGTGGGAATTTCATGTCCAGCCATCGGTATTCGAAGAAGCGCAGATACGTGGCATGGGCCGCGGCCGGTGCCGCCGTGGTCGCCGGAGCCGGGATCGCCGCGCAGACCTCGATGGCCGCCACCACGTGGCCCGCGCAGCGGACCTTCACCGGGCGCGCCTTCGACACCTGCGCCGCGCCCTCGCTGTCCGCGATGAAGGCCTGGAACACCGGCTTCTACGGCGCCGCGGCCGTTTACGTCGGCGGCAAGAACCGTGGCTGCAGCCAGCCCAATCTGACGGCGTCCTGGGTGAAGTCGGTCAGCGCGGCAGGCTGGAAGCTCATCCCCCTGTACGTCGGCGCCCAGCCGTCCTGCCAGTCCGGGTCCAGCCCCGAGAAGCTCACCGCCTCCACCGCCGCCTCGCTCGGTGCCGCCGACGGCGCGGACGCGGTCGCCAAGGCCGCCGCCCTCGGAATGAAGGCCGGCAGCCCGATCTACCTGGACATGGAGGCGTACGACATAACGAACACGGCCTGCAACAACGCCGTGCTGACATACGTCCGCGCCTTCGACAAGGCGCTGCACGCCAAGACGTACCGCACCGGCTACTACGGCTTCACCAGCTCCAGCGCCAAGGCCATCGCGAACGCGACCGACAAGACCGACCTGCCGGGCAACCTCTGGTACGCGCTGTGGGACAAGCAGAACACCACGACCGCGGACTGGCCGTTCGGCGCCACCCAGTTCACGAACCACAGCCGGGCGCACCAGTACCTGGTGAACAGCAAGGAGTCGCGCGGCGGTTACACGATCACCGTGGACCGGGACGCGTGGGATGCGCCGGTGGCGATCACGGGCTGATGCCCGTGTGACGCGGCTGACGCCCGTGTGGTGAGGCGGCTGACGCCCGCGTGACGCGGATGACGCCCGTGTCACGCGGCTGATGCCCGTGTGACGCGGCTGACGCCGGTGTGATGGTGCGACGGTGCCTGAAGGCTGGGCGAATCGTTGGTCGAAAGGGTGGCCGAGAGCTGGGCCACTGCCTACCATCGATCACCGCAAGACTTTGTGCACCGTCGCACAATCTCCTCGGGAGGCTTCCTTGCACCGCCGCCGTCGCACCGCGCTCGTCCTCTCCGCCGCGCTCGTCGCCGCGGCCCCTCTTCTCGCCGCGTGCGGCAGCGACGCGCATCCAGGCGCCGCGGCCGTCGTCGGCGGTCAGCGGATCACGGTCGCGCAGCTGGAGAACCGGGTGAACGAGGTGCGCGCGGCGCAGAAGGCCGCCACCAAGGACGAGGCCGAGTACGAGCAGACCATCGCCAAGACAGGCACGCTCACCCGCGACACCCTGCACGGCATGGTCCTCGACCGGGTCCTGGACCGGGCCGCGAAGAACGCGGGCGTCAGCGTGACCCGCAAGGACAGCCAGCAGCTGCGGGCCTCCCTCGAACAGCAGGCGGGCGGCGCCCAGGCGCTGGAGACGGCCTGGCTGCAGAACTACGGAGTGGCGCCGAGATACCTCGACGACAGCCTGCGCACCGAGATCGAGGCGCAGAAGCTGGCCGCCACGCTCGGCGTCGACATGAACACCACCGAGGGCAAGGCCACCTTCTGGAAGGCGATGTCCGTCGCCTCCGAGGAACTCCACGTCGACCTGAACCCGCGCTACGGCGCCTGGGACGTCCGGAAGAGCAGCCGCGTCGACGCGAAGACGCCGTGGCTGCGGGAGGTCACCGCGGCGGGAACCCAGCAGACGGCGTAACGGCCTGCGGGGCGCGGGGGCTGTGGATAAGCGGTTCGGCCGGGCGGTTCGCGGATAGAGTCGTACGGCGCTCCCCGTCCCGGCAGTGCTACGGCCGTCCCCGTCCGGCAGCCGTACGGCGCTCCTCGCCGGGCAGTCGTACGGCGCTCCTCGTCCATCCACCTCGTGGACCGACGGTCGGCCGCCCGGCCTGTGGATAACGGCTGGGGCTGTCGGTGGTGTGGGTTACGTTCGAGGGGTGAACGCAACCAGCTTCGACGACGCCCCGGACGCGACCGGCCCCGCCACCTCCACCGACCCCGGCCGTATCGTGCTGCTCACCACCAGCCACCGGGTGGCGCCCGGGCTGCTGTCCTGGCCCGCCTGGCAGGCGCTCCGCGGTGCCGACCAGGTCCTGTGCGCGGACGGCGCGCACCCGCAGCTGCCTTATCTGCGCGAGGCGGGCATCACCGTCGACGAGGCGTCCCCGACCGCTCAGGAGCTGGTCGACGCGTGCGCGGGCGGCCGCACCCTGGTCGTCGTCGCCACCGGCGAGGGCGAGCCGAGGCTCACCGACGGCCTGGCCCGCCTGGCCGGCTCCGGCCGTATACAGATGCCGGACCTGGAGCTGCTCCCCGCCTCGTACGACCTGCCGGGCGCCCGCCTCCTCGACCTCGTCCAGGTCATGGACCGCATCCGCGCCGAGTGCCCCTGGTCGTCCCAGCAGACCCACAAGGGCCTGGCGAAGTACGGCATCGAGGAGGCGTACGAACTGGTCGAGGCGATCGAGGAGGGTGACCGGGACGAGCTGCGCGAGGAGCTCGGGGATGTCCTGCTGCAGGTCGTCTTCCACGCCCGTATCGCCGAGGAGGACGAGGACGCTCCCTTCTCCATAGACGACGTCGCGGGCGGCATCGTGGCCAAGCTCATCCACCGCCATCCGCACGTCTTCGGGGACGAGACGGCCACCACCCCCGAGGAGGTCAAGGAGCACTGGCTGCGCACGAAGGCCGTGGAGAAGCAGCGCGCGTCCGTGACGGAGGGTGTCCCGCTGGGCCAGCCGGGCCTGGCGCTGGCGGCGAAGCTGGCATCCCGGGTGCGTACGGCGGGACTTGACGTCGAGCTGCCACGGGGCGAGGGCGTCGGGTACGCGTTGCTGCGGACAGCCGCGCGCGCCGAGGCCGAGGGCGTGGACCCGGAGGCGGCGCTGCGGGCGGCGGCACGGGCCTACCGGGACGCGATCCGGGCGGCAGAAGGGTCTTCGGGGGCGGACGCGGAGGACTGAAGGCCGGGTGCGCGAGTGGCCGGACGGAAAGAAGGGGTGGGGCTGAGGGCCGGAAGCCTGACGATCGAGCGGGCCGTGGCGGCCGCGCCGGAGTTACGCCTGCGGTGCCCGGCTCGACGGGTTGTGCCAGCTCGGCTGTGGGCGGTCGAGGAGCCACTCAGCCGAGCCCACCGGCCGAGGGCCTCCCTGGCCGGTCGGCGCCAGGACGTCGTGGAAGATCCGCTCCGTCGGCGTGCCGAAGGAGGGCAGGGTCTCGCCGATCTCTTCGACGAGCTTGGGCGGACCGGCGAGATAGACGTCGTGCCGGGTCCAGCCGGCGCGGTTGCCCAGCGCGGTCAGCAGCCGTTCGGTCGCCTGGGCCTTGGGCCGGCCGGGCGCGGGGGTGATGAAGGTGACGGCGAGCCGGGGAAGCCGGGCCCGCAGGCGCTCGACGGCGCCCCGGTCGTACAGGTACGAGGTGTCGCGGGCGACGAGGAACAGCCGGGCCTCGTGTGTGTCGTCGAGCTGTTCCAGCAGCGCCTTCACGGGCGCCCATCCCGTGCCGGCCGCGATGAGGGTGAGGGGGCGTTCGACGGGCGTGCGCAGGGTCAGCCTGCCGCCGGGCGCGCCCAGCCGCAGGACGTCGCCCTTCCGGGTCTGCCGGACGAGCGCGGTGGAGAGGAGGCCGTCCTCGACCCGGCTGATGTGCAGGTCGACGGTGTGGTCGGCGCGGGGTGCGTTGGCCAGCGAATACGGCCGCCAAATGCCGGGCAGATGGGGGACGTTGACGCTGACGTACTGGCCGGGGGAGTAGCGCAGCCGGCGGTGCGGTCGCAGGGTCAGGACGACGAGGTCGTCTCCGTGCCGCGTCCGTGCGGTCACCTCGGCGTCCCACCAAGGCGGTTCGCCGCGCTGCTGTGCCTCCCACGCGCCCTGCAGCATCACATTCGTGATCACCCCGTACGCCTCGCCCCAGGCCTTCTCGACCTCCGCGTTCCACGCCGACCCCGCGACGACGGCGAACGCGGCGATCAGACTCGCCCCCACGGCGGCGTAGTGCTCCGGCTCCGCCAGATATTTCCGGTGGTCCCTCCCGAGCTCCCGTAAGTACCTCGGCAGCCCCGGATCCTCCAGCCGTTCGATGACATACGTGAGCGCCGCGAACAGTCTGTCCCGCTGCCGCTCCATGTCCTCCGGGAAGCCCAGTGGAAACAGCTCGCGGATCTCCGGGTGGTGTCGAAACAGGTGCGAGTAGAAGTACTTGACCGCGAACTCGGCCCGTCTCTCGACGATCGCGAAGCTGGATCTGAGTATTTCGGGGTCCACGGCGCGAATGTAGGGAGTTGTCGAGCCGCGTAGTCAAACAGCAGGTGATTTGCGGACAGCCGGACTCAAAGTGGGTGGGGTTTCGTGGAGGGCGGGGATGAGTACCGTTGGTCCAGCCCGTCGGGGATCAACGCGTTTGGATGGACGGGGAGTTGGCGGCTCTGGTCCGGGCACCGCAGGGCTGCCGGCCCGGGCCGCCGGCAGGCTCCGGCCTCGCCGGCCCAGGTGCGACGGTCGGGCTGCCGCCGAGCCCGTGCCGATACCGTCAGGGAGTGACCGACCAGCCCCAGCCCCCCAGCACCGCCCCCGAACTCTTCACCTGGGAGTTCGCCACCAACCCCTACCCGGCGTACGCCTGGCTCAGGGAGCACGCCCCTGTGCACAGGACCCGGTTGCCCAGTGGGGTGGAGGCCTGGCTGGTCACCCGGTACGTGGATGCCAAGCAGGCGCTCGCGGACGCGCGGCTGTCCAAGAACCCCGCCCATCACGACGAGCCCGCGCATGCGAAGGGGAAGACCGGTATCCCCGGTGAGCGCAAGGCCGAGTTGATGACGCATCTGCTGAACATCGACCCGCCGGACCACACCCGGCTGCGGCGGCTGGTCAGCAAGGCGTTCACGCCCCGGCGCGTAGCCGAGTTCGCGCCGCGAGTGCAGGAGCTCACGGACCACCTGATCGACCAGTTCGCCGACAAGGGCTCCGCCGATCTCATCCACGAGTTCGCCTTCCCGCTCCCCATCTACGCCATCTGCGACCTGCTCGGCGTCCCCCGTGAGGACCAGGACGACTTCCGGGACTGGGCCGGGATGATGATCCGGCACGGGGGAGGGCCGAGGGGCGGTGTGGCGCGGTCCGTCAAGAAGATGCGGGGGTATCTCGCCGAGCTGATCCACCGCAAGCGCCGGCTCCTGCCCGACCGGCCCGCCCCCGGTGAGGACCTCATCTCCGGGCTCATCCGCGCCTCCGACCACGGCGAGCACCTCACCGAGAACGAGGCCGCCGCCATGGCCTTCATCCTGCTGTTCGCCGGCTTCGAGACGACCGTCAATCTCATCGGGAACGGCACCTACGCCCTCCTCACCCACCCCGAGCAGCGCCGGCGACTGCAGGCCTCCCTTGCCGCCAAGGAGACCGGACTCCTCGAAACCGGCGTCGAGGAGCTCCTGCGCTACGACGGCCCCGTCGAACTGGCCACGTGGCGGTTCGCGACCGAGGCGGTCCGGATCGGCGGGCAGGACATCGCGCCCGGCGACCCCGTCCTCGTCGTACTGGCGGCAGCGGACCGTGACCCCGAGCGGTTCCAGCATCCGGACACGCTCGACCTCTCGCGGCGTGACAACCAACACCTCGGGTACGGCCACGGCATCCACTACTGTCTCGGCGCGCCGCTCGCCCGACTGGAGGGCCAGACCGCGCTGGCCACCCTGCTCACCCGTCTTCCCGATCTCCAACTCGCGGGAGATTCGGCTGATTTGCGCTGGCGCGGCGGGCTCATTATGCGTGGATTGCGCACACTTCCCGTGGAGTTCACGCCTCCGCTTGACTTGTCCCGTCCGTAATGAGCGGACACGCAGGGGACAGCCTCTCAGCAGCGAAAAAGTGACACTTCATCAACTCTGTGATCTTCACGTGATCTACGCTGTATCGACTTGTGACAAGCGTTCGAGTGCGGATACGTTCACCCATCAACGCGGCCCATCCGTCGCTGCAGTCGCGGTAGCGGCTGTCGTCACCTGCTGTCACGCGAAAGGCTTCCGCATGCTCTCCGGGAACGGCCGTCATCGTCGCCCCCGTCAGGCCCCGGCCCTCATCGTCGCCGCAGGAGTGACCGGATCGGCCATCGCGATCCCGTTGCTCGGCGCCACCAGCGCGAGCGCGGCCGACGGCACCACCTGGGACCGGGTCGCGGAGTGCGAGAGCGGCGGCGCCTGGAGCGCGAACGACGGCAACGGGTACTACGGCGGGCTGCAGTTGACCCAGGAGAACTGGGAGTCGTACGGCGGCCTCGAGTACGCCCCGAGCGCCGACCAGGCCAGCCGCTCGCAGCAGATAGCCATTGCCGAGAAGGTCCTCGACGGCCAGGGCCTCGCCGCCTGGCCCACCTGCGGACCGCTCTCCGGGCTCAGCAAGAGCTCGGGCTCGGTCGAGGTCGACACGGGTGTGGCGGGCGACTCATCGAGTTCTTCCGATTCATCTGACTCGTCCGGTTCGTCTGCTGAGTCTGGTTCATCCGACTCGTCCGGCTCCGACTCCTCGTCCGACGCCTCCTCGGATGCGACCGAGAACTCGACGAAGTCCGACACCTCACAGGATTCCGACAGCTCGGATACAGAAAAGCCCAAGAGTGACGAGTCGGACAAGTCCGGCCAGAACGACGACTCTTCGGCCGCGTCCGACAGTGCGTCGTCCGGCGCCGGGCGCCACCGTGGCGACAGCGCCGACGAGGACGGGACGGAGGGCGCGACCGACGGTCGTACGGACGGCGCTTCCGGGCGGCACGCCTCGCGCGGCTCCGGCGCCTCCCGTGACGCCGCCGACGGCTCCTATGTCGTGCGCGCCGGGGACAGTCTCTGGGCCATCGCCGACTCCCTTGACCTCAAGGGTGGATGGGCCGAGCTGTACGCAGAGAACAAGGAAGCGGTCGGCACCGATCCCGACCTCATCCTTCCCGGTCAGACGCTTGCAGTTGGTGCTGAATCGGGCGAAAAGTAGCGGGAGTTCGCGTCCCGGTTCGCCGTGGAATGTCCGGTTTGGCGCGAGTGAGATATGAGTCTCAGAAGCCCTGATCGTCTTTGAAATTCCGCCGATTGCATGTCTACGGTCATGACCGCTCGCCACAGCGGGCCCCGACGGTCGCAACGCCGAATCCTGCCAACGGCCGTACGGGAACAGTCGACGCGTCAGCGCCGTAGGCAGGAGCGGGGGACCCAAGGTAAGCGCCGCGCCCGGTAGTTGACCGGGAGTGGCTTGGGGTGAAGCCGTGCGCCAGTGGCGTACGACCGGGCACTCACCCGCCCGAACCCGACAGCTCACCTCGCAGGCGTCGGTGAGGGGATCTCTCCATGCTGTTTTCCAGCAAGGGCAAGCACCGCCGCCCGGCCGTCCTCAATCGGACTACCCGTCTCGCAACGCTCGCCGGCGTCACCGGTGTCGCCATCGCCGCCCCGCTGATGGCGGCCGGCAACGCCTCCGCCGCCACCGCCTCCGAGTGGGACGTCGTCGCCCAGTGCGAGTCCGGCGGCAACTGGTCCATCAACACCGGCAACGGCTACTACGGCGGCCTGCAGTTCTCGCCCTCCACCTGGGCCGCGTACGGCGGTACCGCCTACGCCGCCACCGCCGACCAGGCGTCCAAGTCCGAGCAGATCGCCATCGGCGAGAAGGTCCTCGCCGCGCAGGGCAAGGGTGCCTGGCCGACCTGCGGCACGGGCCTGTCGGGCGCCGCGTACACCGGTGGGACCTCCAGCAGCTCGCAGAGCACGACCCCGAGCACCACCACCCGGACGACGGAGCAGCCCGCCTCGCGTTCGGCCGAGCGCCCGGCCGCCAAGACCGTCACCACCCCGACCGGCAAGAAGGTCAAGAAGGGTGACGGCGAGTACAAGGTCGTCAAGGGTGACACCCTCAGCTCGATCGCCGAGAAGAAGCACGTCAAGGGTGGCTGGCAGCAGCTGTTCAAGCTGAACAAGGACATCATCGACGACGCCGACTTCATCTACCCGGGTCAGCAGCTTCACCTCGGCTGAGTGCGCGGCTGACAGCTCAGCCGGGCATTCGGCGGATTGCCCGGCGGAGTAAGAGCTCCCTCATCGAGGAGGCCTCCATACTGGAGACCTCGTGAGGGTCCCCCGTCCCCACGGGCTCCCCGCTCCGGTGCGTGTTCCCCCGCACGCGCCGGAGCGGGGCTTTTTGTGCGTGGCTCTCGTGCGCTTTCATATGCGGCTCTCGCGCGCGGGGGTTTCGTGTACGGGGCAGGTTTTTGTTCCGTTCGGAAACAATTTACTCTCGGTTCTGCCCAAGGGGTGGTCGACCGGCTGGCCGATCCCTCCGAGGCGGTTAGGCTCATCTCGCGGAGCCGACCGCGGCTCCGTGCACTACGGGCCCCGCGGCCCCGCGTACCCGCGTCACATCCCAGAAGGAGATGCTCGTGCCGTCCATCGACGTCGTCGTAGCCCGGGAAATCCTGGACTCCCGAGGCAACCCCACGGTCGAGGTCGAGGTCGGCCTCGACGACGGCAGCACGGGTCGTGCCGCCGTCCCGTCCGGCGCCTCCACCGGCGCCTTCGAGGCCATCGAGCTCCGCGACGGTGACCCCAACCGCTACCAGGGCAAGGGTGTCGAGAAGGCCGTCCTCGCCGTCATCGAGCAGATCGGCCCGGAGCTCGTCGGTTACGACGCCACCGAGCAGCGCCTGATCGACCAGGCGATGTTCGACCTGGACGCCACCGACAACAAGGGCTCGCTCGGCGCCAACGCCATCCTCGGCGTCTCGCTCGCCGTCGCGCACGCCGCCTCCGAGGCCAGCGACCTCCCCCTCTTCCGCTACCTCGGCGGTCCGAACGCGCACCTGCTGCCCGTTCCGATGATGAACATCCTGAACGGCGGCTCGCACGCCGACTCGAACGTGGACATCCAGGAGTTCATGATCGCCCCGATCGGCGCGGAGTCCTTCTCCGAGGCCCTGCGCTGGGGCGCCGAGGTCTACCACACCCTCAAGAAGGTGCTGAAGACCAAGGGCCTGTCCACCGGCCTCGGCGACGAGGGCGGCTTCGCCCCGAACCTGGAGTCCAACCGCGCCGCGCTCGACCTCATCGTCGAGGCCATCAAGCAGGCCGGTTACATCCCCGGCGAGCAGATCGCGCTCGCCCTCGACGTCGCCGCGTCCGAGTTCTACAAGGACGGCAAGTACGAGTTCGAGGGCAAGTCCCGCTCGGCCGCCGAGATGACCGAGTACTACGAGGAGCTCGTCTCCGCGTACCCGCTGGTCTCCATCGAGGACCCGCTGTACGAGGACGACTGGGCCGGCTGGAAGGTCATCACCGACAAGCTGGGCGACAAGGTCCAGATCGTCGGCGACGACCTCTTCGTCACCAACCCGGAGCGCCTGGCCCGCGGCATCGAGGAGGGCTCCGCCAACGCCCTGCTCGTCAAGGTCAACCAGATCGGCTCGCTGACCGAGACCCTGGACGCCGTCGAGCTGGCCCAGCGCAACGGCTTCAAGTGCATGATGTCGCACCGCTCCGGCGAGACCGAGGACGTCACCATCGCCGACCTCGCCGTCGCGGTGAACTGCGGCCAGATCAAGACCGGCGCCCCGGCCCGCTCGGACCGCGTCGCCAAGTACAACCAGCTGCTGCGCATCGAGGAGATCCTCGACGACGCCGCGGTGTACGCCGGCCGCTCGGCCTTCCCGCGCTTCAAGGGCTGAGTGTTCCCGCACGTCCGCTCCGCGCACCGTCGGAGCGGCAAGGGCTGACCCGCACAGGGCCAAGCCTTAGCCAGTCGTACGTACGTCCCCGTATTCGGTCCCGTACCGTGTGCGGGGACGTACGCACGTGACGGGCTTGCACTGGGGAGGCGGGACTCATGGCCGTGAAGGACCGGGACCGGTTCTCCACCGCGACCAGGCTGCGGCTGCTCGGCGAGCAGACGGCGGCCCGTGTCTACCGTTCCCAGACCAAGCGGCAGGCCCGCCGCTCGCGGCTGACGGGCCGGGCCGCGCTCCTGGCTCTCGTCCTGTGCTCCCTGATCGTGGCCCTCGCGTATCCGATAAGGCAGTACGTGTCCCAGCGGGCCGAGATCGCCGATGTGGAGCGCCAGCGGGAGCAGGCCCGCGAGCGGGTCGAGCAGCTGCGCGATCTCAAGGCGCGCTGGCAGGACGACGCGTACGCCGAGCAGCAGATCCGGCAGCGGCTGCACTATGTGATGCCGGGCGAGACCGGCTACGTCGTGATCGACCCGGACGCGTCGAAGCAGGCCCGCGCCGACAAGGGGTCGGCCGCCCGTCCCTGGTACGCCAATGTCTGGGACGGCGTGGACAAGTCCGACGCCGCCGACCAGTGAACTGACCAGAAAGACAAGTGACTCACGGCATGGAAACGCCACCGCCGCCCACCCCGCGCACCGAGCCGACCGACGCGGACGTCGAGGCCTTCAAGCAGCAGCTGGGCCGGCCGCCCCGCGGATTGCGCGCGATCGCGCACCGGTGCCCTTGCGGGCAGCCGGACGTCGTCGAGACGGCGCCGCGTCTTCCCGACGGGACGCCGTTCCCGACGACGTACTACCTGACGTGTCCGCGGGCCGCGTCCGCGATCGGCACGCTCGAGGCCAACGGTGTCATGAAGGAGATGACGGACCGGCTGGCGACCGATCCCGAGCTGGCCGCCGCGTACCGCGCCGCCCACGAGGACTACATCGCGCGCCGCGACACCATCGAGGTCCTGGAGGGCTTCCCGAGCGCGGGCGGCATGCCGGACCGGGTGAAGTGCCTCCATGTCCTGGTGGCCCACTCCCTGGCCGCGGGGCCCGGAGTGAACCCCCTCGGGGACGAGGCCATCGCGATGCTGCCGGAGTGGTGGCGCAAGGGGGCGTGCGTGGTCCCCGTGGACGGGACCTGACCCTCCGCCTCACTTGAGGCAGGGCTTTCTTCGCCCCCCGGCGCCTCTCTCAGGAGCGCGGGGAACTGCGCGACAAGCCCGCACCGACCCGCACCAAAAGAGCAGCCCGGGGGCTGGGGGGGCAAAGCCCCCCGGGTACGGGAACGGGTAGGGGCGGAGGGGGCGAGAACCATCACGACAGGAGACCGGACACCATGACCAGGGTCGCTGCCATCGACTGCGGCACCAACTCCATCAGGCTGCTCGTCGCCGACGCGAACCCGCGGACGGACGAACTCGTCGAGCTGGACCGCAGGATGACGATCGTGCGGCTCGGCCAGGGCGTAGACCGGACCGGACGGCTCGCGCCGGAGGCGCTGGAGCGGACGTTCGCCGCCTGCCGGGAGTACGCGGCGATCATCAAGGAGCACGGCGCGGAGCGGCTGCGTTTCGTGGCGACCTCGGCCTCCCGGGACGCCGAGAACCGGGACGAGTTCGTACGCGGGGTGCTGGACATCCTCGGGGTCGAGCCGGAGGTCATCACCGGGGACCAGGAGGCGGAGTTCTCCTTCACCGGCGCGACCAAGGAGCTGACGGGCCGGCACGACCTGGCCAAGCCCTTCCTCGTCGTGGACATCGGCGGCGGGTCGACCGAGTTCGTCGTCGGCGACGACCACGTGCGCGCGGCGCGCTCCGTCGACGTCGGCTGCGTACGGATGACCGAGCGGCACCTCGTACGGGACGGGGTCGTCACCGACCCGCCCACCGAGGAGCAGATAGCGGCGATGCGCGCCGACATCGAGGCCGCGCTCGACCTCGCCGAGGAGACGGTCCCGCTGCGCGAGGCACACACGCTGGTGGGCCTCGCCGGCTCCGTCACCACGGTCGCGGCGATCGCGCTGGGGCTCGACGCATACGACTCCACGAAGATCCACCACTCCCGGATCACGTACGAGCGGGTCAAGGGCATCACCGACGCCCTTCTGAAGGCCACTCATGAACAGCGCGCCGCGCATCCGGTGATGCACCCGGGGCGCGTCGACGTGATCGGCGCGGGCGCCCTCGTCCTCCTCGCGATCATGGAGCGGAACGACGCCCATGAGGTCGTCGTCAGCGAGCACGACATCCTCGACGGGATCGCCTGGTCCATCGCCCAGGGCTTCTGAACTGTGGCGTGGGCCATGGCCCGGCCGTGGCCTGGGTCTCCTTTGGCTACTTGTCGGTAGCCTCGGCTGAGCGGGTCGGATAGCGTATGAGCGCGCCCGAGGGGCACTGAAATGCCCCTCGGCGACGAGCCGTCGGGAAACTTCGTGAAGTTCTTCACAAGGAAAAAGGCCCTGCTGGGCGAGGATTGGGCCTCCGGGGTCACCGTGGAGGGCTCGGGCGGCCTGGGAACGTGCTCACGGCAGTGTTTCGAGGGTGTCGCCGGAGGGTGAAACGGGGACCTGGTCCGGTCGGTTCGAAAGGCCGGAGCGGCAGCTCACGCGGTGTTGACAACGGTCCGCACTGCACGGTGGTTCCCCGCTGTCGCCATGACCTGGGTCACGTGGGTCGCGCAGTGTAGCAGAGCCCCTGCCCAAGCTTGTGAAGGGGCGCACGAGCGACCCCCCAGGACCGGGTGGATACTCGATGGCATGAGCACCACGGAGCGTCCCAGGATCCTCGTAGTAGGCGGTGGGTACGTAGGCCTGTACGCAGCTCGGCGCATTCTCAAGAAGATGCGCTATGGAGAGGCGACCGTCACGGTCGTCGACCCCCGGTCGTACATGACCTACCAGCCCTTCCTCCCCGAAGCCGCCGCCGGCAGCATCTCCCCGCGGCATGTCGTCGTCCCGCTGCGACGCGTGCTCCCCAAGGCGGAGGTCCTCACCGGCCGGGTCACCACCATCGATCAGGACCGCAAGGTCGCCACGGTCGCCCCCCTCGTGGGTGAGGCGTACGAGCTGCCTTTCGACTACCTCGTCATCGCGATGGGCGCGGTCTCCCGCACCTTCCCGATCCCCGGCCTCGCCGAGCAGGGCATCGGTATGAAGGGCATCGAGGAGTCTATCGGCCTGCGCAACCACGTACTTGAGCAGCTCGACAAGGCCGACTCCACGACCGACGAGGACGTCCGGCGCAAGGCGCTCACGTTCGTCTTCGTCGGCGGTGGCTTCGCGGGTGCGGAGACCATCGGCGAGGTCGAGGACATGGCCCGCGACGCGTCGAAGTACTACACCAGCGTGTCCCGCGAGGACATGCGCTTCATCCTCGTCGACGCCGCGGACAAGATCCTTCCCGAGGTCGGCCCGAAGCTCGGCCAGTACGGCAAGGAGCACCTGGAGAGCCGCGGGGTCGAGATCTACCTCTCGACGTCCATGGACTCCTGCGTCGACGGCCACGTGGTCCTCAAGAACGGTCTCGAGGTCGACTCCAACACCATCGTGTGGACGGCCGGCGTCAAGCCGAACCCCGTTCTCTCCCGCTTCGGTCTGCCGCTCGGCCCGCGCGGTCACGTGGACACCCAGACCACCCTCCAGGTGCAGGGCACGGACTACATCTGGGCCGCCGGCGACAACGCCCAGGTGCCGGACGTCGCCGCCCGCAAGGCCGGTGTCGAGAACGCCTGGTGCCCGCCGAACGCGCAGCACGCGCTGCGTCAGGCGAAGGTCCTCGGCGACAACGTGGTCTCCGGTATGCGGGGCTTCCCGCAGAAGGAGTACTCGCACTCCAACAAGGGTGCGGTGGCCGGTCTCGGCCTCCACAAGGGCGTCGCGATGATCGTCATGGGCAAGATGAAGATCAAGCTCAAGGGCCGCCTGGCGTGGTACATGCACCGTGGCTACCACGGGCTGGCCATGCCGACCTGGAACCGGAAGATCCGAGTCTTCGCGGACTGGACGCTCGCGATGTTCCTCAAGCGTGAGGTCGTCTCGCTCGGTGCCATCGAGTCTCCTCGCGAGGAGTTCTACGAGGCCGCCAAGCCGGCGCCGGCGCCTGCGCCCGCCGCGGCTGCGCCCGCCGCCAAGACCGAGGAGAAGGCCAAGGCCTCCTGACCTCCGGTCACTGAACGCCCCGAAGGGGCCGCCCGCCATCCGTGGTGCGGGCGGCCCCTTCGGCGTCCCCCGGGGTGGTTCTTTTGCTGCAGCCCGGTGGGGGCTTGTCGCGCAGTTCCCCGCGCCCCTTCAGGGGGCGGCGGGGGCGAAAACGCGTGGCCGCTACAACTATTTTGCTCAGCTGTAACGCGGAAGGGGGACTGCGCAGCAGGCCCGTTGGTGTTTACGTGGTGTTGGAGCGTTCGGGAGTGTCGTCTCGGAGGTGTACGCCATGCAGGACGCCGCGCTGCGGCTGAACAGCCTTTTCGAACAGTTGCTGGGGATCCCGCTCCCGGTGCGCATCCGCGCCTGGGACGGCTCGGAAGCAGGCCCCCCCGGCGCCCCCGCCCTCGTCGTACGCAACCGACGGGCCCTGCGCAGGCTGCTGTGGAAGCCCGGCGAGTTGGGGCTCGCCCGGGCCTGGGTTGCCGGAGACCTCGGGGTGGAGGGCGACTTGTACACCGCCCTGGACCTGATGTCCGGCCTGGTGTGGGACCGGGGCGAGGACGCCAGGGGAGTCGGGGAGGCGCTGCGCGACCCCGAGGTGCGCGCCGCCGTACGGGGGCTGGTGAAGATGGCCGGGCCCCCGCTGCCGCCCTCCCCGCCCCGCGAGGAGGTCCGAAGACGCCGCCACCTGCACACCAAGCGCAGCGACAAGCGGGCCATCAGCCACCACTACGACGTGGGGAACGACTTCTACGAGATCGTCCTCGGGCCGTCCATGGTCTACTCGTGCGCCTACTGGGAGGACGGCGGCACACTCGAGGAGGCCCAGCGCGACAAGCTCGAACTCATCGCCCGCAAGCTCGACCTGAAGCCCGGTCAGCGGCTGCTCGACGTCGGCTGCGGCTGGGGTTCGATGGCCATCCACGCGGCCCGCGAGCACGGCGTGAGCGTCGTCGGGGTGACCCTGTCGCAGGAGCAGGCGGCGTACGCCCGCAAGCGGGTCGCCGACGAGGGGCTGACCGACAAGGTCGAGATCCGCGTGCAGGACTACCGGGACGTCGCCGACGGGCCCTACGACGCCATCTCCTCCATCGGGATGGCCGAACACGTCGGCGCCGAGCGCTACTTGGAGTACGCCGAGGTGTTGTACCAACTCCTCAAGCCCGGCGGGCGGTTGCTCAACCATCAGATCGCGCGGCCGCCGCGGCGCGATGAATCGGCGTACTCCGTGGACGAGTTCATCGACGCGTACGTCTTCCCGGACGGCGAGCTCGCGCCCATCGGCACGACCGTGACACAGCTGGAGCGTGCCGGGTTCGAGGTGCGCGACGTCGAGTCCATCCGCGAGCACTACGCGCTCACCCTGCGCCGCTGGGTCGCCAACCTGGAGGCCCAGTGGGCGCGGGCCGTCAAGCTCACCAGCCCCGCGCGGGCCCGCGTCTGGCGGCTGTACATGGCGGCCAGCGCGGTCGCCTTCGAGCGCAACCGCATCGGCGTCAACCAGGTACTGGCGGTCAGGACACCGGAGGCGTCCGGTGCCTCCGGGATGCCGCTGCGGGCGCGTACCTGGGGGGCGTGACCTACGCGGGAGAGTCGTCCGTGCGAGAAAGGGGCCCCGTTCCGTCCGGAACGGGGCCCCTTTCTCGCGTACCGCCGTGCAGCGCTACTCCGACTTGATCGCCGTCAGCATGTTCAGGCGAGCCGCCCGCCGGGCCGGCCACAGCGCCGCCAGGACGCCGACCGTCGCAGCCAGGAGGAGGAAGATCCCCATCCGGGCCCAGGGCAGGACCAGTTCGTACGTCGCCATCTTGCTGCCCAGCAGCTCACCGGCCGCCCAGCCGAAGAAGACACCCAGGCCGATGCCGAGGACACCGCCGAAGAGCGAGATGACCAGGGACTCCAGGCGGACCATGCGCTTGATGCCCTTGCGGTCGAGGCCGATCGCGCGCAGCATCCCGATCTCCTGCGAGCGCTCGAAGACCGACATGGCGAGGGTGTTGATGACGCCGAGGACGGCGACGATGACCGCCATCGCGAGCAGGCCGTAGAGCATGTTCAGCATCAGCGTGAACATCTGCGCGATGCCGTCGGAGATGTCCCGCTTGTCCTGGACCTTGATGGCCGGGTTGTCGCCGAGGGCCTTCTCCAGCTTGTCCTTGGCCGCGTCCGACGTGCCGTTGGACGTCTTCAGCATGACCTGCATGTCGGAGGCGGTGTCGGTCTGGTGGGGCGACAGCGCCGCGTTGTCCACGATGATGCCGTGGATCATCTCGTTGCCCTCGTAGACACCGGCGACGGACAGCTGCCCCTTCTTCCCGTCCTCGTACGACACCGTGAAGTCCGAACCGGCCTTCCAGCCGTGCGACTTGGCGGTGTCCTGGTCGACGACGATCCGCCCGCCGCCGACCTTGAAGGAGCCGTCGCTGATCGTGAGGTCGGTGAGCTTGGCGATCGCCGCGCCGTTGACGCCGGTCAGGAACTCCGTCTGCTGGTCGATGCGTGAGGGTGCGTCGCGCAGGGAGCTGATGTCCGTGACCCCGTCGACCCCGGCGAGCTTCTTCTCGACGTCCGGCGAGAGGGAGTTGCCGTTCGCCATGGAGACGACGTAGTCCGCCTTGAGCGCGGAGCTGGCCATCTTGTCGATCGACTTCTGCAGGCTGCCCGCCATCACCGTCATACCGGTGATCAGGGTGAGGCCGATCATCAGGGCGGAGGCGGTGGCGGCCGTACGGCGCGGGTTGCGGACCGAGTTCTGGCGGGCCAGCTTGCCGGAGACCCCGAAGACGCGGAGCACCGGGGCCGCCGCCGCGATCAGCGGGCGGGACAGCAGCGGGGTGAGGACGAAGACGCCGATGATCAGCAGGACCGCGCCGAAGCCCATCGGGGCCTGGCCGTCCGAGCCGTCCATGGTCGTCGCGTAGAGGACCACGGCGACGCCCGCGGCGGCGAACAGGGCACCGATCGTGTTCCGCAGGACCAGGGACTTCGTCGTCGCCTTCGCGTGCACGCTGCTCATCGCGGCGACCGGCGGGATCTTCGCGGCGCGGCGGCCCGGCAGCCAGGCGGCCAGCATGGTGATGAGGATGCCGACGAGCAGGGCCGTCGCGACCGTACCCGGCGAGATGACCAGCGGCCCGTCCGGCACGGTGGCGCCGAGCGTGCCCATCAGGGAGCGCATCCCGGCCCCGATGCCGATGCCCGCGGCCAGACCCGCGACGGCGGCGACCGCGCCGACGACGAACGCCTCGATGAGGACGGACCGGGTGACCTGCTTGCGGGAGGCGCCGACGGCGCGCAGCAGGGCCAGCTCCTTGGTGCGCTGGGCGACCAGCATGGTGAAGGTGTTGGCGATGATGAACGTGCCGACGAAGAGCGCGATGCCGGCGAAGACCAGCAGGCCCGTCTTCATACCGCTCATCGCGGAGGAGATCTGCTCGGCCTGGTCGTCGGCGAGCCGCTGACCGGTGGTGGTGGAGGCGACGTCCTTCGGTACGACGTCGTCCAGGGCGTTGCGCAGCGCGGTCTGGCTGGTGCCGGGCGCCGCCTTGACGTCGATCTCGTCGTACGAGCCGACCGAGTGGAAGAGCTTCTGCGCGGTCGCCGTGTCGAACAGCGCGAGGCTGCCGCCCGCGGCGACGTTTCCGTCGTCCGTGGTGAAGATGCCGGTGACGGTGGGCGTGAGGACGGGCCCGTCGACGGACAGCCGTACGGTGTCGCCGACCTTGTAGCCCGCACGCTTCGCGGTCTCCGAGTCGATCGCCACCTCGCCCGTCCCCTTGGGCGCGTGACCGCTCGTCAGCGGATACCGGGGGTCCTTGGCCCCCCCGTAGTTCCCGCCCTGCGACTGGAAGCCGCCGCCGATCAGCTTGCCGTCCTTGTCGGCGATGGCGGTGAAGCCGTTCACGACGCCGATGGCGGAGGCCGCGCCCGGGACCTCGGCGGCCTTGTCGAGCAGCGGCTGCGTGAGCTTCGCCGTCTTGCCGACGGTGTCGCCCTCGTCCGCCCGGCTCTCCGGCTGGATGGCGACGTCGACCTGGTCGAAGCCCTTGGCGGAGCTCTTCTGGTAGGCGTCCGAGATGGTGTTGGTGAAGACCAGGGTGCCCGACACGAACGCCACGCCGAGCATCACGGCGAGCACGGTCATCAGGAGCCTGGCCTTGTGCGCGAGTACGTTGCGCAAGGCGGTACGGAACATGGGTTTCTCAGTCCAGGAGGGTTGCGTCGGCGGGTGGGCGCGGGCGATCGGGCCCCGGTCGGCCGTTGCGGGACGGGGGCTGGGACCGGGACCGGTGGGTCAGCTCGTGCGGCCCTTGCCGTCGAACTGCTTCATGCGGTCCAGGACGGAGTCCGCGGTCGGCTCGTAGACCTCGTCGACGATCCGCCCGTCCGCGAGGAAGACGACACGGTCCGCGTAGGCCGCCGCCACCGGGTCGTGGGTCACCATCACCACGGTCTGCCCCAACTCCCGTACGGAGTTGCGAAGGAAGCCCAGCACCTCCGCGCCGGAGCGGGAGTCGAGGTTTCCGGTCGGCTCGTCGCCGAAGATGATGTCCGGGCGGGAGGCGAGGGCGCGGGCCACGGCGACGCGCTGCTGCTGGCCGCCGGAGAGCTGGGAGGGGCGGTGGCCGAGACGGTCGGCGAGGCCGATCATCTTGATGACCGTGTCCAGCCACTCCTTGTCCGCCTTGCGGCCCGCGATGTCCATGGGGAGCGTGATGTTCTCCAGGGCCGTCAGGGTCGGCAGCAGGTTGAACGCCTGGAAGATGAAGCCGATCTTGTCCCGGCGGAGCTTGGTGAGCTGCTTGTCCTTGAGTGAGCCGAGCTCGGTCTCCCCGATGCGTGCGGAGCCGCTGCTGAAGCTGTCCAGGCCCGCCACGCAGTGCATCAGCGTGGACTTGCCGGACCCGGAGGGGCCCATGATCGCGGTGAACTCGGCCTGACGGAAGTCGACGGTGACCCGGTCGAGGGCGACCACCTGGGTCTCGCCCTGTCCGTAGACCTTCGACAGTTCCGTGGCACGGGCTGCCACAGCGGTGGTTCGGCCGGCGAGGGGAGTGGTGGTCACGGGAGGGTGCTCCTGTCAGGACGACGACGTTTCTGGGGACGTGTTCCATCGTCGGATGCGATCCGCGACATGTAGTCAGCCGCTGTTCTGGTTCCGGGGGCAGACTGCGGTCGGACCGGGAGCGGTTGTGTCATACCTGGGGATGACGGGGCTCCCCTGAGCGGTCTCCGGGTACGGCCACGGCACCCGCAGGGGCGACCTCGTGGAGGCCGCGCGTTCGGACGGTGCGTTCGGACGGTGAAATTCCGTCATTCCGCATACGGCGTCCCGGGGCGTCCGAAAGGCTATTGGCAAGTGCGGATGGCCCGTACCGAGGGCTGATGCACCCTCAGACGTCAATAAAATAAGACAACATCAGGCCGCCCGTCCGCTGTTCGGGGGATGCGCCCCGATAGGCTCGGAACCTCGATGCGGAGCCCATGGCCTGCCCGGATGGTGGAATGCAGACACGGCGAGCTTAAACCTCGCTGCCCCTCGCGGGCGTACCGGTTCAAGTCCGGTTCCGGGCACCTCCGACCTCTCACCTCGGCCGCGGCCTTCGGGGAACACTTCGCCGCCGACCGTTGACAGCAAGCGCGTGCGGTCGGAAACTCCCTTCAGGAAATGGTGAAGGAAATTTCACTGGGCGAACAGGCGAACGCGAAGGGGCGTGTCGATGCGTACCACCGTCGGGATCATCGGGGCCGGGCCGGCCGGGTTGCTGCTGGCGCGGTTGCTGCACAACGCGGGGATCGAGACCGTGGTGCTGGAGAGCCGGGACCGGGCGTATGTGGAGCAGCGGCAGCGGGCCGGGATCCTGGAGCAGGGGACCGTGGATGTGCTGCGGGCCGCCGGGGCCGCGGAGCGGATGGACCGGGAGGGGCTGCGGCACGACGGGATCGAGCTGCGGTTCGCGGGCAAGCGGCACCGCGTCGACTTTCCCGCGCTCACCGGCGGGCGTTCCGTGATGGTGTACGCGCAGACCGAGGTGTGCAAGGACCTCATAGCCCTGCACCTCAAGGAGGGCGGTCCGCTGCTCTTCGGGGCCGAGGCGCTCGCCGTGGAGGACGCCGAGAGCACGCGGCCACGGGTCCGGTTCACCTACGAGGGACGCGAGGACGTGCTCGAGTGCGACTACGTCGTCGGGTGCGACGGATTCTGGGGCGTAGCCCGAAAGGCCGTGCCGGCGGAGCTCTCCCGTGTCTTCGAACGGACGTACCCCTTCGGCTGGCTCGGCATCCTCGCCGATGTCCCGCCCTCGCACGACGAGCTGGTCTACGCCCGCCACGACCGCGGCTTCGCTCTGCTCAGCATGCGCTCGCCCGCCGTCTCCCGGCTCTACCTCCAGGTGCCGCAGGGCACGGACGCCCAGACGTGGAGCGACGAGGAGATCTGGGACGAGCTGGAGCGGCGCTTCGCGACGGACGACGACTGGCGGCTCCAGCGGGGGCCCATCACCTCCAAGTCCGTCACCCCGATGCGGAGTTACGTCCACGAGCCCATGCGGCACGGGCGGGTCTTCCTCGCCGGGGACGCCGCGCACATCGTGCCGCCGACCGGCGCGAAGGGGCTCAACCTCGCCGTCGGCGACGTCGTCACCTTCGCGCGGGCACTGGCGTACGAGAAGGAGACCGGTTCGAGCGAGCTGCTCGACGCCTACTCCGAGACCTGCCTGCGCCGTGTCTGGCAGGCCGAGCGGTTCTCGTACGACATGACGACCCTGCTGCACCGCGACCCCGACGCGACCCCCTTCGAGGACCGCATCCAGCTGGCCCGCCTGGAGCGGGTCGCGAGCACCCGGGCGGCCGAGACCGACCTCGCGGAGGGCTACACGGGTTTTCCCCTGGAGTAACCGGAACAAGCCGGAATAAGAGGGGGTGGCGGTGGCTTGAGAGGGCACGAAGAGCTGGTGTCACGGCTTCGTACCAGTGCGCGCAGGGCATGAGACACACGCGTACCGTGGCACCACAAGGGAAAGATCCTCCCCAAGCACTAGGGTCAATCCTTTGCCTACCTATTACTCTTGAGCCAAGGCCACGCAGGGTGGCCATGGAGGAGTGAAATGAGGAGCAGTAACCCGGTCTTCTCGCGACGGGGGTTCAGCCGCGACAACGGCTACGCGGGCTTCAACGCGGCGCCGCAGGCCGGGGGACCCGCTGTCGGCACCCAGGGCAACCCGTACGCCCAGGGCAACCCGTACGCCCAGCAGGGCGGCAACCCCTACGCGCAGAACCCGTACGCCCAGCAGGACCTGCAGCACGGCGCTCCGCCGCAGGCCCCGGTCACCACCACCGGCCGTATGACGATGGACGACGTCGTCATGCGCTCGGCCATGACGCTCGGCACCGTCGCCGTCGGCGCCATCCTGGCCTGGGCGCTGCTGCCGGTGTCGACCACCAGCTACGGCCTGGCCATCGGCTCCGCCCTGGTCGCCTTCGTGCTGGCCATGGTGCAGTCCTTCAAGCGCACCGCCGCGCCCGCGCTGATCCTCGGTTACGCCGCCTTCGAGGGCGTCTTCCTCGGGGTCATCAGCGAGATGTACAACAGCCAGTGGTCGGGCGCGCCCTTCCAGGCGGTCCTGGGCACCATGGCGGTCGCCGGCGCGACCCTGCTCGTCTACAAGGCGGGCTGGATCCGCGTGACCGCGCGGTACGCGCGCATCGGCATGGCCATCGCCATCGCCTTCATCGTGGTCATGGCGGTCAACCTGCTGCTGGTCGCCTTCGGCGTCGCCGAGGACGGCGGACTGCGCAGCATGGGCCCGCTCGGCGCGATCGTCGGCATCCTGGCGATCCTCATCGGCGCGTTCTTCCTGACCCTCGACTTCAAGCAGATCGAGGACGGCATCGCGTACGGCGCTCCCAAGAAGGAGGCGTGGCTGGCCGCGTTCGGCCTGACGCTGACCCTCGTGTGGATCTACGTCGAGATGCTGCGTCTGGTCGCCATCTTCAGCGGCGACGACTGAGTCGCAGCTTCAGCGGTGACGACCAAGACGACGGAACAGGCCGGTCACGACCGGTAAGTGCGTACCCAGTACGGGTCGTCAGTACGTGACCGAAGGGCCCGCGAACCACTGGTTCGCGGGCCCTTCGTCGTTCTGTCGTCGGATGCCTGTCATCTCGGTGGTGCGCGCTCAGAGCAGTTTGCGCGCGGCCCTCCTCAGGTCGTACTCGTGAATGATCGCCTTGGCGTGGCCGTACGCGAGATTGTGTTCGGCGCGGAGCCAGCTGACCTTCTCCTCGAAGCGGAAGAGAGCGGGGCCTTCGTCGACGGTGCGAAGCCAGTCGGAGACTTCACGACCGGTGCAGTGGGGGATGCGGGCGAGCATGTTGCGATGGGTCTCCTCGGAGAAGACTTGGGACATCGGCGCCTCCGGACGCAAAGGGGATGTAAGCCGGTCCTTCACGCCACCGTGCCTGAGGGTTGGGTTGTTGGCAACAGTCCTGCTACGACGCGTACGCTCGCCGCGTGCTTGATACGACGCCTTTGACCCGTGCCGTGGATCACTTCGCCGACCGGTTGAGGGCCGCGCCGCAGAGCAGGCTGCAGCGGTCGGCCGCTGCCGAGGCACTGGGGCTGGCCAGGGAGTTGGCACGGCGTGCCCAGCGTCTGGAGGATCCTTCGGGCGAGCCCCGCGAGATGCCCGACGCGGGGATGTTCGCGGCGGCGGATCAGATCACTGTCGCCGCGCACGACTTGGCGGTCGTACTGAAAGACGAGGGGGAGCTGGCGGAGGCGGTGACTCTCGTGGCGGAGGCACAGAAACGCGCCGGAGTCTGAATCGACTCCGGCGGGGCGCTCCGACGGGTGGTGCCGGGTAACTGTGGGCGGCTGGTTGACCGTGGGTTGGTCGTGGTTGCTCGCGCGGTTCCCCGCGTCCCCTACGAGGCGCTCCTACAGGGAAGCGATGACGCGGTCCGCCAGGATGTACACGTTCTCCTCGCCGCACGCGAAGGTCAGGGCGTAGGCGCCCGAGACCCCGGAGCCGCCGAGCAGGACCGGGCTCTCGCCGGCGCGCAGGGCCGCGGCCAGCTGCTCCGCGGTCTCGCGGTGGCCCGGGGTCATGCACAGGGTCGTACCGTCCGCGAAGACGTAGACGTCGAGGGTGCCGAGAGGGCCGGGGCGGACGTCCGCCAGCTCCGTGCGGGACTGGGCGAGTTCCTCCAGGCAGGCCACCGTGCGCTCATGGTCGTTCACGACGGGTGACTGGGCCGGTACGAAGTCGGGGTGTGAGGGGTGGCGGCGGCGGGCCGCGGCGAGTTCGGGGGAGTCCCCGGCGAACTCCTCGGCGTCCAGGCCGGCCTCCGTCACCGGCTCCAGGGGCTCCAGGCCCAGGAAGTCCGACGAGCGCGGCAGAAACAGTTCACTGTCGGGCAGCCCGAGCAGCGAGGGCATGTCCGAGGCGTCACGCGCCTCCTGGGCGGCCCAGAACGCCCGGGCCTCGGCGAGCTCCCGCTCCCGCTCCTCGGCGAGCGCCTCGGCGACGGCAGCGCGTATCTCGTCCGTGTCGGCGGCTGCGCGGGCCGCGGGCACGAGGCCTCGCGCGGCGCCGACGCGGCTCGCGGCGAGTTCGGTGTGCAGGGCCGCGACCTGCCGGCGCAGTCCCTGCAGGGTGCGCAGAACGGCGACGCCCACAGCCGCGGTCGCGGCGGTGGTGAGCAGGAAAGCAATCGGCATGACGCTCACTGACGTACTCCCGGTTCCAAAGTCGACCCCCGACTTCCTACATCAGCTTGAAGGGCGGACTATCGAGCTGTCAGTGCGTAATGTCACGAAAGGGACAGGACGTTGGCCCTGATGTTTAGCCGCGCAACGCCTCTGACCTGCGAAAACCCCTCTCTGGAGGGAGATAGGTCACATCTTGGGGGGGATTGGATCACAAATCGGCCCAGAGTCCCGGTGGTTACTGGGCCCTGGGCCGATTCGGTCACGCTGGGTTCAACTGCGGTTACCCGTACGGGACTAGCTGAGGCGCTCGATGACCATCGCCATGCCCTGGCCGCCGCCGACGCACATCGTCTCCAGGCCGAACTGCTTGTCGTGGAACTGGAGGCTGTTGATGAGCGTGCCGGTGATGCGGGCGCCGGTCATGCCGAAGGGGTGGCCGACGGCGATGGCGCCGCCGTTCACGTTCAGCTTGTCCAGCGGGATGTTCAGGTCGCGGTAGCTCGGGATCACCTGGGCGGCGAACGCCTCGTTGATCTCGAACAGGTCGATGTCGTCGACGGTGAGACCGGCGCGCTGGAGGGCCTGCTTGCTGGCCTCCACCGGGCCGAGGCCCATGATCTCGGGGGAGAGGCCGGTGACGCCGGTCGAGACTATGCGGGCGAGCGGGGTGAGGCCCAGCTCGCGGGCCTTGGTGTCGCTCATGATGACGAGCGCGGCGGCGCCGTCGTTGAGCGGGCAGCAGTTGGCGGCCGTGACCATGCCGTCCGGGCGGAAGACCGGCTTCAGGCCCTGGACGCCCTCCAGGGTGACGCCGGCGCGCGGGCCGTCGTCCTTGCTGACGACCGTGCCGTCGGGGGTGGTGATCGGGGTGATCTCGCGCTCCCAGAAGCCGTTCTTGATGGCTTCCTCGGCGAGGTTCTGCGAGCGGACACCGAACTCGTCCATGTCCTGGCGGGTGACGCCCTTCAGGCGGGCCAGGTTCTCGGCGGTCTGGCCCATCGCGATGTACGCGTCCGGGACGAGGCCGTCCTCGCGCGGGTCGTGCCAGGTCGAGCCCTCGGTCTGCGCCACGGCGGCGGTGCGGGCCTCCGCCTCGGCGAAGAGAGGGTTGTGGGTGTCCGGGAGCCCGTCGGAGGTGCCCTTGACGGACCGCGACACCATCTCCACGCCGGCCGAGATGAAGACGTCGCCCTCGCCCGCCTTGATGGCGTGCAGGGCCATGCGGGAGGTCTGGAGGGAGGAGGAGCAGTAACGGGTGATGGTGCACCCCGGGAGGTGGTCCATGCCCATCTGTACGGCCACGATGCGGCCGAGGTTGTGGCCCTGCTCGCCGCCGGGGAGGCCGCAGCCGAGCATCAGGTCGTCGATGTCCTTCGGGTCCAGCTCGGGGACCTTGGCGAGGGCGGCCTGGATGATCGTGGCGGTCAGGTCGTCGGGGCGTACGTCCTTCAGGGAGCCCTTGAAGGCGCGGCCGATCGGGGAGCGGGCGGCTGAGACGATCACGGCTTCGGGCATCACGGCTCCAGGTAAGAAGGGGCGGCGCGGAGCGCCTCGTTGAGGGGTGACGGTCGGGCGACGGGTGGGAGTACGGGGAGGAATCGCTGGGCTGAGTGGGAAGTTACCCGGACGTACCCGCGAGGTCACCGCTATCGGTGTGTGACTCCGGCCGCACTTTTCTAAGCGCTTGCTTTTCTCTGACAGGGGCGCCACTGGGGGGCTGGGGGGCGGGGGTGTGGTTTTCGCCACCTTCGCCCCTACCCGTCCCGTTCCTTGGGGGCTCCGCCCCCAAACCCCCGCCAAGGGGCTGTGCCCCCTGGACCCCCATCGGCCTTGACGGCCTCGTCCTCAAACGCCGGACGGGCTGAAACCAACCCGTCCGGCGAAGCCCCCGGCGGTCACGTGGACGGGGCCGGAGCCGGGTCCGTGGCCGGGAGACGGCGGCGCCGGCGGCGCTTCAGGAGGGCCCAGGGGCCGCGCGGGCCCGTGGGCATGGCGGCGGTGACCTCGGTGCCGGGCTCCGCCGCGGCCTCGGCGGCCGCCCGGGCGACCGGCAGGAAGCCCTCGTGACGCGAGACGTCCGGGCGCTCCTCCTCCGCCGGCCAGAGACCCAGCGCCGCGCAGACCGTCGGGAGCACCGCCATCGCCGCCGTGGCGTACCCCTCCGCCGAGGGGTGGTAGTTGTCGGGCCCGAAGAGTTCGCGAGGGTTGGCCTCGAACTCGGGGCCCAGCAGGTCGCCCAGCGACACCGTGCGGCCCCCCTGTTCGACCGTGCCGATCGTCTGCGCGGCGGCCAGCTGGCGGGACGCCCGCCGCGCCAGCCACCGCAACGGCTGCTGGACCTGCTCGACCGTGCCCAGGTCGGGACAGGTGCCGACCACCACCTCCGCACCGGCGGTGCGCAGCCGCCGTACCGCCGAGGACAGATGACGCACCGACCGCGTCGGCGGCATCCGGTGCGTCACATCGTTCGCGCCGATCATGATCACGCAGACGTCGGGCACTCGCGAGGTGTCCGCGAGGGCGAGCGCCACCTGGCGGTCCAGGTCGTCCGACTGGGCCCCGGGCAGCGCCACGTTGCACAGCTCCACCGGCCGCTCGGCCACCGCGGCGAGCCCGGAGGCCAGCAGCGCGCCCGGCGTCTGGCGGGCCCGGTGCACGCCCTGGCCCGCGGCTGTGGAGTCGCCGAGCATGGTCAGGCGGAGCGGTGGCTCGTCAGGACCCGTGTACGCGTAGCCGTACAGGCCGTCCGCGCGGGGCGCGTGACTGTGTCCGTTGCCCACATGGCGTTTCGCCAGCTGTACCTCGGCCAGCAGCAGCCCGACGGCGGCCGCCCCGACCAGGCCGATACCGCCGCCGCCGTACGCCGCGCCCGCCGCGATGCGCCGGGCCACCCTCGCTCTCGACAAGCTCGACATCCGTCGCCGCCACCTCCTCGTAGCCGTACAACCACTGCTTGCCCCGTCGACCAGGTCAGCCAATCTCAACGGCGCGTGAACGGTCCTCCAGGGCCTTAGGCTGACGGGACCATTCCTGTTGAAACGCAGCTCCGGAGACAACGGTGCAATTCCACGACTCGATGATCAGTCTCGTCGGCAACACCCCGCTGGTGAGGCTCAACAACGTGACCGGGGGCATCCAGGCGACCGTCCTGGCGAAGGTTGAGTACTTCAACCCCGGCGGCTCCGTGAAGGACCGCATCGCCCTGCGCATGATCGAGGCCGCGGAGGAGAGCGGCGCCCTCAAGCCGGGGGGCACGATCGTCGAGCCGACCAGCGGAAACACCGGCGTCGGTCTGGCCATCGTGGCGCAGCAGAAGGGGTACAAGTGCATCTTCGTGTGCCCCGACAAGGTGAGCACCGACAAGATCAATGTGCTGCGCGCGTACGGCGCCGAGGTCGTCGTCTGCCCGACCGCCGTCGACCCCGAGCACCCGGACTCGTACTACAACGTCTCCGACCGGCTCGTGCGCGAGACGCCCGGCGCCTGGAAGCCCGACCAGTACTCCAACCCCAACAACCCCCTCTCGCACTATCACTCCACCGGCCCCGAGCTGTGGGAGCAGACGGAGGGGAAGATCACCCACTTCGTGGCGGGTGTGGGGACCGGCGGGACCATCTCCGGCACCGGGCGGTACCTCAAGGACGCCAGTGACGGAAAGGTCCAGGTCATCGGCGCCGACCCCGAGGGGTCGGTGTACTCCGGCGGCTCCGGGCGGCCGTATCTCGTCGAGGGCGTCGGCGAGGACTTCTGGCCGACCGCCTACGACCGGACCGTCGCCGACGAGATCGTCGCCGTGTCCGACAAGGACTCCTTCCAGATGACGCGGCGGCTCGCGAAGGAAGAGGGGCTGCTGGTCGGCGGCTCCTGCGGCATGGCCGTCGTCGCCGCGCTGCGGGTCGCGGAGCGGCTGGGCCCGGACGACGTCGTGGTCGTCCTGCTCCCCGACAGCGGGCGCGGCTACCTGAGCAAGATCTTCAACGACGAGTGGATGGCCGACTACGGGTTCCTGGAGGACTCCGGCCCGAGCGCGCGCGTCGCCGACGTACTCAACGACAAGGCCCCCGGCGCCATCCCCTCCCTTGTCCACATGCACCCGGACGAGACCGTCGGCCAGGCCATCGAGGTGCTGCGCGAGTACGGCGTCTCGCAGATGCCGATCGTCAAGCCGGGCGCCGGACACCCGGACGTGATGGCCGCCGAGGTCGTCGGGTCCGTCGTCGAACGCGAGCTGCTCGACGCGCTGTTCACCAAGAGGGCTTCCCTCGAGGACCCGCTGGAGAAGCACATGTCGGCGCCGCTGCCGCAGGTCGGCTCCGGCGAGCCGGTCGGCGACCTGATGTCCGTGCTCGGCAGCGCCGACGCCGCGATCGTCCTCGTCGAGGGCAAGCCCACCGGCGTCGTCAGCCGCCAGGACCTGCTGTCCTTCCTCGCCAAGGGTGGCGCCAAGCACTAGCGATACGCCGGGAGGCAGGAAGAAATCTCCTGAAGTACCGCCATGGACAGGGATCTTCCGGCTGTTTCGGCGGGGAACTTCGCGGAAGTGGTACGAGCGCGTCACGTCCGCGCAGCACACGCTTAACACGGGTCCGGCACATTAGTGGGTGTCGGCAGGGCGGGAGCGGCTCCCCGCCCCGGCCGACACCGAAAACGGCGCCAAGGACCTCCGGAGCGGCTCCCGGACCTCCATGACGCCAAGGGCGCGCAAGCCCGGCCCTGACCCGGCCCGCGTCCCTCGCGGGGACCGCCGTCGTCCCGCCCCCCGGCAACGGGGGTGCGGCGGTCCCCGCGCAACACGTGAAATGGGCCCGGCACCTGTGAAGGTGCCGGGCCCATTTCACGTGTCCTACTCTTCCCAGTCTGAGGCGGGTGACCGGTCTTTGCGGCGGCCGAAGATGTTGGGGGACTGCCGCGCGGCCTGCACCACGTTGACCCCGACGATGCCGCCCCAGGCGACCAGCAGGCCGGGCAGGTGCGCGACACCGCCGCCGATCGCGGACAGCGGGATCGCGAGGACGAGCGAGACGATCCCGAAGCCGAAGCGCTCGCCGAAGGAGTCGGACGACTGGGGTGACCGCGAGCCCCGGGCCACCACCATCTGCTGCTCGGCGAGCTGGCGCCGCACCCGGCGGTCGACCGCGCCGTCGAGGCGCTGCTCGACCTTCTCCAGGAACGAGTCGACCAGCGCGGACTCGTACTCGTCGCCCAGCTCCCTGCGCGCGTGCAGGGTGGCGTCGAGTTCCTTCTTCAGTTCGGCGTCGCCGCGGGCTTCCATACCGGTCATGGTGCTTACGTTAGGGAGCCGAGGCCCCCGAGGCACTGGGGATAGCCCCCCTGTTGGAACTGGGCTGCGCCCCCGACGGCAGCACCCCGAGTGACTCCAGGACCCTGCGGTGACCCCGTTCGACTCCGGTGATGCGGACCTCGATGCCCCGGCCCCGCAGATCCCCCACCGCGTCCTTCAGCGCCAGCGCGCCGGTCGCGTCGACCGCCGTCAGCCCCGACATCCGCAGGTCGACCGCCGACACCCCGTGCACATCCGCGAGGCTGCGCCGGAAACGGTGCGCCGCGGCGAAGAGCAGCGGCCCGTCGAAGCGGTACGTGACCTCCGCGCACCCCGGCCCCTCGTCGGCGGCGGCGGGGGTGAGCCGGCTGCCCCGTACCGCCGCGCGCAGGGCGAGCAGCACGGACACCGCAAGGCCCAGCAGCACCGCCCGCACCAGGTCGAGGGCGAGCGTCGCGAACGCGGTGAGCGCCAGCACGAGGGCGTCCCCGCGGGTGGCGCGCGCCATCGCCCGTACGGCGTCCGTCTCCACCATCCGTACGGCGGTGGCCAGCAGCACGCCCGCCAGCGCGGCCAGCGGGATCCGTGCGACCAGCGGGGCCGCCGCCGCGACGATTCCGGCCAGGATCACCGCGTGCGTGAGCGCCGCGAGACGGGAGGCCGCGCCGGTACGGACGTTCACCGCCGTACGCGCGATCGCTCCCGTCGCCGGTACGCCGCCGAACAGCGGGGCCGCGAGGTTGGCGATGCCCTGGCCGAAGAGTTCCTTGCCGGGGTCGTGGCGCTCACCCGGGCGCATGCCGTCCGCCACGGAGGCGGAGAGGAGGGACTCCAATGCGGCGAGGGCCGCGACCGCGGCGGCGGGCGCGAGAAGGGACGGCACACGGTAGACGTCGAAGAAGGCGAGGGAGGGAGCGGGGAGGGAGGCGGGCAGACTGCCGATCCGGGTCACACGCAGCCCGAACCCCTCCGCGACGAGGGTCGCGGCGGCCACGGCGACGAGGGAGAAGGGCACGCCGGGCTTCCAGCGGGCGCCGGCCAGCATCACCGCCGCGGCCCCCAGCGACAGCGCGAGCGCCGCCCACTGCGGGGCCCGCCCGAACTCCTCCGCCGCCCGCGCCGCGACCGCGGCGACCTGGTCGCCGCCCGGCACGGGCACGCCCAGCGCCGAGGGCACCTGCTGCAACGCGATCACACACGCGATGCCGACGGTGAATCCCGCGATCACGGGAGCGGGCACGTACGCCATCGCGGCCCCGGCCCGCGCGAACGCGAGCGTCAGCAGCATCACTCCGGCGATCAGCCCGACGGTCAGCACCTCGTCGGCGCCGTACTCGTGCACGATCGGCACGAGCACGACGGTCATCGCCCCCGTGGGCCCACTGACCTGTCTCGCCGAACCACCGAACAGCGCGGCCAGCGCCCCCGCGACGATCGCGGTGGCCAGCCCGGACGCGGCCCCGAGCCCGGAGGTCACCCCGAACCCGAGCGCGAGCGGAAGGGCGACCACGGCGACCGTGAGCCCGCAGAGGAGGTCGCGCCGCGGGGCGCGAGTCATGGAGAGGAAGTCGGCGGGAGCGGGGAGGACGGAGAGGGCCCGGGCGAGGGCGGGGGCGAGTGCGGGGGATTGCTTCATGGGGGGTGTGGCTTCTTCGCGTGGGGAGTGGGTGAGTTGAGGGACACACCGCGCCGACACCGGAAGCGGCAGCCACCGGGTTTCGGCTGTAGGCGCGGTTTCCGCGACGGCGCGCGTTTCGGTTGTGGGCGCGGTTTCCGCGACGGCGCGGGTTTCGGCGCGGCCGGTGGCATCCGCGACGGCTACCGCTGTGGGCGCGGACGTGGCAGCCACCCCGCTACCGGCTGTGGGCAGTCGTTCCGCAGGGCGGAACGGGTGGGCACAGCCGGCAGCGCCGGGTGCCGCTGAAACAAGGGCTCATGGCAGCAAGGGCACCCCGCAACATGGGCACCCCGCAACATGGGCACCCCGCAGCAAGGGCTCACGGCAGCACGGCAACCCGCCCGCTGTCGAGATCGAACCGCGCGGCGGCCACCGTGGCCGAGGCAAAGGCAGGGTCCGCCCGGATGGCGTCCCGCACCCACCCCGCATGGGCCCGCACGGTGAGATCGGCCCAGTCCCCGGGCAGACCGCAGGTCCGCCGAGCCGCAGGCGTGATCTCTTCCACCAAAAGCCGGAGATGCCCCGGCACGGGCGCCCCGTCGCGGAGATGCGCGAGCGTCGCCGCGACGGCCCCGCACCGCTCGTGCCCCAGCACGAGCACCAACGGAATGTGCAGCACCTCGACCCCGTACTGGACGGACCCGAGCACCGCCTCGTCCAGCACCTGGCCGGCGGTCCTTATGCAGAGCAGGTCCCCGAGCCCCTGGTCGAAGACCAACTCGGGCGGCACACGGGAGTCGACGCACCCGACGACGACCGCGAACGGATGCTGCTCGGCGGCGAGGACATGCCGCCGCGCGCTCCCTTCGTGCGGATGACGCGGGCGCCCGGCGGCGTACCGCCGGTTGCCCGCGAGCAGTTCGGCGAGGGCCCCACGGGCGGTCGTCGGATGCGGATGCGGAGGTAGGTGTGGATGTGGATCCGGCGCGGCGGCGGCCGAAGCGGCCGGGGTCGCGGTGAGCGCGGCGGTGGTCGCCGCAAGAAAGGCCCTGCGGTTCGAGGGCATGACGCTCCCTCAGGAGTTGTTCGTGTAGCGCTCATTCACCGTACGCACATGAACATTCACCCTGAGTGTCCGTTTAACGACACTTGGTTGATTCGTCGTCAGATCATCGCCGCGGCGATACCGGTTCTTGATCGGGATCCGGCGCATACGCCGTCCGCTCCGGGATGTGCGCCGTGTTGCGCCGTGCGACCAGCCAATACAGCAGTGCCGGTACGGCGAGACCCATGATCCACGACACATCCGCACCGCCCAGCGGCTCCACCAACGGGCCCGTGCAGAGGCTCGTCGCGAGGAACGGAAACTGGGCGAGCGGCCCCGCCGCGTACACCCCGAGCGCGTCCCAGCGCCACGCTCCGTAGCGGCCGTTGGGGTCGGAGAGCGCCGGGACAGTCAAAAGGCGGTTGCCGAGTGGGGTGCATGAAGCATTTCAGGCGACCGGAGTGTCCAGCGGCCGCAGTTCGTCGGCGTACGAGACGGAGATCCGGCGCATCAGGCCGTCGTCGGTGATGTCGTACTGGCCGAGGCGCCACAGCGGCGGCGAGTACGCGTGGATCGAGACCGTGTCGTCGGTGGCGCCGGTGAGGCGGTGGATGTGCTCGGGGCCGAAGCAGAACGAGTCGCCCGCGCCGACGGTGACGGACAGGTGGCTGCCGCCTATGCGCGGGTTGGACTCGTTCAGCGTGCCCTGGACGACGGCGACCGCGCCGGAGGAGATGTCGTGGTCGTGCCAGCCGGTGTCGTTCTGCCGGGTCCAGCACAGCAGCCAGACGTCGACGTACTCGTCGCGGTACAGGGACGCGTAGTGCCGCTCCTCGTCGGAGAAGGCGACCTGTTCGCGCCAGAGGTCGGGGCGCACGGCGAGATCGTCGACGAGTGCCTGGAGTTCGCGCTTGTCGAGCGTGCGGTCCGGCAGGGCCTCGTACGTCATGGATGGCTCCTCTCGTGTCGTGTCGGCAGCGTGGCGTGGGCTGTCAGGGGTGGCCGTGCAGCAGACGGGCGGGGTTGGCGGTGCGCAGGGCGTGGACGGCGGCGTCCGCGCCGAGGTCGGGGATGACGGGGGGTGCGTAGGGGCGGTCGCTGCCGCTGACGACCACGTCGATGCCGACGGCCCGGACGAGCGCGTCCACGGCGCGCGTTCCGTAGGACGAGGTCTCGTAGAAGGCGTCGAAGTCGACCTCGCCGCGTCCTCCGCCACGGGCCGCGAACCGCTCGCCGTGCAGTGGGGCCAGGCCCGCGAGCGCGGCGAAACAGACCCGCAGGCGCGGGTGCCGGGCACGGCCGAAGGCGCGGAAGGCGAACCAGGATGCGTGCATCTGGTGGAGGTAGGGGACCAGGGCGGGCCACCACGGCGGGGCGTCGGGGGTGGGCGGGGCGGCGCCCGGGTGGACGAAGAGGGGTTTGTCGTGGCGGGTGAGGACGTCGAGGAGGGGGGCGCAGCGGTCCCAGCCGGTCGCGTCGAGGAGCGCCGTGGCGGGGAGTTGGAGACCCGCGCAGCCGCGGCTCAGCTCGCCGGCGACCGCGTCCGGGTCCGGTGCCGTCAGACAGGGCGAGGCCCAGACGCCGAAGGGCGCGGGGAGGGTCAGGGCGCCGTCGTGGAAGGCGGTCAGGAGTTCCCCGGCCTCGGTGGGCGGCAGGTATTCGATGCCGAGCGGGCTGGACAGGGAGACCAGGGCCAGGTCGAGGCCGTCGGTGCGGGCGAGCTCGGTGCGGGCCGCGATGTCGTGGTCGGCCGGGTCGACCTCGTAGGGCGGCTCGCCCTGCAGGTGCAGGGTCCAGCCGTCGAGGTACGGCGGCGTGGTGCGGGCGCGCAGCAGCTCGATGAAGGCGGGCGGCCAGATGTGCTGGTGGACGTCGGTGGGCACGCGGTGGTCCTCGGGTCTTCGGGTCCTCGGTCTTCGGGGAGGGGTGGTCTGACTGGTCTGAGCGTGGTTAACCGCTTCACTTATGCGGTTAACTTAAGCGGTTAACAAGCCCTCCTGTCAACCGTGCTCCATGGAGCGGACGGCGCCGCATGCCCACAATGCGGACGGGCCCGGTAGGCTTCCCGGCATGGCCAGGCCCAACAAGCGCACCACCCTCCGGGAGGTGGCCGAGGCCACGGGCCTCTCCACCGCCGCCGTCTCCTATGCCCTGCGCGGCAAGCATGTCTCGAAGGAGACCGAGGAGCGGGTACGCAGGGCCGCCGCCGAGCTCGGCTACGAGGCCGACCCCATCGCCCGCGCCCTCGCCAGCGGCCGCACCAGCATGGTCGGCGTTCTCGCGGGCGACCTCCAGGACCTGTGGCAGCAGCAGCTCATGGCCGCGATCGGCCGGGAGCTCCTTGCCGGCGACCGCTACGCGCTGATCCTGGACGCGGGCGGCGACCCCGACCGCGAGCTGGCCCTCGCCAAGCAGCTGCGCGACCAGCGGGTCGACGCGCTGCTGGTGTCCCCCGTCAACCCCTCGGCGGAGGGCTGGGCCGCGATCGCCGACGCCCTGCCGGTGGTGGCCGTCGGGGACTCGCTGAGCGCCGCCCGCACCGCCGGGCAGGTCATCTTCGACAACAGGGCCGGCATCGACGCCGTACTGGAGTACCTGCACGGCCTCGGCCACCGCCGGGTCACCGTGCTGACGCCGACCCGCCCGAGCACGCCGGACCGGCCCGCCGACGTATACGTCCGCGAGGCCGCCGACCGCCTCGGCCTCCGGGCCGAACTGGTCCCCTGCCCGCAGGAGTTGGGCGAGGCGACCCTGGTGGCACGGCGCGTCCTGGACGGCGCGCGCCCCGCGACGGCCGTCTTCTGCTTCTCCGACTCCCTCGCGTACGGGGTGTACGCGGCCGCGGCCGAGGCCTCCCTCGAAGTCGGCCGCGACGTCTCCGTGGTCGGCTTCGACGACCACCCCGTCTCCCGGGTGCTCACGCCGCCGCTGACCACCGTCGACTGGGGGCTGGCCGAGATCGCCGCGGAGGCGGCTCGGCTGACCGTCGCGGCGATCGAGGGGAAGCGGGTACGGAAGAAGCGGATTCTCTGCGCGCCTCGGATGAGTGAGCGGGGGTCGGCGGTGCGGGTGTAGGGGCCCGCCGACTCGGCCGGGGCTTACCCCGGAGGTAATCGACCGCGCTCCCTCGGGACGGCAGGCTTCATGGCAACCGTTCCGGCACCGCCGACCCCGGGATGTCACCCACCGAAGGAGGGCCCATGTCCGCGTACGCCATATGCAACCTGTTCCCGACCGGCCTGAACGAGGACATCCTGACCTACATCGAACAGGTCCAGGACACCTTCGCCGCGTTCGGCGGCCGGTTCCTCGTCCACGGCACCCGCGCCGAAGTGGTGGAGGGGGAATGGCCGGGCGACATCATCGTCGTCGAGTTCCCCGACATGGACAGCCTCAAGGCGTGGTACGCGTCTCCCGCGTATCGGGAGATCCTGCCGCTGCGCAAAGACCACATCGAGGGCAACCTGTTGTTCGTGGACGGCGTCGCGGCCGACTATGACGTGCGGAAGACAGCTGCGGAGCTCAGGGCCGCGATGGCGCCGGGCCGCTGACTCACCCCGGCGCCGCCCCCGAAGTCCCACGGTCTTGTCCTCGAGGAAATGCCGGACGGGCTGAAACACCTTGAACCGCCCGGCAGTTCGACGCTCACGCCAGCTTCTTCCCCTTCAGCCAAGCGCTCGCGACCTCGTCCGGGTCCTTCTTCTCCTTGTCCACCAGGCGGTTGAGCTTGGTGAGTTCCTCGGAGGTGAGGACGTTGCCGAGGGTCGCGAGGGCCTTGCGGACCTTGGCGTCGGCCTTGCGGGAGGCGATGAGGGGGACGATGTGCTGCGACGGGATCAGGTTCAGGGGGTCCGTCAGGACCACCCAGCCGTTCTCGATGACGTCGACGTCCGTGGTGAAGACGTTGGCGACGTCGATGTCGCCCTTCTTGAGGGCGCCCTTGACCAGCGGGCCGGAGGAGTCGAGGGACTTGAACTCCTTGAACTCCACGCCGTAGCGGTCCTTGAGGCCCACGACGCCGACGACGCGCTTCTTCATCTCGGCCGCGGCGCCGAGGATCAGCTTGCCGTTGGCCTTGCGCAGGTCGGCGAGGGAGGTGAGGCCGTACTTGTCGGCGGTCTCCTTGGTGACGGCGAAGCTGTCGCGGTCCTCGGCGGCGGCGTACGGGAGGACTTCCAGGCCGCCGGGGAGGACGGTGGTCAGCGTGTTCTGCATCGCGCCCGCCTCCGTGTCCGTGGCCTTCTCGTCCAGGTAGAGGAGGAGGCTGCCCTGGTACTCGGGAAGCAGGTCGATGTCGCCGCCCTTGAGCGCGGGGACGACGATCTCGCGCGAGCCGAGGTTGGGGCGGACCTTCGTCTTGACGCCCGCGGCCTCCAGTACGCCGGCGTACAGATAGCCGAGTATCTGGTTCTCGGTGAAGTTGGCGGTGCCGATGGTCACGCCGCCGGCGCTCGATCCGGAGCCGCCGCTGCCCGCGTTGCCGGAGCCGTCGAGCGAGGTGATGCCGCTGCCGCAGGCGGCGAGGGCGGGGACGGAGGCGGCGGCGAAGAGGCCGCCGAGCAGAGTCCTACGGTTCATGGTTCTTCGGCTCCTCAGTGGGCTGCGGTACGGCGGTGGCGGAACAGGTAGCGCTGGAGTCCGGCCAGCGCCAGGTCGAGTACGACGGCGACGATCGCGACCAGGGCCGCGCCGCCGAGGACCTGGACCAGGTCGCGCTGGGCCAGGCCGTCGAAGACGTACCGGCCCAGGCCGCCGAAACTGACGTACGCGGCGATCGTGGCGGTGGACACCACCTGGATCAGGGAGAGGCGCAGGCCCGTCATGATCAAGGGGAGGGCCAGCGGGATCTCCACCTGGAACAGGACCTGGTGGCCTCGCATGCCCTGGCCGCGCGCCGCGTCCTTCACCTCGGGGTCCACGGCGCTCATGCCCGCGTACGTGTTGGTGACGATGGCCGGTACGGCGAGGACGACGAGGGCCACGTACACCGACCACAGGGACAGGCCGCTGATCAGGAAGACCAGGACCACCAGACCGACCGTGGGGAGCGCGCGGCCGAACGACGAGAGGTTGATGGCCAGGAACGCGCCCTTGCCGGTGTGGCCGATCAGCAGGCCCAGCGGGAGCGCGATGGCGGCCGCTATGAGGGTGGCGAAGAGGGAGTACTCCAGGTGCTCGGCTATGCGGTGCGCTATGCCGTCCGCGCCGGACCACTGGTCGCCGCTGATCAGCCAGCTGCCGAGGTTCTTGAAGAGTTCGTACATCAGGCTCGCCGCCTCGTCCACGGGGTGAGTACGTACTGGATCGCGACCAGCAGCGCGTCCGCGACCAGGGCCAGCAGCAGGGTCAGTACGACACCGGCGATGACCGGGGTCGGGAAGTTGCGCTGGAAGCCGTCGGTGAAGAGCTGGCCTAGGCCGCCGTCACCGATGTAAGTCGCTACGGAGACCAGAGAGATCGACATGACCGTGGCGATCCGGACTCCCGCCATGATCACCGGGAGGGCGAGGGGGAGTTCGACGGTCAGGAGGGTGCGCAGGGGGCGGGTGCCCATCGCCTTCGCCGCCTCCTTGGTCTTCGCGGGGACGGAGTCGAGGCCCTCGACCGTGTTCCGCAGGAGGACGACCAGGGAGTAGACCGTCAGGCCGATGACCGTGGTGGTGCGGGTCAGGCCGGACACCGGCAGCAGGAGAACGAAGATCGCGATCGACGGGATCGTGAACAGGACGTTCGAGAGGCCGAGGAGGAAGCCGCGCAGCGGGCGGACCCGGTGGGCGACGACGGCCAGCGGGAGGGAGATCAGCAGGCCGAAGAAGACCGCCGAGAGCGCGGCCTGGAGGTGGGAGAGGGTGAGCGTGGTGAGGTCGTCCGTGTGGTCGCCTATCCACGACCAGTCGATGGTCATGCGGGCACGCTCGCTTCCGTGTGGGCGCGGCCCGCGTGCTCGTGGATGTCGTCCCGGGACGAGACACCGGTGAGCACTCCGGCCGCGTCGACCCGGGCCACCAGGCCGGTGGGCGAGGCGATCGACTCGTTGAGGGCCGCCAGCAGGGAGTCGGTGTCCTTCAGCGGCCGTACGGGGAGTTCTGTGCTCTTCGAGGACGTCGACGCCCAGTGCAGCGGCTTGCGGGCCTCGTCGAGGACGAGGGTCCAGGCGCCGCCCTCGGGGGCCGGGCCCTGCGGGAGGTCCGCGAGGGACTTCAGCGAGAGCAGCTTGAGGCCGCGCTCGGCGCCGAGGAAGTCCGCCACGAAGTCGTCCGCCGGGTGGGCCAGCAGCTCCGCGGGCGTCGCGCACTGCACCAGATGGCCGCCGGTGCGGAAGATGGCGATCTGGTCGCCGAGCCGTACCGCCTCGTCGATGTCGTGCGTGACGAAGACGATGGTCTTGCTCAGCTCCTTCTGGAGCCGGAGCAGTTCGTCCTGGAGCTGGGTGCGCACCACCGGGTCGACCGCGCCGAAGGGCTCGTCCATGAGGAGGACGGGCGGGTCGGCGGCGAGCGCGCGGGCGACGCCGACGCGCTGCTGCTGGCCGCCGGAGAGCTGGTGCGGGTACCGCTTGCCGGCGTCGGCGGCGAGGCCGACGGTCTCCAGGAGCTCGGCCGCCCTGGCCCGCGCCTTCTTGCGGCCCCAGCCGAGGAGGAGCGGCACGGTGGCGATGTTGTCGAGCACCGTGCGGTGCGGGAAGAGCCCCGACTGCTGGATGACGTAACCGATCGAGCGGCGCAGTTCGGCGGCGTCCTGCTCCAGGACGTCCTTGCCGCCGACGCGGATGGTTCCGGAGGTCGGATCGACCATCCGGTTGATCATCCGAAGGCTGGTCGTCTTACCGCAACCGGAAGATCCGACGAGGACGGTCACACCGCCCTCGGGCATCTCCAGGGAGAGGTCGTGGACTGCGGTGGTGCCGTTGGGGAAGCGCTTGTGGACCGTGTCGAACTGGATCATGAGGTGTCCCTTGCCCGGTCTGCATATCGTCATGCAGAGTTCTCTGTATCTGAATAGGTTGTCAACGGTCCGGCGTTAATCGCTCGTTACTTATGACCACCAGGCAAGATCCAATGTCCATATTGAGGGGAGTTTGGGCTTTATGTCGTCTCAGGATGTGGATACGCCGCGTGCGGTGTCGGCGGGCCTCGTGGTTCTGGACGGGGTCAGCACCGGCGTCACCGATGTCGTGCGCCTCGCCGACGGGACCGCGCGGCCGGTTCCCGGCACCGACGCGATGAAGCGCGTCGAGGAATCCTGGGACGCTGCCCGGCAGATCGCCGCGACCGGCCGCGTCTACGGCCGCTCCACCGGCGTCGGCGCCAACCGGAACGAGGACGTGCCGACCGAGGCCGCCGCCGAGCACGGTCTGCGCCTGCTGCGCAGCCACGCCGGCGCCATCGGCGAGGAACTCCCCGCCCGCCAGGTCCGCGCCATGCTAGCCGTCCGCGCCAACCAGCTCCTCGCCGGCGGAGCGGGGCTGCGGCCCACCGTCGTCACGGCGCTGTGCGAGGCGCTGGAGAGCGGCGCGTATCCCGTCGTGAACGAGTTCGGGTCCGTGGGCACGGGCGACATCGCGGCGCTCGCGCAGCTGGGGCTCGCGCTGGTGGGCGAGCATCCCTGGCGGCGCCCGGAGGGCGGACACTCCATCGAGGACCTCGTCCTGGAGGGCGGGCGCTCCCCGCAGGACCTCGCCCCCGCCCCCCAGCCCCTCGACAACAACGACGCCCTCGCGCTCATCAGCAGCAACGCGCTCACGCTCGGACAGGCCGCGCTCGCGCTGCACGAGCTGCGCGGGCTGATCGGGGCCACCCAGGTCGTGGCCGCGCTGTCGCTGCTGGCCGTCGACGGGTCGCACGAGGCGTACGCGGCGCCCGTGCACGCCGCCCGCCCGCACAAGGGATCGGTCGAAGTGGCGCGGCGGATGCGGGAGTTGATCGGCGCGGCGGACCGGCCGACGCCGCCGCTCGGCCGGATCCAGGACCCGTACGGCTTCCGGTGCGTCCCGCAGATCCACGGACCCGCGCACGACGCGGCGGACGCGCTGGAGGCGGTCCTCACGGTGGAGATCAACGCCGCCGCCGAGAACCCCCTCATCTCACCCGAGGACATGGCCGCGTACCACCACGGCGGCTTCTACCAGGCCCAACTCGCCCTGGCTCTGGACCACTTCAGGCTCGCCGTCACCCAGGTCGCCCGCCTGTCGACCTCCCGGCTCTCCACCCTGAACGAGCCCGCCTACACCCGGCTGCGCCCCTTCCTCGCCGACCACGAGCCCGCGTCCTCCGGCGTGATGATCCTGGAGTACGCCGCCGGGGCCGCCCTCGGCGACCTGCGGGCCTTCTCCGCGCCCGCCTCGCTCGGCCACGCTGTACTCTCCCGGGGCGTCGAGGAGCAGGCGAGTTTCGCCTCGCTCGCGGCACGTCAGACACTGCGGGCGTGCGGTGCGTACCGTCTCGTCGTCGGCTGTGAGCTGGTCGCCGCCGTACGGGCGCTGCGCCAGCGCGACCTGCGGCCAGAGCCGGAGCTGCCGGTGGGCCGCGCGCTGGAGCTGGCCGAGTCGGTGCTCGAACCGGACCAGGCCGACAGGCCGCTCACGGACGATGTGACGGCGGCGGCCGCACTGCTGGACCGTTTCACGGAGATCTGGAGGGGGAGCACGTCATGAGCGTGGACAGGGATATGAACGTGACGGACAGTCCTGCCGCACGGCTGCAGGCACTCTTCGAGGGGCACCGGCTGACGCCGACCCAGCGGCGCATCGCACACAGCATGGTGCGCAGCGCCGCCGACGTGCCGTTCCTGTCCAGCGTCGAGCTGGCCGAGCTCGCCGGGGTCAGCCAGCCGTCGGTCACCCGCTTCGCGGTCGCGCTCGGCTTCGACGGCTACCCGGCGCTGCGCAAGCACCTGCGCGAGGTCGCGCCGGCGGAGCAGACGGTGGATTCGGGGTCGTACAACGAGTACCAGCAGGCCGTCGAGGCCGAGATCGAGAACCTGAAGCGTCTCGCGGAAGTGCTCGCCGACCCGCGCCCGGTCGCGAAGGCGGGCCGCCTGCTCGCCGCCTCCCGCCCGCTCCCGGTACTGGGCCTGCGCGCCGCCGCCTCCCAGGCGTACGGCTTCGCGTACTTCGCCGCCAAGGTCCACCCCGACGTACGGCTGCTGCACGAGGGCGGCACGATGCTCCACGACCGCATCGACGCGGCGGTCAAGGCCGGTGCCACGGCGCTGCTGTGCTTCGCGCTGCCCCGGCATCCGCGCGAGGTCGTGGACTCCCTCGCCTACGCGAAGGAGGCCGGGCTGAGCGTTGTCACGGTCGCCGACTCCGCCTTCGCGCCGGTGGCGAAGGTGTCGGACGTGCTGCTCCCCGCCGCCGTCGGCACCGGCCTCGCCTTCGACACGGCCTGCGCCCCGATGCTGCTGGGCCGTGTTCTCCTGGAGGCGATGTGCGACGACCTGCCGGACGCGCAGGCCCGCCTCGAGGAGTTCGACACGCGGGCCGCGGCGCGGGGGCTGTTCGTGGAGTAGTCACGGTTTGGTGGAGTACCCGTGCCTTCTCAGATTCGTCTCACCTTCCCTGACTAGCCTGCCCGGCCAAAAGGGCTGAACGGTGAGCTGAGGAGGCAGATCGTGGCGCGCGGAGGGCAGGGGCTGGCTCGGGTGGCGGTCGTCGTGCGGGCGGGAGCCGCACCGCTGTGGTGGTGCGGGGTGTTCGCAGCCGGGATCGGGGTGCTGGTGCCGGGGCTGACCGGGCGCCGGATCGGGGTCATGGCCGGGGCGGCGCTGTTCATCGTCGCGGCCGCCGTGGTGGCGTACTGGCGCCGCAAGCGGTACGCCGCCCTGGTCCGCTCCGCCGCCCGGGCCGGCAAGCACGACGTCCTTCAGGACCGCGCCGTGACGGTACGCAACTGGCGCCGGGGACACCGCTGGTGGCTCCTGGTCGCCTTCGTGGCCGCGCTGGTCAGCTCGTTCGCGGTGCCCGCCGCGGGCGGCATGCTGCTCGCCGGCGCGGGCATCGGCCTGTGGCTGAAGGCCGGCTGGCTCGGGCGCCGCGAACGCGCCGAGCAGGCCTTGATCTGGGTGCGCGTCGACTGGCTCGGCAGGGGCGCGGGCGCCCCCGCGGGCAAGCCGGTCAAGGCCTGCCGGGCCACCGGCGTCGCGGCGGGCGACGCCGCGCCCGGCGGAGCGCGGCGCCGCTGACCGTGTCGAGGCGGACCGCTACACCTCCAGGTCCGCCTCGATCTTCTTCAGCTGATGCCGGGCCATCGCCAGATTGGACCGCTTGGCGTCGAGCACCACGTACAGGAAGAGGCCGTTGCCGCCGCGCCCCTTGATCAGCCGGATCAGGTGGTACTGGTCGGTCAGTGTGATCAGGATGTCCTCGATTTCGCCCTTCAGGCCGAGGTGCTCCATGGTGCGGAGCTTGGCCCGTACGACGTCGGTGTTGCCGGCCGCCGCGACGGTGAGGTCGAAGCTCTTGCTGCCGCCGATCGTGCCCAGCGCCATTCCGCTGGTGTAGTCGACGAGGGCGGCTCCGGTCGCGCCCTCGATGGATGCGAGCGCCTCTTTCAGCGCGGTTTCGGTGTTGGCCATGGTGCTGTGATTCCTTTCAGCTTTCCGACGTCGTCGGGGTGTTGGGGGTAGGGGTCGTGCGCGCGGATGCTGTGCCGCGCGCGGTACGGGTCCGCGAGGTGCTGGAGGCGGTCTTCGCGGATGCCTTGGCCGGTGCGGCCTGTGCGGCCGGTTCGCCGCGCGCCGTCGCGGCGTCCACGAGCTCCCCGATCCGGGTGCCGGAGCGGCGCCCCTCCAGATGCAGCCGGCCGACGTTGACACGGTCCTGGGCGAGCAGGGTGAGCACGGCGGAGGCGCCCGCCGCGTACGTCGCCACATAGCCGTGGACGCCGCGCACCAGCAGCTCGCGGAAGTCGCCCTGCCCGGTGGCGTCCGCCATCCGCACGGCGACCCCGAGCGCGGCCGCGGTGAGCGCAGCCAGGCCCTCCGGCTCGACGCCGGGGGTGTCCTGGGCGAGGACGAGACCGTCGACGCTGGCCGCGAGTGCCCCGGTCAGCTGGGGCACTCGGGCCCTCAACCGGTGGAGTTCGTCGAGCACTTCGGGCTCCGCCGCCATCAGCAGTCTCCTCTCGGCACGCTGTCGCAGCGCGCGGATCACAAGGCCTCCCGCGGGTCGGGGCTCACAGGGCCTCCAGCGCGTCTCGCAGCCGCCGCAGCAGAGCCACGTCGGGATCGTCGGAGGGCTGCGTGAGCACACTGGGCACGGGAGGCGGCAGCGTCGGGGCCGCCGCCGTCACGAGCCCGGCGGCGGCCAGTCGGCGCAGGTCGACCAGGGTGTGGAACGCGGGCCGTCCCAGCGCGAGCGAGACGTCCGCCGCGGTGCGCACGCCGTCCACCCGGCCGAGCACGGCTTCCTGGCGCAGCGGGACCGACGGCCCGGCGGCCAGGCGGGAGCGCACCAGCGGCGCGGTGTCCGTCGCCGGGTCGGGCCAGATGCGGTGCAGCAGCTCGCGACGGCGCACGGTCTCGCGCTCCAGCGCGGCCACCGGCACGGGGCGGACGGGGCCGAGCCAGTGCGCGGCCCCGTACCGGAAGCGGGTCGGGGCGCTGCTCGGCCCGAGCGCGAAGTAGGCCGCGTCGTACAGCGAGCCGAGATGGCACAGCTCCAGCGCGCCCTTGGCGATCCGGCCGCTGTCGACGAGGAAGCGGCCGACCCGGCGGCGTGCCCCGGCGGTGGCGACCGCCTCCCGCCACTCCTCGGCGTCCAGCACCCCGCGGGCGGCGAACAGCACGTCGATCCCTGGTGTGGCCGGGCTCTCGGCGTGCACCACGTCGCCGTCGGCGAGGTAGAGCGTGCCGCGCTCGCGGATGAGGACGCCGGTGGCCCGTTCGGCGGCGAGCCGGCTGAGCATCGGCGAGACGCCGGCACCGGGTGCGTCCGCCGCTCTGTCCCGCACGGGCAGCCGGGGCGGGGGAGGGGTCCTGACCGTCGTCATTCCAGCACCAGCCGTCCGGCCATCTCGCCGAGCCGGATGCGGGCCAGCGCGAGATTGCCCTCCGCGCGGGCCAGCCACAGGTGCAGGAACACACTGCTGTCGAAGGTGGTCCGCACGAACCGCAGCAGGTGGTAGCTGTCGCGATTGCTGATGATCAGGTCCTCGACGGGCGTCTCCCGCTCGGACCAGTCGGAGCCGTCGGCCGGGGCGAACGCCCGGTGCTCCGCGGCCAGCCGGGCCAGCTCCGCGGCCTCCGCCGCGGTCGTCTCGTGGTCACCGCCCGGCGCGTCCCCGACGGTGCCCAGGGCCAGGCCGCTGGTCCAGTCGACCACCGCGGCACCCCGGGCACCGGGCAGTGTCATGGCTTCCAGTAGGCACTCGTCGATTCCGGGCACCGTGTCTCCCCTCCCGCCAAGGGTTCGGCCGAGTGACGCCGAAGTTACGCAACGTGTGCGCGGGGGGTGAGGCTTCTGGCATTTTCCTGTGGAACATGCCCGGGGTGACTATGGTGGGTCAACTGACCATATTTTCCGGCCGGTTGGGTCCATCCCGGAGGCCTTTCAGAGGGCGCGCGCGGATGCGCCAGGGCGTGCGGTGGCGTGTCGCCGCGCCCGGCGAGGGTGCGAGCGCCCTCCCGGCCGCGGGGTCAAAGCCCGGTTGGCCAAAGTTCCGTGAGTCAAAGCCCAAGCCCCGTGACCTAAAGCCCCGTGAGCGCCGACGGCTGCGCCCCGCCCGACTCCGCGACGATCTCGTCGAGGGTCTGCGGCTCCCGTACGACCGCGAAGCGCACCCCGCCCTCCCCGTCCGGCGCGAATCCGTAAATCCCCGGCCGGGCAAGGGAGTTGTACGCGTAGTGGTGGGCGAAGTAGTACGCGCCGGTGTCCAGCGCGGCCGCGTAGTCGCCCTGTTCGAGCAGCGGCAGCGCGCGCCCCTCGGCGAGGAGGTCGCCCGCGAAGCAGGCGGGGCCCGCGATGTCCTGAACGACGTCCGGTCCCGCCTTGGGGCGGCCCTTGGCGTCGTACGCGGCGATCCGCAGCGGCCAGGACGCGGGCGCGTACACCGTACGGGCCGCCACCTGCACCCCGGCGTGCGTGACCGCGACAGCCCGGCCGCCGGCGGACTTCGTGTACTCGACCCGCGCGAGCACTGTCCCGTGCTTGGCGAGCAGTGACCGCCCGAACTCGGTGACCAGTCCGTACCGCCCGTCGAAGAGCCCCGGCACCACCTCGGCGAGCAGCCGTGCGTACTGCGCGTACGTCGGGGCCGCCGCGTCGGAGCCGAAGTTCACCGGCAGCCCGCCGCCGATGTCGATCGTGTCGATCTGCCGACGCCCGATGCGCCGGTTGATCTCCTCGGCCAGCGCGTACGTCTCCGCCACGCCCTGCGCCATCAGTGACAGCGGGATGCCCTGCGACCCGGTGTGCGCGTGCAGGCGGGTCAGCCACGGCCGGTCGGCGTAGGCCCCGACGATCCACTCGCGGGCACCCTCGTCCCGCAGCGCGACCCCGAATTTGGAGGTCGCCGTGGCGGTGGACAGTGCCTCGATGGAACCCCCGCCGACCTGCGGGTTCACCCGGATTCCGATGGGGGAGCGGGTGCTCGCGGACCGCATCAGGCCGTCGATGCGATCCAGCTCCTGCGGATTGTCCGCGTTGACCGCGATGCCCAGTGCCAGCGCCTCGCGCAGCTCGGCGGACGTCTTGGCGGGGGAGTCGAGCACGGTGCGCGTCGGCGGTACTCCGGCCGTCCGCGCGAGCGCGAGCTCTCCGGGGCTGGCCACCTCCGCGCCGATGCCCTGCTCGTGCAGCAGCCGCAGCACGGGCACGAGCGGGGTCGCCTTCACCGCGAAGGCGTGCAGCACCGGGGTGCCGGGAGCGGCCGCCGAGTCGAAGGCTGCCCGCAGCGCTGCCGCCGAGGCCCGGATGCCGGGGACGTCGAGGAGCGCGACGATGGGGGTTCCGGGCCCGAGGAGTCCCTGCTCCACGGCGGCCCGGACGGCTTCGTCACGCCGGACGGCGCGGTGGGGGTCCGGCTCACCGCCGGCGTCGGATGCTCTGCCGGACCCATGGCCGAGTCCGCCGCCGGAAAACGCCGCAGTCCCGTCCGCCTCGTCGCCCACCGGATCCCCCGTCCTGTCCCTGTCTGCGCCCATACATCCCAGCCAAACATCCCCGACGTGCCCGCGCTGGCCTATGCGCCTATTGACTAGCTCTATTCAAGAAGTCAGGATGTGAATATCTACTGCAACAGTCCGCTGGAGCAGTTCGCTGGAGCAGTCCGCAGAGCCGGAACAGTCCGCATAGGAGGCAGACCATGTCAGGACCCCGCCCCGTACGAGCGCCGCGCGGTACGGAACTGAGTGCCCTGGGATGGCAGCAGGAAGCCGCCCTGCGGATGCTGCAGAACAACCTCGACCCCGAGGTCGCCGAGCACCCCGACAAGCTCGTCGTCTACGGCGGCACCGGCAAGGCCGCCCGCGACTGGCGCTCCTTCGACGCCATGGTCCGCACGCTGCAGACCCTGAAGCAGGACGAGACGATGCTCGTCCAGTCCGGCCGCCCCGTCGGCGTCATGCAGACCCACGAGTGGGCCCCGCGCGTTCTCATCGCCAACTCCAACCTGGTCGGCGACTGGGCGAACTGGGAGGAGTTCCGCCGCCTGGAGGCCCTCGGCCTCACCATGTACGGCCAGATGACCGCCGGTTCCTGGATCTACATCGGCACGCAGGGCATCCTCCAGGGCACCTACGAGACCTTCTCCGCCGTCGCCGCCAAGAAGTTCAACGGCACGCTCGCGGGCACGATCACGCTGACCGCCGGTCTCGGCGGCATGGGCGGCGCCCAGCCGCTCGCCGTGACGATGAACGACGGCGTCGCGATCTGTATCGACTGCGACCCGCGCGCCATCGAGCGCCGCATCGAGCACCGCTACCTGGACGTTCGCGCGGATTCGCTCGAGCACGCGCTCCAGCTCGCCGTCGAGGCCCGTGACCAGCGGAAGCCGCTCTCCATCGGTCTCCTCGGCAACGCCGCCGACCTGCTCCCGCGCATGCTCGCGGAGGGCGCCCCCATCGACATCGTGACCGACCAGACCTCGGCCCACGACCCGCTGGCCTATCTCCCCGTCGGCGTCGACTTCGACGACATGGCCTCCTACGCGGCCAAGGACCCGGCGGGCTTCACCACCCGCGCCCGTGAGTCCATGGCCAAGCACGTCGAGGCGATGGTCGGCTTCATGGACGCCGGTGCCGAGGTCTTCGACTACGGCAACTCGATCCGCGGTGAGGCCCAGCTCGCCGGGTACGAGCGGGCGTTCGCCTTCCCCGGCTTCGTCCCCGCCTACATCCGCCCCCTCTTCTGCGAGGGCAAGGGCCCCTTCCGCTGGGCGGCGCTGTCCGGCGAGGCATCCGACATCGCCAAGACCGACAAGGCGATCCTCGACCTCTTCCCGGAGAACGAGTCCCTGCACCGCTGGATCAAGATGGCGGGTGAGCGCGTCCACTTCCAGGGCCTGCCCGCCCGTATCTGCTGGCTCGGTTACGGCGAGCGAGACAAGGCCGGCGAGCGCTTCAACGACATGGTGGCCTCCGGCGAACTGGCGGCCCCCCTTGCCATCGGTCGCGACCACCTCGACTGCGGGTCCGTCGCCTCGCCGTACCGCGAGACGGAGGCCATGCTTGACGGGTCCGACGCGATCGCCGACTGGCCGCTGCTGAACGCCATGGTGAACGTGGCCTCGGGCGCGTCCTGGGTGTCCATCCACCACGGTGGCGGGGTCGGCATGGGCCGGTCCATCCACGCCGGTCAGGTCTCCGTCGCCGACGGAACCAAGCTCGCCGGCGAGAAGATCCGTCGCGTGCTCACGAATGACCCCGGCATGGGTGTCATCCGCCACGTGGACGCCGGGTACGACATCGCCGAGTCCGTCGCCGACGAGCGCGGCGTGCGTGTGCCGATGCGCGAGGGTGGCGACGCGTGACCCAGCACGATTCCGCGCCTGCGGCGCGTGGCGACAACTCCCCGGTGGGGGCTGATGTCTCGTCGCCGTCCGCGGGTGTGGCTGCGGCTGGCGGCGGCGGCCCGCAGCCGGGAACGGTCGCTGTCTCCTTTCACGAGATGTGGCGTGACCTGAAGCCCATCGGGCGGCACCCCGACTCCGGCGGATACCGTCGCTTCGCCTGGACCGGGGCCGATGACGAGTGCCGGGCGTGGTTCCGGGCGCAGGCCGAGGCCCGGGGGCTCACCTACGAGGTGGACCGGAACGGGAATCAGTGGGCCTGGCTGGGGGACCCCGCCGAGGGGGACGCCGTAGTCACCGGGTCGCATCTGGACTCCGTGCCGGACGGCGGGGCGTTCGACGGACCCCTCGGGGTCGTGTCGTCCTTCGCCGCGCTGGACGAACTGCGCGCCCGGCATGTGAAGTTCACCAGGCCCCTCGCCATCGTGAACTTCGGTGACGAGGAGGGCGCCCGGTTCGGGCTGGCGTGCGTCGGGTCGCGGCTCGCCGCGGGGCAGCTCACCGTCGAGCAGGCGCACCGGCTGACCGACGCGGACGGGATCACGCTGCCGCAGGCCATGGAGCGGGCCGGGTACGACCCCGACACCATCGGGCCGGACCCCGAGCGGCTCGCCCGCATCGGCGCCTTCGTCGAGCTGCACGTCGAGCAGGGGCGCGCCCTCGACCTCAGCGGCGACCAGGTCGGCATCGCCAGTGCCATCTGGCCGCACGGCCGCTGGCGGTTCGACTTCCGGGGCGAGGCCAACCACGCGGGCACCACCCGACTGGTGGACCGCCGGGATCCGATGCTGTCGTACGCCGAGACCGTGCTCGCCGCCCGCCGCGAAGCCCAGCTCGCGGGCGCCGTCGCCACCTTCGGCAAGATCTCCGTCGAGCCGAACGGCGTGAACGCCATCCCCTCCCTCGTCCGTGGCTGGCTCGACTCCCGCGCGGCCGACCAGGCGACCCTCGACACGGTCGTCACCGGCGTCGAGAAGGCGGCCCGCGAGTACGCGGAGGCGCACGGCGTCGAACTCGACGTCGTCCGTGAGTCGTTCACCCCCGTCGTGGAGTTCGAGCACGCCCTGCGCGACGAGCTCGCCCGCATCCTGGGCCGGGAGAAGGACGCGGGACTCACGGTCCCCGTCCTGGGCACCGGTGCGGGACACGACGCCGGAATCCTCTCCGGCACCGTCCCGACCGCCATGCTGTTCGTACGCAACCCCACGGGTGTCTCGCACTCCCCGGCCGAGTACGCCGCCGAGGACGACTGCGTGGCCGGGGTGACCGCACTCGCCGACGTACTCGAAGGGCTGGCCTGCAGGTGACGACGGACACGTACTGGCTGGAGCACGCCTGGCTCGACACCCACGTCGAGCCGGGCGTGGCCCTGACCGTGTCGACAGGCGGCTCCGCCGCGGGGGAGGACGGCCGCATCACCGCCGTCCGTACGGGGCTCGAGGGCCCGCCCCCCGGCGCCGAGATCCTCCGCGGACTCACCCTTCCCGGGCTCGCCAATGCCCACTCACACGCCTTCCACCGCGCCCTGCGCGGCACCGTCCAGGTCGGCTCCGGCACCTTCTGGACGTGGCGCGAGATCATGTACTCCTTCGCGGATCGGCTGACCCCGGACACCTACCACGCGCTCGCCCGCGCGGTATACGCGGAGATGGCGCTCGCGGGCGTCACGGCCGTCGGCGAATTCCACTACGTGCACCACGCTCCGGGCGGCACCCCGTACGCCGACCCGAACGCGATGGGCGAGGCGCTCATCGCCGCCGCCGCCGAAGCCGGGATCCGGATCACCCTCCTCGACACCGCCTACCTCTCCTCCGGGTTCGGGCAGCCCCCGAACCAGAACCAACTCCGCTTCTCCGACGGCACGGCCGACGCCTGGGCGGAACGCTGTTCAGTTCTCAAGGACCGGGTTCACGCACGGATCGGTGCGGCCATTCACTCGGTACGGGCCGTGCCCGCCGGGCAGCTGGCGACGGTCGCGCGATGGGCCGAGGAGCGGCGGGCCCCGCTGCATGTGCACCTGTCCGAGCAGACGGCGGAGAACGACGCCTGCCAGGAGGCGTACGGCTGCACGCCCACTCGGCTGCTCGCCGACCACGGTGTCCTCGGCCCGCGCACCACCGGTGTCCACAACACGCACCTCACGGACGAGGACATCGCCCTGATCGGCGGCTCCGGGACCGGCACCTGCATGTGTCCCACCACCGAGCGCGACCTCGCCGACGGCATCGGACCCGCCGTGGCCCTCCAGCGAGCGGGCTCGCCCCTCTCCCTGGGCTCCGACAGCCACGCCGTCATCGACCTCCTCGAAGAGGCCCGCGCGATGGAGCTGAACGAGCGCCTGCGCACCCGTACCCGCGGTCACTGGACGGCGGCCGCCCTGCTGCGCGCCGCCTCCGCGGACGGCCACGCGGCCCTGGGCTGGGACGGCGCGGGCATCCTGGAGGCGGGTGCGCTCGCCGACTTCACGACGATCGCCCTCGACTCGGTCAGAACAGCGGGACCGCTGCCGCGCCTCGGTGCCGAGACGGCCGTATTCGCCGCGACGGCGGCCGACGTACGCCACACGGTCGTGGGCGGCCGGCACGTCGTACGAGACGGTGTGCACAACCTCGTACCGGATGTGCCGACAGCCCTCGCGGACGCCATCGACGCCCTGCGCGCCTGACCACCGTCCACAGCCTCACCGCCGAAAAGGACGACAAGGACGCCATGAGCAGCACGACCGTCATCACCAACATCGCCAGCCTGGTCACCAACGACCCCTCCCTCGGATGGGGGTCCCCCCGCTCGAGCAAATTCGAGAGTGGGGGAGAGTCCCCCCTCGGTCTGATCCAGGACGCGGCCGTCGTCATCGACGGCGACCGCGTCGCGTGGACCGGTGAATCAAGCAAAGCACCCGCCACCGACAATCGCGTCGACGCCGGTGGCCGCGCGGTGATCCCGGGTTTCGTCGACTCCCACTCGCACCTGGTCTTCGCGGGCGACCGCACCCAGGAGTTCAACGCCCGCATGTCGGGCCGCAGCTACAGTGCGGGCGGCATCCGCACCACGGTCGCCGCGACCCGCGCCGCAAGCGACGAGGACCTGGAGCGGAACCTCACGCACTACCTCCGCGAGGCCCTGCGCCAGGGCACCACCACCTTCGAGACGAAGTCGGGCTACGGCCTCACCGTCGAGGACGAGGCACGAGCCCTGCGCATCGCGGCCGCGCACACCGACGAGGTCACCTACCTCGGCGCGCACATCGTCTCGCCGGACTACGCCGACGACCCGGCGGCGTACGTGGCCCTGGTGACCGGCGAGATGCTCGACGCCTGTGCTCCGTACGCCCGTTGGATCGACGTCTTCTGTGAGAAGGGCGCCTTCGACGGCGACCAGGCCCGCGCGATCCTCACGGCGGGCAAGGCGAAGGGCCTGCACCCGCGCGTCCATGCCAACCAGCTCTCGTACGGCCCCGGCGTCCAGCTCGCCGTCGAACTGGACGCGGCCAGCGCCGACCACTGCACCCACCTGACGGACGCGGACGTGGACGCGCTGGCGAGCGGCAACACCGTCGCCACGCTGCTTCCCGGCGCCGAGTTCTCCACCCGCGCCGAGTGGCCGGACGCGCGCCGCCTGCTGGACGCGGGCGCCACCGTCGCCCTCTCCACGGACTGCAACCCGGGTTCGTCCTTCACCTCGTCCGTCCCGTTCTGTATCGCGCTGGCGGTGCGGGACATGAGGATGACGCCCGACGAGGCCCTGTGGTCCGCCACGGCAGGCGGCGCGGCGGCACTGCGCCGTGACGACATCGGCCGGCTGACGCCCGGCGCCTACGCCGACCTGGCCTTCCTCGACGCCCCGAGCCATGTGCACCTGGCGTACCGGCCGGGCGTACCGCTCGTGTCGGAGGTCTGGCGGCGCGGGGCTCCCGTCGCATAGCGGTCGGGGTCCCGGTCACGCGGCGGCGGAACCCGCCCGCCACCGCTGGTCGTCCCGCCCCTGATCCGAGGACAGCACCAGACCGTCGCCGTACGGCGTGACCGCGTGGTCCGGGGCGATGTCCGGGCGGATCACGCCGTTGCCGTCGACCGTGAAGCGGAGGTTCACGCCGTTGCGGCCGTAGACCGACCGGCACTCCCAGATGCCGACACCCCTGTCCGTGGAGCCGCGGCTGTCGAGGCAGAAGTCGGGGTCGGCGTACGACTGGAGGACGTCGCGGTCGGTGTCGACGCGCCACATCTGGGTGCGGGACGAGGTGCAACGCGCCGTGATGACGTCGTTGCCCTCGTCGATGTCGCCGTCGCGGATGTCCAGGCAGAGGCCCGAGTCGGCGTTCACCACCTGGGCGAAGGTGCCGTTCGGGGGGTGGGACGCGATGCGCGTGGGAGAGGGCTTCGGGGACGAAGGGGACGGTGAAGGTGCCTTCGGGGGCCGCGAAGTCGGCGTGGGTGAAGGGGACTTGGTCCTGTGAGTGGCAGACGGCGACGGAGTCGGCGAAACCGTCGCGGTCACCGTCACCGGAGGCGGTGCCTGAGGAGTCCGTACCGAACCGGCCGTCTCCGCGGGCTCCGATCCGCCCGACGTCAGCAGGAACAGCAGCAGCGGCGCCACCGCGACGCCGAGCGCGGCCGAGGCGAGGACGACGCGCCGGGAGGGCAGCCAGGCCCAACCAGCCTTCGCCTTCGAGCGGGTCGGCGTCGCGCCCGTATCACCCATCACGTACGCCGCCCCGCCCCACGGCAGCAGCCCCTCCGCCAGCGCCTCGCGCGGGGTGTCCCGCAGGGCGCCCAGCTCCTCGTACCCGGCGGCGCAGTGCGCGCAGTGCACCATGTGGGCCTGCAGGTCGGCGCTGTAGCGCGGGTTCTCGGGGTGCGCGGCCTCCTCGATCAGCCGGCGGAAGTCCTGACAGCGGGGGTTGCCGGAGCGGGCGAGGCGGGTCTTGAGGCAGGCCTGGCGCAGCGTCTGGAACGCGGACTCCTTGCCGTACGTCACGTCCGGAAGCGTGGCCCCGAGGAGCGTCGCGGTCCTGGCGTCGGGCTCCTCGTCGACGACGCCGTACCAGACGAGTCCCTGGACGCGGGTCGGCAGCGCCTGGAACGCGTCGAGCATCGGCGGCACGGGTCCGTCCGGGCCCGCCTCGCGGAAGTGGACGAGCAGGCCGGGGTCGAGGCGGCTCCCGCGCTCGTCCACGGCCCAGGACGCGGCCACCCGCCCTGTCAGGAGCAGCAGCTGGTGGCGCCAGGGCCCCCGGGGATCGATCCCGCGCGCGGTGTCGCGGGCCGCGAGGGCGAACGCCTGGGCCGTGAGCTGCCGGGCGGCGGACTCGCCCACCGTGCACAGCCGGGCGTACGAGAGGACCGCGGGCCGGTGGCGTCGGCGCAGTTCGCGCAGCGCCGGATACGCGGTCGCGGTCTCGGCACGCAGCAGTTCGGTGAGCCGCGCGTCCGAGACGGTGGCGAACATGCCGCCGCCCTCGGCGTCGGCTTCGTGCTCGCCCTCGTACCCGTCGTCCTCAGCGTCGGTCCGGCCGACCCCAGCCATTCCCGTGCCTCCTCGCATCCCCGGTGCTCTGTCCGCCGTAGCCCTGACCTACCGGCGGGTATGGGGGTGCCCATAGTGATGGAGGTGAACCTTTGGGGAAAGGGGTTCCCCTGGGTAACAGCGCCCGATGCCAAGCTGTAACTGCGCCCGGCGCCCCCTCATTTGGGGCGCCGGGCGCACAAGACGACTGCGGGACGTCAGTCCTCGACCGTCAACCCCTTCCGCAGCCGCACCAAGGTGCGCGACAGCAGCCGGGAGACGTGCATCTGGGAGATGCCGAGTTCGTCGCCGATCTCGGACTGGGTCATATTGGCGACGAAGCGCAGCGAGAGGATCTGGCGGTCACGTGCCGGGAGTTCGGCTATCAGCGGCTTCAAGGACTCCACGTACTCGATGCCTTCGAGTCCGTGGTCCTCGTAGCCGATACGGTGCGCGAGCGCGCCCTCGGAGTCGTCCTCCTCGGGCTGGGCGTCGAGCGAACTGGCCGTGTAGGCGTTCGAGGCCGCCATGCCCTCGACGACCTCGTCGTTGCTGAGGCCGAGGCGCTCCGCCAGCTCTCCCACCGTCGGAGCGCGATCGAGTTGCTGGGCGAGTTCGTCGCCCGCCTTGGCCAGGTCCAGGCGGAGTTCCTGCAGCCTGCGCGGTACGCGCACGGACCACGAGGTGTCGCGGAAGAAGCGCTTGATCTCGCCGATGATGGTCGGCATCGCGAAGGTGGGGAACTCGACGCCGCGGCTCACTTCGAAGCGGTCGATCGCCTTGATCAGGCCGATCGTGCCGACCTGGATGATGTCCTCCATCGGCTCGCTGCGGGAGCGGAAGCGGGAGGCGGCGAACTTCACCAGCGCGAGGTTGAGTTCGACCAGCGTGTTGCGAACGTACGAGTACTCGTGCGTGCCCTCTTCGAGGGACTCCAGACGCTCGAAGAGTGTCTTGGACAGGGCCCGTGCGTCCACCGGCCCCACCTCGTCGTAAGGGGGGATCTCCGGGAGTCCGTCGAGTCCGTCGAATCCGATGGTTCCATCGGCTTCGTCAAGGTGCTCCGGGCGTCCCAGAGGGGGTGCCGACGTCGCCGTCTGGGTCTGCGATGCGTCGAGCCGGGGTGACATGGTGTCCTCCATCGTTCTCGGCATATGGCCGCCGATGCCAATCCGTGCACTGCGGTGTGCGGCGCCTCCAAAGCCGGCCGTGTCGAATAGCTGTCACTACTAGCCCTACCCGGTTTCGTGAGGTTGTCGCAAGTGCGTTTCATTGGTAAATGTCCGTTTTAGAGGGGTTGTTCGGGTGTCGGGGGTCGTAGGGAAGGCGTAGTGTTCGAGGGCGTACATCAGCAGTCGCGACGCTCGGGAGAGAGACGGCATGGACCGCGGGACGGTCGGCAGCGCACAGTCGGGCCGGCTTCTTGTCGAGGTGCGGGAAGAGGGCTCAAACGCCGTCGTGACCCCCGCGGGTGAGTTGGATCACCACACGGCCGATTTGTTGCGTAAGCCACTCGAGGGCTGCCTCGAAAAGGGGTACGCCCGCCTGGTGGTCGACTGCTCACGCCTCGAATTCTGTGATTCCACCGGGCTCAATGTGCTGCTCGGCGCCCGGCTGAAGGCCGAGGCCGCGGGCGGCGGGGTCCATCTCGCCGGGATGCAGCCAGTCGTGGCCCGGGTCTTCGAGATCACCGGGGCGGAGGCCGTCTTCACCGTCCACGAGACGCTCGACGCGGCCCTGGCCGACTGATCAGCCCGGCCCGACGGCGTCGAAGTCGTGACTCAGTTGTCCCTGTGTGATCGCCGCGTTACGTGCGTCACATCTTCCGTGTCGAATAAGTGGGTGTTCGGACGGTTCGGTCGGGCAGGAGACATCCTGAACACGTCGGCACCGCATATGTCGGCAGCCAAAGCGGCGAACGCGTCGTTGATCCCTACGTACTGAGTACTGAGTCTTGAATCGTGAACCGGTGAATCGGTGAGGTGAAGCGCTGATGAGCACCACCCGGCCTTACTCGCCGGGCGACCGCGGCCCGGAGTCGGGTGACGGCGGCGCTTCCGGGGCGTCCGCGGACGGCGTGACGCCCGGAGACGGCGCGTCCCGGGGCGGCGCGGCCGTCCCCTCCGCCGGCCGTCAGGCCCGCAGGCTGAACTTCGACGGCGAGAGCGGAGTCGTGCCGCTCGCCCGCGACTTCACCCGTCAGGCGCTCTACGCCTGGGGCTGGCTGCCCGCCGCGAGCGCCGACCGGCGGGCCGCCGCCGAGGACGTCCTGCTGGTCGTCTCCGAGCTCGTCACCAACGCCTGTCTGCATGCCGAGGGCCCGGACGAACTCTGGATCGCCTGCGACAGCAAGGTGCTGCGCGTCGAGGTCTCCGACCGGGGCACCGGCCAGCCCGCCCCGCGCACCCCGCACCGCGCCGGACGCCCCGGCGGCCACGGGATGTTCATCGTGCAGCGGCTGTGCCTCGACTGGGGGGTCGTGCGGACTCCGGGGGTCGCCGGCAAGACCGTGTGGGCGGAGCTCGGGGCGCCCGCGTAACCGTCATCAGGGGTTACCCAGGGTTCGACCCCCTCTTCGTACGTCGCCGTATGCGCGCCGGATCTCCTCAGATCCGGCGCGCACTTTGTCTTCCCTCCATAAGTCCCCGGGCGTACTTTGAGCGCCCAATCTGATGTGCCGTCAGTAAATTTCGGCGACGAGGGGACTTCGAGGTGTCGTACCGGACGTACCAGAAACGAACCGCCGCGCTCGCGTTCGCCGCGGCCCTGGCCGGCTCGGCGGTGCTGATGGCCGCCCCCGCCGCCCAGGCCGACGTGGTGGACGTCAACTACCAGTGCAAGACGCCGATCGGCGACAAGAGCGCCGTCTCGCCCATCGACATCAAGAGCGTCAAGAGCGGCAGCGGCTACAAGCTCACCATGTCCTGGCAGAAGGGCGTCTCCTCCAGCCCGGTGGAGCTGGGCAAGGGCGCGATGAAGCCGAGCGCCGTGATCAAGCTGGGCGGCGCGGACAGCGGCACGGTGCCCGTGAGCGGCCCGGCCAACGCCGCCGCGATTCCCGCCAACACCCCCATCAAGATCAGCGACTTGAGCGGCACGTACACGCCGAAGAAGACCGGCAAGGTGACCTTCACCGCGGGCGTGCTCACCATCAAGGCGCTGGGCACGACGACCACCTGCACGCCCTCGAACAACCCGAAGCCCTCGCTGACCCTCGACGTCACGGCCGCGAGCGGCGGTTCGGGATCGTCGAGTTCCGGCCAGACCCAGACCGGCTCCGACTCGGGCGGCCAGCTCCCGCAGACCGGCCCCGAGGACTCGGCGATCGCCCTCGGCACGCTCGGCGGCACGGTGCTGCTCGCGGGCGCGGCGGGCGTGCTGTGGCTGACGCGGAGGCATCAGGCGGTACGCCGCTGAGGTCTGGTGTGCCCACCCGTCTCCCGACCACCGCCCCTCAACGAGGCGCTGCGCGCCGCCCCTGTACCTGGGAGCCGCTCGATGCCGTACGCACTCTCCGCTGCCCGCGTGCTGGGCCTGACCTTGGTGTTGTCGATCACGGCACCGGTGCCCCGGGCCCTGGCCGACGACGGCTGGTCCGTGGTGCCGTCCGCCAGTACAGCTGATACGGCGGACGGTCGGCCGTACGTCTACGCGGAGGGCGCGCCCGGCACGGTTCTGCAGGACGCCGTCTCCGTGCTCAACCCGGACGCGAAGCCGCTCACCGTCCGGCTGCGCGGCGCGGACGCCGACAACACCAAGGGCGGCGGCTTCACCGTACGGAAGAAGCCGACGGACACCGGCGCGTGGATCGGCTTCGCGCGGGAGACGGACGGCCACCGGACGGCGGTGCGCGAGGTGTCCGTACGGGTTCCCGCGCACACCCGCGCCGACGTGCCGTTCACCCTGAGCGTCCCGGCGGGCGCGGCGCCCGGCGACCACCCCGGCGCGATCGTCGCGAGCGGCGGCGGCCGCTCCTCGGCGGTCCGGATCCAACTGCGGGTGAGCGGACCGACGTTGTCGGCGCTCACCGTCGAGCATGTCGCCGTTCGCGCCGGCCGGATCTCGTACGAGCTGGTCAATCGCGGCACCACCGTCCTCACCCCGAGGCTCGCGGTGCACGCCGACGGCGTCTTCGGCGAGCTCCTCGACCGCGCCCCGCGCACGCTGCCCCTCGAACTCCTGCCGGGCCGCCGCGTCACGCTCAGCGAACCGTGGCACGACACCCCGGCGCTGGACGCGGTCGACGTGCGGCTGACGGTGACGGCGGCGGACGGGGCGCGCGACACGGCGTCCGCGTCGACGCGGTTCGTGCCGTGGGGCGCGGTCGCGGGCGCCGGGGGCGGACTCGCGGCGCTGGTGGGTGCCTGGCTGGTGGTACGGCGACACAGGCGCCGTGGGCCGGGCGGCGAGGCGCGTGAGGAAGAGCCGCGTACGGAAGTCGAGTTGACGGGAGCGGTGTCGTGAGCGTCAAGGTGCGGATGGCGGCGCTGGGGGCGGTGCTCGCGCTCGTCCTGGTCCCGCTGACGGGGACGGCCGCTGTGTCCGCCGACGGGAAGCCGAGTGTGAAGCTGTCCAAGTCCCAGGCGGGGACGGGCGGTTCGATCACGGTGACCGGCAGCGGATGGCGGCCCAAGACCTTGCTGATGATGCTGATCTGCGGGCAGTCCGTGCCGTCCCGGGGCGTGATCGGCGGCACCAACTCCTGTGCCAACGCGGACGGCCGGGCCGTCACCACCGACGCGAAGGGCAATTTCAGCAAGCGGCTGCCGGTCGCCGAGCCGCCCAAGCCGTGTCCGTGCGTGGTGCACATCGCTACGGTCACGGGGGAGAAGGCGGAGGCGGACGCCATCTTCATGGTGGCCGGGCACTCGGTCGAGCCGCTGCCGAAGGAGGAGAGCGGCGGGCGGCTCTCGGTGCTGACGGACACCCGGCTCGACGGGTCGAGCGGCCTGCTGACCTGGTTCGGCTCGCCGCCCTCCCGCAAGCTCGTCTTCACCGTCGGCAATGTCGGCACCGCTCCCGTGAAGAACCCGGTCTTCCGGGTCGGCACCTCCCACGGGGTGTTCGCCCCGCAGTGGGAGGAACAGCAGTGGCGCGGCACGATCGCGCCCGGCCGGAAGGCGCAGATCAAACTCCCGGTCGAACTGTCGGCCGGTGCGCACGGCGACTACACGGTCTCCCTGAAGTACGGCGGCAAGGTGCTCGCCGAGCAGCCGTGGGGCGTGGGCCGCCCGTGGGGCGTGACCCTCTTCTGGATCCTGCTCTGCGTGGTCGTGCCGGGCGCGGTGTTCCGCATCGGGATGGCCGTCGTGGACCGGGTGCGGCCGCGCAGGTCGAACGGGCGCGGGGGCCGTCACCGGGGTCTGCGCCTGCCCGAACTCGCCCTGCGCATGCCGAAGTTGAGCCCGTCACCGGCCTCCGCGCCGGTGTCGTCGAAGACCTCCACGACCCCGACCCTGCCGTGGTTCACGCCGGACAGTGATCCGGGCACCACGGCGAACGGTCAGCTCTCCGCACCGCAAGAGAACAGCCCGACGACGAAGGGAAATACGTGAGCACGCAACGGAGAGTGGTACCGGCGGCCGGACGGAGAGTGAGCGCGGCCGGCGTCGCGCTGATGCTGGGCGGTGCGGGCATCCTGGTGGGTGTGGCCGCCGCCCCGGCGCAGGCCGCCGAGGTGTCGTACAAGACGGAGTGCGTTCCGCCCTCGATCTCCGGGCTCCCCCCGGTCGAGGGCACGACGAAGGTGGAGATCACCGCGCCCGCCGAGGCGAAGGTGGGCGACGAGGTCACCATCACCTGGAAGTTCGTCCAGGCGGCGTCGAAGAATCCCGACGTCATCGACCTGGAGAAGGACACGGTCAAGCCGACCGGCACGCTGAAGGCGGGCGGTGCGCAGACGGCGGACATCGCCATGGAAGGGCCCCGGTCGAACCCGGCGATCCCCAAGAACAGCGACATGAAACTGTCCGACATGACGGGCAAGCTGAAGCTGACGGCGGCGGGTGACGTCACGCTGACCCCGGACGCGTACAACATCAACGTCAGCAAGCCGGTGTCCACCGACACGAAGTGCACGCCCAAGGAGACGGTGCAGTCCGCGGCGACGATCAAGGTGACGGGAAGCGGAGGGAGTTCGGGCGGCACGACGGGTGGGCTTCCGACGGGGGCACCGACCCTGCCGACGGGGCTGCCGACGCTGCCGACGGAGCTGCCCACGGGCACCTCGACGCCGGCGCCGAGCGCGAGCGACACCGGAGGCAGTGACACGGGCGGCTCGGCCGGAGGCGACGACGGCGGGCAGACGGACTTCACCGGCAAGGAAGTCTCCATCCCCTACGAGTGCAAGACGCCCATCGGCGACAAGAGCGCCACGTCCCCCGTGCAGATCAACGCCAAGAAGAACGGCGGGAGTTTCGACCTCACCGTCCAGTTCAAGAAGTCCGTGATGGACAGCCCGGCCGACATCCCCGCGGACTCGGTCAAGCCGTCGATGGAGGTCGTGCTGGGCGGCTCCGACAAGGGCACGGTCCATGTCGAGGGCCCGACCAACGCCAAGGAGATCAAGTCGGGCGACCCGATCGAGATCCCCGACCTCACGGGCACCTACAAGCCCGGCGCGAGCGGCAGTTCGACCCTCTCCCCGGGCGTCCTGACCGTGCAGGCCCTGGGTACGACCACGACGTGCACGCCGTCCAAGACGGAGGTCTCCCTGACCCTGGACACCACGGAACAGGCGAGCGGCGCGTCGGGGGGCGGCTCGTCCGGCTCCGGCGGTACGTCGTCCAGCGGGGGTCTGGCCGAGACGGGCTCCGACAGCCACGGCGCGCTCAAGGCGCTCGGGCTGGTCTCCGGGACCGTGATCCTGCTCGGCGGAGCGGTCTTCACGTTCCTGCCGGGACGGCGCCTGCGCTGAGCCCGGGGGTTTATTCGCCCCCTCCGCCCCCTGAAAGGGGCGCGGGGAACTGCGCGATCCTTTAGGGGGGCTGGGGGCGCAGGCCCAGGTACGGGACGGGCAGGGGCGGAGGGGGCGAAGCAATCTCCACCCCAGGAGCCGAAGGGCCCCGCACCGAGTGGTGCGGGGCCCTTCGTATGGGCAAGTGTCACGCGTACGTCAGTGGACGTCGCCCATGAGCTGCTTGACCTTCTTGCGGTACATCCAGACCGCGACACCGGCGATCACGGCGAGCGTGGCCTCCAGGGCGACGATGCCCGTCTTGTTGAGGTCGACCTCGGCGATGGAGAGGAGGCCGGTCGTGGCGTCACCGGCGGTGACGGCCAGGAACCAGACACCCATCATCTGGGAGGCGTACTTCGCGGGGGCCATCTTCGTGGTGACGGAGAGGCCGACCGGAGAGAGCGTCAGCTCACCGACGGTCTGCACGAAGTAGATCGCGACCAGCCACATCGCGGCGGCCTTGTGACCGCCCTCGGCGATCGTCAGCGGAGCCAGGAAGAGGAAGAACGACGCACCGATCAGGATCAGACCCGACGCGAACTTCGTGGCCGTGCTCGGCTCCTTGCCGCGCTTGTTCAGCGCCAGCCACGCCCAGGCGAAGACCGGGGCGAGCGCCATGATCATGACCGGGTTGACGGACTGGTACCAGGAGACCGGGAACTCCCAGCCGAAGACGGTGTTCTCGGCGGACGAGTCGGCGAAGATCGACATCGTCGAGCCGCCCTGGTCGTAGATCATCCAGAAGACGGCCGCGGCGACGAAGAACCAGATGTACGCGGACATCTTCGACTGATCGGCGCGGTTCAGGTCCTTGTCCCGCTTGATGCGGCCGATGACCATGATCGGGATGATCAGACCGGCGAGCGTGATCGGGACCAGCAGCCAGTTCAGCGTGTAGTGACCGGAGAAGCCGACGATCGCGTAGAAGACGACGGCGACGGCGGCCCACAGCGCGGACTTGCGCAGCGTCGCGGCCTTCTCCTCGGCGGACAGCGGCGTGGGGACCTCGTGCGAGCGGGCGCTGAGGTGACGGCCGCCGAGCAGGTACTGGGCGAGGCCGAGGGCCATGCCGAGCGCGGCGAGCGCGAAGCCCAGGTGCCAGTTCACGTTCTCACCGACAGTGCCGATGATCAGCGGCGCGGCGAAGGCACCGAGGTTGATGCCGATGTAGAAGAGCGTGAAGCCACCGTCGCGGCGCGGGTCGTCCGGGCCGTCGTAGAGGTGGCCGACCATCGTGGAAATGTTGGCCTTGAGCAGACCGGAACCGATCGCGACGAGGCCGAGGCCGCCGTAGAAGGTGCCGGAGGTGGGCAGAGCCAGCGTGAGGTGGCCCAGCATGATGATCAGACCCGCGACGGCGACCGTCTTGCGGGGGCCGAGAACACGGTCGGCGAACCAGCCGCCCGGCAGGGCGAGCAGATACACGAGCGAGAGGTACACCGAGTAGATCGCGGTCGCGGTGGCCGCGCTCAGGTGCAGGCCGCCCGGTGCCACCAGGTACAGCGGGAGCAGTGCCTTCATGCCGTAGTAGGAGAAACGCTCCCACATCTCGGTCATGAAGAGAGTGGCCAGTCCGCGGGGGTGGCCGAAGAAGGTCTTCTCGGAACCGGAGGTACCCGCAGGGGCCGGGGGAACCGAGTCCTTCGTCAGGCTGGACGCCATGGTCGTTCCTTGCTGCTCGGGACGCGCTGAAAGAGGGGGTTGCGCGCCCGGTGGGGGCGGCCGGCACCGGCGGATTCGACGTCCGCCCCCACGCCCACGGGGAGGTCCGCTCCGGATTGCGAAGCGGCGGACGGCGACCACCGGGATCCACGCCCTTCACGCGTCAGCGCGCTCGGGCCCGGCCACAGGTCATTCCTTTCGAGGCTGGCGAACACCAGCCCGCACACAAAAGAGACCTTCAGCGTCAAACACTCGCCAAAGGTCCCGGTGTGGTGCTACAGGCGTCTGGTCACCATACGACATGTCAATGCCGCATATGGAAGGACTTGAGATATGGATCACAGGCGATCATGGAACCGCGGGCGCCCATTCGAAGGTGCTCAACAGCATCGCATCCCACAGCCGCAGGTAAGAATCACACTGGTGGCGGGTGTGAATCACGGAGGCAGATCACCCCACGGCAGTCGTCCGCGGCGGACTACCATCACCCCATGACCCGTGTACTGCTCGCCGAGGACGACGCGTCCATCTCGGAGCCGCTGGCCCGCGCACTGCGCCGGGAAGGCTACGAGGTCGAGGTGCGCGAGGACGGACCCACCGCGCTCGACGCCGGAATGCAGGGCGGCGTCGACCTGGTCGTTCTGGACCTGGGCCTGCCCGGCATGGACGGCCTGGAGGTGGCCCGCAGGCTGCGTGCCGAGGGCCACACCGTCCCGATCCTCATCCTGACCGCGCGCGCCGACGAGGTGGACACCGTCGTCGGCCTCGACGCGGGCGCCGACGACTACGTCACCAAGCCGTTCCGGCTCGCCGAACTCCTCGCCCGGGTACGGGCGCTGCTGCGGCGCGGCGCCGCCGAGCCGCAGCAGCCGCCCGCCACGCACGGAGTGCGCATCGACGTGGAGTCGCACCGCGCGTGGATGGGCGACGAGGAACTCCAGCTCACGGCCAAGGAGTTCGACCTGCTGCGGGTCCTCGTCCGTGACGCCGGACGCGTCGTCACCCGTGACCAGCTCATGCGCGAGGTCTGGGACACCACGTGGTGGTCGTCCACCAAGACCCTCGACATGCACATCTCCTGGCTCCGCAAGAAGCTGGGCGACGACGCGGCGAATCCTCGCTACATCGCGACGGTACGAGGCGTGGGCTTCCGCTTCGAGAAGAGCTGAGGCCGACCGGGGCTGCCGACGGTCCCAGCCGCGGGCAGTCGTGCCGCTGGGGCGATGGGGGTCCCCTGCTCGAGCGGAGCCGAGAGCTTGGGGGAGGGTGCGCGCAGTGGCACCCCGTGGGCGCCGGGCTCGCCACCCCACCCCCGACCAGCCCGATTGCCGGGCGCGGTGCCAACCGGGGGCACACTAGGTCACCGTAAGCAACCCGCCCGGAGGACCCCGTGCGTCGCCGTCTCATCCAGTCCACGCTCGCCGTCGTGCTCGTGGTGATCGCCGTCTTCGGCGTATCCCTCGTCATCGTCGAGACCCGCACGATCAGCAACAGCGCCCAGGAGCGGGTGGACTCCGAGGCCCTGCGCCTGGCCAGCATCGTGGACAGCCGCATCCTCGGCGACGAGAACATCACCGCGGCGGTCTTCAAGAACCAGGTCGCGGACCAGCGCTACGCCGTGATCAGGATCCCCGGCCGCCCGCCCATCGAGGTCGGCACCGAGCCCATCGGCGACGTCATCCACTCCACCGCCAAGGGCGAGGAGGGCGAGACCGTCACCGTCGAGGAGCCGCGCTCGTCGGTGACCCGCGAAGTCGGCCGCACGCTCCTGATCATCGGCGCCGTCGCCCTGCTCGCGATCGTCGCCGCCGTCCTGCTCGCGGTGCGCCAGGCCAACCGCCTGGCCTCCCCGCTCACCGACCTCGCCGAGACCGCGGAACGGCTCGGCTCCGGCGACCCCCGCCCGCGCCACAAGCGGTACGGCGTCCCGGAGCTGGACCGCGTCGCCGACGTCCTGGACGGCAGCGCGGAGCGCATCGCGCGGATGCTCACCGCCGAGCGCCGCCTCGCCGCCGACGCCTCCCACCAGCTCCGTACGCCCCTCACGGCGCTCTCGATGCGTCTGGAGGAGATCACGCTCACCGATGACCCGGACACGGTGAAGGAGGAGGCGACGATCGCGTTGGCGCAGGTGGAGCGCCTCACGGACGTAGTCGAGCGCCTGCTCACCAATGCCCGCGACCCGCGCACCGGCTCCGCCGTCTCCTTCGACCTCGACGAGGTCATCAAGCAGCAGCTGGAGGAGTGGCGCCCGGCCTACCGCAGCGCGGGCCGCGCCATCGTCAGCTCGGGCAAGCGGCACCTGCAGGCGGTCGGCACGCCCGGCGCGGTCGCGCAGGTCCTGGCGGCGCTGATCGAGAACTCCCTCATGCACGGCGGCGGCACCGTCGCCCTGCGTACCCGCGTGACCGGCAACCAGGCCGTCGTCGAGGTCACCGACGAGGGCCCCGGCGTCCCCACCGACCTGGGCGCCCGGATCTTCGAGCGCACGATCAGCGGCCGCAACTCCACGGGGATCGGGCTCGCCGTCGCCCGCGACCTGGCGGAGGCCGACGGGGGCCGCCTCGAGATGCTCCAGGCCCAGCCGCCGGTCTTCGGCCTGTTCCTCTCCCGCACCCCACTGAAGAGGCCCCCGACAACCGAGGAAGACGAGCACACGGTCAGGTAGCGGCGGGTGGAGAGCCGCCGGCCGCGAAGCCGCCAAATCGCTTCAGTTCACCTTGGCTCGCGGCCGAGGCTGCGACCCCGCGTCGAGGAACGATTCCGCACTGGCCACGGCCTCCCGCGCCGGCAGCGCCCGGAACACCCATGTGCGGTACGACCAGAACCGGAACAGCGTCGCGACCCCGATGCCGAGGAACTTGAAGACGTTGCTCTGCAGCGGGGTGTCCCAGCCGAACCCGTACGTCGCGGCGTACAGCACGCCGTTCTCGATGACCAGCCCCACCACGCTGAACAGCAGGAAGAGCGTCAGCTCCTTGGTGCGGCCACCCTTGTCGCGGTCCCGGTACGTGAAGTAGCGGAACCCGATGTAGTTGAAGATGATCGCGACGACGGTGGCGATGACACTGGCCCGCACGACCTGGAGCCCGGTGACATGGCGTACCAGGTTGAACACGAGCAGGTTGACGAGCAGCCCCGCCCCACCGACCGCGCCGAACTTCGCGACCTCCCGGAAAAGCTGGTCGAACCGGCGGCGAACCGCGCTGCGAGACGTCGCATGAGACCCCGATGAAGCACTGCCCATGGTGTCGCCAGCCCCCGTCGGTGGATACGTCGGTCGAATACGTCAACCCCGCCATGCTAACCAGCGGCTCTCTCCGACGCCTGTGCACTGGCTCATAGGTAAGAAAACAGGCGGTCACAGGCTCGGAAGGCGTGGCGTACCGGCGCGGAAATCGGCCACCGTGGCGCGGCCGATACTCTTGGAGCGTGACGTTCCCGGTAGTCGGCATGGTCGGCGGGGGCCAGCTCGCTCGTATGACACACGAGGCGGGCATCCCGCTCGGCATCAAGTTCAAGCTCCTCAGTGACACCCCTCAGGAATCCGCGGCGCAGGTCGTCAGCGATGTCGTCATCGGCGACTATCGCGACCTCGACACGCTGCGTGACTTCGCGCGGGGCTGCGACGTGATCACCTTCGATCACGAACACGTACCCACCGAGCACCTGCGCGCCCTGGAGGCGGACGGCATCCCCGTCCGCCCGGGGCCCGACGCGCTCGTGCACGCCCAGGACAAGGGCGTGATGCGCGCGAGGCTCGACGAGATCGGTGTGCCGTGCCCACGGCACCGCATCGTGAGCGACGTCGACGACGTCGCCGCGTTCGCGGCGGAAGGCCTCGCCGAAGGCGACGAGGGCGACGGCTTCCCGATCATCCTGAAGACGGTCCGCGGCGGCTACGACGGCAAGGGCGTCTGGTTCGTCCGGTCGATCGAGGAGGCGGCCGACCCCTTCCGCGCCGGCGTCCCCGTCCTCGCCGAGGAGAAGGTCGACTTCGTACGGGAACTCGCGGCGAACGTCGTCCGCTCCCCGCACGGCCAGGCGGTCGCGTACCCCGTCGTCGAGTCCCAGCAGGTCGACGGCGTCTGCGACACGGTGATCGCCCCCGCCCCCGGCATAGCGCAGGAGCTCGCCCTCCAGGCCGAGGAACTCGCCCTGCGCATCGCCAAGGAACTCGGCGTGGTCGGCCACCTGGCCGTCGAGCTCTTCGAGACGGCGGACGGCCGCATCCTCGTCAACGAACTGGCCATGCGCCCGCACAACTCGGGCCACTGGACCCAGGACGGGGCGATCACCTCCCAGTTCGCCAACCACGTCCGCGCGGTGCTCGACCTCCCCCTCGGCGACCCGCGCCCGCGCACCAAGTGGACGGTCATGGCGAACGTCCTCGGCGGCGACTACCCGGACATGTACTCCGCGTACCTGCACTGCATGGCCCGCGACCCCCAGCTGAAGATCCACATGTACGGCAAGGACGTGAAGCCCGGCCGCAAGGTCGGCCACGTCAACACCTACGGCGACGACCTGGAAGACGTCCTTGAGCGTGCCCGCCACGCAGCCGGTTACCTGAGAGGCACGATCACCGAATGAGCCCAGTTGTAGGCATCGTCATGGGGTCGGACTCCGACTGGCCCGTCATGGAAGCGGCCGCGCAGGCGCTGGACGAGTTCGAGATCCCGTACGAGGTGGATGTCGTCTCCGCGCACCGCATGCCGCACGAGATGATCGCGTACGGCGAGCAGGCCGCCGAGCGCGGGCTCAAGGCGATCATCGCCGGCGCGGGCGGCGCCGCCCATCTGCCCGGCATGCTCGCGTCGGTCACCCCGCTGCCCGTCATCGGCGTGCCCGTCCCGCTGAAGTACCTCGACGGCATGGACAGCCTGCTGTCGATCGTGCAGATGCCGGCCGGTGTCCCGGTCGCGACCGTCTCGGTCGGCGGCGCGCGCAACGCGGGCCTGCTGGCCGCCCGGATGCTCGCCGCGCACGACGAGGAGCTCCTCGGCCGTATGCGGGAGTTCCAGCAGGAACTGAACGACCAGGCCACCGAGAAGGGAAAGCGGCTGCGCTCCAAGGTCGAGGGCGCGGGCAACGGCTTCGGCTTCGGGAAGTGACGCGGATGTCGTCCCTCGATGAGGCCCGCGCACTCCTGGCCGACTTTCCGGTCGTCGACGGCCACAACGACCTCCCCTGGGCACTGCGCGAGCAGGTCCGCTACAACCTCGCCGCCCGCGACATCGCCGCCGACCAGAGCGCGCACCTGCACACGGACCTGGCGCGCCTGCGCGCGGGCGGCGTGGGCGCCCAGTACTGGTCGGTGTACGTCCGCTCGGACCTGCCCGGCGCGGTCACGGCCACCCTCGAACAGATCGACTGCGTACGGCAGTTGATCGACCGCCACCCGTCGGACCTGCGCGCCGCGCTGACGGCCGCCGACATGGAGGCGGCGCGCGCGGAGGGCCGTATCGCCTCGCTGATGGGCGCGGAGGGCGGGCACTCCATAGACAACTCCCTCGGCGCACTGCGGGGGCTGTACGCGCTGGGTGTCCGCTACATGACGCTCACCCACAACGACAACATCGCGTGGGCGGACTCGGCCACCGACGTCCCCGCCGTGGGCGGTCTGTCGGCCTTCGGCCGTGAGGTCGTACGGGAGATGAACCGCGAGGGCATGCTCGTGGACCTCTCGCACGTGGCCGCGACGACGATGCGCGACGCGCTGGACACTTCCGTCGCGCCGGTTATCTTCTCCCACTCCTCCTCGCGCGCGGTGTGCGACCACCCGCGCAACATCCCGGACGACGTCCTGGAGCGGCTGCCCGCCAACGGGGGAGTGGCGATGGTGACGTTCGTACCGAAGTTCGTCCTCCAGGCGGCGGTCGACTGGACGGCCGCGGCCGACGAGAACATGCGCGCGAACGGTTTCCACCACCTCGACACCACCCCCGAGGCCATGAAGGTCCACCGCGCCTTCGAGGAGTCGTACCCGCGCCCCGTCGCGACGGTGGCGACGGTCGCCGACCACCTCGACCACATGCGCGAGGTCGCCGGGATCGACCACGTCGGCATCGGCGGCGACTACGACGGCACGGCGTTCACCCCGGACGGCCTGGGCGACGTCTCCGGCTATCCGAACCTGATCGCCGAGCTGCTGGACCGCGGCTGGTCGTCCACCGATGTTGCCAAGCTGACCTGGCAGAACGCCGTACGAGTGCTGGGCGCGGCCGAGGCCGTGGCCCGCGATCTCCGGGCGAAGCGGGGCCCGTCGAACGCGACGCTGGAGCAACTGGACGGCTGAGTACCCCAGGGCCGCATACCTGGTGGGCGGGACGTACCCCCAAACGCCCCGCCCACCAGGAAGCCCCGCGGGCTCCGTGCAACGGTGGCGGTACTGCGATCACCGTCCACTCCACCCCACGGAGCCTGTCATGGCAGAACTGCAGGACGAACTGCACGCCACCGCCGAGGTGGGAGAGCTCGACCGGACCGTTGCCTGGCCGGAGGCGGAGTGCCTGGACACCACGGAGACCGCCCCGGGGACGGACCCGCTGGAGCGGGCCCACGCCTTCCTGGCGGGCCACCCCGTCGCCGACGGTTACAGCGGTCTGCCCTGGGCGCTTCGACACCTGCCGTGGTTCGATCTGGAGCTGGGCGAGAGCGCCGTGGACACGGATGTGCCGAGGATGCGGGAAGGGCACGTGGGCGCGCTGTTCTGGTCGCTGCACCTGCCCGAGGGGCTCGCCGGGGAGCGGGCCCTCGGCGCCACCCTGGAGCAGCTGGACCTGGTGAAGACGGTGGTCCGTGCGCACCCCGATGGCCTGCGCATGGCGCACAGCGCCGCCGAGATCAGCGACGCCCAGCACTGCGGCCGGGTGGCCGTCGTGCTCGGCCCCGCCCGCGCCGACGCGCTCGGCGACTCGCTCGGCATCCTGCGTTCCCTGCACACGCTCGGCCTGCGCATCCTCACGCTGTCGGGTGCCTCCTGGGCGAGCGAGGCGGGCCTGACCCGGTTCGGCGAGGAGGTGCTTCGCGAGATGAACCGCCTGGGCGTGCTCGCCGACCTCTCCGACACCTCGGAGGCCACGATCAGCCGTGCCCTCGCGGCCTCCAAGTCCCCGGTCCTGTTCACCCGCTCCGCGGCCTGGGCGCTGCGCCCCCATCCGGCCAACCTCCCCGACGACGTTCTCGTCGCACTGGGCGTCGCCAAGGGCCTGTGCCTCGTCCCGCTCACGGCCGAGCAGACCGGCCCGTCCGTACGGGACGTCGCCGATCACCTCGACCACGTCCGCGCCCTCGCCGGAGCGGAGTGCGTCGGCCTCTCGGGGACGTACGACTCCGGAGCCGCTCACCCGCAGGATCTGGCCGACGCGTCCTGCTACCCGTACCTGATCGCCGAGCTGCTCTCCCGCGGCTGGTCAGAGACCGATCTCGCGCTGCTCACCCGGGGCAATGTCCAGCGGGTGCTGCGCAGCGCGGACTTCACGGCCCGCGCCGCCCAGCAGCGCCGCGAGCCGTCGACGTCGAAGATCGCCGAGCTGGACGGATAGCCGACCGTACCGTCACGAGTGGCCCGGTACCGGTGGTCGATTACGGGTGGCCCATGACGGGTGGTCGATCAGGAGTGGCCGATCACGGGTGCTCGATCCTGCAGAGGCAGAACGGATGCCCCGCCGGATCGGCGTACACCTGGAAGTCCTTCTTCTCCCGGTCCTCCAGGTCCAGCGGCCGCGCCCCCAGCGCCAGCACCTTCTCGTGGGCCGCGTCGACCTCCGCCCAGGTGGACCCGGCGTCGAAGTCGATGTGGAACTGCTGCGAGTTCCGGTCGGCCCGCGGCCACTCCGGCGGGGTGTGGCCGTCCGCCCGCTGGAAGGCCAGCCGCGGCCCGTCCGGAATCCGGAGTACGACCCAGTCGTCGTCCTCGGCCTGGGGTGTGCCGCCGCCCACCTGGGCGTAGAAGTCGGCGAGCGCGCGCGGGTCGGGGCAGTCGATCACGACGGAACGAAAACGTGCCACAGCCGGCATGAGTCCTCCAGGGTCAGCAGGCGCAGAGACAGAACGGATGCCCCGCCGGGTCGGCGTACACACGCCAGGAGCGCGACCGGTCGTCGGCGTCCAGCGGCTTCGCGCCGAGGGTGAGCACGCCCAGCTCCGCCGTGTCCAGATCGTCGACGGTCAGGTCCAGATGGAACTGCTGCGATTCGGCGGGCGCGGGCCACTTCGGCGGTACGTGCCCCGGTGCCGCCTGGAAGGCCAGCGACTGCCCGCCGGGCACCGTCAGGTCCACCCAGTCTCCGTCGCCCTCGACGGTGCCGCCCAGCACCTCGGCGTAGAACCCGGCGAGCGCACGCGGGTCGGGACAGTCCAGGACGACGACGCCCAGTTTGGCGAGAGCCATGACTTCCTCCTGATCGGCACTTGTTACCTGTAGAAGGCCTTATGCGGTAACTATGGTTACTGCATGCTCTCGCATTGGAGGTAACGTCGCAAGCATGAGTGAGAGATCGCCCGCACCCGGGGGACTGGCCCTCGTGGAGGCCCTGGTGAACACCGTGGACCTGGAGTCGGGCGCCGACACGCTGGACACGGCCGAGGGGCGTGCCGCGTTCGGTGTCGCGGAGCGGGACGTGGCCGATGTACGAGAGCTGCGCGAGTCCTTGCGGGCCGTGTGTCTGGCGCACGCCGGTCACGCCCCGCACCGCGAGGTGACGCCCCTGGGCGAGCTGCTGGCGCGGGCGCCGCTGTACGTGGCGGTCGACGAGCGGGACGGCTCGGCGGCCCTCGCCCCGGCCGACGCGGGCCCGCTGCTCTCCCGCGTCGCCGCGGCCGTGGCGGAGGCGCTCACGGCGGGCACCTGGCTCCGCCTCAAGGCCTGCGAACTGCCCGAGTGCCACTGGGCGTACTACGACCGCAGCCCGGCCGGCCGGGGTCGCTGGTGCTCGATGGCGGTGTGCGGCGCGCGCGCGAAGATGCGGCGGTACCGCGCCAAGGAGTCGTAGGGCAGCGGGAGTCGGGCGGTCACCGCTCCACGCACGGCGAAGTGGGGCAGAATGCAATTGGCGCCGGTCCGGCCGACTGAGCCTCGGCCGGACCGGCGTCGTCCGTGCGTGTTCGGCCGACTGAGCCTCGGCCGGACCTGTCTCGTCCGTGCGCGTCGCCGCGCCGCGTCACGCGACCAGCAGGCGGTTGAAGAACGAACGGTAGTGGCGCAGTGCCAGGCGCAGGTCCTCGGTGTCCGCCTGCTCGCCCCGGTTCCACTGTCCCTCCAGTTCCTGTTTGTGATCGGCGAAGGTGGCGGCGAGCCTCTGCATCACGTCCGCGACCAGGGCGTCGGCGGTGTGCACGGCGTCGCGCGGATCGTCGACGAACTTGCTCTGCACCTCCTGCCAGCGCGCGCGGAACCCTTCCTCGTCCTCCTCGCTGAGGAGTTGGGGAATCTCGTCCTCGGCCCCCGCGTCCGAGCCGCGGGCCTCGTCCCGGGTGCCGGAGTCGGTGGCGGTGTCCTCGGGCGTGGGGCCGGACTCGGCTTTCACGTCCCCGCGTTCGGCGGATTCGCCTGCCGAGGTCGTGCCCTCGCCAGGGAAGGTCGGCACTTCGGACCGCGTCTTCGCCGTGTCGTCCGTGTCATCCGTGTCGTCCGTCCTCCGGTCGCGAGGCTGGGCGATGTCGTCGGTGGACAGGCCGCTCTCGGTGGCGGTGTCCGGTATGTCGTGGCGCTGCATTTCTTCTCCGTTCCTGCGTTCGCCGGGCCGCTCAGGCCCGGGCGTGGCGGGCTTGGCCTCCATCGGAGAGCAGTTCTTGGAAGAGGGCGCGGTAGTGCACCATGGCGCCCCGCAGTTGCTCCGTGGTCGCCCGGTGCCGAATGCTGAGCTCGTCCACCTCATGGGCGGCCCGGTAGTGCTCCAGCGTGCGGCCGTGCTCGACCGAGAGGTCCTTGAGCTGCTGCTCGAAGTCCTGGGTCGGATAGCCGCGTTCGTCCATGAGGGAGGTCACCAGACGGTCCGCGTCGTGCACGGCGCCCTCCGGATGGTCCACGAAGTCCTCCTGCACGCTGGTCCAGTCCCGGGCGTACCGATCCCTGACGCTGCTGTCCAGCGGCTTGATGTCCAGCGAGTCGTGCCGCTTCTCGCGGGCCCTGAGCTCGCGTTCACCGGCCGTGCGGCTGTCGGCGTCCTCCACCGTCCGCTCGTACTCCGGACCGAAGCGCTCGCGCAGCTCCCGGCGGCGTACGAACAGCGAAGCCGCCACGGCGGCCAGGGCAATCACCACCACGATGGGGATGATGATCGCCAGAAGTGTCCCTGTTGACATCGGGCAGAACCTCCTCTCGGGGGCTTGATATGCCCTTATTGATGCCGAATTCCCCCGTCTTTTCGACTAAAACGAAATAATGAAATGCGGGGAACGCCGTCATCCCGGCGGCCGCCCGGGCTCGGGCGGGGCGCGCAGCTCGCCGATCACGGACCAGGCGACCGACACCATCGGGACGGCCACGACCGCCCCGATCACGCCGGCCAGGATGCCGCCGGCGATGACGGAGACGGCCACCACCACGGGGTGCAGCCGGACCGCCCAACTCAGCACCAGCGGATGCAGCACGTGGCCTTCGAGCTGGCCGATGACCACGATCAGGGCGAGCACCGCGATCGCGACGACCGGCCCCCGCGAGGCCAGGGCGACCACCGTGGCCACGGCCAGCGCGATGGGCGAGCCCACCAGCGGGATGAAGGCGAGGAAGAACTCCAGGAGCGTCAGCGGCAGGGCCAGTGGCACGCGCAGCGCGAACAGGGCGATGCCAACCAGAACGGCATTGGTGGCCGCCACGATGATGATGCCCCGCGTGTACCCGGCGAACGTGCGCCACGCCGCCCGTCCCGTGCGCGCCCACGGGTCCCGCGCGCCCGCCGGCAGCAACTCCTGGAACCAGTACCAGAACTTGTCTCCGGAATGAATGAAGAACAGGGAGCAGAACAGCGCGAGGACCCCGGTGGTGAGCACCTCCACCAATCGCCCGGCGCCGCTGAGCGCACTGCTGATCAGCAGGGAACGGTGCTCCGAGATGTACGTGGCCAACTTGCCCTGGAGATCGGACACCACCGCATGGCTCACATGGAAGGGGGAGCCCTCCAGCCACCGTTCGATCCGCCCGATGCCCCCGGAGAACTGCTCTCCCAGCTGGCCCGATTCCCCCGCCACCAGGCTGCCGACCAGCGTCAGCAGCCCCAGCACCAGCAGCAGGCTCCCCACGACGCTCACCGCGACCGCTGCGGCCCTCGGCAGCCGCCGCGCCAGCAGATTGGCCAGCGGACGCAGCACCGAGGTCACCACCAGCGCGAGGAACACCGCCACGGCGACCAGCTGCAACCGCCCCAGGATCGTGAAGCCCGCGTACACGGCCGCCCCGATTACCAGCAGCCGCCATGCGTACGCCGCGGCCACCCGCAGTCCGTGGCCCACGGTCGTGGCGACGCTGTCGCGGCCCCGGGAGCGCCGCATCGCCGCCCCGGCCGTACGTGCCCGTGCCACCGCCCCCACCCCGCGGGCGGGCCGGCTCCCCAGCACGACGAACCGCATCCGTCGTCCGCCGCGACGGGAGCCGGGGTCCGCGCCGGGACCCGCGCCGGGCGGGTCCGGCCGTCGGCGCGAACGACGCGATCCGTCGCTCACCTGTGTGTCACCGCCTCCCGTCGGCGGGACCACGCTGCTACGCGTTCCCGAAGGGGCACCTTCGAACACAAGGGGCGTCAGGGACAGCGTGGGTCGGTACGAGGAGCCGGGCGAGCCGGGGACGCCCGGCCGTACGCCATCCGGCCCCCTGGAGTCGGCCGATGGGTGACGGGACGCCGATCGGTGACGGAATGGCGATCGGTGACGGAACGGCGGTGGGACCGGTACCTACGCGGTGGGTCGCCCCATCGCGCGGTAGGTCCACCCGGCCCGGCGCCACACCTCGGGGTCGAGGGCGTTGCGTCCGTCCAGGATGACCCGGACCGAGGCCGCCTCGCCGAGCACCGCCGGGTCCAGCTCACGGAACTCGCGCCACTCCGTCAGGTGCAGTACGACGTCGGCGCCGCGCGCGGCCTCGACGGCGGAGTCGGCGTACCCGAGCGTCGGGAACAGGCGCCGCGCGTTCGCCATGCCCTTCGGGTCGTAGACGGTGACCTGGCCGCCCTGGAGGTGGATCTGTCCGGCGACGTTCAGCGCCGGTGAGTCCCTTACGTCGTCCGAGTCCGGCTTGAAGGTCGCGCCGAGCACGGCGACCCGCTTGCCGAGGAAGGAACCGCCGCCCAGTGCCTCCCGGGCCATCTCCACCATCTGGCCGCGGCGCCGCATGTTGATGGAGTCGATCTCGCGCAGGAAGGTGAGCGCCTGGTCGGCACCGAGCTCACCGGCACGGGCCATGAAGGCGCGGATGTCCTTGGGCAGACACCCGCCGCCGAACCCGATCCCGGCCCGCAGGAACTTCTTCCCGATCCGCTCGTCGTGCCCGATGGCCTCGGCCAGCTTGGCGACATCGCCGCCGGCGGCCTCGCAGACCTCGGCCATGGCGTTGATGAAGGAGATCTTGGTGGCGAGGAAGGAGTTCGCGGAGGTCTTCACCAGCTCGGCGGTCGGGAAGTCGGTCACCACGAAGGGCGAGCCCTCGGCGACCGGTGTCGTGTACACCTCGCGCAGCAGCTTCTCGGCGCGCTCGCTGCGCACGCCCACGACGATCCGGTCGGGGTGCAGCGTGTCGTTCACGGCGAAGCCCTCGCGCAGGAACTCGGGGTTCCAGGCGAGCTCGGCGTCCTCACCGGCGGGCGAGAGCTCGACGAGCGTCCTGGCCAGCCGGTCCGCCGAGCCGACGGGCACGGTGGACTTGCCGACGACGAGGGCGGGCCCCGTCAGATGCGGCGCGAGCGACTCGAAAGCCGCATCGACGTACGACATGTCGCAGGCGTACTCGCCGTGCTTCTGCGGCGTGTTCACGCAGACGAAGTGGACATCGCCGAATTCCCCGACCTCGGCCCAGTCCATGGTGAACCGAAGCCGCCCGCTGGACCCCTCGATCCCCGCGACATGCTTGCGCAGCAGCTCCTCGAGCCCGGGCTCGTACATCGGCACTTCGCCCCGCTGGAGCATCTCGATCTTTTCGGGGACGACATCGAGCCCCAGCACCTCGAAACCGAGCTCGGCCATGGCGGCGGCGTGCGTGGCGCCGAGATAGCCGGTGCCGATCACGGTGATCTTGAGGGCCATGGGGTGCTCCTGAGGTTTACGGCCGTGGGTGCGGTGCCCGAGCATAGTCGGGGCCTGTCGGGCGTCCTCACCGGGCAGATCTCGCCGTGTCTTTCCCGTGCTTTTCCCTTTGTCGCCAAGCTCACGTATCACTCGGGTGGGCGTACCCCTAAAATTTGGGTTACTTAACGGTAGTTAGCGCCACCATCACAGCATCCTTGGAGCGTGAGAGACCTTGGCCGGATCGGCTGATTTCGACCTGTACCGCCCGTCCGAGGAGCACGACATGCTCCGGGACGCGATCCGTTCGCTGGCCGAGGCGAAAATCGCGCCGTACGCCGCAGCGGTGGACGAGGAAGCCCGTTTCCCCCAGGAGGCCCTGGACGCCCTGGTCTCCTCCGACCTGCACGCGGTGCACGTGCCGGAGACGTACGGCGGCGCGGGCGCCGACGCGCTGGCCACGGTGATCGTGATCGAGGAGGTGGCGCGGGTCTGCGCGTCCTCCTCCCTGATCCCCGCGGTGAACAAGCTGGGCTCGCTCCCCGTGATCCTCTCGGGCTCCGAGGACCTGAAGAAGAAGTACATGACGCCCCTGGCCAAGGGCGAGGGGATGTTCTCGTACTGCCTCTCCGAGCCGGACGCGGGCTCCGACGCGGCGGGCATGAAGACGAAGGCGGTCCGCGACGGCGACTCCTACGTCCTGAACGGCGTGAAGCGGTGGATCACGAACGCCGGCGTGTCCGAGTACTACACCGTCATGGCCGTGACGGACCCGACGAAGCGCTCGAAGGGCATCTCGGCGTTCGTCGTCGAGAAGTCGGACGAGGGTGTCTCCTTCGGCGCCCCGGAGAAGAAGCTCGGCATCAAGGGCAGCCCCACGCGCGAGGTCTACCTGGACAACGTCCGCATACCCGCTGACCGCATGATCGGCGAGGAGGGCACGGGCTTCGCCACCGCGATGAAGACCCTGGACCACACCCGCATCACGATCGCCGCGCAGGCCCTCGGCATCGCGCAGGGCGCCCTCGACTACGCCAAGGGCTACGTCCAGGAGCGCAAGCAGTTCGGCAAGCCGATCGCCGACTTCCAGGGCATCCAGTTCATGCTCGCCGACATGGCGATGAAGATCGAGGCGGCCCGCCAGCTGACGTACGCGGCGGCGGCCAAGTCCGAGCGCGGCGACGCCGACCTCACCTTCCAGGGCGCGGCGGCCAAGTGCTTCGCCTCGGACGTGGCCATGGAGGTCACGACGGACGCGGTCCAACTCCTCGGCGGCTACGGCTACACCCGCGACTACCCGGTCGAGCGCATGATGCGCGACGCCAAGATCACCCAGATTTATGAAGGCACGAACCAGGTCCAGCGCATCGTGATGGCCCGCAACCTCCCGTAACTCACCACTCGGGCAGGGCACTTGAGGGGCACTCTCCGGAGTGCCCCTTTCCCTTGCCCACCCCGTTTTCCCATTCCCACCCCGTGACAACGAGGTGACGGTGCGGATCAGTCCTTCGTCCCCCACACCCACGGGAAGCCGAAACCGTACGCGCGGTCCATCAGCTCCTGGACCGAACGCCGTTGCGTGCCGGTGTACCAGCGGACCTCGCGGCGGACCGTGAGCCCGCCAGGCCCGGGCGACGCCAGCGCGATGGCGCAGCCCGTCGCGCCGTCGGGGGAGTCGTCCAGGGCGATGCGGAAGCCGCCGGCCGGAGCGGTGACCGTGGCCGTGGCGCCCAGGCGCCGGAAATCCACCGCGCCCTCGTACACATAGACGTAGAAGAGCAGCTGCCGAAAGTGTTCACGCCGGTCCAGGTTGACCCGGAGCGTCTCCCCGTCGGACGAGGCCCCGGTGCGGTCGTCCTGGTCGAGCTCCACGTACGGCCACTGCGACAGGGCACCGAAGGCGTTGCCCAACGGCTGCACGGCCAGGCCCGAACCGTCCGCGCAGGCGACCAGGCAGCCGAGGTCGAGGTCGGCCTCGGTCGCCGCCGACCAGTTGAGGTTCACCTGCAGAACGCCGCGCCCCGCGATGCTGGCCTGCGGCACCGTCTTGGTCAGCACGGTGTCCGCGCGCGCGGACGGTGGCCGTGTCTCGCGTGCGGCGGCGCGCTCCGGGCCGGCCGTGGGCCTCAGGCGAATGGTGCCGCGTGGACGGTCGTCGTTGCTCAACTGCGCCCCCTCGCAACGCCGTTCGGGCGAACGGCGGGTGCCGGGAGTTTATGCGCGGTGCATCGATTCTGGAGTACTCTCTGTGCCTTCGGTCTCACGTCTGGTGCGTGTGAACCGGCGGGGGCACGGGGGCACTTGCTACGGGTGGGGATCCAAGGGTGTCGTCAACACGCCCCCGCGTCCGTCGTGTTGTGGGGGTGGGCATGCCGACAGGCGCCCTGTTGGACCGTCATGTGGTCGCTCAGAGCATCAAGGATCTGGCGGATCGGCCGGCGCTCGGGACCCGGAAGGAAGAGCTGACCGCCCTCGCGGACGCGCTTCGGGACCAGGACGTCACCGCGCTCGAACCGTGGTCCGAACTCGATCTGCTCGCCGCCTACGCCCGCCCGGAGAGTCTCCGGGCGACGAGAGACCAGGGGGCGGAGCACAAGGCCTGGTCCTATGCCGAAGCGGTGCTGGGCGCACTGGTCTTCGTACCGCTGATGGTCACCTGGTACGGCCTGACCCGGGCGTCGAGCGCGTACGGAGCGCTGACCGGCGCGGATCCGAAGGCAGCCGCGCGGCCCTTCCTGCAACTGTGGCAGTCCGGCTTCGAGGGGCACCTCACCGGCGCGTTCACCTTCGGTCACGTGGCGATGAGCGCCACCGTCGCCATCGCGGTGCTGTTCGCCCTGGTCCTCGTGCACGGGCTGCGACGGTCCGCCGTCACCCGCCGGGAAGAGGACGCCGAGCGCACCGCCGAGGAACTGATGGCGGCGCTGGTACCGGCGCTGACCCGCGCTCAACTGGTGCTGAACCAGCAGCGGCTCAGCTCTCCCCAGCGCTTCGCCGCCGAGCTCACCGGGGCCGCCACGACCCTCAACCGGCTGGGCAACAAGGCCGTCCGGGTCCAGAAGGACCTGACCACTGCAGCCTCGGTCGTCGGCGGGGCGGTGGAAGCCGCCGAGCGTCGGCTGGCCGGGGTGGACACGTCCATCAAGCCGCTGGAGGTGGCGGCGGGCCGTATCGAGGCCGCGGTCAGCGACGGCGGAGCGCAGGTCCGCAAGGCGCTCGACGACGTTCGCGACGCCAACGGCGAGGTACGGCTCGCCGTGGAGGGCGCCGGCGACCGCGTCGAGGACTCGGTCACCGTGCTGGCCGCGTCCCAGCGCGCCTACACCACGGGCATCGAGGTGGCCTCGGACGTGTCCGTCCAACTGCTCGGCAGGCTGGGCGACGTGGCCGAGGGCACGGCCCGCGCGGTCGAGGAGTCCCAGCAGGCGGTGCGTGAACTGAGCGTCCAGACGGGGGCGTTGCGCGTGGCGGCCGAGGAGTTCTCGCGGCTCGCCGACGCACTGCGGGTGGACCCGGTGGAGCGGGCGCGGCGGGGGGCCGACACGGCCGACCGGCCGGATCCGGCGGAGCGGACGGCCGGCGAACGGGAGACACCGCAGCTGCCCGAGGCGTCCCTCACCGAGGCCCGATGAAGGGCCGCCGGCTCCAGCCACTGCACCTGGCGGGGTGGCTGTTCGCGGACATGCTGCTCGTCCTCGCGCTGGTGGCCATGGGCGACCAGGGAGACCCGCAGGCCGCGAAGACCCCCGGCTCCTCGCCCTCCCCCTCGGCCTCGGCGCAGCACAAGAAGCCCAAGCACACAGGTCCGCGGGCCGTCGTCCGTACACCGGTCAAGGTGGCCGTCGACGCGCGGGCCGGGGACAGGAAGGCGATCGTGCGCGGCCTGCGCAAGGCGACGGCACGCTACGAGGGGCGGCAGGCCGCATTCGTGCTGACCTTCGGACGCCACACCGACCCGGGCGCCGGAGGCCGCTACGCCCACGAGGTCAACACCCTGCTGGAGAAGGCACGTCCGGACATGTTCCACGGCGCCACCACACGCGACTTCTGGAAGGGCGGGGCCTCCTCGGGCCACGCCGACATCGAGATCTACTTCTACACGTACTGAGTCACACGGAGGTACGACACCGTGCAGATCCTGCCCTTCTACCTGCTCTGCGACGAGTCCGGGTCGATGATCGGTGAGCCGATCGACGCCATCAACGGCGCGCTACCGGACCTGCACCACGAGATCAGTACCAACCCGACCGTCGCCGACAAGACGCGTTTCTGTCTCATCGGCTTCTCCGACAGCGCCACCGTGCTGCAACCGCTCGTCGACCTCAGCGACATCGACTCGGTACCCGCGCTGGCCGCCGGCGGGCTCACCTCGTACGGCGAGGCGTTCCGCACGCTGCTGCGCTGCGTCGAAGCCGATGTGGCCGCGCTCAAGTCGGAGGGCCACGAGGTGTACCGCCCGGTGGTCTTCTTCCTGTCCGACGGCATTCCCACCGACGAACCGGACTGGGAGCAGGCGTACAAGGAGCTCACCCAGTCCCGGTTCTGCCCGAAGATCATCGCCTTCGGCATAGGCGAGGCGCAGGAGAGCACGATCGCGCAGGTCGCCAACTTCCGGGCGTTCATGCAGAAGGACTCCACGGTGTCACCGGCCCAGGCGCTCCGCGAATTCGCGTCCAGCCTCACCCGGTCGATCGTCCGCTCCGCCGGGAGCATCGCGGCGGACGGCGGCAACGGATTCACCCTGGCCGTGGACGACACCGTGCCCGGGTTCTCCACCGTCTCCCTCGACAAGCTGTGAGGTCGCGCCGATGGGCCAGGAACAGCGCAGGAGCGCCGAGCACATGAACGCCGGACCGTCCCACGCCGACCCGCGGCAGCCCGATCCGCTGGACGCGACGTGGCAGAGCGTCGGGCAGTTCTTCGCCGAACCCGCGGAGCCCACCGCGCCCGCCACCGGGCCGGAGCCGGCACCGCCACCGGCACCGGCTCCGCCCGTGGCGCCGTACGAGCCGACACCGCCGGTGATCTCGTACGAGCCGGCTCCGCCCGCGATCTCGTACGAGCCGACACCGCCGGTGATCTCGTACGAGCCGGCTCCGCCCGCGATCTCGTACGAGCCGGCTCCGCCCGCGATCTCGTACGAGCCGACACCGCCGGTGATCTCGTACGAGCCGGCACCACCCGCGATCTCGTACGAGCCGGCACCACCGGCGATCCCGTACGTCCAGGTACCACCGCACTCCGAGGGCCTCCCGGCGCCCGCCGATCCACAGACTCCGCCGCCCGGCCCCGCCGAGGCGCCCCCCGCGCTCCAGGAAGTCCCGGTCCCGGTCCCGGCCTTGGGCGTCCCGCCGTACTCCGGACCGAAGCCGCCGCTGTATCCGCCCGAACCCCGTGGTGTCCCAGCCGTCCGGCGCGACCCGACCGCGGCGCTGATCCCGGACATGGTGGTGGACGGTGCCGGCTACGACGCCCTGACGGTACGGGCGGCCTCCGTACGCGGCGACTCGCACCGCTATCAGAGCGAGCCGCGCCAGGACTCCCTGGCCGTGGTCCGCCTCGGCGCGCCCGGCCCGGACGAGTTGCTGCTGCTCATGGTGGCGGACGGCGTGGGTTCGGCGGCCCGTTCGCACGTCGGCTCGCAGGAGGCCTGCCGGCTCGCCGCGATGCAGCTGGACAGCGCCTCCGCGGAGCTCGCCGAGGCGCTGCGCGCGGGCGACCGCAGCCGGTTCGCCGCGCTGGTGGACGCCGAGGTGGGGCGTGTCGCGACGCTCCTGGCCCACCACGCGCAGGAGCGGGGCGACGACCCCGCCGCGTACGCCACCACGCTGCGCGCCCTGCTCGTACCCCTCGACCCGGAGGTCCGTACCCGCGGATTCCTGGCCGTCGGCGACGGTGGCACCGCCCGGCTGCGCGACGCCGAGTGGAACCTGTCCCTCACGGATCCCGAGCACGGCGGCGACGGCATGATCGACACCCGCACGGCGGCGCTGCCGCACAGCCACCGTGCCCGTGCCTCGCTCCTCGGCCCGGCCCTCCCCGGCGACGTACTGGTCCTGTGCACGGACGGTCTGTCCACGCCGCTGGCGGGGGACGCCGGGATACGGGAGTTCCTGCGTTCCGCATGGGGCACCGGGGCCGTTCCCGCTCCGGCCGACTTCCTCTGGCAGCTGCAGTACCGGGTGAAGTCGTACGACGACGACCGCACCGCGGTCGTCCTCTGGGAGGCCATGCCATGAGCCCGAGTGACGGCGCCGACGTACCGCTCGGCTCGCTCACCCTCGGGGCCCGCGTCGGCGACGGCGGCCAGGGCGAGGTGTACGACGTCGACGGCCCGGGCCGACTGCTGTACAAGAGCTACCGCGAGCCGCAGAAGGTCGACGGCGGGCAACTCGCGGCACTCGTGACACTTCGTCAGGGGCTCGCCCTCGCCGACCGGGACCGCCTGGACCGGGAGACGGCGTGGCCGCTGTGCCGGGTCGTGAACGGCGGGCGGGTGACCGGCTTCCTCATGTATCGCGCCCCGGACTCCATGACCTGGCGGACGTCGCGCGGCGAAGCGCGGCTGACCGAGCTGTCGTATCTTCTCCGGGCCCCCAAGGCCGCCTGGCAGGCCGTTCCGCAGCCGTCTCCGGCCGAGCGGTACGCGCTGGTGGTCGCCGTCGTCGAACTCTTCCAGTGGCTGCACGCGCTGGGACTCGTCGTCGGGGACGTGTCGCAGGCGAACGTGCTGTGGGCCGTGCGACCCGGGCCCGCTCCCTACCTCCTGGACTGCGACGGGGTACGTCTGGTGGGGCGGCCGCCGGTCCTGGAGCAGGCGGACACCCCGGACTGGCACGATCCGCTGGCGGCGCCGGGCGCGGTCACCGTGGACAGCGATCGCTACAAAATGGCCCTGGTCGTGGGGCGCGTCCTGAGCCAGGACGCCTATGTGGCCCCCGGCAATCCCCTGCGGCCGCTGCCCGGCGTCCTCGACGACAGACGGGAGAACGCGGTCACTGCGCTGTGGGAGCAGGCGGCCGGTCCGCGGGGCAGCAGGCCGCACCTGGGACAGTGGCGTACGGCGCTGGCCGGCCGGGACACGATCAAACTCATCGCCGCCGAACCGGCGCCGAAACCGGCTGTGGACCGCACCAAGTTCGACGGCCCGCGCAGCCGGGGACGGATCAGCCTCCGTGACTGATCCACGGACCGCGGCGGCCGCGCCTGAGGCAGGCTGACCCCATGACCGACCCCACGACAGCGGACCTGCCGCCCTACCCTTACCACCCGGACCCCCTGGCCACCGGCTCGGTGGTCCCCTCGGACACCGAGTGCCTGAGCTGTGGACGCCGCCGCGGATACGTCTACGCCGGTCCCGTGTACACGGTGGCGGACATCGGTGACGAACTCTGCCCGTGGTGCATCGCGGACGGCAGCGCCGCCGAGCGGTTCGAGGCCTTCTTCACGGAGGTGGACGGCCAGGTGCCGATGGACGTCGTGCGCGCCGTGGCACAGCGCACCCCCGGCTTCTCCGCCTGGCAGCAGGAACGCCGGCTGACCCACTGCGGCGACGCCGCGCTGTTCCTCGGCCGCGCGGGTGCCCCCGAACTGGAGCCCTACCCGGACGCGATGGAGACCCTGCGCCAGGACCTCGGGTCACTCGGCGACACGGAGGCCTTCCTCGCCGCCCTGGACGCCGAGGGCCGGCCGACGGCCTATCTCTTCCGCTGCCGCCACTGTGAACGACACCTCGCCTACGCGGATTTCACCTGACGGAACCGACGCCCCTCGACGTCGGGACCGGCACCCGTGACGTCGCCGCCGTGGCCCGCCGACGCCTTGCCGGACGTGGTCACCGGCCGCCCAGCGCGCGCCGCAGGTCCTCCGGTTCGCGGAAGTGGACCGCTCGCATGCCGAGCGCGGCCGCCGCCTCCACGTTCTCCAGGGTGTCGTCCACGAACAGGCACCGGGCGGCGGGGACACCGGCCCGTTCGACGGCGATCTCGAAGATGCGCGGGTCGGGCTTGGCGATGTTGACCCGCGCGCTGCTGACGACGTCGTCGGCGAGGTCCGTCAGCCCCAACACCTCCAGGTCCGCCTCCAGTTGGACGGACGCGTTGGAGACGAGGATCAGGCGGACGTGCTGCGCGCGGGCCCCGCGAAGCAGGGCCACGACCGTTTCGTCGGCGTGAAAGGGGGAGTCGACAAGGGCGTTGGCCAGCTCGAAGGCCGTGACCTCGGGGACGAGACCGGTCAGTCCGCGCGCGACCGACCACGCCCATTCGGTCGGGGTGATCCGGCCGACCAGCAGCGGCAGCACCGTGTCCGGCGCGAAGGCCACCTTCATGACGGTGCCCTCGGCCAGTCCGGCGGCGCGTTCCAGCGCGGTCACGGGGGCCGGGTCGTAGATCCGGATCACGTTGTCGATGTCGCAGAGCACCGCGTCGAAGGGCGGTCTGCCGGATGCCGGGTGCGGTGAGGGCGTCATGGGGAACACCCTGACACCCGCCCGCGCCCGGTCACCGGCCGGGGCTCACCGATCGGGGATCCCCGATCGGAGTATCGGCGACGGACCCCCCGGAGGGATTTCGGGTCCTTCTGTCGCCTTGGGGGTGTGGCATATGAAGCGGATTGTTGGCATCCGCTCGATGGCGCGGCGCGGCCGAGGGGCGTACCACGGAAGGACACGTACGCGGGGCCCGACCCGGGTCCCACCACCCCCAGGAGGAGCCATGACCCAGCCCGGAACCATGACCGCGATGACCAAGGAGATGCAGGCCTGCGTCGAGGCGTGCATGTCCTGCCACAGCATGTGCGAGGAGACCATGAGCTCCTGCATGCAGATGGGCGGCCAGGCTCAGATGCAGATCATGCGCGCGCTCATGGACTGCTCCGAGATGACCCGCATGTGCGCCGACATGATGATGCGCAGGTCGCCCATGTCGGCCGAGATGTGCGCTCTGTGCGCCAAGGCGTGCGACATGTGCGCCGAGGCGTGTATGTCCATGCCGGACGACCCTCAGATGATGCGCTGCGCCGAGTCCTGTCGCCGCTGCGCGGACATGTGTCGCACGATGGCGGGCGCACGGATGTGACCTGCCCGACCCGGCCCGCCCCGTCGAGCAGTCGGCACGGCACAGCCCCCGGAAGAGTTCCGGGGGCTGTGCCGTGTTCCGGGAGGCGGCAGGTGCGTCAGTTGCCGCTCACCGTCACCTTCTCGTCGTTCTTCAACTCGCTCACCAGCGTCTTCACCTTGGCCTTGTCCCAGACGAGGTTGCCGCCCGTGGAGCCGGAGATCGGCATGTTCATGGACTTGCCGTCGCCGCTGGTGACGCCCTTCATCGCCCAGAACATCTGGGCCAGGTCCCACAGGCTCATGTCCTTGTCGACGGTGAGACTGTCGAGGCCCGCGCCCATGGTCGGGTAGAGCTTGAAGGGGTTCAGGACGGTCGAGGGCGTCGCGACCTGGTGCGCCAGGGCGGACAGGAACTTCTGCTGGTTCTTCGTGCGCTGGAGGTCCGAGGCCGCGAAGGCGTGCCGTGTGCGGACGAACGCGAGGGCCTGCTCGCCGTTGAGGGTCTGCTTGCCCTTCTTGAAGTCCGCGCCGGAGTACTTGTCCTTGAAGCCCTGGTCGAGGGTCATCTCGACCCCGCCGACCGAGTCGACGATCTTCGCGAAGCCCGCGAAGCCGATCTCCACGTAGTGGTCGATGTGCAGACCGGTGTTGTACTCGATGGTGCGCACGAGAAGCGTCGGGCCGTCCTCCGCGTACGCGGCGTTCAGCTTCACCTGACGGCCCGTGCCCGGGAAGGTCTTGCCGGACGCGGATCCCTGGTACGTCGGGATCGTGACGTTCGAGTCACGCGGCAGTGATATCAGGGTGTCGCCGTTGCCGCCGACGTGCAGGATCATCATCGAGTCCGTGCGCTTGCCCTCGGCGGACCCGGTGTGCAGCTTCTTCTTCTCCTCGGCGGACATGCCGGCGCGGCTGTCGGAACCGACGATCAGGTAGTTCGTGCCTGCGCCCGTCTCGGGGCGGTCGATCACCTTGGAGAGATCCACGTCACGGTGGAGCTTGGAGTCGGCCCAGAAGTACGTGCCGACGGAGACCACGACCAGCAGTGTGACCAGGGTTATCGCGGTCCACTTGAGGCGCCGCCGCCAGTTCGGGCGTGCACGGTAGCTCTGGTAGTCCGGGTCGGGATCGTTGTCGTTGGGCACGAAGCCGCCGCCGCGGCCGCCGCCGTAGACCTGGCCCGTGTTGTAGCCGGAGTCGTACCCGTTGTCATATCCATCGTCGTCGTACCCCTGGCCGTCGACGTACGACGGCTGCCGGGGCACACCGTTGCCGTACGGCGGCGCGGACTGGCCCGGGCCGGGCGCGGTCGGGCCGCGACGGACCTGCCGCATCACGCGCGCGCTCTCAGGCTGTGCGCCTGCGCTGCCGCGTCCGTAGCGGTTGCCGCCGTTGTTGCGGTTGTCGTATCCGTCGGGCCAATCGCTCATGCCGACCAGTGTGCAGGGCCCCACTGTGTGTCTTACAAGAGAGTCAGGAGATCTGGGTCACGCCTGTTGCAGAGCTGATGCAAAGCAGGCCTTGCACGGCCCGGCATATGGTGGACGCCATGACAGACCAGGCCCCCAACCCGGAATCCGATATTCCGGGCAAGCCGACCTCCGCGTCCCGGACCACCCTCAGCCACATCATGACCCACAACGACACCAACCTTCTGGGAACGGTGCACGGTGGAGTGATCATGAAGCTCGTCGACGACGCGGCGGGCGCGGTGGCCGGGCGCCACTCCGGCGGGCCCGCCGTCACCGCCTCCATGGACGAGATGGTCTTCCTGGAACCCGTCCGCGTAGGCGACCTCGTCCATGTGAAGTCTCAGGTCAACTGGACCGGACGTACCTCCATGGAAGTCGGCGTCCGCGTCCTCGCCGAGCGTTGGAACGAGTCCACGCCACCCCAGCAGGTCGGCTCGGCCTATCTCGTCTTCGCCGCCGTCGACGCCGACGGCAAGCCCCGTCGCGTTCCGCCGGTCCTCCCGGAGACCGAGCGCGACAAGCGCCGCTACCAGGAGGCACAGATCCGCCGCACCCACCGGCTGGCCCGCCGCCGCGCGATCATGGACCTGCGCGAGAAGCGCGCGGCGGAAGGTCTCGACGACTGACCATTCGGAGCGCTCGGGGCCAAGGTTCGGTGTCCTACGGACACATCACCTGATCCCCCGTCACCGCCCCGAACTCCCCCTGATGAGGGGCCTCCGGCTGCACCCGCCTGACCTGCTTGAAGTCCGCCCCGGCGGTCACCTTCAGCAGCGGGCCCCGCCCCTTGACCGCGCGCAGCTCCGCGCCGGGCAGCGCGGCCGCGAGGGACTTCGCCGAGCGGTCCCAGCGGGGGTCGTACGAGATGACGGTGCGCCGGAGGGCCGTGGCCGGCGCACTGGTGGGCCGGCGCGTCGTACGGAATCCGACGGCGGCCAGTGCGCCGTCGACGCGCTTGCCGAGGCCCGCCGTGGCCGTCCCGTTCTCGACCTGGACCTGGATCTGCTGCGGGGCCACGTCGACGGGGACGGACTTGGGCCGCGCCTTGTGCACCGCGATCGGCCTGTCGTCGCGCAGCGCCTGGAAGAGCTTCGCCGACTTGGCGGGGTCCCACTTCAGCGTCGAACCGATGCCTTTCACGACGTATCCCATCTGCCCGATCGGCACGGTCGCGAACTCGGACGAGGAGGGTGAGAAATTCCTCATGGCCCGCCCCAGGTCCAGCAGCTCGTCCGTGCCGAAGCCCTCGTCCGCGCGGACCGAGCCGAGGACGGCCCGGGTCACGTCGCGGAACTTCATCGGGTTCATCAGCACCCCGGACGAGGTGGCCCGCCCGACCAGCGCCGCCAGGAAGCGCTGCTGGCGCTGCATCCGGCCGAGGTCGGAGGCTCCGTCGACATGCCGGGCACGTACGTACTGGAGTGCCTGTCCGCCGCCCAGCAGGTGCGAGCCCGCCGCCAGATCGAGACCGGTGTAGGAGTCCTTCAGGGGCTTTGTGGTGCAGATCTCCACGCCGCCGAGAACGTCCACGGTCTTCATGAAGCTGATGAAGTCGACCTCCAGATAGTGGTCGATCTTGACGTGGGTCATGTTCTCGACGGTGCGCACGGTCAGGTTCGGGCCGCCCTCCGCGTACGCCGCGTTGAGCTTGATCGGGTGGGAGCCGTGCCGCGTGCCGGTGGTCTCGTCGGTGTGCGCGGGCGTCTCGGCGTACGAGTCGCGCGGCAGGCTGACGATGCTGGCCCGCTCCCGGTCCTCCGAGATGTGCACGATCATGATCGTGTCGGTGCAGTGGCAGGGCGCTCCGCCCAGCCGGAACTTCCGCCGCTCCGCCTCCGTGATCTTGTCCCGGCCGTCGGTGCCGACCAGCAGCACGTTCATGCCGTGGCCGGCCTCGGGGCGGTTCTTCATGTCCCTGAAGGGGTCGACCCGGGCGATGCCCGCGCCCAGGCTGGTGACCACCGCGTGCCCGATGCCCGCCGAGGCGAGGACCACCACGGAGATGGTCGTCACCACCCGCATGGCCCAGCGCGGCTTCTTGCGCCGTACGGGCGGTCGTACGGGGGGCCGCCGCGAGCGGGACGGCTGCGGGTGGCGCTGAGGGCGCGCCGGGGAGCGGGGCGGGCTGGGCAAGGGGGACACCTCCGCGTAGGCCGGGCGTGGGGATCCTTGAGCACCGTAGGCCGATACGATCTGCGGCCCGGGCCGTAGGCCGGGCGGCGCGCGCCCGTGTCCCCCATTCGCGGTAACGTGACGTCCGATGAGCGAGAAGTCTGACGTGCGGCCCCCCGCCGTTTCTGTGATCATGCCCGTCCTCAACGAGGAGCGGCATCTGCGCGGGGCCGTCCAAGCGATCCTGGCGCAGCAGTACGACGGCGAGATGGAGGTCGTGATCGCCATCGGTCCCTCCACGGACCGTACGGACGAGATCGCCGCCGAGCTCGTCCGCGAAACTGCGTCCAATGAAAACAAGCGCGTGCACACGGTCCCGAACCCGACCGGGCGCACCCCGGCCGCGCTGAACGCCGCGATCAAGGCGTCCCGGCACCCCATCGTCGTGCGCGTCGACGGGCACGGCATGCTCTCGCCGAACTACATCGCGACCGCCGTACGCCTCCTGGAGGAGACCGGCGCGCAGAACGTCGGCGGCGTCATGCACGCCGAGGGTGAGAACGACTGGGAACACGCGGTCGCGGCCGCCATGACCTCGAAGATCGGGGTCGGGAACGCCGCGTTCCACACGGGCGGCGAGGCCGGACCCGCCGAGACCGTCTACCTCGGTGTCTTCCGGCGCGAGGCCCTGGAACAGCAGGGCGGCTACAACGAGGAGTTCATCCGCGCCCAGGACTGGGAGCTGAACTTTCGGATCCGGGAGGCGGGCGGGCTCATCTGGTTCTCGCCCGAACTGCGGGTGTCGTACCGGCCGCGGCCCTCCGTCAAGGCTCTCGCCGAGCAGTACAAGAACTACGGGCGCTGGCGGCACGTCGTCGCCCGCTACCACGAGGGCTCCATCAACCTGCGCTACCTCGCACCCCCGACCGCGGTCTGCGCGATCGCGGCGGGTGTGGTCGTGGGCGCGGCGCTGACGCCCTGGGGATTCCTGATCCCCGGCGGCTACCTCGCGGCCATCGCGCTCGGCTCACTGCCCGCGGGCAAGGGGCTGCCGCTGAAGGCACGCCTCCAGATCCCCGTCGCCCTCGCCACGATGCACATGTCGTGGGGCTTCGGCTTCCTCACCAGCCCGAAGGCGCTGGCCAAGAAAGTCATCGCCTCCCGGCGTCCGGCGGTGCTCAGCTCCAACTGAGTCTCCATGCATAAGAGTTGGGCCCCTCTCGAAGTCGAGAGGGGCCCAACTCTTATGTACGGGCTACCAGGTGTAGTCCGGGTCCACATGCATGCACGCCGACTTGTCCGAGCCGTTCAGGGCGTCCGCCGACTTCGGCGTCTTGTCGTCCTCCTCGGGTGCCTTGTACGTCGTGCCGTCCCGCCAGTCGGCGCCGACGACCAGCGTGATGCCGGAGACGTTCGTCGACTTCTCCACCGCACTCGTCGGGATGCCGAGGGCCTTGGCGACCCGCTGGGCGTCGCCCTCCAGATCGGCGCTCGGGTAGCGGACGACCGTCGTGTCCTCGACGGTAGCCGTCGTCGTGTCGGCCCTCGCCTGGGTGAAGCCCTTGCCCACGAGCAGCTGCGTCACCGTGGACGCGCGCCCGCTCACCGGCGCCAGCGTGCTGGTGCGCGTGCCGTTCTGCACCTGCACCGCGATCTTGTCGTCCGCCGCGGCCGGATCCGACGAGGCCTTCTCCTCGGTGGTCTTCTTCTTGTCCTTGCCGTCCAGCGCGATGTCCTCGCGCAGCAGCCGCCAGACCTTCGCCGCGTCCGTCGGCTTGGGCAGCACCCGGTTGCCGTCGGAGGAGTACACCCACGGCATCGTGGTCATGGTGATGCGCTTCGTCGGGACCTTCTTCAGCTCTTTGCTGAGGTCGTAGAGCTTGGTCACCGTGCCCAGGCCGTCGTCGACGGTCAGCGCGTCGGTGGCCGTCTCGGCGAGCTTGCGCAGCTTGTTGGGGTTGCTGAGCGTGGCGTTCTCGCGCAGCTGGCGCACCATCGAGTTCATGTACTGGTGCTGGGCCTTGGTCCGGCCGATGTCGCTGCCGTCCTCGAAGCCGTACCGCGTCCGCAGCCATTGCAGGGCCTGCTTGCCCTTGATGGACGTCGTGCCCTCCTCGAGCTTCAGCCCGGAGCCGTGGCCGGTGGAGGTGTGCGAGTAGATGTTGGCGTCCACGCAGACCGGGACACCGCCGATCGCGTCCGCCATGGACACCACACCCGCGAAGTCGACCATGATGAAGTGGTCGATGTGGATGTCGGTCAGCTTCTCCCAGGTGGCGACCGTGCAGCCGGGACCGCCGCGGCCCAGCGAGTCGTTCGTCATCGTGAGCGAGGTGCTCGCCGCGTACGTCTTCCCCGTGTCCGGGTCGGTGCACTTGGGTATCTGCAGCAGCGTGTCGCGCGGCATGCTGACCACCGACATGTTGGAGCGGTCCGCCGAGACGTGCAGCAGCATCTGGACGTCCGCGCGCGCCGGCGTGTCGAAGGTGTCCTTGGCGCCGCCGAGTTTCTGGTTCTCCGCGGAGTCCCGGGCGTCCGAACCGATCAGCAGGATGTTCAGCGGGGTCTGGCCCGCGGCGTTCGGCTTGGACTTGGCGGCACGGTCCTTCGCGTCGCCGATGTTCAAGTCGTCCTTCTTTATGTTGCCGTTCAGGTGCTGGTAGTAGAGATAACCGGCACCTGCGGTGCCGAGTATCAGGACCGCCAGGACCGTCGCCGACCAGCGCAGTATGCGGCGTCTGCGACGCGGGCGCCCCCCGCCCCCGTGCCGCCGCCCACCGCCACCGCCGTGCCGGCCCTGGCCCTGCGGCTTGAGCGGCATCGTGTCGTCTGCCGTGCGCACGCCCTCGCTGTCGGCCGTCCGAACGGAACCGTCGTCGGTCCGGTGAACCGGATCGCCGTTCTCGTCGTACAGACCTCCCTCCCAGCCCAGTTCACCGGCCCCACCGGCTCGCCGGACGCGTGGTCGTGCTCCCTCCCCACGCACACTGCTCTGCGCCATCTCCCTGCCCCTCCCCACCCTGCGCCTGACAAACGGGTCCGTCGCGCGTCCGACCGGACGCCTCGCGCGGCCCGAACCGGACACACCTCACGCCCTGTCAGACGTCTGACGGACCCGTTAGGTCATCAGCTGGCGCACACCGTCTTGTCCGCCGTGGACTTGTCGACGTCCGGCGCCTTCGTCGGAGTGCTCATCGACACCCCGGCGCCCTTGAAGTCCTTGCCCAGGGTCAGCACGATCGCGGGCAGACCCTGTGAGTTCGTCTCGCTCTTGCCGGGCTTCATCGCAGAAGCGGGCAGCCCCATGAGGTCCGCCAGCTTGCGTGCCTGATCGGCCTGGTCGGGAGAGTACTCCAGGGTCGTCTTGCCGAGTGTTTCGTCAGCGTTTCCGAGCTGGCTGGACTTGAGCACGCCCTCACTATTCTGCAGCCAGTTAAGAGTTTCCTGTGCGGAGCCGGACTTGGCGCCGCCGTTGTAGATGTCGACGCGGATCTCGGAGGCGGCGGAACGCGAACCCTTGAGCCGGGCGGCCACGGCCGCCTTCTCCTTCTTCTCCTTCTGTTTCACCGCGGTGAAGGAGACGTCGTTCTTGATCGCGTCGAAGACCTGGGGGCCCAGTGTCTTGTTGACGATGACCGTCTTGTGGACGAGACCGTCCGCCGGGTTGTCGACGACCGGCACCGTGGTGAAGGAGATGTTCTTCGGCGGCACCTTCTTCAGCTCCAGGGCGATGTCCTTGAGCGTGCTGACCTTCCCTATCCCCTTGTCCACGGTCAGCGCCTTGGTGGCGGCCTCGGCCAGATCGATCAGCTTGGTGGGGCTGGTGAGGGTGTTGCTGGAGCTCATTTTGCGCATCAGCGAGCCCAGGAACTGCTGCTGCACCTTGATGCGGTCGAGGTCGCCCTGGTTGCCGAAGCTGTGCCGGGTGCGCACGAAGGCCAGCGCCTGCTCGCCCTCGATCGTGTGCTTGCCCTTGGAGAGCTTGAGGTGCGAGTCGGGGTCGTTGACGTCCTTGGCGAGACAGACGTCGACGCCGCCCACCGCGGACGTCAGCGTCTTCACCGCGTTGAAGTCGACCATCATGAAGTGGTCCGGTGCGATGCCGGTGACTTCCTTGACCGTGAGCATGGTGCAGCCCGGGTTGCGGCCGCCCTGACCGAGGCTCGTGTTGAAGCGGACGTTCTGCGTGCCCCCGATGACCTGTTCGGAGCCGTCCGACTGCTTGGTCGGGCAGTCCGGGACGTTGACGATCAGGTCACGCGGGATGCTCATCGCGGTCGCGTTCGTACGGTCCTTGGAGACGTGCAGCAGGATGTTGGTGTCGGCGTGCCCGACGCTGCCCTTGTCGCCGTAGCCCTCGTTGCCCTTGCCGGTGCGCTTGTCGGTGCCGATGATCAGGATGTTGAAGGCCTCGTCCTTGCTGAAGCCGTTCTTGCCCGCGCTGCCGATGTCCGTCGTGTTGACGTTGCCCTCGAGGTGCTTGAGGTAGGCGTACCCGGCGGCCGAGACGGCGATCAGCACGAAGGCCATGGTGCCGCCGGTCCACAGCAGTATCTTCTTCGCCTTCGACTTCTTCGGCTTCGTACGCCCCCGGCGCCGCCCGGGAGCCGGCTCCGGCGGTTCCGTACGGCGGCGGCGCGGACCCGGCACGCTGGTGGTGCCGGGCGCCGCACGGTCCCGGCCCGGCGCCGTACGGGCACGCGGTCCCGCGGAAGCGCCGGCGCCTCTTCGCGGCCTGGGCACCCCCGACTGCGGTGCGGAAGGGGTCAGTCGCAGTTCGTATTCGCCGGTGTTCGGGTTGAGCACCCACTGGTCTGCGGGGTCGATGTTGTCCGCCCGCCCACGGCCTTGCGCGTCCACGGTTGTCTGAATCCTCCGTCGGGGCCACGCGGCGCCTTTCCCCCTCTGAAGGCGCTCGGGTCTCGGTCAAGCAGTGCGCGACCCCCAGGATTGACCTCGTGGCCGGGTGCACCGGATCGCTCACACTATCCGCCCAGTTCAGCGTGGGGCGACGGCGGTGACAAATTCCACGTCCCTACAACTGGGCAATCCGCCCTATTTCTCAGAGACTTCTTAGCGCAGCAGTTCCCGTCTTGGCGCGCGCTTTACTCGCAGCCGTCCTCGGCCGCGGTGTTCCCGCGGAAAGTCGGCGCCGGATCAGGGGTGCCGGCGGGTGCGCCGGGGCGCTTTCCGTTCGACTTCCCGTCCTTGGGCGACTCCTCTCCGTAGTCGAGCGAGGAGGACTTGGAGGCGCTCTTAACGGGTGATTTCTCCGGCTTTGGAGCTGAATCATCCGGAAGGTCCTTCGAGACCACCACCGGCTCGTCCGAACGCAGCCGCGTGAAGAGTCGTGTCGCCGCGGGCTCCACGAGCTGGTCGCGATTGGCGTTGTGGACGTACGACGTCCGGGGCACCGTCAGGAACTGCACATGTTCCGTGGGGATGTCGCGCATGCCGCGCACCAGGTCGTACAGCCCGCGCAGGCTCGCCAGATCCGGGTCCGTGGTGAGTGACGAGGTGGCCGCGTCGAGCACGGGATACAGCTTCGTCGGGTTGAGCAGGACGTCGTTGCTCTGCACCTTGTTGACGAGCGCGCCGAGGAATCGCTGCTGACGGTCCATCCGGTCGGTGTCGCTGCCGTCGCCGATGCTCTTGCGGGCGCGGACGTAGCCGAGGGCCTGCTCGCCGTTGAGCATGACCTTGCCCGCGGGCAGCTTCAGCTTGGCGGCCTTGTCGTTGATGGGTTCCTTCAGACATACCTCGACGCCGTCCACGGCATCGACCATGTCCTTGAAGCCATGGAAGTCGACGACCATGTGGTGGTCGACGCGGATGTTCGTGAGCTGCTCGACGGTCCGGATCGTGCAGGCCGAACCACCCGTCTGGAAGGCGGAGTTGAACATCGTGAACGTCGGCCGGGTGCGCGTGCCGTCCGGGCGCCGGCAGCTCGGCACGTTCACCATCAGGTCGCGGGGCAGCGAGACGGCGGTCGCGCTGTGCCGGTCCGCCGCGAGATGCAGCAGGATCGTGGTGTCGGACCGCTCGGTCCCCGAGTCCCGCCCGTATTTCCGGTTCCCGTCCCCCGAGCGCGAGTCCGATCCGATCAGCAGGATGTTCTGCGCGTCACGGACCAGCGAGGTCGGCCGCTCCTTCTCGTACCGGGCCAGCTCGGCGGCGGCGGCGCCGTCCGACGTGATGTTCGCGTTCAGCTTCTCGTACGCCGCCCAGCCCACCCCCACGACGCCGAGCACCACACCCGCGACAGCTATCGCCGTGCAGCGCAGCCAGCGCCGCCGGCGACGTATGAGACCGGTCCCGGTGGGCGACGCTCCCAGCCCCGGCCCTGCCGGGCCTCCGGGGGGCGTGCCTGCGGTATCGGTCACGAGCGGATCCACCCCTCATGGCGTACGAACATGTCGCGCTGCGGTGCTCTTACGACCATGGCTCGGGGCGGGGGAGGGGGGCGGACGGTGATGGGCCGAATGGGGGATGAGCGCCCCGTCAGGGGTGCGGGGAACCGCGCGATCGGCCACGAATGGCCCGCAGCCGTCGGACGGCCTTGTTGGGGGGGGGGCGGGGAACTGCGCGACCAGTCAGAGGCGGCCAGCACTCAACAGGCGGCCTCCCCGGAGAATCGTCAGCGAGCGGTGGCCGTCACCCGCTCACTCTCGATCCGCTTGGCGACCGCGTCCTCGCCGAGCTGCTCCAGATGGCGGCACAGCACCACGGACCCCCCGGTCGCGAGCGGCGCGTACAACCCGGCGCTGAGCCCCTCCCACGTGTCGTACGCAAGCGCCGACAGAATTCGGGACCCCGGCCCGGTCAGGTCGAGCGCGGGCGCTTCCGAACGGGCCATCTCGACGACCTCCGCGCTCGTGTACTCGGCCCCGGCGACGATCAGCGCGGGTTCCTCCGGGTCCACCGGCCCGTACGGCACGAAGCGGTCGCCCTGGGACGGCACCTCGACGGCATAGTCGGCGTATCCGGCGGGCGGAGTCGGGAAGCGACGCCCCAGCGGCGCGAGCGAGAGGGCGACCCGCTCCCCGGAGCAGGCGAGCCCGGCCTCGAACTGCCCGGGCCCGGCGACGACGTGGTCCGCCGCGCCCGGGTCGCCCCCGACATCCGCGACGACGCCGACCGAGGAACACGCGAGCAGCCACACCGCCGTCTGCCAGTGCGCGGGCAGCAGCAGCGCGACCCGTTCGCCGGGCTCGGCGGACAGCTCGCCCTGGAGCAGATTGGCGGTCTTGGCCACCCAATTGGCGAAGGTGGCCACGGACAATTCGACACGTTCGCCCGTGGCGTCGTCGTAGAAGGTCACCAAGGGGCGCGCGGGGTCCGCGGCGAGCGCGGATCCCAGCAGGTCGGCGGGGGTGCGGTCGGTGGCATTCACGCGCGCAAGCGTACGCGGGGGCGGCGCGCGGGGCGGTCTGCCCGCGCCACCGGTTCGGACGAGCGTGCCCGACGGCCCGTCAAATCCCCAATGGACAGATATGTGTGGCTATGTCCACGATCAGGGGCATGCATGGATTTCTTGCTTCCTCGGTCGGCGTCACCTGCGCGGCCGCAATCGCCCTTCCGCTGGCCCTGCCCGCCCCGGCGCAGGCCGGATCATCGACGGGGACGTCCGAGCCGGCCGTCCCCGGCAGCACCCAGTCCCTGCCGCTCGCCCCGCCCGACGACCAGCGCACCCTCGGGCCCGCCGCGCCCGAACAGGGGCTCACCCCACGTGACGTGCGGCCATTCTCGCTGGTCGGCGTCATCTGGGACAACCCGGACAGTGAGCTGCACGGCCGCGTCCAGGTCCGTACCCGCGCGGTCGGGACGGGCCACTGGTCCGACTGGCAGGACATCGAGACGCACAATCACGAGCACGCCGCCGACCCGGACACCGCCGAGGGCGAATCGGGCCGGGTGCACGGCTCCACGGCGCCGCTGTGGGTGGGGAACTCGGACGGCGTCGAGGCGCGCGTCCAGGCGGAACGGGCGGAGGGGGTCGAACGGGCGACGGCCCCGGGCGACTCACCGCTCCCCAGGGGGCTCCACCTCGAACTCGTCGACCCCGGCGCGGATGCCCCGCGTGACGGCGGGCAGATGAGCGACGCGCGCGGGAGCGCACCGACGGGCAGCGCACACGAGGGCGCGCCGCCGCTGGATCCGGCCCCGGTCACGCCCGTGGGCGACCTGACCGCGCTCGCTTCCATGGCCGTGTCGTCCGCGGTTGCTGCCGTCGGCGACCTGATCGCGGACGCTTCCGGGGGCGAGTCGACCGCAGACGCTTCCGTAGACGACCCGCTCGCGAACGCGCCCATGTATGACACCGACGCTCCCCCGGAGGGCACGGGCACACCCGCTGACGGCACGCTCGCCGGCGCCATGTCCGCCGAGGACGCCGCCGCGTCCTCCGCCAACGCCGGTCTCGCGCCCCTCGGCGCCTGGGAGATCCCCGAGCTCTCCCAGCAGGAGACGGAGCGCGAATTCATCGCCGCGAGCGGGGGCGACGAGCGCGTGAAGCCGTACATCGGTGCACGTCCGCGCATCATCACGCGCAGCGGCTGGGGTGCGGACGAGAGCCTGCGTGAACCTGGCTTCGTCTACACGAAGAAGGTCAAGGCGGCCTTCGTGCACCACACGGCGTCGGGCAACAACTACAGCTGCTCCCAAGCCCCTTCGGTCATCCGCAGTATCTACCGCTACCACGTGGTGAGCAGCGGCTGGCGCGACATCGGCTACAACTTCCTCGTCGACAAGTGCGGAAACATCTACGAAGGCCGCGCCGGGGGCGTCGCGAAGCCCGTCATGGGCGCCCACACTCTCGGTTTCAACAGCGACAGCATGGGGATCGCCGTCCTCGGCAGCTTCGCCAAGACGAAGCCGTCCGGCGACGCAGTCACCGCCATCGCACGGCTCACCGCATGGAAGCTCGGCCTCTTCGGAGCGGATCCGCGTGGCAAGACATACCTGAAGTCGGGCGGTGGCAATCTCTACGCAAAGGGAAAGAACGCACGACTGAATGTGATCTCCGGCCATCGGGACGGATTCGCCACCGAGTGCCCAGGAAAACTCCTGTACGGAAAGCTCGGCTCAGCCCGCAAGGCGGCGGCCGAGTACCAGGGCAGGTAGAAACGGGTGGATCCGACCGGAGGCAGCAGAGATCACCTGAGGTCGACAGAGGGCCATCGAGGGACACCGCAAGGCCATCGAAGGCGCCATCGAACGGTCTGCATACACTGGCCGGCCGAAACACAGTTCGGCCGGTCCCGGCAGGAAGCAGAGACGACAGGTGACAGAAGCGATCCTCCTGGTCGGCGGCAGAGGCACCCGGCTGCGCCCCCTCACGGTGCACACCCCGAAGCCCATGGTCCCGGCGGCCGGGGTCCCGTTCCTCACCCACCAGCTGGCGCGAGCGAGAGCGGCGGGCGTCGAGCACATCGTCCTGGCGACCTCCTACCTGGCCGAGGTCTTCGAGCCGTACTTCGGCGACGGCTCCTCGCTGGGCCTCCACATCGAGTACGTCACCGAGGAGGAACCCCTTGGCACGGGCGGCGCGATCCGCAATGTGGCGTCGCGACTCCACTCGGGCCCCGACGATCCGGTACTGATCTTCAACGGTGACATTCTCACCGGCCTGGACATCCGGGCTCTGGTGGCAACCCACGAGACGACGGGCGCGGACGTCTCCCTCCACCTCACCCGTGTCGAGGACCCGCGCGCGTACGGCCTGGTCCCCACGGACGCGACCGGCCGCGTAACGGCCTTCCTGGAGAAGCCCCAGACCCCCGAGGAGATCGTCACCGACCAGATCAACGCGGGGGCGTACGTCTTTCGCCGCGCGGTCATCGACACGATCCCCGAGGGCCGTCCGGTCTCGGTGGAACGCGAGACCTTCCCCGACCTGCTCGCCACCGGCGCCCATCTGCAGGGCATGGTGGACTCCACCTACTGGCTGGACCTGGGCACCCCCCAGGCCTTCGTGCGCGGCTCCGCGGACCTCGTCCTCGGCCGCGCCCCCTCCCCGGCCGTCCCCGGCCGCTGCGGCGACCGCCTGATCCTGCCCACCGCCAGGGTCGCCCCCGACGCCAAACTCACCGGCGGCACGGTGGTCGGCGAGGGCGCCTGCGTCGGCGAGGGCGCCCGCATCTCGGGCAGCACGATCCTCGAGGGCGCCGTCGTCGAACCCGGCGCCGTCATCACCGACTCCCTCATCGGCGCCCGCGCCCGCATCGGCGAGCGCTCCATCCTCACCGGCGCGTTCATCGGAGACGGCGCGACGATCGGCCCGGACAACGAACTCCGCGCCGATGTACGAGTGTGGTGCGACGCCCGCATTCCCGGGGGCGCGATCCGCTTCTCGTCGGATCAGTAGGCAGGGCTGCACGGCGGCTCCGGCCGGGGCTGAGAACTCAGCCCCGGCCGGCAATCTTTCAGCCTGTCCGGCGTTTGAGGACGAGCGCGAAGCGCGATACGGGGGTCTGTGGAGGGGGGGCGGAGCCCCCCAGGTACGGGACGGGTAGGGGCGCGGAGGGGGCGAAACCCGCCCGGACCTCACCCAGACGCGACAGCCCGATCACAGCCGCCCGATATCCCCCCGAGGCATCCGCGGCACCCGCCGCGGCGGCGTCCGCCCGGACAGCAGAATCAACCGAGCCGCCCGATGCCGCTGCCCCGCATACGGCTCCAACAGTGAGAGCATCACCGAGTCGTCCGCATCCCGGTCCCCGGCCAGGGCATACCCCACGATGCCGGGCAGATGAAGATCCCCCACGGTCACCGAATCCGCCGCCCCATGACTGCGCTGCACAACCTCCGCAGAGGTCCAGGGCCCAATCCCGGACACCACCTCAAGCCGAGCCTGAGCCCGCACGGGATCGAGCCCCACCGCCTCCTCAAGCCGTGCAGCGACCCGCACGGCCCGAAGAATCGTAGAAGCCCGCTTGTTGTCGACCCCGGCCCGATGCCACTCCCAGGACGGAATCAACGCCCACGTCCGCGGCGCGGGCATGACGTACATCCGCTCCGGCGCGGGTCCGGGCGCCGGCTCCCCGAACTTCCGTACGAGCAACCGCCACGCCCGATACGCCTCATCCGTGGTGACCTTCTGCTCCAGCACCGACGGAATCAGCGACTCCAGTACGAGCCCGGTCCGCGTCAGCCGCAACCCCGGCCGCCGATGCCGCGCGAGAGCGACAAGCCGGTGCCGCGGTTCGAAGGCGTCGGGATCGTCGGACGCCCCGAGCAGTTCGGGAAGCTGATGGAGCAGCCACTCCGCCCCCGGCCCCCACGTCTCGCCCCGGGCCACCCCGCCCCGCAGCACGACCCGCAGGGTCCCGGGCCCGGCGGGCGTACGGCTGGTCCGCCACACGGCCCCGTCCGGCGTCGCCCGGAACGTCGGATCGCCGGGCCCGCGCCGCAGCGGCCCGAGCACGAGCCCGAGGTCGAGCGGCCCCGAGGGCGTCCACGTACGAGTGCGCCCTGCCGCGGCCGCCTGCCGCGGCACCCCACCACCGGGCACGACGACATGCCCGCCGCGCACGGTCGTACGCGTCGGCCGAGGAGTGAAACGTCCAGCCATGAATGAGGTCCTAGAGGCGCCAGGGATGCCCTACGAGAGTAGGCGCTCCATACCCCCGACACGCACGAGTCGCCACACCGCAACGAACACAAACCGGCGCACCACGAGGTGCCGTACCCGCCTCAGCCCGCACAACGCTCCCCACCTCAGCCCCGCAAGGCGCCGCCTCAACGCACCTCGATGAACGCCCCCGCATCCCGCTCCGGCCGAGCCTTCGGCTCCTCGGCCGCGTGCCCCACGGCCACGGCTCCCATCGGATCCCACTCCTCCGGCAGCCCCAGCACTTCCCGTACGACATCGCGGCAGAACATCGTCGACGACACCCACGCGGACCCGAGCCGCTCCCCGGCCAGCGCGACCAGGAAGTTCTGCACACCCGCCCCGGCGGCGACCACGAACATCTCGCGCTCGGCCCCGTCCCGCCGTACGTCGCCGTACGCATGGGACCCGTCCATCACGAGGCACGGCACCACGAGGTACGGCGCGTTGCGCAGCACGTCCCCCCGTCGTACCCGCTTGGCGATGGACTCCTCGCTCTTCCCGTCGCCCCGCAAATCGGCGATCCACGCGTCCCGCATGGCGTCGAGCAGCTCTGTCCGGGACTCCTCGGACTCCAGGAGGACGAACCGCCAGGGAGTGGTGTGATGCGGCGCCGGAGCCGTCACCGCCGCGGCGACCGCGCGCCGTACGGCACCGGGGTCGACGGGCTCGTCGGTGAAGGCCCGTACGGTACGCCGCTGGGTCACCGCCTCCCGTACGGCCTCCGACGTGCCGAGGCGGAACATGTCGTCGCGCGCGCCGCGCACCATCGCCCGCGCCCCCTCACCGTCGTCCTCGGCCATCACGTGCGGCAGCCCGCGCACGACGGCGACGGGCAGTCCGGAGGCCTTGCCCTTGACCAGGTCACCGGCGGAGGCCAGCTCGTCGGCGGTGGCGACGACGGTCGCGCTCAGCGGATTGCCGTACGCGTCCGTGCCGCCGCGCAGATCGTCGAGCACGCGTACGCCCGCGGCGCCGATGGCGACATCGGTGAGCCCGGTGCGCCACGGCCGCCCGAAGGTGTCGGTGACGACGACACCGACTCCCACACCGAGGGTGTCGCGCAGCCCGTCCCGGATGGCCCGCGCCGACGCGTCCGGGTCCTCGGGAAGCAAGAGGACGGTCCCGGCGGGGGTGTTGGAGGCGTCGACCCCGGCTGCGGCCATCACGAGCCCCTGCCGGTTCTCGACGATGCGCAGGGCCCCGCGCCGCGCCACGACCCGTACGGTCTCGGCGTCGATGGCGGCCTCACGGTCGACGGCCTCGACGACCCGCCCCTCCGCCTTGGACACGATCTTGGAGGTGACGAGGAGCACGTCCCCGTCGACGAGCCCGGGCTCGACCGCGGCGATCAGCTTCGCGAGGTCGTCCCCCTGACGAACCTCGGGAAGTCCGTCCAGAGCCCAGACCCGATAGCCGGCCGACGGTCTGCCGTTCCCAAGCCCCTCCTGCGGAGGCTGCGCGCTGCTCAAGGCGTCCGTACCTCCTCCGCCAGCGTCAGCGACTCACGCGCCATCTGCGCCGTCGCGTCGAGGTCGGACATCATCAGCGGTACGGCCCGGCACCGGATGCCGGCCGCCTCCACACGCTCCACGGCGGACGCGTCCACCGTGTCGACGAGCCAGCCGTCGAGGAGCCCGGAGCCGTAGTGCTCGGCGACCGCCGCGGCCGTGGACTCGACGCCCACCGCGGCCAGCACCTTGTCGGCCATGCCGCGCACGGGCGCGTCCCCGACGATGGGGGAGAGGCCGACCACCGGAACCCCCGCCTCGGCGATGGCCTCCCGGATGCCGGGCACGGCGAGGATCGTGCCGATGGACACGACGGGGTTGGACGGCGGGAAGAGGATGACGTCCGCCTCGGCGATGGCTTCGAGCACCCCGGGCGCGGGCTTGGCCTGCTCGGCGCCGACCGGCACGATGGCCTCGGCCGGCACGGAGGCCCGCAGCCGCACCCAGTACTCCTGGAAGTGGATGGCCCTGCGCTCGCCGTCCACCTCGACGGCGACATGGGTCTCCACGCGGTCGTCGGACATGGGGATGAGGCGCACGCCCGGCTTCCACCGGTCGCACAGGGCCTCGGTGACGGCGCTGAGCGGATAGCCCGCGCCGAGCATCTGCGTCCGCACGATGTGCGTCGCGAAGTCGCGGTCGCCCAGCCCGAACCACTCGGGTCCGACCCCGTACGCCGCGAGCTCCTCCTTGAGGTGGAAGGTCTCGTCGGCCCGTCCCCAGCCCTGCTCCTCGTTGATGCCGCCGCCGAGCGTGTACATCACCGTGTCGAGGTCCGGGCAGACCTTCAGCCCGAAGAGATGGATGTCGTCGCCGGTGTTGCCGATGACCGTGATGTCCGCGTCCGGCACGACCCGCTGGAGACCACGCAGGAACCGGGCACCACCGATACCGCCTGCCAGAACCACAATGCGCATGGGGTTCAGTCTTGCAGGCGGGTACGACAAAGCGTCAGGCGGTTACGAGACCTCGGGCGGTTCTCAGGCGGTGACGGCGGCCGTGGCGCACTGGGCCGTGTGCATCGGCATCTCGGTGAGACCCGGGTAATAGACGTGCAGGCTCACGGCCGGTTCGAGTGAGTCGTTGACGACCTCGTGGACGTACCCCGGTGCGAAGACCCGCTGCGAACCCGCGCCCAACGCGCGCGTGCCGCGTTCGGTCCGCTCGGTCAACGCACCCTCGAGGACCGTCAGTACGCCGGACGAGGGGCCGTGGTCGTGCAGCCCGCTGCCCTGTCCGGGCACCCAGGAAAGGAGCCACACCTCATAGCCGGGCCCGGTGCGCAGCCGGTGGTACCAGCGCGAGGCCGCGTCGTACTGCACGAGGTGCTCCCACTGGGAGCGGTCGGCGGCGATGGAGCGGGCGAGGCCGACGAACTCGGCCACGGTCGCGGGGTGCTCGCGCGGCGGCTGGAGGAGGTGCGGTACTTCGAGGATGTCGCCGGCGATCTGGAGGTCGCTGTCGCTGTTCATGGGGTGCGGTGGTTCCTCGGCGGGAGAGTGCTGGGGTGTCGCAGGTCGTTCCGCCCGGGTCACGAGCGGGAGGATTCGCCCGGATAGGGGCGGTGGGGTGCCTCAGTGGTGCCTCAGCGGGCGGAGGGCAGCCGGAGCGCGGTACGGCTCAACAGCTGGAACAGCAACAACAGCTACAGCGAGCGCGGGCAGCACCGTGGGACCCGGCGGTGCGGGTCGAGGTGAGTGCCAAGTTCGCGAGCATGCCCACAAGGACATCGGTTCATGCCTCGACTGTCAACTTCATGTCCGGTATGTGGGCAATGTTTCACCTCATCCGGTTCATCTGACAGGCGAAAGGTTTGTTCAGGAGCCACCCCGGACACATGGCGCACAACCGGGCGCACAAACCTCGATGCGATCCCGTGATCCAACTGTGATCCGGCTCGCTTCGATGTTCGTGTTCGAAACGCTCGGAACGAGATCGAACTCCCGGGCGTCCTTCCCTGTGAGGGATCGGGTGCCTGACCTGGACCCCTTGGGCTGTCAGGGTTTATGCCGATTTGAACACTTTCCGCATAGCCTTGGTTCCGCAGAGTGAATAAGGGGCCCAATAGCAGATCTCGGCTTGACTGGCCCGGATCGGCACACTTGTAATTTCACTCGTGTCGTTCAGCCGAAATCGGTAACGACAGCATCACGGGGACGCGAAAGACAGACGAGGGGCGCACATGACCGAGCTGGTGCAGCAACTGCTGGTCGACGACGCAGACGAGGAACTCGGCTGGCAGGAGCGCGCGCTGTGCGCCCAGACCGACCCCGAGTCCTTCTTCCCCGAGAAGGGTGGCTCCACCCGCGAGGCCAAGAAGGTCTGCCTCGCCTGTGAGGTCCGCTCCGAGTGCCTCGAATACGCGCTCGCCAACGACGAGCGGTTCGGCATCTGGGGCGGTCTGTCCGAGCGCGAGCGGCGAAGGCTGAAGAAGGCCGCCGTCTGAGCGTGACCGCCGCTGTCCGAAGCAGGCCGCCGTCCGACCGAACGGCGCACACCCCTCCGTACCGATACGTAACGAACGGCCCGTCGCAGGTGGGTTATCCACAGGCGGCGGGCCGCTGTGTTGCCCAGCCGTTAGTGTGGGCCCTCGTCCGAGACGTCCCGCTGTCCCCGCCGGACACAGACGTCCACCGCAGTCCATCGAACCGGGGCCCGTACCTCGATGTCCGTGCACAGCCATTCGGCAGCCCATCACGACGCCGCTGCCACCGCGCCGTTCGACCCGGCCCACCCGCCCGAGTTTCCGCGCCACGTGGTGACCGCGGTGCTCGTCTCCCACGACGGCGCCCGCTGGCTGCCCGAGGCGCTCGCCGGGCTGCTCGGCCAGGAGCGCCCCGTGCAGAACGCGGTGGCGGCCGACACCGGCAGCGCGGACGACTCCGCCCAGCTGCTGACCGAGACGCTCGGCGCCGACCGCGTGCTGCACCTCGCCCGGCGCACCGGCTTCGGCCAGGCCGTCGAGGAGGCCGCCCGCAGCGCCGCCGTGCTCACCCCGGACGACCTGCCCTACCTGAAGCGCCCCAGCGGCTGGGACCCCGTCACCCGCACCTGGCGCGACGACGCGTACGACATGCCGGACCTCCCGCACGGCGAGCCCGAGCAGTGGCTGTGGCTGCTGCACGACGACAGCGCCCCCGAGCCGGACGCCCTGGCCCAGCTGCTGCGGGTCGTGGAGAACGAGCTGGAGCTCGGCAGGGAAGTCGCCGTCGTGGGCCCCAAGCTCCGCGGCTGGTACGACCGCCGTCAGCTCCTCGAAGTCGGCGTCACCATCGCCAACTCCGGCCGCCGCTGGACGGGTCTGGACCGTCGGGAGCAGGACCAGGGCCAGCACGACCACGTCCACCCCGTGCTGTCCGTGTCCACCGCCGGCATGCTGATCCGGCGCGATGTCTTCGAGCAGCTCGGTGGATTCGACCGCAGACTGCCCCTGATGCGCGACGACGTCGACCTGTGCTGGCGCGCCCAGGCCGCCGGCCACCGCGTCCTCGTCGCCCCCGAAGCGGTCGTACGGCACGCCGAGGCGGCCTCCCGCGAGCGCCGCACCGTCGACTGCGTGGGCCGCACCTCCGCGTCCCCGCACAAGGTCGACAAGGCGGGCGCCGTCTACACCCTCCTCGTCAACGCCCGTACGGCACAGCTGCCTTGGATCCTGATCCGACTGGTCCTCGGCACCCTGCTGCGCACGGTCGCGTATCTCGTCGGCAAGGTCCCCGGACAGGCCGTCGACGAGATCCGCGGCCTCCTCGGCACCCTGCTGCGCCCCGAGCGGATCATCGCGGGCCGCCGCAGGCGCGGCCGGCCACAGGTCGACAAGGGCGAGCTGCGCGCGCTGTTCCCGCCGCCCGGCGCGACCGTGCGAGCCACGGTCGAGCAGGTCGCGAGCAACCTGGTGGGCCGCTCCGACCCCGAGGTCGCCGCCGGTGCCGGACGGCACGGCGGCGCGGTCGAGTCAGGACCGGGCGGCGACGACGCCGACTTCCTGGAGATCGAGCAGTTCGCCCGGCTCAAGCGGGTCGCCCGCAACCCCGGTCCGATGCTCTTCCTCGTGCTGCTGTTCGTCTCGCTGCTCGCCTGCCGTGAGCTGCTCGGCGGCGGGGCGCTCGCGGGCGGCGCGCTGCTGCCCGCGCCCGCCGACTCCTCCGAGCTGTGGTCGCACTACCTCGACGGCTGGCATCCGGTGGGCGCGGGCGGCACCCAGTCCGCGCCGCCCTACCTCGCGCTCGTCGCGCTGCTGGCCTCGCTGCTCCTCGGCTCCACCGGGCTCGCGGTCACCGTGCTCCTGGTGGCCTCCGTGCCGCTGGCCGGTTTCGCCGCGTACTTCGCCTCGCGGCCCCTCGTCGAGTCGCGCCTGCTGCGCGCCTGGGCGTCGGTCGCCTACGCCTTCCTGCCCGCCGCCACCGGCGCGCTCGCGGGCGGCCGCATCGGCACCGCCGTCCTCGCGATCCTGCTGCCGCTTCTCGCGCGCGCGGGCATCGCAGCGAGCGGCCTGACCCACTCCTCCGGAGCGCGCGGCAGCTGGCGCGCCACTTGGGCGTACGCCCTGCTGCTCACGTTCATCACGGCGTTCACCCCGATCGTGTGGCCCATCGCACTGGTCCTCGGGATCGCGCTCCTCGCCGTGCGCCGGAACGAGATCACCGCCTATGGGCTCCGTTTCCTGGCCCAATTGGGCACGCCGCTGCTGATCCTCGCCCCCTGGTCGCTGACGCTGCTCCCGTTCGGCTTCTTCAAGGAAGCCGGTCTGGAGTACGGCGACAGCGCGGCCTCCGCGCTCGATCTGCTCGGCGCCAGCCCCGGCGGCCCCGGGACCGTCAGCGGGCTGATGCTGTTCGGCATCGTGCTGGCCGCACTGGCCGCCCTGATGCGCACGCAGCGCCAGGCGGGGATCTGGACGGCCTGGGCGGTCGCCCTGGTGGCACTCGTCTTCGCCGTCCTGTCGAACAGCTCGACGTGGGCCGGCCCCGCCACCCTCGTCTACGGCCTCGGACTGCTCGCCGCCGCCGCGATGGGTGCCGACGGGGCACGCGCGCGCGTGGCCGAGCAGAGCTTCGGCTGGCGCCAGCCGGTGGCCGCGCTCATCGTCTTCGCCTGTGCTGCCGGGCCGCTGCTCGTCGCCGCCGGATGGATGATCCGGGGCGCCGACGGGCCGGTGGAGCGCCGGGACCCGGTGCAGGTGCCCGCGTTCGTCGCCGAGGAGAGCGGTACCCGCGACCAGGCCCGCACCCTCGTCCTCGACAGCCGCTCGGCCGCCACGGTCGGCTACACCCTCGTGCGCGGCTCCGGCGCCCGCCTCGGCGACGCCGAGCTCGCTGCGGCAGACGGCGCGAACAAGAAGCTCGACAAGGTCGTCGCCAACCTCGTGGCCGGCTCCGGCGCCGACCAGGCCGACGAGCTCGGCGGCTTCGCCGTGCGCTACGTCCTCGTCCGCAAGGGCGCGCCGCGCGAGGTGAGCCGCGTCCTGGACGCCACGCCGGGCCTGACCCGGCTCAGCCAGCAGGACGGCAGCGCCCTGTGGCGCGTGGACCAGCAGGTCTCGCGCGCCGCGATCGTCCCCAAGTCCGGCGACTCGCTGTCCATCGCCGCCGGACCCGTCGAGGTGCACACCACCATCCCCACCGGAGCCGAAGGCCGCGTTCTGCGCCTCGCCGACACGGCCAACGAGGGCTGGACGGCGACCCTGGACGGAAAGCCGCTCACCCGCACCACGGTCGACGGCTGGGCGCAGGGCTTCGAACTGCCCAGTAGCGGCGGCAAGTTGGACGTCACCTTCGAGGCGCCGGTGAGCCACACCGCCTGGCTGTGGGCGCAGGGCTCGCTCGCCGTCGTTCTCGTGGTGCTCGCCCTGCCCGGGCGGCGCCGGGACGTCGACGACGACCTCCCCGAGGCGCAGGCCGTGCCCGCCCAGGACGTCACGGGCGAGGGCCGCCGCGCCCGCCGCCTGCGCGCCCAGGCCGAGGCCGAGCAGGCCGAGCAGACCGCCGAGGACGTGGACACCCTGCCTCCTCCGGAGGAGGAGGCCCCGGCCGTCCCCGCCGCCGTCCCGCAGCAGCAGGCGTACGGCGAGTGGGACACATCGAGCTACGCGGGCGCCGAATACGGCACCTACGGCGGCGAGCAGTACCAGGGCGGGCAGCAGTACCCGGCGGGCACCTACGAGCAGCCGTACCAGGCGGACCCCTACCAGGGCGGCCAGTACGACCCGTACGCGTACGGGGGCACGACACCGTACGACCAGACGTACGGCCAGGGCTACGACGCGACCGGCCAGGGCTACGACCCGGCGCAGCCCCAGATGCCCGCGCAGCCGCCGCACGGCACCGACAGTGAGCGCCCCGACGGGAGCCAGCAGTGAACCGCACCACCCTGTCCCTGATCGCCGGCGCGACCGCGCTCGCCGCCGTCACCGGATTCGCCACGCTCTCCGCGCCGTCCGCCTCCGGCGGGCACACCGCCGAGGCGGCCGCACGGCTGCCCGTGGAGCGCACCAGCCTGCTCTGCCCGCAGCCGAGCACCTCCGACATCGCGGACACCGCGTACACGTCGTTCACACCCGTCTCGAAGGGCACGAGCGCCGACGGCAAGGCCGAACTCCAGGCGGCGACCGAGGAGTCGGGGGACGGGTCCGGCGGCCAGAAGAGCGGCAAGAAGGCCGCCAAGCCCGTCGTGGAACCCAAGGAGCCCGGCAAGCCGGCCACCGGTGACAGCTCGGGCGCCGAGGCGCCCGCCCTCGTCGGCACCGCCGGGGGCAAGTTCGCGCCCGGCTGGACCGTCCAGGAGACCACCGAGGTCGCCGCGGGCACCGGGCGCGGTCTGCTCGGCACCAACTGCACCGCCCCGGACACCGAGTTCTGGTTCCCGGGTGCCAGCACCGCCGCCGAGCGCACCGACTACGTGCACCTGACCAACCCCGACGACTCCGCCGCCGTTGTCGACATCGAGCTGTACGGCAAGGACGGCACCCTCAAGTCGACGGTGGGCGACGGGATCACGGTCCAGCCGCACTCCAGCGAGCCGATCCTGCTGAACACGCTCACGGACGACCCGCAGACCAACCTCACCGTGCACGTGAAGGTCCGCAGCGGCCGCGTCGGAGCCGCCGTGCAGGCACTGGACGACAAGCTCGGCGGCGACTGGCTGGCCGCCTCCGCCGACCCCGCCGGCAGCCTCGTCCTGCCGGGCATCCCGAAGGACGCCACGTCCGTTCGTCTGGTCGCCTTCGTGCCCGGCGACGCCGACGCCGACCTGAAGGTACGCCTCGCCTCGCCCTCCGGGCTGATCACTCCCGCGGGGAACGAGACGCTGCACGTGAAGTCCGGCATGACGTCGGCGATCGACCTCGGCGACGTCACCCGGGGCGAAGCGGGCTCCCTGGTGCTCACGCCCACCGGCACGTCGGTGCCGGTCGTCGCCGCCCTGCGCGTCGTGCGCGGCAAGGGCGACAAGCAGGAGACCGCGTTCATCCCCGCCACCAGCCCGGTCGGCGCGCGCGCGACGGTCGCCGACAACAGCTCCAAGGGCTCCACGCTCGCCCTGACCGCCCCCGGCCGCACCGCCCAGGTCAAGGTCACCGCGTCCGCGGGCAGCGAGGGGGGTACGGCCGCGACGAAGACGTTCACGATCAAGGGCGGGACGACGCAGAACGTCGAGGCACCGGTCCCGAGCGGCCTCAAGGGGACGTACGCCCTCACCGTCGAGCCGGTCTCCGGAGGCCCGGTCTACGCCTCCCGGATGCTCGCGGCCACCGAAGAGGGCGTGCCCGGCTTCACGATCCAGACGCTCCCGGACGACCGCGGAACGGTGGCGGTGCCGGAGGCGGAGCAGGATCTCTCGGTGCTGTTGAAGAAGTGAGCCACCGGTAGTGATCCACCAGGTCCTCCACGAGGACTCCCTGGTTTTGATCCGTCAGGTCCTACAAGAGGACCCTGAGGTAGTGATCCACCAGGTCCTCCACGAGGACCCCCTGGTTTTGATCCGCCGGGCCCTCCACGAGGTCCCGGCGGTTCAGTCCTCGCCGTACCGCGGATCCACCGTCTCCGGCGTCAGCCCCAGCAGCTCCGCGACCTGCTCCACGACGACCTCGTGCACCAGGGCGGCGCGCTCGTCACGGCCCTTGGTGCGGATCTCGACCGGGCGGCGGTAGACGACCACGCGCGCGGGGCGGCCCTCTCGCGCGGGGATCGTGCCGCCCAGGGGCACCGCCTCATCGCTCCAGCTCTCACTCGAGCCCTCCAGGCGGGGCACTTCGAGGACCAGGAAGTCGATGTCGGCGAGCTGTGGCCAGCGCCGCTCCAGCCGCTCCACGGAGTCCTGGACCAGGTCCGCGAACACCTCGGCGCGGCTCGCGGAGAGCGGCACCTGGGGCGGCGCCACGGGGCCGCGCATGCCCCTGCCATGGCGGTCACGACGGCGGGGCCCGGGTGCGGCGGCGCGGGGCTGTACGGGGTTGTCCATCACTGACGAAGAGTAGTCCCCGCAAGGTCCGGGTGCCCGGCCCCCACGCGGCCGCCCCCGCACCGGCGGCACCCGGCGTGGTGATCAAGCAGACGGCATCCGGCGCGGTGATCATGTCGGCAGCGGGAAGGCCCGGTGATCACAACGGCGGTACGAAGTCAGGTGATCATGCGCGATGTCGCTCGATGACCATTCCGGCCAAGGTTGGGCTCGATTCCGTATCCCTCCAAGACCGCCGCTCACATGGCAATTGACGTGGTTTGCACCAAGTGGTGACCGGATTCAGGTCTGTTCGGGATCTCGGAATGTGATGTCGCCCCAGGTCAGGGCGGGATGCTCGGAGCTTTGTGTGGGCGGTCTCACAGCACGACACGGTGGGGTGACGTGGGGGAGAGTCGTCGCGGCCCGCTCAAGAGTGCGGTACCGTCCAACGTCGTGAGCCCTGTACGTCGCTGTTCGCGCACCGCTTGCGGCCGCCCCGCCGTCGCGACGCTGACGTACGTCTACGCCGACTCGACCGCGGTCCTCGGCCCGCTCGCCACCTACGCCGAACCCCACTGTTACGACCTGTGCGCGGAGCACTCCGAGCGCCTCACCGCGCCGCGCGGCTGGGAGGTCGTCCGGCTCGCCGACGCCTCGGGTCCCTCCCGCCCCAGCGGTGACGATCTGGAGGCGCTTGCCAACGCGGTGCGCGAGGCGGCCCGGCCGCAGCAGCGCGCCGCGGAGGCCGGCGGCAGCGGCGGCGCCCGCTCGGCGGACCCCATGGAGGTCGCGCGCCGCGGCCATCTGCGGGTGCTGCGCTCGCCGGACAACTGAGCGCTCCGCACTCGTCCGCACGCCGTTTCCCGAGTCCCCGTGCGCCATCCCGGAACGCGGCTTCCCCGTACGCCGATTTCACGGAGCGGCGCACACCCATTGACGTGAAGTTGTCGCGGACACGACCATTCCGTTTGCCGTGAGAAATCGCTTTCCGCATCACGGAAACCGGGGAGGCGCCCGTGTACGTCCAGGAACTGAAACCCGTCGCCGACTCGCTCGGCCTGTCCGCCCTCGTCGCTGCCCTACCCCTCGTCATCGTGCTGGTCCTGCTCGGCGGCGTCCGCATGAAAGCGCACCGGGCCGGGCTCATCGGCCTGCTGGCAGCCGCCGTGGTCGCCTGGCTCGCGTACGGCATGCCGGTCGGCCAGACGCTCTCCAGCGCCGCCCAAGGCGCCGTCTTCGGCCTCTTCCCCATCCTGTGGATCGTCGTCAACGCGCTGTGGGTGTACCGGATGACGGTCCGCACCCGGCACTTCGACATCCTGCGCCGCTCGTTCGGGCGGCTGTCCGACGACCCGCGCATCCAGGCCCTCGTCGTCGCCTTCTGCTTCGGCGCACTCCTGGAAGCTCTCGCGGGCTTCGGGGCGCCCGTCGCGATCTGCTCCGTGATGCTGGTCGCGCTCGGCTTCGACCCGGTGCGCGCGGCGGTCGTCGCGCTCGTCGCCAACACCGCGCCGGTCGCCTTCGGCGCCATGGGCACACCGGTCGTCACGCTCGCCCAAGTCACGGGCCTGCCCCTGGATTCCGTCGCCTCCGTAGTGGGCCGTCAGACCCCGCTGCTGGCCCTCGTCGTGCCCCTCGTGCTCGTCGGCCTGGTCGACGGCCGGCGCGGGCTGCGCGAGACCTGGGTGCCCGCCCTGGTGTGCGGAGTCGCCTTTGCCGCCGCCCAGTTCGCCGCCTCGAACTACGTCTCCGCGCAACTCGCCGACATCGGCGCCTCCTTGGCGGGCGCGGCCGCCCTGGTCGCCGTACCGCACGCGCGCAGGCCCGCCGCCGAGCCGGTAAGGGCCGCGGTCCTGACCGGCGTACGCAGCGAGGACCTGGACGAGGAGGACCCGCGGCCCGAAGTCGTGCGCGCCTACGCCCCGTACGCCCTGATCGTCGCCATCTTCTCGATCGCGCAGATACCGGCGGTGAAGGACTGGCTGGCGAAGGCGACGCGCGTCTTCGACTGGCCGTTCCTGAATGTCGTGAACCCGGACGGCGATCCGGTCGGCGGCAATGTCTTCACGCTGCCCCTGGTGTCGACCGGCGGCACCCTCGTGCTCCTCGCCGGGCTGTGCACGGCCGTCGTCCTCGGGGTGCACGCGCGCGTGGCGGTCGAGGAATGGGCGGCGACCGTACACGAGTTGAGGTTCGCGATCCTCACCGTCACGTCCGTGCTGGCCCTCGCCTACGTCATGAACCTCTCCGGGCAGGCCGCCACGATCGGCCACTTCGTGGCGGCGGCCGGCGCGGGGCTCGCCTTCCTGTCACCCGTTCTGGGCTGGTTCGGCGTGGCCGTCTCCGGCTCCGACACCTCGGCGAACGCCCTTTTCGGTGCCCTCCAGGTGAGCGCGGCCAGGGAGTCGGGACTGTCTCCCGAACTGCTCGCCGCCGCCAACAGTTCGGGCGGTGTGCTCGGCAAGATGATCTCGCCGCAGAACCTGACCATCGCGTGCGCGGCGGTCGGGCTCGCGGGCCGCGAGGGCGACCTGCTGCGCAAGGTGCTGCCCTGGAGCGCCGGACTGCTGTTGATCATGTGTCTGATCGTGGTGGGGCAGAGTTCGCCGGTCCTGGAGTGGATGCTGCCCTGACGGACCGGGGCGGTCCTGACGGGCGGCGTTTCCCCCAGGTGACGGATGTGCGTCCGCTCAGCGGCCCGACAGCGGACTGTCGGTCGGGACGGGTAGTTTGGGGCGACCGAAGTGGACTCCTGGAGGGTTGGCCGTGACTGCTGATCTGTCGCAGCTCGTGAAGGCGTACGACGTACGCGGTGTGGTCCCGGACCAGTGGGACGAGTCGTTGGCCGAGCTGTTCGGGGCGGCCTTCGTCCAGGTGACCGGAGCGGAAGCCATCGTGATCGGGCACGACATGCGGCCCTCGTCGCCCGGGCTGTCGCGGGCCTTCGCGCGCGGTGCGGCGGCGCGCGGTGTCCACGTGACCGAAATCGGCCTGTGCTCCACGGACCAGCTCTACTACGCGTCGGGCGAGTTCGACCTGCCGGGCGCCATGTTCACGGCCTCGCACAACCCCGCCCAGTACAACGGCATCAAGATGTGCCGGGCGGGCGCGACCCCGGTCGGCCAGGACACAGGCCTCTTGGAGATCCGCGAACTCGTCGAGTCCTGGCTCGACTCGGGCGCCCCGGAGGCCTCGGACGTGACGCCGGGAACGATCACGCAGCGTGACACGTTGGATGATTACGCGGCGTACCTCCGCGGCCTCGTCGACCTGACCTCGATCCGCCCCCTCAAGGTCGTCGTCGACGCGGGGAACGGCATGGGCGGGCACACGGTCCCCACGGTCTTCGCCGGCCTGCCCCTGGACCTCGTCCCCATGTACTTCGAACTGGACGGCACGTTCCCCAACCACGAGGCCAACCCGCTCGACCCGGCGAACATCGTGGACCTCCAGAAGCGCGTGCGCGAGGAGGGCGCCGACATCGGCATCGCCTTCGACGGCGACGCGGACCGCTGCTTCGTCGTCGACGAGCACGGCGACCCGGTCTCGCCGTCCGCGATCACCGCGCTGGTGGCCTCCCGCGAGCTCGCCAAGCACGGTGGCGGCACGGTCATCCACAACCTGATCACGTCCTGGTCCGTCCCGGAGGTCGTCCGGGAGCAGGGCGGCAGCCCGGTCCGTACCCGTGTGGGCCACTCCTTCATCAAGGCCGAGATGGCCCGCACCGGCGCGATCTTCGGCGGCGAGCACTCCGCGCACTACTACTTCCGCGACTTCTGGAACGCCGACACGGGCATGCTGGCCGCCCTCCACGTCCTCGCCGCCCTCGGCGGCCAGGACGGCCCGCTCTCCCAGCTCGTAGCCGAGTACGACCGCTACGTGGGCTCCGGCGAGATCAACTCCACGGTCGGCGACCAGGCCGCCCGCCTCGCCGCCATCAAGGGCACGTACGGGGACCGCGAGGGCGTCGGATTCGACGAACTCGACGGGCTCACCGTCACGGCCGGGGACTGGTGGTTCAACGTCCGTCCGTCCAACACCGAGCCCCTCCTCCGGCTGAACGCGGAGGCGCGCGACGAGGCGACGATGGCGAAGATCCGGGACGAGGTGCTGGAGATCATCAGGGGCTGAGGGATCGCAGCCGTCCAAGCTGCATGCCTGCCGTCAGGGACGGTACCCGTCCCAAGGAGAGCGGCACCCCGTACAGCGCCGGGTTCGCCGGCCCACCCCCTGCGCCGCCCCCGACCCCGGGTACCCGTCAGCGTCGGCAACCGGGGAACGGGCAACCGCACTCCGCACAAGCCAGCGCCGCGCCCCGGCGGTACTCTGACCAGGCCGCATCCACCCGTTCGAAAGGACACCACATGCCGCTCGAAGCCGGCCTCCTGGAGATCCTCGCCTGCCCGGCCTGCCACGCCCCGCTCAAGGAGCAGGAGAGCGAGCTGATCTGCACGGGAGGGGACTGCGGCCTCGCCTACCCCGTCCGGGACGGCATCCCCGTACTGCTTGTCGACGAGGCCCGCCGCCCCGCGTAAGCGACACAAGGCGGCGCGCCTGCGCGACGCATCGAAGCGCCGCACAACGCGACGCACCAGGCGACACACCGGCGATCGGAGGCTGCCGACCCCATGCTCGACGAATCGCTGCTCGACGACCCCGAAGCGCTCGCCAGAGCCGACCGGCGGGCGCTGCTCCGCGGCGCCGCCGAAGCCGGCGCCCGCGTGCGTACCGCGGTCCGGCACGCCACTGAGGCCGGGATCCCGGACCTGAAGCCGGATGGCCGCCCGCGCGCCGTCCTGATCGCGGGCCCCGGCATGGCCGCCACCGGCGTCGCCGAACTGCTCGGCACCCTCGCCGGAGCGAGCTGCCCCCTGACCCGCCTCACCCCCACCGGTGTCGCCCCCGCCGCGGGCGCCCTGCGCTGGGAGCTGCCCGGCTGGGTGGGCTCGGTCGACCTCCTCCTGGTCGCCACACCGGACGGCACCGAACCAGGCCTCGAACTCCTGATCGAGCAGGCCTACCGGCGCGGCTGCACCGTCGCCGCCGTGGCCCCGGCCCGCTCCCCGCTGACCGAGTCGGTGGACGGCGCGCACGGCCTGTTCGTACCGATGGCGACAGCCCCGTACGAGCAGGACGAACCCCTGGCCGCGTCGGCACCCGGCGTCCTGTGGGCGCTGCTCACCCCGCTGCTCTCCCTCCTCGACCGCACCGGCCTCGTCTCGGCCCCGCCCGAGGACCTGCAGAAGGTCGCCGACCGCCTCGACCACATCGCCGAGCGCTGCGGCCCGGCCATCGCGACCTACAGCAACCCGGCCAAGACGCTCGCAGCCGAGCTGGCCGAGGCCCTCCCGGTGATCTGGACGGAGGGCACCTCGGCGGGCCCCGCGGGCCGCCGTTTCACCGCCGCGCTCGCCGAGCTCGCGGGCCGCCCCGCGCTCACCGCCGAACTCCCGGAGGCGCTCGCCTCCCACAGCGTGCTGCTCGCCGGCGCACTCGCCGCCGGCGCCGACCCCGACGACTTCTTCCGTGACCGTGTCGAGGAGGCACAGGCCCTGCACGCGCGCGTGGTCCTGCTCCGCGACCGCCCGATCGGCGGAATCAGCGCGGCGCCCGCCGCCCGCGAACTCGCCCTCAGCCACGACACCTCGATCAGTGAGCTCGAACCAGACGAGGGTGGCGAGCTGGAGACCCTGGCCGAGCTGATCGCCATCACGGATTTCGCCGCCGTTTACCTGGCGCTCGCTTCGGGGGCCTGATCTTGACTCCGACACCCTGACCTTCGTACGCGGAGAAGCGCCACCGTGACGTTCGTCCACGGAGGCAGGACCCGCGCCGCCCGCGTCGTACCCAGAAGGAACCGCAGAGACCGTATGGACCGCCTCGACAACACCATCCGCCCCTATGCCTGGGGTTCGACGACCGCGATCCCGCAGCTGCTCGGCGTGGAGCCGAGCGGTGAGCCGCGGGCGGAGATGTGGATGGGCGCCCACCCGGGCGCACCCTCGCGCACCGCGCGCGGTCCGCTCAACGAGGTCATCGACGAGGACCCCGAGCAGGAACTCGGCCGTGCGGCCGCCGCCAAATTCGGCCCCCGCCTGCCGTTCCTCCTGAAGATCCTCGCCGCCGGCGCCCCCCTCTCCCTCCAGGTGCACCCGAACCTGGAGCAGGCCAAGGAGGGTTACGAGGACGAGGAGCGCCGCGGCGTCCCGATCGACGCCCCGCACCGCAACTACAAGGACGCCAACCACAAGCCCGAACTCATCTGCGCCCTCACGGAGTTCGACGGCCTGTGCGGCTTTCGCGCCCCCGACGAGGCCGCCGAGCTCCTCGCGGGACTCGACGTCGACTCCCTCAAGCCGTACGTCGACCTGCTGCACGCGCACCCGGAGGACGCGGCGCTGCGCGAGGTCCTGACGGCGGTGCTGAGCGCCGACCCCGACGAGATGGCCCACACGGTCACCGAGACCGCGGCCGTCTGCGACCGCCTCGGCGGCGCCTACGCCCCGTACGCCGACCTCGCCCACCACTACCCGGGCGACCCCGGCGTCATCGCCGCCATGCTGCTCAACTACGTGCGACTGCAGCCCGGTGAGGCCCTGTTCCTCGGCGCGGGCGTTCCGCACGCGTACCTGAACGGCCTGGGCGTCGAGATCATGGCCAACAGCGACAACGTCCTGCGCTGCGGCCTGACGCCCAAGCACGTCGACGTCCCCGAACTTCTGCGTGTCGTCCGCTTCGAGGCGAGCGATCCCGGCGTACTGCGCCCGGAGGCTTCCCCCGACGGCGAGGAGGTCTATGAGACCCCCATCGACGAGTTCCGCCTCTCCCGCTACGTCCTGGCGGAGGGCGCCACCCCGCAGGACCTCACCCGTGAGACCCCGCAGATCCTGCTCTGCACGGCGGGTTCGGTACGCGCGGACGGCATCACGCTGACCCCCGGCCAGTCGGTCTTCGTACCGGCCGGCGAAAAGGCCGAAGCGTCCGGGAATGGCACGATCTTTCGCGCCACAGTGGTGGCCTGATGGGGTAACTGTGGTGGCCTGAGGCGCCGCTGTCGGACCGGGCTGCAAGAATGGCCCGTCGCAAAGGGCTGGCAAAGGCCCGGCGACGGACAGAGGCGAAGGCGAAGGGACACCCCGGACACATGAGCGCGTCAGGCGGCACCAAGGCGATCGTGGCGGCACTCGGCGCCAACCTCGCGATCGCGGCATCGAAGTTCGTCGCGTTCGCCTTCAGCGGCTCGTCGTCGATGCTCGCCGAGGGCGTCCACTCGCTCGCCGACTCCGGCAACCAGGCCCTGCTCCTGATCGGCGGCAAGAAGGCCCAGCGCGAGGCGACTCCACAGCACCCGTTCGGCTACGGACGCGAGCGCTACATCTACGCCTTCCTCGTCTCGATCGTCCTCTTCTCGGTCGGCGGCATGTTCGCCGTCTACGAGGGCTACGAGAAGATCAAGCACCCGCACGAGATCGAGCACTGGTACTGGCCGGTGGGCGTCCTGGTGTTCGCGATCATCGCTGAGAGCTTCTCCTTCCGCACGGCCATCAAGGAGTCCAACGAGCTGCGCGGCACGCACTCCTGGTCGCAGTTCATCCGTCGCGCCAAGGCCCCCGAACTGCCGGTCGTCCTCCTGGAGGACTTCGGCGCGCTCATTGGTCTGGTCCTCGCGCTCGGCGGCGTCGGCCTGGCCCTGCTCACCGGCGACGGCATCTGGGACGGCATCGGCACGGTCTGCATCGGTGTCCTGCTCATCCTGATCGCCCTGGTCCTGGCGGCGGAGACCAAGTCCCTCCTCCTCGGCGAGGCCGCGGGCAGCGACGAGATCAAGAAGATCGAGGACGCCATCGTCGACGGCGATACCGTCACCGGCATCATCCACATGCGCACCCTCCACCTCGGCCCGGAGGAGCTCCTGATCGCCGCGAAGATCGCCGTCCAGCACGACGACACGGCCGCCGAGGTCGCCTCCGCGATCGACGCCGCCGAGGCCCGCATCCGCACCGCCGTCCCGATCGCCCGCGTGATCTACCTGGAGCCGGACATCTACAGGGAGGCGGAGGCGGCCAAGGGCCCGGACCCCGAGGCGACGCCCGGGGGACCGGCGCAGTCGCACTGATTTCTTCCTGTACGTGACGGGGGCCCGCCTGGAGTTGTCCAGGCGGGCCCCCGTCGTACGTCCGTCAGACGCACACGGCCGTCCGTCACACCTGCACGGCCGTCCGTCAGACCTCCACGGCCCACGGCGGCATCGGCGGCATCGCGCGACTCCGCCGTCGTACGACGAAGGCGGCGATCGCGAAGCCGACCCCGGCGAGTACGACGGGCACCCCGAGCATCCCCGTCACCGCGAGTGCGACGGGCACCGCGCGCTCGTCCGTCACCCGTCCCCGCACCGCGCCGACGGGCACCGTCCCACCGTGGTCACTGCTGAAGAAACGGGAGTCCCTGGCATTCAAGCGGTGATCGCCGAGCAGGAACAGCCGCCCCTCGGGCACCTTCACGTCGTACGGCCGGTGCGTTCCGTCGGCGATGCCTTCCTGCACGTACGACTCGTCGAGCGGCTTCCCGTTGACGGTGATCCGCTCGTCGGCTCCCTCGCCCGCGCAGCACACCACGCGGTCGCCGCCGACCCCGATGACGCGCTGGATGACGCTCAGGCCAGGTCCGTAGCGTTCCGGCGCGGAGTACAGCACCACGTCGCCGCGCCGTACCTCGGACCCGTCGACGCGCTCGAAGACGAGCCGCTCACCGACGGTGTACGTGGGCGTCATGCTCTCGCTCTGCACCATGGCCGTCGTATACGCACCCCGCGCGTACATGAAGGACCCGATCAGCATCACCAGCCCCAACGGCCCCAGCACCCACGCCGTGACCGCCAGCCCTCGACCCCTGCGCATCCCCAACCCCTCCCCGCACGGCACTCCCGCGCGCGCAGAGGCTAGCGGTTCGCTGTGAACGTACGACGGCGGGCCCCGAGCCTTCCGGCTACGGGACCCGCCATGGCCAGGACGGCTACTGGATCTCGCCCAGCACGCCGAGGATCGCGCGCTCGTCCTCCGCCGCCGTCAGCCGCTCCCGGAACCCGGGATCCATCAACTTCCGCGACAGCAAGGCGAGGATGCGCAGATGCTCGTCACCCGCGGCCGCCTCCGGTACGGAGATCATGAAGACCAGCTTGGCCTTGGTCCCGTCGAGCGCACCCCACTCGATGCCCTCGGCGGACCGCGCGAACCCGACGACCGGCGCGGTCACCGCGTCCGTCTTGGCATGTGGAATCGCGATCTCTTCCCCGAGCCCCGTCGTCCCCTGCTCCTCCCGCCGCAGGGCCGTCCGCACCAACTCCTCCAGGTCGGCGACCTTCCCGGTGGAGGCCAGCAGCCCGGCCATCTCCCGAATCGCGGACTCCTTGTCCCGGGATTCGAGCCGAACCTTGACGGTCCGCTCGGTGAGGTAGCCGGAGAGGACTTCGGAGTCGGCGCTGTCCGAAGGGGTGCCGGACGTCGTTTGTACGGCGGTGGCGGTGGCGGTGGCGGTGGCGGTGGCCGTGGCCGTGGAAGTGGCGATGCCGGCGCCCACGCCGGCGAGCGCGGGCTCGGGCGCGCGCCGAGGCGTGGGCACTGGCGCCTCCCCGCGCCGCTTGCGCTCGCTGAGGTCGACCAGGGTGACGGTCGTCAGCGCCGTCACCGCCGTGCCGATGAGCACGGCGACGAAGAACATCGGTACGCCGCCCACGGCACCCAGCACCGCCACGATCGGCCCGCCGTGCGGGACCGCGTCCTTGACCCCGGCGAGCCCGGCGACCGCTCCGGCGACCGCGCCGCCGAGCATGTTCGCGGGGATGACCTGCGCGGGCCGCGCGGCCGCGAACGGGATCGCGCCCTCGGAGATGCCGAAGCAGCCCATGAACAGCGAGGCCAGCCCGGTCTCGCGCTCCTGCTCGGTGTAGAGCCGCTTCCGGATCAGCGTCGCCAGGCCCTGCCCGAGCGGCATGACGGGGATCGCGGCCGCGCACATGCCCATGACGGTCTGATTGCCGGTCGCGATGAGCCCGGCACCGAAGAGGAAGGCCGTCTTGTTGACCGGACCGCCCATGTCGAACGCGATCATGAGGCCGAGAATCGCGCCGAGCAGCACCGCGCTCGTCCCCGTCATCCCGCTCAGCCAGCTGGTCAGATGCTCGAAGACCCAGGAGATGGGCTTGCCGATGACGTTGATGAAGAAGAGGCCGAGCGCCGTCGTCGCCACGATCGGGATCACGATGATCGGCATGATCGGCTGCACGAACTTCGGGACCCTGACCTTCTTGATCCACAGCACCAGATAACCGGCCAGGAACCCGGTCACGATCGCCCCGATGAAGCCCGCGCCCGCCTTGGAGTCGTACAGCGAACCGGTGTTGGCGATCCAGCCGCCGATCATGCCGGGAACCAGCGCCGGCCGGTCCCCGATCGCGTACGCGATGTAGCCGGACAGGATCGGCACCATCAGCGTGAAGCCGATGACACCGATGTTGTTGACGTCCATCCAGAAGGAGTCCTTCGGGATGACCAGGCCGCCGGACGGGTCCGTGTGCCCGCCGAGCGAGAGGGATATCGCGATGAGCAGCCCGCCGACCACGACGAACGGGATCATGTAGCTGACCCCGTTCATCAGCGCCTTGTACGCCAGGCTCCGCTCCCTGCCGCCGCCGCTCGTCGCCTCGGCGGTGGCGCCCGCGGTGTGCACGGGCGCCGACCGCACCCGCTCGATCAGCCGCTCCGGATGGTGTATCCCCTCGGCTACCCCGACGGTGATGACCCGCTTCCCCGCGAACCGGCTCAGGTCCACGTCCTTGTCGGCAGCGACGATGACGCCGTCCGCCGTCTTGACATCGTTGTCATCCAGTGCGTTTTCGGCCCCGATGGATCCCTGGGTCTCCACCTTCATCTCGATGCCGAGGCGCTCCGCAGCCTGCGCGAGCTTCTCGGCCGCCATATAGGTGTGGGCAATGCCGGTCGGGCATGCGGTCACCGCGAGCAGCTTCAACCGGTTCTGCTCGCCGCCGCCGTTGCCCGTGGGGGGAGGGCCGGCCGGACTGGTCACGTGGATCTCCTAACGCCTTTGATGCCTTCATCACGCGGAACGCCGCCCGGACGCCCCGCAAGATCGCTCGCACGGCCGCGATCTCCCCGCATCCTGCAACACCCCAGCCCAGGATCAAAAGCTCCGAACGTCCGTGAATGCCCAGGTCTGATGGCCCCTGTTGGCCCTGCCGAGGACAGGCTGTTATCGATCCCGAGGACGTTCCGTTATCGGCCTGATGCCTGCGCACGGCACCCCGTGGTGTCCGGAGGCGGACTGGGGAGGGCTGGGCCCACCGGTGTAGCTTGGTGCCTGAGCCAGACGTCGCTGCTGATGGCGGTCGGGCGGTCCCACCGCGGACCGGCCGAGGGAGAGAGGGCCTCCGACGGACTGCGCTGCGCGCACCAGGCACTCGTGTGCCGTGCTGGGCACGTCCGTGCCTCGCTCGGGCATGCGTATGCCAGCCGCCGCGCAGACCAGCCGTATTCACCTCGCCCCAATCCCGAGGAGCAGCTCGCAATGACGACTGTCGACAACCGACAGGACTTCAAGGTCGCCGACCTCTCCCTGGCCGCCTTCGGCCGCAAGGAGATCACCCTCGCCGAGCACGAGATGCCCGGCCTGATGTCGATCCGCAAGGAGTACGCCGAGGCGCAGCCCCTCGCGGGCGCCCGCGTCACCGGCTCCCTGCACATGACGGTGCAGACCGCCGTCCTCATCGAGACCCTGGTCGCCCTCGGCGCCGAGGTCCGCTGGGCCTCCTGCAACATCTTCTCCACCCAGGACCACGCCGCCGCGGCCATCGCGGTCGGCCCGAACGGCACGCCCGAGAACCCTCAGGGCGTCCCCGTCTTCGCCTGGAAGGGCGAGACCCTGGAGGAGTACTGGTGGTGCACGGAGCAGGCGCTGACCTGGCCGAACAGCCCCACCGGCGGCCCGAACATGATCCTGGACGACGGCGGTGACGCCACCCTCCTCGTCCACAAGGGCGTCGAGTACGAGAAGGACGGCAAGGTCCCCTCGGTCGACACCGCCGAGTCCGACGAGCACCGCGTCATCCTCGAACTGCTGCACCGCACCATCAGCGACGGCTCGCAGAAGTGGACCCAGCTCGCCTCGGAGATCCGCGGCGTGACCGAGGAGACCACCACTGGCGTCCACCGCCTGTACGAGATGCACCGCGACGGCACCCTGCTGTTCCCGGCGATCAACGTGAACGACGCCGTCACCAAGTCGAAGTTCGACAACAAGTACGGCTGCCGCCACTCCCTGATCGACGGCATCAACCGCGCCACCGACACGCTCATCGGCGGCAAGACCGCCGTCGTCTGCGGCTACGGCGATGTGGGCAAGGGCTGCGCGGAGTCCCTGCGCGGACAGGGCGCCCGCGTGATCATCACCGAGATCGACCCGATCTGCGCCCTGCAGGCAGCGATGGACGGCTACCAGGTCACGACCCTCGACGAGGTCATCGACAAGGCCGACATCTTCGTCACCACGACGGGCAACAAGGACATCATCATGGCCTCGGACATGGTCAAGATGAAGCACCAGGCGATCGTCGGCAACATCGGTCACTTCGACAACGAGATCGACATGGCCGGTCTCGCGAAGATCCCGGGCATCGTCAAGGACGAGGTCAAGCCGCAGGTCCACACCTGGAAGTTCCCCGACGGCAAGGTGATCATCGTCCTCTCCGAGGGCCGCCTGCTGAACCTGGGCAACGCCACCGGTCACCCCTCCTTCGTGATGTCCAACTCGTTCGCGGACCAGACGCTGGCCCAGATCGAGCTGTTCACCAAGCCCGAGGAGTACCCGACCGATGTCTACGTGCTGCCCAAGCACCTGGACGAGAAGGTCGCCCGCCTCCACCTCGACGCGCTCGGCGTGAAGCTCACGACGCTCCGCCCCGAGCAGGCCGCGTACATCGGTGTCGAGGTCGAGGGCCCGTTCAAGTCGGACCACTACCGCTACTGAGCACCCCGCACAGCACCCGGCCGAGCAGCGGTACCACCGCTCGGCGTACGGATGTCAGCAGGCCCTCGCCCCCGTGGCGGGGGCCTGTCCCCGATGAGGACCTGAACGCCCATGCCCCGCGGCCGCTATTCGCTCCATGATCCGCACGATCACACCCCCCTCGCTGAAGAGCACTTCCACTGCGCGCCCGGCCCCTCCGGCTGGCGCTACGTCTCCCAACTCACCACCCCCTCGGGCGACCAAGCCGGTTCCGTCGACCTCGCCCTCGACGACCTCGGCCGCCCCATCCGTCTCGAACTGCACGCCGCGGGCTGGCAGGTCCGCGGTGCCGCCCTCGACGGCGTGACCTGGGTCCGCACCGACCCCACGGGCACACAGGCCACCGAAGGCAATGTCCGCGCCCACGCCTTCACCGGCGCGTCCCCCGCGTTCCTCATCGCCACCGCCCGTCTCCTTCGCCTCACCCCCTCCGCCTCCGCGACCCGCGTACGCCTCGTAGCCTTCACGGACCCGGTCCTCGCCCCGCGCACCCTCGACCAGTCCTGGGCCTTGATCTCGAGAGAAACACACGCCACTGACAGCGGCCCGCTGGCCGTGGACGAATATCAGGTCACAGCGCTGGACACGGGCGAGCAGCACGCCGTGCACATCTCGGGAGACGTGGTGCTCGCGGCGCCCGGCATCGAACTGGAACACCTCGAATCACCGCCGTCGGTGTTCTCCTGACGACGACGTCCCGACGTACATCCGGCGGCTATGCCCTGGCGGGCTACGTCCTGGCGCTCGGGGATGCCTCTCGCGGCCCGTCCGAGCCGCGACGGCTGGTTACGCGGGCGGCACGAAGCCCGTCGCGGGGCGATCGGCGTGGTCGGCCCGCGGCGGGGCGGGTCGGGGTGCTTGCGGCGCCTGTTGCGACGTCGCCTCGGGAATCGCTGACGGTGCAGGCGGTGCCGACGGGTACGGGTAGGGGGGTGCGCCCGGGTTCTGCGCCGCCGGCCCGACCGCGCTCGGCACCCCGGTCGGGTACCCACTCGGGCCCGGGTGCGGGTATCCACCCGGGCCTGGACGAGTGATCCCGGGCGCCCCGTTCCCGAACGCCCGCCGAGCCTCCCGCGTCTGCCGCTCCTGCATCACCGCCGCCAGATACGCGGCCGCCGGAACCCCCTGCGGCGCCGGAGCCCCCGTATGGCCGGCTAGATCCATGGCCAGCCGTTCCGCCATCGCCCCACCGACCTGCGGATCCAACTGGTGCATCCGTGTCAGGTACTGGCGGATGGCCAACCACAGCCCGTCCGGCACGGCGGAAAGATCAAGTCCGGAGAACCGACCCGCCAGCCAGGGCGGCGGCGGAGGCACGAAGGGCATACGGCCGACCGGAATCCTCTCCCGTACGACGAGAGTCCCCGCGAACACGTCACCGAGCCGCCGCCCCCGCGCCGACACCAGCGAGGCGATGCACGCGACGATTCCGAACGTCATCAGAATCTCGACCACCCCGACGGCACCGCGCACCAGCGCATGCCGGAACCGGATCGGCCCTCCGTCGTCGCGCACCACCCGCAGCCCGCACGCCAGCTTCCCGAGCGAGCGACCGTGGCTGAGCGTCTCCACCGCGATCGGCCCGCCGACCAGCACGAGAACGAAGCTCGCGATCGAGATCGCGAGCTGCGCCGCATCGTCCAGCCCGGCCGTCGAAGCCACCAGACCGATGGTCACGATGACATAGACAGCCACGGTCACGATCAGGTCGAGCAGCACGGCCAGCGCCCGGCTCGGCAGCTTCGCGGGGCGCAACTCCAGCGCCACCGCCTCGCCCGTCACTAGCTCACTCACGCTCGCCGTCCTTCCCCTGACCTGCCCCGAGAACGGCCAGTCTGCCAAGCTGAGGGCACATCGCGCCGCAGTACGACAAGCTGACACTCACGACGAACAGCCGAGGAGCAGCCAACCCGATGGACCTCGACGTCTTCGTGTCCGCCCACCGCGCCGAGTGGGACAGGCTCGACGCCCTGCTGCGCCGCCAGCGCCGCCTCTCCGGAGCCGAGGCCGACGAACTCGTCGCCCTGTACCAACGCACCGCCACCCACCTCTCTCTGATCCAGTCCAGCGCCCCGGATCCACAGCTCACCGGCCGCCTCAGCCAACTCGTGGCACGCGCGCGTAGTGCGGTGACAGGCACCCGCCGTGCCTCCTGGCGCGATGCCACCGGCTTCCTGACACGTGGCTTCCCGGCGGCGGTCTACCGCTCGCGCCACTGGTGGGTGCCCACGGCACTCCTCTCCACTGTCATCGCGGCCCTCCTGGGGTGGTGGATCGCTACGCACCCCGAGGTCCAGTCCTCGATCGCCGCCCCCAGCGAGCTGCGTGACCTCACCCGCCCTGGTGGCGAGTACGAGACCTACTACTCCAGTCACCCCGCCGCCTCCTTCGCGGCCCAGGTGTGGACGAACAACGCCCAGGCCGCTGCGATGTGCCTGGTCCTGGGCGTCTTCCTGGGCATCCCGGTCCTCTGGATCCTCTTCCAGAACATGCTCAACCTCGGAGTCGGCATCGGCCTGATGTCCTCGGCCGGCCGCCTCGACACGTTCCTGGGGCTCGTCCTCCCACACGGCCTGCTGGAACTGACCGCCGTCTTCGTCGCCGCGGGCACAGGTCTGCGGCTGGGCTGGACCGTGATCGATCCCGGACCGCGCTCCCGCCGCACCGCGCTCGCAGAAGAGGGCCGAGCCGCCCTTGGCATGGCGATAGGCCTGGCGCTGATCCTCTTCGTCTCGGGCGCCATCGAAGGCTTTGTCACGCCGTCCGGTCTCCCCACCTGGGCCCGCATAGGCATCGGAATCGCGGCTGAACTGGCCTTTCTCGCGTACGTCTATGTCCTGGGCGGTCGTGCGGTACGTGCCGGCGACACGGGTGACGTCGACGAGTCCGAGCGCAGCGCCGTCCTCCCGACGGCTGCCTGATGTGCGCGCACACCCGCTGACCTGCTAGTCTCCTCTTCGCCCCACAAGAGCCGTTGACACGGAGCGAGTGGGGAGGTAGATTCGAACAGTTGCCTAGAACTGGACATGTCCGGTGGCAGCAGTTAGTGTCTGTCTGCTTCCGGAAACAATCGATTTCCGGGGAGCCACTCCCGATGATTCAGAAATGGTTGCCGGTCAGTCCGGCCCAAAACTTCTGATAAAGTCGGAACCGCCGGAAAGGGAAACGCGAAAGCGGAAACCTGGAAAGCACCGAGGAAATCGGACCGGAAAACGATCTGATAGAGTCGGAAACGCA
>NZ_JBVHRI010000012.1:0-288967 GCF_055566975.1 Streptomyces sp. NPDC027189
CGGCAGACCACTCGCCAAGACCCGCGTTTCGCCCTTCGCAGCACTCCGCCCCACTGGATGAGATCCAGCGGGGCGGAATTAACCAACAGCGTCCGACCTGGCGCGGGCCCCGAGCGGGGGCAGCGAGAAGAGGGCGCGCACCGAACCGGCGCGCGCCCTCTCCTCGTACAACTGACTAGTCCTGCTTCTTCCGCCGCGTGCCGAAGACGATCTCGTCCCAGCTCGGGACCGCCGCTCTGCGGCCCGGGCGGACGCCGTCGGCCTCGGCCTGGCGGTCGGTCGCGCCGACCAGACGGTCGCGGTGGCTGCCGACCGAGCGGGGCATGAGGACGTCCGCGTAGGCGGAACCGGCGCCGGCCGAGGCGGCGGGAGCCGGGGGCTCCTCCGACTCGGGCTCGGGGGCAGGCTCCTCCGCGGCGGGACGCTCCGTGGTGGCGGGCCGCTCGGGCACCACCATGTCGCCCCTGAAGCTGGGCACCGCCTCCAGGAGACTGGTGAGCGAATCCCGGTCGTTGGTGGACTCCTCGACCGGCTCGGGGGACGGCGACGGAATGCTCGGCCGCTCCATCTGCCGGTCCAGGGCGCGGTCCAGCGGACGGTCGCGCGGCAGGCGTGCGATCCGGGGTACGAACGGGAAACTCGGCTCGGGCGCCGCGAGATCGTCGGACTCGCCGATCAGCGAGCGGGCCTCGTCGTCGACGGCCTGGACGAGCCGCCGCGGCGGGTCGTACGTCCAGCTTGCCGAGTGCGGCTCACCCGCGACCAGGTAGACCAGCAGGACTTCCCAAGTGCCGTCGTCACGACGCCACGAGTCCCACTGGACGGTGTCCTTCTCGGCGCCGCGCAGCAGCAGTCGCTCCTGGACGGCCTCGCCGAGCTGGGGTCCGGCGTTCTCACCGGGACGGCGGACGGGAGTCTTCCGGGCGCGCTCGGCCATGAAGGCGCGCTCGGCGAGCACGGGCCCCTCGAAGCGGCGCACGCGGTCGACAGGGATTCCGGCGAGTTGGGCGACTTCCTCCGCGGAGGCGCCGGCACGTATACGCGCCTGGATGTCTCGGGGGCGGAGATGGCTCTCCACCTCGATCTCGATCTGGCCGAGGCGGGGACGGTCGCCGCGTACGGCGGCGCGCAGACGCTCGTCAATCGGAAGCGTGTACTCCGTGCTGTCCGCAGCCTTCAGCACCAGCCGTGTGCCGTCGTTAGAGACGGCCACGACACGCAGTTCGGGCATGGGGACCTCCCGGGTGGTGCCTGCCGACGTCACGTGCGTCGCTGCTTCCGCTAGTCGAGTGTGGCCTGCCCGGGTGCAGCCTGCCACAACCTTGCCGAGTTGCCCGGCGTGTCGGGCACGGGCCCGGGATCGCCGTTATGGCACGGTTACCTATTCGCAACGCTAAGTGACGAACTCCATCACCCTGTGCAACGAGCCCCCTCCCGGCGGACCTGCAAGGCCCCGGACACCCTGGCGGGAGTCCGGACCCAGGGCTCGCAACAGTACTCCATTCGGGCCATGTGCGTGGATCGGCGCGCCGCCCAACTTCTAGTGGGGGGTGGTAGTTGGTCGCCCGATGCGCCGTTTTCGTGACCATGAAACGTGGCGCACTTCACGGAATCGCCAGAAATGGAACGAATCGTTTCGCCTGTACGTCCCTTTCTCGTGCAGTAGGTCGATCAAGTACGGGAAGGTCGATCGAGTTCGGAAGGGCGGGCAAGGTCCGGAAATGCGTGAGAAGTCGGATGCCGAGGGAGAACCGAAGAAGAAGCGGGTGGATCTGAGCGTTCCGCAAGTGGCGGGCAGCGCCGTGGCCGCGGTGGTGGCGGCCAAACTCGCCTCCTACTTCGGGGTGTACGGGACGATCCTCGGCGCCGGAGTGGTGAGCGCGATCGCCACCTGCGGAGGCACCGTCTTCCAGCACTTCTTCAAGCGCACCGGCGAACAGATACGCGACGTGACCGTCCCGGCCAAGCCGAAGGCCCAGCAGGCGCCAGTCCCGGGCGAGTTCACCGAAGGAACCGTCTACCGCGCGCGGGTCAAGAGCTGGAAGCGGCCGGTGGTCGCCGCGGCGCTCGTCTTCGGCGTCACGATGGCGGGCATCACCACCTACGAACTGGTGTCGGGGCAGAGCTTCAGCGGCGACGGCAGGACCACGACCGTGGGCGACGCCTTCAAGGACAGCGGTTCCGGTTCCAACTCGGAGCGTTCGGAGCCCAGTACGACGCCTTCGACCGGGTCCTCCTCCCAGGAGCCGTCCTCATCCGGCGGCAGTGCCGGTGCTGCTCAGGACGACGGCGACAGCGGTACGCCCCCCACGCCGACGCCGAGTTCCGGCGCGTCCTCGGACGCGGAGGCCGGGAACGCCACCCCGACCCCCACACCCAGCACGCCTACGAGCCCAGCACCCGACGCAAGTAGTCATTCGCAAAGCGCCGATCCGGGTCGAGCCGATCCCTCAGGGCAGTGAACTCGCCGAAGCGCGGATAGACCTTGGCGAAGTACTCCGCGTCGCGCGTGTGCACCTTGCCCCAGTGCGGCCGCCCCTCGTGCGCGGTGAAGATCCGCTCGGCGGCGGTGAAGTACGCCTGATAGGGGGTGCCCCTGAACATGTGGACGGCGATGTACGCGCTCTCCCGCCCCGACGCCGTGGAGAGCGCGATGTCGTCGGCGGGGGCCGTGCGCACCTCGACGGGGAAGCTGACCCGCAGGGACGAGCGGTCGACCATCGCCTTCAGCTCGCGCAGCGTCTCGACCAGGGCCTCGCGCGGCACGGCGTACTCCATCTCCACGAAGCGCACCCGGCGCGGAGAAGTGAAGACCTTGTAGGGAATGTCGGTGTAGGTCCGCGCGGACAGCGCGCGGCTGGAGATCTTCGCGATCGCCGGGATGGTGGCGGGCACGGCGCGGCCGAGCAGATTGGCCGCGTGGAAGACACCATTGGAGAGGAACTCGTCCTCGATCCACCCGCTCAGCTGACCGACCGGCTTCTCGGGCCCCGCACTGCGGTTGTTGCGCTTGGTGTTGCAGTTTCCGGTGTGCGGGAACCAGTAGAACTCGAAGTGCTCGTTCTCGGTGAAGAGGGCGTCGAACTCGGCGGCGACCTTGTCGAAGGTCATCGGTTCCTCGCGCGCCGTGAGCAGAAATATGGGCTCTACGGAGAAGGTGATCGCGGTGACGATCCCCAGGGCGCCGATGCCGATCCGGGCCGCGGCGAAGACCTCCGGGTTCTCCGTCTCGGAGCAGGTGAGTACCGAGCCGTCCGCCGTGACCAGCTCAAGTCCCTTGATCTGCACGGCGATCGAGGCCGAGTCACGCCCCGTGCCGTGCGTTCCGGTGCTGGTCGCCCCCGAAACCGTCTGCTCCATGATGTCGCCCATGTTCGTGAGCGACAGCCCCTCGCGCGCGAGGGCCACGTTGAGACGCTTGAGCGGGGTGCCCGCCTCAACGGTGACCGTGCCAGCCTCGCGATCAATCCTGCGGATGCCGGTCAACAGTTGAGGGCGGATCAATACGCCGTCGGTCGCGGCGGCGGCCGTGAAGGAGTGCCCGGTGCCGACGGCCTTCACCTTCAGACCGTCGTCGGCTGCCTTCCGTACGGCAGCGGAGAGTTCCTCGACGGAGGCGGGAGCGACCTCCCGGACCGGACGGGCGGTGACGTTCCCCGCCCAGTTACGCCACGTGCCGCTCTTCCCGCTCACTGTGGTGCTCATGGGACCCTCCCCGCTGCGGAACCGGCCTGCTGAGCCGGCGATACCCGAGGAAACCGACCGCGACCGCGACGGCTCCGGACACCGCCGGAACCCCGTACCCGGCCTTCGCACCGGCGGCGTCGATCACCCAGCCGGCCACGGAGGAGCCGAGCGCGACCCCGACCGCGAGTCCGGTGCTCACCCAGGTCATTCCCTCGGTCAGTTTCGCGCGTGGTACGTGCTGTTCGATGAGGGACATCGTCGTGATCATCGTGGGAGCGATGGAGAGTCCCGCAACGAACAGCGCCACGGCCAGGAACGGCAAGTTTCCGACCAGTAGGAGGGGGATCATACTCACGGCCATCGCGCATATGCCCAGCAGCCACCGACGTTCGGGCGCCCCGTTGAAGTGCAGCAGTCCGAACACGGCTCCCGCGACACAGGAGCCCGCCGCGTACAGCGCCAGGACGATGCTCGCGGCGCCCTTGTGGCCCTGTTCCTCGGCGAAGGCCACGGTGACCACGTCGACGGCCCCGAAGATCGCCCCGGTCGCCACGAACGTGGCCACCAGGACCTGGAGTCCGGCCGCGCGCATCGCCGAACCGCCGGTGTGGTGCTCGCGCGGATGCGGCACGGGCTCGGTCGCGCGCTGGGAGGTCAGCCAGAAGACACCGGCCGCGAGGAAGCAGGCGGCGAGCAGCGGCCCGGCCTCCGGGAACCACACCGTGGACAGGCCGATGGAGATGATCGGCCCGAAGATGAAGCAGATCTCGTCGACCACGGACTCGAAGGAGTACGCGGTGTGCAATTGCGGCGTGCCCCGGTAGAGGGCCGCCCAGCGGGCCCGGATCATCGCGCCGATGCTCGGGACGCAGCCGATGCCGGCCGCACAGACGAACAGCACCCAGTCCGGCCACCCGAAGTGTGCCGTGAGCAGCAGCCCGGCGGCAGCGGCGAGCGCGAACAGCGTCACGGGGCGCAGTACCCGTCGCTGCCCGTACTGGTCCACCAGACGCGAGACCTGCGGGCCGAGGACCGCGGCGGCCAGCGCCATGGTTGCCGACAACGCCCCCGCGAGCCCGTACCGTCCGGTGAGCTGGGAGATCATCGTGACCACGCCGATGCCCATCATCGAGAGCGGCATCCTGCCGAGGAAGCCCGCGGCGGAGAAGCCCTTGGAGCCGGGGGCGGCGAACAGGGCGCGGTACGGGCTGGGCACGGGGGTCTCCGTCGGCTCGGCCCGGCCACCCGGTCACCACGGGCGGTCCGAACTCGGGTAAGGCGTGAAGCTGGCCGATACAGCTTACGGGTTAGGTGACCCTAACGCACGCCCTCCGCGTGGCCACTGTGCGCCTTCGCGCCTGGCCGCCGGCCGCCTCGCCGTGCGGCCTGGCGCGTGCCCGCTTGTCGTCTTGCCGTGCGGCCTGGCGCGTGCCCGCTTGTCGTCTTGCCGTGCGGCCTGGCGCGTGCCCGCTTGTCGTCTTGCCGTGCGCCTTCGCGCCCGCCAGCCTGTCGCCTCGCCGTGTGCCTTCGCGCCCTACCGTCGTCGGCCTTGCCGTGCGCCGGCACGCCGCTCATCCCGCACCCTCCTGCGCGCCGTGCCACCGGGCGACCCGCTTCCTCCCGTCACCCCGCCGTTTCCCGCCTGTCAGTGCCGGGTGGCAGGATCGGAGGCATGCCAGATGCGCTCGATCCCACCCCCTACGACGCCCTGCTCCTGCTCTCGTTCGGCGGCCCCGAAGGCCCGGACGACGTCGTTCCGTTCCTGGAGAACGTGACGCGGGGGAGAGGCATCCCCAAGGAACGGCTCAAGGAAGTGGGGCAGCACTACTTCCTGTTCGGCGGGGTCAGCCCCATCAACGATCAGAACCGAGCCCTGCTCGACGCCCTCCGCAAGGACTTCGCCGACCACGGCCTGGACCTGCCCGTCTACTGGGGCAACCGCAACTGGGCGCCGTACCTGACGGACACCCTGCGCGAGATGGTCGCCGACGGCCGCCGCCGCATCCTCGTTCTCGCCACCAGCGCCTACGCCTCCTACTCGGGCTGCCGCCAGTACCGCGAGAACCTCGCCGAGTCCTTGGCCGTGCTCGAGGGGGAGGGCCTGGAGCTGCCGAAGGTCGACAAGCTGCGCCACTACTTCAACCACCCCGGCTTCGTGCGCCCCATGGTCGACGGCGTCCTGAAGTCCCTCGCCGAACTGCCCGAGGACGTACGCGAGGGCGCGCACCTCGCCTTCACGACGCACTCCATCCCCGACGCGGCCGCCGACACCTCGGGGCCGGTCGAGGAGCACGGCGGCGGCGGTGCGTACGTCAAGCAGCACCTGGACGTCGCCCGGCTGATCGTCGACGCCGTCCGCGAGGAGACGGGGATCGAGTACCCCTGGCAGCTCGTGTACCAGTCGCGCTCCGGAGCCCCGCACATCCCGTGGCTGGAGCCCGACATCTGTGACCACCTGGAGGAGCTGCACGGCGCCGGCGTCCCGGCCGTCGTGATGGCGCCCATCGGGTTCGTCTCGGACCATATGGAGGTCCTGTACGACCTCGACACGGAGGCCAAGGCCAAGGCCGAGGAGCTGGGTCTGCCGGCGCGCCGCTCGGCCACCGTGGGTGCCGACCCGCGGTTCGCCGCCGCGATCCGTGAACTCGTCCTGGAGCGTGCCGCGAAGGAGAGCGGGCAGCGGGTGACCCCCTGTGCCCTCGGCGCGCTCGGCGCGAGCCACGATCTGTGCCCGGTGGGCTGCTGCCCGGCCCGTGCCCCCAAGCCCGCCGCCGCGGGCGCCGACAGCCCGTACGCGTGAGGAGCCCCGTGACCGAGCCCCTGTACACCGAACTGCTCCAGCTCGCCCACGAGGCCGCCCGGCGCGCGGGCGAGCTGCTGCGGGACGGCCGCCCGGCGGACCTCGCGGTCGCCGCGACCAAGTCCAGCCCGATCGACGTCGTCACCGAGATGGACATCGCCGCGGAGAAGCTGATCACCGACCTGATCTCCGAGCACCGACCGGACGACGGCTTCCTCGGTGAGGAGGGCGCCGACACGGAAGGCACCAGCGGCATCCGCTGGGTCATCGATCCGCTCGACGGCACGGTCAACTACCTCTACGGACTGCCGACCTGGGCCGTGTCCATCGCCGCCGAGCGGGACGGCGAGGGGATCGTCGGAGTCGTCGCGGCGCCGATGCGCGGCGAGACGTACCACGCGGTGCGCGGCGGCGGAGCCTGGGCCGTCGGGGCCTGGGAAGGGGAGCGCCGGCTGACCTGCAGGCCGGCGCCGCCGCTTGACCAGGCACTGGTCTCGACCGGCTTCAACTATGTGGCCGAGGTCAAAGCCCACCAGGCCGACGTCGCCCAACGCCTCATCCCGCTGCTGCGCGACATCCGGCGCAGCGGTTCGGCGGCGGTCGACCTCTGCGACGTCGCGGCGGGCCGCCTCGACGGCTACTACGAGCGCGGCCTCAACCCCTGGGACCTCGCGGCGGGCGACCTGATCGCCCGTGAGGCGGGCGCCCTGACCGGTGGACGCCCCAGGGAGCGCCCCGCACGCGATCTGGCGGTCGCCGCCTCACCCGGTGTCTTCGAGCCCCTCCAGCGGCTTCTGGAGGAGTTCGGCGCCTGGCACGACTGACGGCGCCCGCAGTTGGCGTCGCGTACAACCCGCCGTTGGCGGCGCGTACAACAGGCGGCGCACAGAGCGGGGCCCCGGCACTGGATCGATACCGGGGCCCCGCTCTCGTACGAACTGATCAGACGCGTGTCGCGCCGACCTCCACACCGTGCTCGGCGGCGAGGCGGTGCAGGTCGTCGAGCTCGGCCTGCTCGACCTCCGCGAGGAAGTCGTCGCCCGTTTCGCGAGCCCGCGTCAGGTCGGACTCGGTCGCCCTTATGCGCTGCAGAAGTCCTGCGGTGAATGCGTCCATGCTGCGCCCCCTCGTCCTGGGTCGTGGGTCGGTGGCACGGGGGTGTGCCGTTCGGAAGGGGCGATCACGTCTCCAGATGGGTGCCCAGCGCTGCCCAGGCTGGGCGGCGACGGTGCCGGACACCCACGCCCGCTCTGCGGAAGCGGTTGGACGTACCACAAGGTGGCTTGCCACATGCAGAGCGTGATCGCGGGGTGTAAAGCCGTCCTCCCCCCGCTCCCTTCCGCAGAAACCTCAACCCGACGAGAAAATCTCGCATTCCCGGGCCCCCGGACCGTCTTCTCGGGTGCTTCCCACCGCCTTACAGCCGGTTTATGGCCGAAAAGGGCAGGATGGAGGCCTCATCCGTGACAGACCTGCCCGCGTGGTGCCCTGAAGCGCGCTGCGCGGGTGGACAGAGGAAGGACAAGCGACGTGCGCGTACTCGTCGTCGAGGACGAGCAACTGCTCGCCGATGCGGTGGCCACCGGACTGCGCCGGGAGGCCATGGCCGTCGACGTCGTGTACGACGGTGCGGCCGCCCTGGAGCGCATCGGCGTCAACGACTACGACGTGGTCGTCCTCGACCGCGACCTCCCGCTCGTGCACGGTGACGACGTCTGCCGCAAGATCGTCGAGCTGGGCATGCCCACACGCGTGTTGATGCTCACCGCCTCCGGCGACGTCAGCGACCGCGTCGAGGGCCTGGAGATCGGCGCCGACGACTACCTCCCCAAGCCGTTCGCGTTCAGTGAGCTGACGGCACGCGTGCGTGCCCTCGGACGCCGTACGAGCGTGCCGCTGCCGCCGGTCCTGGAGCGCGCCGGGATCAAGCTCGACCCCAACCGCCGCGAGGTCTTCCGCGACGGCAAGGAGGTCCAGCTCGCGCCGAAGGAGTTCGCCGTCCTGGAGGTGCTGCTGCGCAGCGAGGGCGCGGTCGTCTCCGCCGAGCAGCTCCTGGAGAAGGCCTGGGACGAGAACACGGACCCCTTCACCAACGTCGTACGGGTGACGGTCATGACCCTGCGCCGCAAGCTCGGCGAGCCCCCGGTGATCGTCACCGTGCCCGGCTCCGGCTATCGGATCTGATCCACCGTGGCCGCGACTCCCGCGCCCCCCGCGGCGCCCCCCAAGCCCACCTGGGACCCCAGAAGGCCGGAGCCCCCGTTCCCCTGGCTGCGCCCGACCATCCGCATACGGCTCACGCTGCTCTACGGTGGCATGTTCCTGATCGCCGGCATCATGCTGCTGTCGATCATCTACTTGCTCGCGGCGCAGGCGCTGAATACGGGCAACGAGCCGCTGTTCAAGATCGTCGGCGGTAGCGCGATCAAGGTCACCAGCACCATGTGCCCCGCGGTCGACGGGGGCAACAATGTGCCGCTCGACGAGTTCAACAACGCGATCAGCACCTGCATCGACCACCAGCGCCAGGCCGCCCTGGACAACCTGCTCAGCCGCTCGCTGCTCGCCCTGCTCGGCCTTGCCATCATCGCCTTCGCCTTCGGCTACGCGATGGCCGGCCGGGTGCTCTCGCCGCTCGGCCGGATCACCCGCACCGCGCGCGCGGTGGCGGGCTCGGACCTGTCCCGGCGGATCGAACTGGACGGCCCGGACGACGAGCTGAAGGAGCTGGCGGACACCTTCGACGACATGCTGGAGCGGCTGCAGCGAGCCTTCACCGCCCAGCAGCGGTTCGTCGGGAACGCCTCGCACGAACTGCGCACCCCGCTCGCGATCAACCGCACGCTCCTGGAAGTACATCTGTCCGACCCGGGCGCGCCGACGGAACTGCAGCAGCTCGGCAAGACGCTGCTCGCCACCAACGAGCGCAGTGAGCAGCTCGTCGAGGGTCTGCTGCTGCTCGCCCGCAGCGACAACCAGATCGTGGAGCGCAAGCCCGTGGATCTCGCCGAGGTCGCCTCGCAGGCCGTCGACCAGGTGCACGCCGAGGCCGAGGCCAAGGGCGTGGAGATCCGCGGGGAACGCGCCGCGGCGGTCGTCCAGGGCAACGGCGTCCTGCTGGAGCGGATCGCCCTCAACCTCGTCCAGAACGCCGTCCGGTACAACGTGCCGGAGGGCGGCTGGGTCGAGGTCACCACACAGGTCCAGCACGGCCAGGCGGTCCTGGTGGTGTCGAACACGGGTCCCGTGGTGCCCGCGTACGAGATCGACAATCTCTTCGAGCCCTTCCGCCGGCTGCGTACAGAGCGCACGGGCAGCGACAAGGGCGTGGGCCTCGGCCTTTCGATCGCGCGGTCGGTGGCCCGCGCCCACGGGGGCCATATCGTCGCGGAGCCGCGCGAGGGAGGTGGGCTCGTGATGCGCGTCATCCTTCCCATCTGAGACCATGTCGCCGACACGCGACGATGTTCGCTTTGCGCGGAATTTTCTGGTCACCCACCAGGGAGGCCCGTGTGTGATCGATCACAAGGGCGATTTTCCGGCCATCTACTCTCCGTGATCATGCAAGCTGTCGGAAAGCCGGGAAAATCCGGGTTTTCGGGGGTCCTGATCACGGGAAGTACACGGTGGGACGCCTTTGAAGTGCGACCTTCGGACCGTGTACGGTCCGCATCGCCATCCAAGCCGATCACTCTTGAGGAGTCCGGTTGGGTGTCGATTGAGTAACAGACCTTGATGTGAGGCAAAATCTCCGCCTCGGGTCGGGCACAAGTCCGGCCTCTCACGCGTTACGTGCGCTGGAGACACCGCAGACACCCAGAGGGGGAGAGCGACATGGCAACGGATTACGACACCCCACGCAAGACCGACGACGACGTCGACTCGGACAGCCTTGAAGAACTGAAGGCTCGCCGGAATGACAAGTCGACCTCGTCCGTCGACGTAGATGAGTTCGAGGCCGCAGAAGGCCTGGAGCTGCCCGGAGCCGACCTCTCGAACGAGGAGCTGGCCGTCCGGGTCCTGCCCAAGCAGCAGGATGAGTTCACTTGCATGAGCTGCTTCCTGGTGCACCACCGCAGCCAGCTGGCCCGCGAGAAGAACGGTCAGCCGATCTGCCGCGACTGCGACTGAGGCAGGGTCGGCCGTGACTGGCTCGACCCCTCCTTGGAAGCGCCGCTTCCCCGCGCGGGAAGCGGACGAAGGGCCGTCCGACGGCTCTGAAGGCGTGCGTGACGACGAGCGGGGCTCTTCCGAACCGGGATCAGCCTCGCTCGAGCGGGCGCCCGCCACAGGCGGCCTGCCGGCCTCCGCGGGCACTCCCGCGCCCGTCGCCAGGCGCCGCGTGGCAGTCCTCCGGGACGGGGTCAGGAAAGGCGTCCAGAAGGGCGGCAGCCGGGCCAGGGCGGGCCTTGCGTACATCGCCGACCGGATCATCGACATGGCCCCGCGTGTCCCCGTACGGGACCTCGCGACCCTTCGCAGGCAGTTCCCGGACATCGGTCCCGAGCAGCTCGCGGACAAGCTCGTCGCGGGCGCGGCCGCCGCGACGTCCACGGTCGGCGCCGGGATCGGCGCGGCCGCGATGCTGCCGGTGCCGCCCGCCATGCCCACTGAGCTGGCCGCCGAGATCACCGGCGTCGCCGCGATCGAGCTGAAACTGATCGCCGAGCTCCATGAGGTCTACGGCCTGCGGCCGCCGGGCACTCTCACACAGCGCAGTACCGCGTATCTGAACTCCTGGTCCGGGGAGCGCGGGATCGACGTGACGAAGCCGTCGACGATCAACGCCGCGTTGGGCGGCCAGATGAAGCGTGAGCTGCGTCAGCAGATCATGAAACGCATGGTTCGGGATCTGCCCAACCTGATGCCCTTCATGGTCGGCGCGGCGGTCGGGGCGGTCATGAACCGCCGCGACACCAAACGCCTCGCGGGGCGCATCCGGAAGGACCTGCGCAAGGCCCAGGTGCCGTGGGACGCGCTTCCGGAACTGCCTCCGCTGGAGAAGCCCGCGGATCCCCTGCGGATGGGAGAGATCCCCAAGGAGCTGGGGCGCTAGCCCGCGGGGTGCGCCGCTCGCCCGCGGGCGGATTCTCTCGGTGGTTGCGACGATTTCGGCACCGCCGGACGGGGCGGCGCGGCGCCGCTGCGGCGGATCGCCGATGCGGCGGACAAGACTGCGGACTGCGGGGCTACGCCGCCGCTCGCGCCGCCTCCAGCGCCGCCGCGAGGCGCTGCGGCTCCCTCGTGGACAGGTACAGGTACGGCGTCGGGTCCTGCGGGTCCGTGACCTGGACGCGCAGGGCGGTGGGGATGTAGGCGCGCAGGAGCATGAAGGCGCGGGGGTCGGCCTTGTACGTGCGCCAGGCGCGCGCCTCCTCCTGGTCCATGATCTCGGCGTCGCCGAGGGCCGCGACCGGGATCTTGGCGTCGCCCGCGATCAGGGAGTCGCCCACGACGCGGATGCGGATCGAGCCGTACGAGCTGGCTACGACCGCCGACACCGCGGTACCGCCGACCAGGGCGCCCAGCAGCGGCAGCGTGCCGAACGGGAGGAAGATCAGCGCCATCGCGAGACCGACCAGGAAACAGATCGCCCACCAGGTGCGGGGCGCGGTGAGGCGTTCTTCGTACGGCGAGGCGGAGAGCTGCATGAAGTCAAGCTTGGCACGGTGCCAACAGTTGGTGGACGCGCGGGTAAGGTCTGCGGCTGTGAGTGGTACTTCCGCAGCTCTGACGCCCCCCGCAGACGCCGTCGCGCCGGTGCGGCACCCCGACGCGCCCGCCCCGGGCGAGCTCCTCGGGGCCCACTACGAACACTGTTTCGGGTGTGGCGGGGAGCAGTCTCATGGACTGCACCTGGAGGCCCGCGCCGGGCAGGGTGTCCGGATCACGGCGGAGTTCACCGTGCGGCCCGCCCACCAGGGCGCCCCGGGTCTCGCGCACGGCGGCGTCCTCGCCACCGCGCTGGACGAGACGCTCGGCTCGCTGAACTGGCTGCTGCGCACGATCGCCGTGACCGGACGGCTGGAGACCGACTTCCGCCGCCCCGTCCCCGTCGGCAGCGTCCTCCACCTGGAGGCCGAGGTCACCGCGGTGGCCGGGCGGAAGATCTACTCCACCGCCACCGGGCGGCTCGACGGTCCCGACGGACCCGTCGCCGTCCGCGCCGACGCCCTCTTCATCGAGGTGAAGGTCGACCACTTCATCGACAACGGCCGCCCGGAGGAGATCCGGGCCGCCATGAACGACCCGGACCAGATCCGGCGCTCCCGCGCCTTTGAGGTGAACCCGTGACGAGTCAGCCCCGTCAAGACGTCGCCGTGCTGATCCGGCGCGTCGACCCGGAAGTCCCGCTTCCCGAGTACGCGCACCCCGGTGACGCGGGAGCCGATCTGCGCACCACCGAGAGCCGGGAACTGAAGCCCGGTGAGCGAGCGGTTCTGCCCACGGGAGTGTCCATCGCGCTGCCCGAGGGGTACGCGGCCTTCGTGCACCCGCGTTCCGGGCTCGCCGCTCGCTGCGGTGTCGCCCTCGTGAATGCCCCGGGGACGGTGGATGCCGGGTACCGTGGGGAGATCAAGGTGATCGTGGTGAATCTCGACCCGCACGAGTCCGTGCGGTTCGAGCGCTTCGACCGGATTGCCCAACTGGTCGTCCAGCAGGTTGAGAAGGTCCGCTTTCAGGAGGTCGCGGAGCTTCCCGACTCGGCGCGGGCTGCAGGGGGCTTCGGGTCCACTGGAGGTCATGGAGCCGTGGGCAGCACAACGGGTGGGAATCGATACGCTTCGGTCGTATCCGACCGGGAAGGACAGTGACGTGTTCGGACGTCGCAAGAAGGGCAGTGCCGCCGAGGACGCGGCGGGCGAGGCCGAGCAGGTCGTCGACGAGTTCGACACTGAGGCGGACGAAGAAGCCGAACGCGAGCGCGTGCGGCTCGAGCCCGAGCCGCGGCCCGACGGGCCCTGGGACAGCTCCGAGGTCCGCGATCCGGCCGAGGGCCGGGTGGACCTGGGTGGTCTTTTCGTGCCCGGAGTCGACGGCATGGAGCTGCGGGTCGAGGTCGCGGGCGACGCGATCGTCGCGGCCACCGTCGTCCTGAAGGACAGCGCCATCCAGCTGCAGGCCTTCGCCGCTCCCAAGCGCGAGGGCATCTGGGGCGAGGTGCGCGAGGAGATCGCCTCCGGCATCACCCAGCAGGGCGGTGTCATCGATGAGGTCGAGGGCCCGCTGGGCTGGGAACTGCGGGCGCAGGTGCCGGTGCAGCTGCCGGACGGCACCGGTGGTTTCCAGGTCGTGCGGTTCGTCGGTGTGGACGGCCCCCGCTGGTTCCTGCGCGGAGTGATCTCCGGGCAGGGCGCGGTGCAGCCGCAGGCCGCGGGTCTGCTGGAGCAGATCTTCCGGGACGCGGTCGTCGTCCGCGGCGAGGGTCCGATGGCCCCCCGCGACCCGATCGTCCTGAAGCTGCCGGACGACGCGCAGATGGTGGCCGAGGGTGTCCAGCAGGAGGAGCAGAGCGGTTCCCGCTTCTCCGGCGGCATGGGGCAGCTGCAGCGCGGACCGGAGATCACCGAGGTCCGCTGACGCGCGAGTGACACACGCGTGGGGTTCACGCGAGCTGCGTTGACGCACGAGTCGCGTCGACTGACGAGTGGGGCCGCACTCCCTTCACCAGGGGGTGCGGCCCTTTCGTATGCCCGGCGCCGGCCAAGTTCTCATCCGTGAACGGCAGTTGAGCAGCGGGTCTTTCTTCAGGTCTTGACGGAAGTCTGGTCTGTACCTATGGTCACCGGCCAACGCGTGTGTTCAGTCCCCAGTGCGTCGTTCACATACGAGAACGGATGGCTCCCCACATGCCCGACACCCCCGCAGCCCACCGGCGCAGACGACGCCCGGCCCTGCTCGCCACCGTCACCGCCGCGACCGCCGCCCTGGTCGCCGGATTCCTCTCCTGGCCGGGCGCGCACCAGGCCGAGGCCGCCCCCGCCACGTTCGTGCACCCCGGAGTCACCGTCTCCAAGAGCCAGTTGGACTTCGCCCGCAGCAAGGTCAGCGCCGGCGCCCAGCCCTGGAAGGGCGCGTACGACCAGATGATGGCGAGCAAGTACGCCTCGCTGAGCCGCACCGCCAAGCCTCGCGCAACCGTCGAGTGCGGCTCGTACTCCAACCCCAACTACGGCTGCACCGACGAGCGCGAGGACGCGATAGCGGCGTACACCGACGCGCTCGCCTGGTACATCACCCGCGACGAGCGGTACGCGAAGAAGTCGATCGAGCTGATGGATGCCTGGTCGGCGGTGATCAAGGATCACACCAACAGCAACGCGCCGTTGCAGACCGGCTGGGCGGGCTCCTCGTGGCCCAAGGCCGCCGAGATCATCAAGTACACGTACACCGGCACGTGGGCCAACTCCGGCCGCTTCGCGACCATGCTGCGCAACGTCTACCTCCCCGAGATCATCAACGGCTCCAACTCCAACGGCAATTGGGAACTGTCGATGATGGAGGCCGCCATCGGCATCTCCGTCTTCCTGGAGGACAAGACGTCGTACGACAAGGCGATGTCGAAGTTCCGCACGCGGACGGCCGCGTACATCTACCTGTCCTCCGACGGCTCCGTACCGAAGACCGTGCCGAGCCAGAACCTCGACACCACGGCGAAGATCGTCAACTACTGGCAGGGGCAGTCCACCTTCGTCACCGGCCTCACCCAGGAGACCTGCCGCGACTTCACGCACACCGGGTACGGCATCTCCGCCATCTCGCACGTCGCCGAGACCAGCCGGATCCAGGGTCAGGACCTGTACGGCACGGACGTCGGCGAGCGGCTGCGGCAGGCACTCGGCTTCCAGTCCAAGTACCAGCTGGGCGAGACGGTGCCGAGCTGGCTGTGCGGCGGGTCCCTCAACCTCGGGCTCGGTCCGATCACCGAGGTCGGCTACAACGCCCTGCACAACCGTCTGGGCATCGCGATGACCAACACCCAGAGGCTGACCGAGCAGAACCGCCCGGCCGGCAGCAACAACCTCTTCGTGGCATGGGAGACGCTGACCCACGGGGACAACCCCAGCTGAAGTGCCCGCGGACAACCCGGGCTGAGCCCCACGGGGACAACCCGAGTCGAGTCGACCCATTGCCCGGCCGGGCGCCCGCTGGACATACTGGCGCCCGGCCGACGGGGGAGGGTCATGAGTCAGGTCGTCACGGACACCATGGTGAGCGTCGAGAACGTCCATCGCTCGTACGGCGCCGGTGCCGCCGCCGTGCACGCGCTGCGGGGTGTCTCCTTCGACGTACCGCGCGGGGAACTCGTCGCCCTCAAGGGGCGTTCCGGATCCGGCAAGACGACGCTCCTCAACCTCGTCGGCGGGCTCGACGCGCCGGACGAAGGGCGCATCACCGTCGACGGCCTCGACCTCTCGACGCTCGACGAGAACGGGCTCCTGGGACTGCGCCGCGACCGCATCGGCTTCGTCTTCCAGTCCTTCGGGCTGATTCCCATCCTGACCGCCGCCGAGAACGTCGGCGTTCCGCTGCGGCTGCGCCGGGCCGATCCGCGCGAGCGCGAGGAACGCGTCGAACTCCTGCTCTCCCTCGTCGGTCTCGCCGACCACGCGGCCCAGCGCCCCGGCGAGCTGTCCGGCGGCCAGCAGCAGCGTGTGGCCATCGCTCGTGCCCTCGCCAACAACCCCGCGCTTCTCATCGCCGACGAGCCCACCGGACAGCTCGACGCCGAGACCGGCATCGCCGTGATGGAGCTGCTGCGTGCCGTCGTCCGAAGCGAACACGTCACCGCGCTGGTGGCCACCCACGACGCGACTCTGCTGGGTTTGGCCGACCGGGTCCTCGAGCTGAGCGACGGGGAGATCGTCGAGCACTGACTAGGTGCGGCGGCGTCGGCCACGGCGCCGCACATCAGGGTTGCGTCAAAGACGCCCTGGGCGACCCCTGGCATCCCCTTTGTCGGAATTCTTGGCCGTAAGGTCGACGCTGCGTACACAGTGGTGACAGGAAGACAATAGGGGTCATGGGACGCGGCAAGCTTCGGATCTACCTCGGTGCTGCACCGGGCGTCGGGAAGACGTACGCCATGCTCTCCGAGGCGCACCGGCGCGTCGAGCGGGGAACCGACTGTGTGGTCGCCTTCGTGGAGCACCACAAGCGGTCGCGCACCGAGGTGATGCTGCACGGCCTGGAGCAGGTGCCGCGCAAGGAGCTGGAGTACCGGGGGTCCGTCTTCACCGAGATGGACGTGGACGCCGTACTGGAGCGCGCCCCGGCCGTCGCCCTGGTGGACGAACTCGCGCACACCAATGTCCCCGGTTCGCGCAACGCCAAGCGCTGGCAGGACGTGGAGGAGCTGCTGGCGGCCGGTGTGGACGTCGTCTCCACGGTCAACATCCAGCACCTGGAGTCGCTGGGCGATGTCGTCGAGTCGATAACGGGCGTACGGCAGCGGGAGACCGTGCCGGACGAGGTGGTGCGCCGGGCGGACCAGATCGAGCTGGTCGACATGTCGCCCCAGGCGCTGCGGCGGCGGATGGCGCACGGGAACATCTACAAGTCCGACAAGGTCGACGCGGCCCTGTCCAACTACTTCAGGCCCGGCAACCTCACCGCACTGCGCGAGCTGGCGCTGCTCTGGGTCGCCGACCGGGTCGACGAGTACCTCACCGAGTACCGCAGTGAGCACCGGGTCTCGAAGATCTGGGGCTCGCGGGAGCGGATCGTGGTGGGGCTCACGGGCGGTCCGGAAGGGCGCACACTCATCCGCCGTGCCGCGCGGCTCGCGGAGAAGGGTGCGGGCGGCGAGGTGATGGCCGTCTACATCGCCCGCAGCGACGGGCTCACCTCGGCCTCGCCCAAGGAGCTGGCCGTCCAGCGCACGCTGGTCGAGGACCTGGGCGGAACGTTCCACCATGTCGTCGGGGACGACATACCGGCGTCCCTGCTGGACTTCGCGCGGGGCGTCAACGCCACCCAGATCGTGCTCGGCTCCTCGCGCCGCAAGACCTGGCAGTACGTCTTCGGGCCGGGCGTCGGCGCCACGGTCGCCCGGGAGTCGGGCCCCGACCTGGACGTCCACATCGTCACCCATGGAGAGGTTGCCAAGGGCCGCGGTCTGCCGGTCGCGCGCGGGGCGCGGCTCGGACGCTCCCGGATCATCTGGGGCTGGCTGGTCGGCGTGGGCGGCCCGGTGATCCTGGCGCTGCTGCTGAACGCCTTCGACCTCGGCCTCGCCAACGACATGCTGCTGTTCCTGACGGTGACGGTGGCGGCGGCCCTGCTCGGCGGCCTCTACCCGGCGCTCGCCTCGGCCGCCTTCGGCTCGCTCCTGCTGAACTACTACTACACGCCGCCCCTGCACCGGCTGACGATCGCCGATCCCAGGAACATCGTCGCCATCGTGATCTTCGTCGCCGTCGCCGTCTCCGTGGCGTCGGTGGTGGACCTGGCGGCCCGCCGTACCCACCAGGCGGCGCACCTGCGCGCCGAGTCGGAGATCCTCTCCTTCCTCGCGGGCAGCGTGCTGCGCGGCGAGACCAGCCTGGAGGCACTGCTCGAGCGGGTCCGGGAGACCTTCGGGATGGAGTCGGTCGCGCTGCTGGAGCGGGAGAGCGACGTCGACCCGTGGACGTGCGCGGGCAGTGTGGGTCCGGGACCCTCGGTCCGTCCCGAGGACGCGGACGTGGACATGCCGGTGGGCGACCACATGGCGCTCGCCCTGTCGGGACGCGTGCTTCCCGCCTCGGACCGCCGGGTGCTCGCCGCCTTCGCGGCGCAGGCGGCGGTGGTCCTGGACCGCCAGCGCCTCCAGCAGGAGGCCGACCAGGCGCGCACGCTGGCCGAGGGCAACCGCATCCGGACGGCCCTGCTGGCCGCCGTCAGCCACGATCTGCGCACCCCGCTGGCCGGGATCAAGGCCGCCGTGTCCTCGCTGCGGTCCGACGACGTGGCCTGGTCCGAGGAGGACCGGGCGGAGCTCCTCGAAGGCATCGAGGACGGCGCCGACCGCCTCGACCACCTGGTGGGCAACCTCCTCGACATGTCCCGGCTGCAGACCGGCACCGTCACCCCGCTGATCCGCGAGATCGACCTCGACGAGGTGGTCCCGATGGCGCTCGGCGGCGTACCCGAGGACAGCGTGGAGCTGGAGATCGCGGAGAGCCTGCCGATGGTCGCCGTCGACGCCGGGCTGCTGGAGCGCGCGGTCGCCAACCTGGTCGAGAACGCCGTCAAGTACAGCCCTGACGACGAACCGGTCCTGGTCTCCGCGAGCGCCATCGCCGACCGTGTGGAAGTGCGCGTGGTGGACCGCGGCCCGGGCGTCCCGGACGAGGCCAAGGACCGGATCTTCGCGCCCTTCCAGCGCTACGGCGACGCCCCGCGCGGCACCGGAGTGGGCCTCGGCCTCGCGGTCGCCCGGGGCTTCGCCGAGTCGATGGGCGGCACCCTCAACGCCGAGGACACCCCGGGCGGCGGACTCACCATGGTGCTCACGGTCCGGGCGGTGACCGGCCGGACCGACCTGGCCACGGCAACAACAGCAGCAGCGGAAAGGCAGGTCTCATGACCCGGGTCCTTGTGGTCGACGACGAGCCGCAGATCACCCGAGCCCTCGTGATCAACCTGAAGGCACGCAAGTACGAGGTCGACGCGGCCCCCGACGGAGCCACCGCGCTCCAGCTTGCCGCCGCCCGGCACCCCGACGTCGTCGTGCTCGACCTCGGCCTGCCCGACATGGACGGCGTCGAGGTGATCAAGGGGCTGCGCGGCTGGACCCGGGTACCGATCCTGGTGCTGTCCGCCCGGCACTCCTCCGACGAGAAGGTCGAGGCGCTCGACGCGGGCGCCGACGACTACGTCACCAAGCCCTTCGGCATGGACGAGTTGCTCGCCCGGCTGCGCGCCGCCGTCCGTCGCGCGGAGCCCAACGGGGGCGGCGAGGACGATGTGATCGTCGAGACCGAGGACTTCACCGTCGACCTGGCCGCCAAGAAGGTCAACCGCGCCGGGCGCGATGTCCGCCTGACTCCCACGGAGTGGCACCTCCTGGAGGTCCTGGTGCGCAACACCGGCCGCCTGGTCAGCCAGAAGCAGCTGCTCCAGGAGGTGTGGGGACCCTCGTACGGCACAGAGACGAACTATCTCCGGGTCTACATGGCACAGCTGCGCCGCAAGCTGGAGGTGGACCCCGCGCATCCGCGGCACTTCATCACGGAGCCCGGGATGGGATACCGGTTCGAGGGGTGACCCGGGCCTTTCCAGGCGAGTGAGCGGTGATGGAGGGGGCGGTGCCGCGGGTACGTCGCTGTCGGCGCACCCCGGTACGCTTTCGGTATGAGTGCTGTTCCTCGTTCCGAAAAGCCGGCGGGCCGGTTCCGGCGCATGATAGACCGGCTCTCCTCGTCCCAGGAGGACCTGGAATCCGAGGAGCTGCGGGAGGACGCCGAGACCGCGGGCTGTACGCGCATCGGTGACTGTCACGACCGACAGATCGTCACGGTTACTGGTACCTTGCGCACGGTTACTCTGCGGCCACGGGCCGGTGTCCCGGCCCTGGAGGCCGAGCTGTTCGACGGTTCGGCCGCCCTGGACGTGGTCTGGCTCGGCCGGCGCTCCATCGTCGGGATCGAGCCGGGGCGCAAGCTGATCGCATCGGGCCGCATTTCGATGAGCCGGGGCCGTAGGGTGCTGTTCAACCCGAAGTACGAACTCAGACCGCTTGGACGGGAGTAGCCGGTGACGTCGCTCGACAAGCCGACCGAAGACGCCCAGCAGGATTCGAGGGCGGTGACCGAGGCCGCTCTCTTCGAGGCGTTCGGCGGCGTGCGGGGCATGGTCGAGACGGTGGTGCCCGGCCTCCTCTTCGTCACCATCTTCACGATCAACAAGGACCTGCACTGGTCGGCGATCGCCGCCCTTGGAGTGTCCCTGCTGCTCGTCGTGGCCCGCCTCGTGATGCGGGGCACCGTCAAGCACGCCTTCAGCGGCGTCTTCGGCGTCGCGTTCGGCGTGGTCTTCGCGATGATGACGGGCAACGCGAAGGACTTCTACCTGCCGGGCATGCTCTACACGCTCGGCCTGGCCATCGCCTACATCGTCACCACCCTTGCGGGCGTCCCGCTGATCGGCCTGATCCTGGGCCCGGTCTTCAAGGAGAACCTCTCCTGGCGCACCCGCAACCCCGGCCGCAAGAAGGCGTACGCGAAGGCGAGTTGGGCCTGGGGCCTGATCCTGCTCGCCAAGTGCGCGGTCCTCTTCCCGCTCTACTGGTGGGCCGACACCACCAAGTTCGGCTGGATCCTGATCGCTCTCAAGATCCCGCCGTTCCTGCTCGCCGTCTGGCTGACCTGGGTCTTCCTGGCCAAGGCGCCCGCCCCCATCGACGTGTTCGCCGAGATGGAGGCCGAGGAGAAGGCGGAGAAGGAGCGGGCGGCCGCCGCCGAGGGGAACGAGACGACTGCGGGCCGACACCGTCGAGACGCGTAACCGGCGCCGCTGGGGGCTCTGCCCCCAGACCCCCGCATCGGCCTGAACGGCCTCGTCCTCAAACGCCGGACGGATACGAAAAGGGGGCACCCGGAGATCTCCGGGTGCCCCCTTTTCGTACGACCGCCGATCAGCTCGTCGCGTCCTCGCGGCGCACCGACAGCAGGTCCTCCAGCTGCTCCTCGCGGGCCTGCGCGGCCACGAAGAGGAGTTCGTCGCCCGCCTCCAGGGAGTCCTCCCGGGAGGGAGTGAGGACGCGGGTGCCCCGGATGATGGTCACCAGGGAGGTGTCCTCGGGCCACTCGACATCGCCCACCGTCGTGCCGGCCAGGGCGGACTCCGGCGGCAGGGTCAGCTCGACGAGGTTGGCGTCGCCGTGGCTGAAGCGGAGCAGGCGGACGAGGTCGCCGACGCTGACGGCCTCCTCGACCAGGGCCGACATCAGGCGCGGGGTGGAGACGGCGACGTCGACACCCCAGGCCTCGTTGAACAGCCATTCGTTCTTGGGGTTGTTGACGCGCGCGACGACCCGGGGGACCCCGTACTCGGTCTTCGCGAGCAGGGAGACGACGAGGTTGACCTTGTCGTCGCCCGTGGCCGCGATGACCACGTTGCAGCGCTGCAGCGCGGCCTCGTCCAGGGAGGTGATCTCGCAGGCGTCGGCGAGCAGCCACTCCGCCTGCGGGACGCGCTCGACCGAGATGGCGGTCGGCGCCTTGTCGATCAGCAGGACCTCGTGGCCGTTCTCCAGGAGCTCGCCCGCGATCGAGCGGCCCACGGCGCCGGCACCGGCAATGGCGACCCTCATCAGTGACCGGCCTCCTCTTCAGGGCCCTTGGCGAACGCCGCCTCGACCTTGTCCACCTCGTCGGTGCGCATCATCACGTGCACCAGGTCGCCCTCCTGCAGCACCGTCTGGGAGGAGGGCAGGATCGCCTCGCCCAGCCGGGTGAGGAAGGCCACGCGCACACCCGTCTCGTCCTGGAGCCGGCTGATCTTGTGGCCGACCCAGCCGGAGGAGGTGTGCACCTCGGCGAGCTGCACGCCGCCGGTGGGGTCGCGCCACAGCGGCTCGGCGCCCGAGGGCAGCAGCCGGCGCAGCATTTGGTCCGCCGTCCAGCGGACGGTGGCGACGGTCGGGATACCGAGGCGCTGGTAGACCTCGGCGCGGCGGGGGTCGTAGATGCGCGCCGCGACGTTCTCGATGCCGAACATCTCGCGGGCCACCCGGGCGGCGATGATGTTCGAGTTGTCACCGCTGGAGACCGCGGCGAACGCGCCTGCCTCCTCGATGCCCGCCTCACGCAGGGTGTCCTGGTCGAAGCCGACTCCGGTGACACGACGGCCGCCGAACCCGGAGCCCAGTCGTCGGAAGGCGGTGGGGTCCTGGTCGATCACGGCGACCGTGTGCCCCTGTTGCTCCAGGGTCTGGGCAAGAGCGGAACCCACTCTTCCGCAGCCCATGATGACGATGTGCACGACCGTCCTTCCGAATGTGAATGGTTACCGCTCAGGCTAAACAGGGTCTCAGACCGCCGCCCAAGCTACACAGGCGCGGTCTGTCGGGGGCACCCCTGTGCACGTTCGCCTGCGGGTTTTCCTCGGCCGGCCGACAGTGGGGGGATCAGCGGCGTGTGATGCTGCGAACGCTGGCGACGGTCAGGATTCCGAGGCCGATGAGTCCTGCGGCGGCGCCGATGAGCTCAGCGGTGACGTGCATGGAACCTCCAGAGCCAGGCAGAGATGGGGACTTTTGTCATATAGGCATGCGGATGTCCCCGGCTGCGGAATCCGCAACGGGAGCCGTCCCTGTTTTCACTCGGAGAGCAGATCGGAAGCTCATGCGGGAAGGCGGGTGGGCGACCCCCCGTTCGAACGCTTACGATCCTCTGCGTGTCCAAACTGACCGACGTGCCCAAACGGATCCTGATCGGGCGCGCACTGCGCAGCGACCGGCTCGGAGAAACGCTCCTGCCGAAGCGCATCGCACTCCCCGTCTTTGCTTCCGACCCGCTTTCCTCCGTGGCCTACGCACCCGGAGAAGTGCTGCTGGTCCTCTCCATCGCGGGCGTGTCGGCCTACCACTTCAGCCCCTGGATCGCGCTCGCGGTCGTCGTGCTGATGTTCACGGTGGTCGCCTCCTACCGGCAGAACGTGCACGCGTACCCGAGCGGCGGCGGCGACTACGAGGTGGCCAACACCAACCTCGGTCCCAAGGCCGGACTCACCGTCGCCAGCGCCCTGCTCGTCGACTACGTCCTCACCGTCGCCGTCTCCATCGCCTCCGGCATCGAGAACCTCGGCTCGGCGATCCCCTTCGTGGTCGAGCACAAGGTGGCCTGCGCGGTGGCCGTCATCGTGCTGCTCACGCTGATGAACCTGCGCGGAGTGAAGGAGTCCGGAAAGCTCTTCGCGATTCCGACGTATGTCTTCGTGGCGGGCGTCTTCATCATGATCGCGTGGGGCGCCTTCCGCGGACTCGTCCTCGACGACACCATGCGCGCGCCCACCGCCGACTACCACATCAAGGCCGAGCACCAGGGCCTCGCGGGCTTCGCCCTCGTCTTCCTGCTCCTTCGCGCCTTCTCCTCCGGCTGTGCCGCGCTCACCGGCGTCGAGGCGATCTCCAACGGGGTCCCCGCCTTCCGCAAGCCCAAGTCCAAGAACGCCGCGACCACCCTCGCGGCGATGGGCCTGCTCGCCGTCACCATGTTCTGCGGCATCATCGCCCTGGCCATGACGACCAAGGTCCGAATGGCCGAGAACCCGGCATCCGACCTGATCCACAACGGCGTCGCGGTCGGCGCGGACTACGTCCAGAACCCGGTGATCTCGCAGGTCGCCGAGGCCGTCTTCGGCAAGGGCAGCTTCCTGTTCATCGTGCTGGCCGCCGCCACCGCGCTGGTCCTGTTCCTGGCCGCCAACACCGCGTACAACGGCTTCCCGCTGCTCGGCTCGATCCTCGCCCAGGACCGCTACCTCCCGCGCCAGCTGCACACCCGCGGCGACCGCCTCGCCTTCTCGAACGGCATCGTGCTGCTCGCCGGCGCGGCCATGCTCCTGGTCGTCATCTACGGGGCGGACTCGACGCGCCTCATCCAGCTCTACATCGTCGGCGTGTTCGTCTCCTTCACGCTCAGTCAGACCGGCATGGTGCGGCACTGGAACCGCCACCTCGCCACCGAGAAGGACCAGGCCAAGCGGCGCCACATGGTCCGCTCCCGGGCGATCAACGCCTTCGGCGCCTTCTTCACCGGCCTGGTGCTGGTCGTCGTCCTGGTCACCAAGTTCACGCACGGCGCCTGGGTCGCGCTGCTCGGCATGGTGATCTTCTACGCGACGATGAGCGCGATCCGTAAGCATTACGACCGGGTCGCCGAGGAGATCGCCGCGCCCGAGGGCCCCTCCGACGACAGCGTCCGCCCCTCGCGCGTCCACTCCGTCGTCCTGATCTCCAAGATCCACCGCCCGACGCTGCGTGCCCTCGCCTACGCCAAGCTGCTGCGCTCCGACACCCTCGAAGCGCTCAGCGTCAACGTCGACCCGGCCGAGACCAAGGCCCTGCGCGAGGAGTGGGAACGGCGCAGCATCGACGTACCGCTGAAGGTCCTCGACTCGCCCTACCGCGAGATCACGCGGCCGATCATCGAGTACGTGAAGGGCCTGCGCAAGGAGTCGCCGCGCGACGCGGTTTCCGTGATCATCCCCGAGTACGTGGTCGGCCACTGGTACGAGCATCTGCTGCACAACCAGAGCGCCCTGCGCCTCAAGGGCAGGCTCCTGTTCACGCCCGGCGTCATGGTGACCTCCGTGCCCTACCAGCTGGAGTCCTCCGAGGCGGCGAAGCAGCGGGCCCGCAAGCGGCAGGACTGGAACGCACCGGGTGCGGTGCGCCGGGGCCCGGCGGAGGAACGGCCGAAGGAGCCTTCGGCGTCTTCGTCCTCCTCCGGCTCGTCGTCGAGGACCTCGGGTTCTTCGAAGCGCTGACGGATTCCCGTTCTTCGCAACGCTGACGGATCCGGGTTCGTGGAGGAGCCGACGGATCCGGGTTCTCGGAAGAGCTGACGGATCGTGTCGATCGGCCGGGCGGCGTCCACGTAGACTGGTGGGCTGTTGTCCGGCCGTTCCCCTTTTCTCATCTGGAGTCACCCCACCATGCAGGCAGAACCGAAGAAGTCGCTGGTGGGGGAGGAGTACGAGGTCGAGATCGGTCCCGTCGCGCACGGCGGGCACTGCATCGCCCGTACGGCCGAGGGCCAGGTCCTGTTCGTCCGGCACACCCTGCCCGGCGAGCGCGTCGTCGCGCGCGTGACCGAGGGCGAGGAGGGCGCGCGCTTCCTGCGCGCGGACGCCGTACAGATCCTGGACGCCTCGAAGGACCGCGTCGAGGCCCCCTGCCCCTACGCGGGCCCCGGCCGCTGCGGCGGCTGCGACTGGCAGCACGCCAAGCCGGGTGCGCAGCGCCGGCTCAAGGGCGAGGTCATCGCCGAGCAGCTGCAGCGCCTCGCGGGGCTCACGCCCGAGGAGGCGGGCTGGGACGGCACGGTGATGCCCGCCGAGGGCGACAAGCTGCCGGCGGGCGAGGTCCCGGCCTGGCGTACGCGCGTGCAGTACACGGTGGACGCGGACGGCAACGCCGGGTTGCGTCGCCACCGCTCGCACGAGGTCGAGCCGATCGAGCACTGCATGATCGCGGCGCCGGGCGTCAGCGAGCTGGGCATCGAGCAGCGCGACTGGTCCGGGATGGAGTCGATCGAGGCGATCGCCGCGACGGGATCCCAGGACCGCATGGTGATCCTGGAGCCCCGGCCGGGCGCTCGCCTGCCCCTCGTCGAGCTCGACAGGCCCGTCTCCGTCATGCGCGTCGAGGAGAAGGACGGCGGCATCCACCGCGTCCACGGCCGCGCCTTCGTGCGCGAGCGCGCCGACGGCCGTACGTACCGCGTCGGCAGCGGCGGCTTCTGGCAGGTCCACCCGAAGGCCGCCGACACCCTGGTGCTCGCCGTGATGCAGGGCCTGCTGCCGCGCAAGGGCGAGATGGCGCTCGACCTGTACTGCGGCGTCGGCCTGTTCGCGGGTGCCCTCGCCGACCGCCTCGGCGACAAGGGCGCGGTCCTCGGCATCGAGTCCGGCAAGCGCGCGGTGGAGGACGCCCGCCACAACCTCGCCGACTTCGACCGTGTCCGCATCGAACAGGGCAAGGTCGAGACGGTCCTCCCGCGCACCGGCATCACCGAGGTCGACCTCATCGTCCTCGACCCGCCCCGCGCCGGCGCCGGCAAGAAGACGGTCGAGCACCTGTCGTCCCTGGGCGCCCGCCGCATCGCGTACGTCGCCTGCGACCCGGCGGCGCTCGCCCGCGACCTGGCGTACTTCCGCGACGGCGGCTACAAGGTGCGGACGCTGCGGGCGTTCGATCTGTTTCCGATGACGCATCACGTTGAGTGTGTCGCGATCCTTGAGCCTGCGGCAAAGGGCGCCTGACCTCGGTTCGGGTGGTGTGCGTTATATGCGCTGTGGGCGTTACGGGCGATATCTTGACGCTTCCGCTTGGGCTTCGAGGTGCTTCACGCGGTATGCCTCGGCGTAGTCGCGCCCTCGTGGACGCCCTCGCCGAGGGTTGGCGCCTCGACGAGGTGCACGCCTTCGAGGAGGGCGAACTGCCGCGCCGCCTGTGGCGGGTCACGCAGACGATGCCTGGATGAGCTCGGCTTCTGTGCCGCAGCCGTCGGGCAGGCCGAGGCAGACACTCGGATATCCGCAACTGAGACCACACACGTCGAAGGGCCCCACCGCGAACGGTGGGCCCTTCGACATCGTGCCCGGAGAGGCACTGGCGGAGGATACGAGACTCGAACTCGTTAGCCAGATGGAGTGTCTAAGTGGTCGGCCCCGGAAGTCTTTCGGGGGTTGATCATGCTGCCAGGGCGACGGAGGATTCTGCCTGGTGATCGGCGGTGTGCCGGTCGAGTCTGGCCAGCAGATCGTCCAGGTCGGAGGTGGTGAACTTCCACTGGAACGGCTGTGCCGTGGCGTTGTAGCGGTCTTCGAAGGCTCGGAGCCAGTCCGCGACTTGGGTCAGGTCGTTGAAGTCGTTGGGCGAGACGACTTTGCGCTGGACGAGGGAGAGGTAGATCTCCACCTGGTTCAGCCAGGAGGCGTGTACCGGGGTGTGGACCAGCACCGCGTTGGGGAAGGCGGCGGTCAGCCGTTCCGCTGCGGCCTTGCCGCGATGGGAGGAGCCGTTGTCCACGATCCAGAACACCCGCTTGGCGCTGGCGTACGGCTCGGTGCGCATGACCTGGGCGACCAGGTTCATGAACGGGGCGATGCCGGTGCGCGGCTCGGTGCGGCCGAACACCTTCGCGCGGTGGACGTCGTAGGCGGCCAGGGAGGCCAGGGCGCCGCCGCGGCCGTAGGTGTGGTTGACGCGCATCGCGCGGGCCTGGCCGGGGGCGAGGGTGGGATGGCAGCGGCAGCGGGCCTGGATGGAGGTCTTCTCGTCCGCGCTGATGACGTACTCGTCCTCGCCCAGCGGCCGGCCCTGCCAGGTGCGGGCGTACAGGTCCAGGACGCGGGCGGCCTTGGCGCGGAAGTCGGGATCGGTGATGAAGATCCACGAACGGTGCTGCCAGGGTTTGACCGCGTCCTCGGCCAGCCAGCGGCGCACGGTGGAGGCCGACACGAACGTGGCGATGCCCCGCTCCATGGCCTCGCGGGCCAACTCCGGGCACGACCAGCGGGACAGCGGTACCCCGGTCTCAGCGGGCAGCTGGCAGGCCAGCGCGGTGACCTGGGCGGTCTGCGGTGCGGTGAACGTGCGCGGGCGGCCGGTGCGCTTGCGGTCGGCCAGGCCCGGCAGGCCCTGCTCGGCGAACCGGCCCCGCCAGGTGCGGACGGTGTCCAGGTGCAGGCCTGTCTCACGGACGATGCGCGCGTTGGAACGCCCGCGCGCCGCGTGCAGGACGATCTGCGCGCGCAGGCGCATCCGATGCTCGGTCTTGTGGCCGTAGGTCATCTTCTTCAGCCGCTCGTGCTCGGCGGCGGTCGGGGCTATCGGGCGGGCCGGGGCAACGGGCATCGGGCGAGGGCCGATCGGGAGAAGTGGATCACGGCAGGCCGTAGCCTGCCGCGTCCGCTTCCCGGCCCGTCGGGCAGGGTGGCTGCGATGCCCACACCTCCGCAGTCCACCCGGCTCTCGCTCCAGCAGCGCATGGGTGGCGCGACGCGGGCAGCGCGTCGCCCGGCGCCCGCCCGGCCAGGCCGGACTAGGCGAGCCGGGCGACGCGCTGTGCCACGGCCGCCAGCCAGCCGGTCAGCGCTGGCGGCGGGTCGCCAGCCACAGGCAGACGACGGGAGGCACGGCACTCCCGACCGCCGTGGCCAGCGCCGCCGTCGCCAGCGGCTCGCTGAGGGTGGGCACGACGGCGCTGCGTGTGGTGCCGTCGGCGGCCCGTACCGTCAGCTCGCAGCCCTCCTCGGTCATGCTGATCCTGTCGGCCAGTCCGAAACCGGTGTCGACGCACTTCTTGGTGGCGACGGCATCGGCGACGAAGAACAGCACGGCCGCCAGGACGGCGAGTCCGAGCGCCGCCGTCAGACCCACCGTGCGCAGGGTGCGGTTTCTGTCATGGGCCGGTCGGCCCTGCTGGTCGTGTGCGGTCATACGCTCATCCTCCTTGCGGTGGTCAGCTGTTGGCGGGGCAGGTTCCGGTGCCGTTGGACGACGCGGTCGGGGAGCCGCCGCGGACCCATTCCGCGCAGCTCGGCACCGTCCAGCCACGGCTGCTGTTCACCATCAGCTCGGTGGCCGAGCCGGCCCGCGTGTAGTTCAGGCCCATGCAGGAGCTGCCCGGGTCCATACCCGCGTCGTTGCAGTCGTTGCTGAGCTTCTGGCCCGCGAGGCCGTAGGGGGAGGCGGACTTGGCACCCTTCTCGGCGTGGATCCAGAAGTTGTACGTGACGCCTGCGGTCAGCTTCTTCGGGTAGCCGACGCCGACGGAGAAGTCGAGCTTCTGGCACGAGTCGGTGGTGTCGTCCCAGTCCCAGTACGCGACAGCGGCGCTCGGGTAGTTCCAGCCGTAGTCGACGGCGTTCCACTTGAAGCCCGTCGACCAGGCCGCCCAGAACTCGGTGTAGGCGCTGTCCGCGCAGTACGGGCGCGGGAAGATGTCCACCAGGTCGTAGTTGTACAGCGACAGGTTGTGCTCGTAGCCGAAGTCGTCGCCGAAGGCGGCGAGGTCGCTGCTCGACCCCCAGCTCATGTAGTGCCGGAAGTGGCGCGGCTTGGAGCTCGCCGAGTAGCGGTAGGCCTGCATCTCCGCCGAGACGGGAGCCCAGGTGTTGCCGATGTTGGCCGGGGTGACGTCGCCCTGGCCGTCGGGCGCGGGTTCTTCCGTCGTGCTGGAGTCGGCGGGGACGGGCTCCTGGTGGCTCGCCTCGACGGCGGCGAGGACCGCGGCACGGCGGCCCAGCAGCTGCTCGCGCTCCGTGGTGGCCGTGGCGGCCTGCTCCAGCGTGCCGAGCGGCAGTTCCTCGACCGCGGGGGAGTCCGAGTCGAAGACCTGGGACTGGGACAGCACCGGGGCGAGGGCGGTGAGCCGGTCGGCAGGCACCTCGCCGTCGACCACGACGAGGAACACCAGCGGCTCCACGCCGTACTCCTCGGTCACGGCCTCGCGCATGTTCTCGATGGCCTGGTCGGCCGAGACGCCGGGGCCGGGCTGGCTGCCGCCGCCGAAGTCACCGGTGTACCGCAGCAGCAGCGGGTTCAGCCCGGCCAGCGAGACCTTTAGCTCGTCGAGGGTCTGCGGGACGGTGAACAGCAGCCGCGTCACCTTCTGCTGCACCTGCGGAATGCTCGCGGCCGTGACCGTCGGCGCCGGCTCCTCGGTCTGCGCCGCCGCCGTCGTGGCGGGCAGCACGGCCAGGGACAGACAGCCGACGGCTGCCGTGGCCCACAGGCTCATACGTCGAAACGTCATTCGGTATCGCTCCGGATCTTTGCGTACGGGGTACGGATCGGGTCGTGGGGATTGCGTGGGGGCACGGGTGAGCCGCCGGTACGGGATGGCTCGTCGTACGGGTCGGTGAACCGTGTGTACGGACAGCGCCCTTGAGGTACGGGATCAGCTCCTCGTACGGGATCAAGTCGCCGTACGGATCAGGTCGCCGTACGGGATCAGCTCTTCGTACGGGAAAGGACGGCGCCGCTGCGGGCGTCGACCGTGACGCGCTCCACGTCCGGGGTCTCGGCGCCCGGGCGGCCTGTGAGGCCGCGGTCGACGGTGACCGTCCAGCGCGAGGTGTCCCAGGTGTCGGGGGTCGCGGTCGCGGTGCCATGGTCGTCGCCGATCGCGGCGCGGGCCGCGGCGACGGCCTCCTCGGCGGTGACCACGAAGCCCGCAGTGTCCGCGGTGCCCCGCGCGGCGGACAGATAGGTTACGGCGCCGGTGCGGCGGTCGACCTCGACGGTCACCTCGCGCGCTCCCGGGTGCCCGGCCTCGGTCGGGCGCCAGCGCAGCAGCGTCACGGCGTCGCCCGCGACATGGCTCACGGACTCCTCGGCGACCAGCTCCCAGTCCGCGCTCCAGCCGGGGACGTTGCGGCCGACGAACTCCTCGGCGGCGGCCCGGACCTCGGCCGCGTCCAGCGACTGCTCACCGCTCGTCGACGGGACACCGACGAGGTCGTACAGCGAACCGTCGGCGTCCGTCCGGTACTCGACGCCCTCGGCGGTGCGCATCGCCGTGAGCGGTTCGCCCGACGGGCCCTCGGCCGAGGTGGTCGAGACGGGTGTCAGGGAGGCGGGCGACGAGAACGTCGGCGTGGTTACCGGCCGGCTGTTGAGCGGTTCCCCCTCCGCGGCCGGCTTGAGTGTCACGGCACCGGGATTGGCGGCGGCGCCCCGCACTACGTACTTGTCCCAGCCGCCCGCCGAGCCTTCCTTGGTCACGAGGTCCGAGCGTGCCCGGGACAGTGCGGTGCTCACGCTCACGCCGGTGGTGGCGTGGTACGAGAACCGGCTCCAGAAGTAGTTGCCCGAGTAGTTCGTCGCGCTCGGCAGGGTGCCGGAGGTGGTCGCCGGGTACATCACCAGGTCCGAGAAGCTGATGACCGAGTCGATGCCGCGCGAGACGGCGACGTCGTTGAAGTTCCCGAGCTGGCCCGTCTGCGCGGTGTCGCAGCCCGCGAGCACGAGCAGCCGCATGTCGTCCACGTCGGTGTACGGCAGGTACTCGGTGAAGAACCGCAGATTCTCGTAGATCGGCGCGACGTCGTAAGTACGGCCCGCGGCCAGTATCGCGTCCAGGTCGTCCGTGGCGCCCTCGTCGGTCTGGAAGATGCCGCCGTTCGCGTGCCCGAACAGCGCGAAGACGCCCGCGTCCATGCCGTCCGCCCAGGCGTTGTCGGCGCTGCGGCCGGAGTTGTAACTCGTGCCCGTGTAGCCGATCGTGCGGGCCGCGTCGCGGAACGCGGTCGCGCTGAGCCGGGTGTCCAGCCCGTCGTTGAAGCGCCGGCCGAGGCTCGTCTCGCCCACGGCCTGCGCGGGCTGCGCGCCCACGGTCAGAGCGCAGACGAAGGCGACCGACAGCGCGAGCAGAGACCCGCCGCGGCGGTGTCGCCGTCCGCTGTCCTTGGTGCTGTGCAAGTGACTCTCCGCTGGTGATTACGTCCCCGCCGGGCTGGGGCCCGGCGGTGGTGTCACCTGCTCTACGGGGATGGGTGGGCGATCCCTCGCGGACAGCGCGAAATTTTTTGCCGCCCTGCTGGTGGGTGGCGGCGTGGGGTTTGCCAGGGGTCAGGGCGTCATCGCGGCCGGAACCGCTGTGCCGGGCAGGGGCGGGACGGGAGCCTCGACGGGGGGAAGCAGCGCCGGGACGCCGGGGAGCGGCGGGAGTGTCGTGGCGGGGGGCTCCGGCAGCGTCGGGAGGTCGGCCGCCGGGGTCGCGGGGAGGGACGGGCCGGTGGGTTCCGTCGCGCCGGTTGGCGGGGTGGTGCCGGTCATCGGCGTCGCCGGTACGGCGCTGGGGGTCACCCCCGCGCTCGCCGGTGTGACGAGACGGGGCTCGATGACCGGCGTACCGGGAACCGCGCCCGGTTCCGCGCCTTGGTCCTCGTACCCGAGACCGGACGAGGACACGGAGTCGGCGGGCCCCGACAGCGGGCTCTCGGGCATGGCCGGCCGCTCCGCCTCGGCGGGCGTGACGAGCACCAGACCGGCGAGCACCACCGCGGCCCCGGCGGACACCAGTGTGGTGGCGGGTGCGGCGGCCGACATGCCGCCGTTGGTGCGGGGGCGGCCGCGCCACAGGCCGAGGACAAGGGCCAGCGTGGAGGCCAGCACCGTCCGCAGGGTCTGCCGGGCGCGGCCCAGCAGCGACTCCGTGGCCTTGTATGTGAGCCCCATGTGCCGCGCGACCTGCGCGACGTCCAGGTTCTGGGCTTTGAGCTTCAGTGCCTCCGCCTGGCGCCGGGGCAGGGAGCGGCTCTGGAGGGCGAGCCACCTGGCCTCGGCGCGGTCGCAGACCGTGTCTTCCGGAGAGCCGGAGGGGGCGGAGGTCAGCACGGTGTGGGCGCGGGCGCTCACCGCCTCGTCGCGGCGGAGCTGGCGGTGGCGGTCCACACAGAGCCGTACCGTCACGGACGTCAGCCAGGCGCCGAGGCGGTCACGGTCCACGTTCGGGTTCTCCGCCGCGCGGACCATCGCCTCCTGCACTGCGTCCTCGGCGTCCTCCGGGCTCGCGGACCGGCTCCGTGCCACTTTCAGCAGCGCCTCCCGGTGGCTCCACAGCCGCTGCCACTCGGAGTCCGGGGACTCATGTGTCGACAAAATGCCTGCCCCTCTCCGCGGCCGGACTCGCGCGATGCGCGCCGGAGTTTAACCCGCACCCCCGGCGCCGGACGCCGTGGGGTTCGGCAGAGGTCACGGGAGCGGCAGGTCAGGGCCCCGATCCGCCGATGCGCTCTTGAAGGGCGTGCCGCCGGCGTGGAAGCGCGCGGTGTTGTCCAGCCCCGAACTGCTGCCCGGGCTGACCCAGGAGTGCTGCCGCTGCGGGCGGACCCTCGCATCCCACCCGTCGGCCGATTTCCGTTCACGCGCCGCGCACCCGGTCAAGGGCCGCCTCGGCACGCGGGCGGGCCCGCGCCCCCACACCGCAGGGGACGCGGGCCCGACAACCGCACGGTCACGGCACACAGTGCGTCTGCGGATCGCCCCCGGCCGTCACCGTCACGCACAACTTGCTCACCGCGACCGGCACGTGGACGACCTGCTGCGCACTGCCGTTCACAGAGACGTCCGTGGTGGAGGCGGCCACCCACGAACGGGTTCCCGACGGCGTCCTCGACCTCGACGGTGGCCCCGACGTCCTCCATCGCACCGCTGCACGTCCCTCCGGTGACGATGCGGGTGCTGTTCGGCGTCGGATTGGTCACCGTCGGCGCGGGTGGGCGTGCACGACGCGGCCGCCGAGGCCAACTAACTAAGTAGTCCACACACCGCCTTCGGACTCGGCCCAGGCTTCAACCGGGTCTCGCAGACTGGGCAGTGCCGGACGCGCGGTCGCCCGCCGTCCTCTGACCAGCACGCCCGCACCGCCTGGCCGCAGTTGACGCGGCTGCACGTCCGCAACCGCGGAGCCTTCGCCTACGTCGACGGCGAGCTGGCCGACGGCGAGGGCGTCAAGCTCATGCGCCGACACGACGGCGGAACCGCCAGCAGATGGGGCTTCGCCCTCTACTACGCCAGCAGCGACCGCTGCGAAGACTCCCTGCTGCCCACCGGCGGCTTCGCCGGCGCCCCCGAAGAAGCCCTCGACTGCGCCTGCCCGCTCCACCTCTCCGCCCAGACATCTGACCGGCAGGCACACAACACCGGATCCGAAGTCAACCCCCGAAGGACTTCGAACGTGGACCACTAAGCCTCCCAACACGCTTTCCAAATGTTGGTCTGGGGGTTCGGGGCGGGAGCCCAGAACTGAGACCAGCTGCACGTTCATCGCCGCAGGGGACGGCGCGTGAGGGACGGGTGGTCTCTACCGGAGCGCGGCGCCGCGTTCCTTCAGCATGTCGGTCATCAGGTGTATCTCCGACTGCTGGGCGTCGACCATGCCCTGCGCGAGCTTCCGCTCCTGGGGGACTTCGCACTGCTGGGCGCAGGCGCGGGCCATGTCGATGCCGCCCATGTGGTGGTCGGTCATGAGCTGGAGATGGAGGATCTCTGCCTTCTTGCCGCTGAGTCTGCCGAGTTGGTGCAGTTCGGTGTTGGTGGCCATGCCCGGCATGAGGGAGCCGTTCTTGCTCCGGTGGCCCATGTGGCCGCCTTGCATCCAGGTCATGTAGCCGTCGGGGGACGTCTTCGGCAGATCCCACAGGTCGAGCCAGCTGAGCAGCATGCCGCGTTGGTTGGCCTGGGTCTGGGCGATGTCGTACGCGAGGCGGCGGACGTCCACGTCGATGGTGCGGTCGCGGACGATGTACGCCATCTCAACCGCTTGTTGGTGGTGAACGGCCATGTCGCGTGCGAAGCCGGCGTCGGCGGAGTCGGCCGTGGGCACAGCGACCGACTTCTTGTCGTGGTTGCTGGTCATGGCCAGCAACGAGAGGGCCACGACGAGAGCGACCAGGACCGCCGCGCTGGCGGTCAACCACCGGCTGAGGCGGGGCTTGGGGCTGTCCACGTCGCCCGGGGCCGTCGCATCTGGTGCCGCGGCAGTGGTGTCCGTCATGACGCGGTCAGCCCGTTGGTGCAGGCGGCGCCCGGCTCGGGGGTCTGTGCGCCCTGGACGTACTTGGTGAGGAACTGCTCGACCCTGGGGTCGGATGCCTTGCTCACGCTGAGCTGGTGGCCCCAGGCGGACAGCATGATCGGCCCGGACTGGGTCTTGTCCGGGCTCATGAGCGTGTAGGGGGTCTTGGTGACCTTGTCGGCGAGGGTCTTGATGTCGGCGGCTCCGGCCTTGTCGTTGTACGTGACCCAGACCGCGCCGTGTTCGAGGGAGTGGACGGCGTTCTCGTTTGCGATGGCCTTGGTGTAGACGTTGCCGTTGCAGGTCGTCCAGACCGGATTGTGGTTGCCGCCGACGGGCGGGTTCATCGGGTAGTTGACTTTGCCCTGGACGTGGTTGCGGCCGAGTTTCTTGGCGTCCCAGGTCTTCTCGCCGCTTATGGGCTTCTTCGCGGCGGCGGCCTTCTGGTCGTCCTTCTCGTTGGCGCCGTTGATGGCGTAGGCACCCCAGCCGACCAGTCCGGCGACGATGACCGTGCTGAGGGTGATGGTGAGGATGCGGGTTCTGCGGTCGCGGGCCTTCTCGGCGCGGCGCATCTCCTCGATGCGGGCCTTGCGGTCGGCGGCGGCCGCCTTCTTGCTGGTCTTGCTCATGGGTACGTCCTTGTCCCCGCCGCGCGGTGTCGGCGTGCGGCGGTGAGTGGGTGCAGGGGTGAGTGGATGCCGGTGCGTGTGCGCCCGGGCATCTGTCTAGGTCCGTTGCACCTGGAGGACGTGGAGATCGGGAGCGCCGCGGGTGGGCGGGAGACCGGGGGAGCGAGCGGGGGTGTCCGGCCAGGCGAGGCACTGCATGCGGGGCAGGCTCGCCGGCAGGGGCTCGGCGGGCGCGGTGCGGACGGCTCGTACTCCGTGGGCGACCGGGGCGCAGCACACGTCGCCGACCGGGCAGTCGGCCGGGTGAGCGATCGTCTTGCTGTGGTGTGTCGCCGAGGTGTTCGCCTGGACCGCCGTAGCGGACACGCTGGTCATGGGGGCAGCGGCGTGGTCCACGTAGCCCAGGCACATCACCAGCGCGGCGAAGAGCACCGCCAGGGCAGGGCAGAGCGCCACGGTTTGCGTGGTCCGCCACGCACCGTGGGCCCTGTGCTGCGTCCGGCCGGTCATCACAGTGATGCTAAGCGGGGCCTGTGAGCCCGCTTTCGGCCGGGCCCAGGAGGTCACTGGCCATGCCCGTCCTCGTCGGTCTCGGGGTAGACGAAGGTGCGGGTGATGAGGTGGTTGGGCGCGGTCAGGGTCTCGTGGAGAATGCGGCCGGTCTCGTCGAGGGTGAGGTCGAGCTGGGTGTGCTCGGCGGGGTAGGCGAGGGCGAGGCGGCGGTGGCCGTTCTCGTCGGGCAGCCGGGTGGTGACCGGAGCGGCGCCGCTGCCGTAGGGCTCGGCGGCGAGGAACTCCTTACCGGTGATCGGGAGCTGCTTGAGGTCGCCGAGGCCGACGGCGGTGTTGCTGGTGACCAGTTCGTGCAGGGTGAAGCGGGGCGCTTTCTTCATCGCGGCCACACTCTCGTGCAGCAGGGCGGCGTCGGGGCGGGACGGCCAGGTGATGGCGAGGCCCGCACGCCCGCCGGCCCATTCCTCGCCCGCCGACGCGGTCAGCGTGAGGTGACTGGTGCCCTTGCGCCAGGTGAGAGGGGTATAGAAGCAGCCGGTGCCGCAGCCGCGCAGGACCAGCCTCCGCTTGCTGCCCCGCGGGTCGGCGAGGGTTGCGGTCAGGCCGTACGACTGCTTCGAGGCGTCGCCGGCCTGGGGTGCGGTCAGCTCGATGATGAGCTGGCCGGTGCTGGCGCGGGCGCTGATGCCGATCTCTCCGGCGCGGGTGCCGGCGGGGACGACGGGTCCGGTGGTCGGGGGTGCGAAGGGCAGGGGGCGCTTGGTGTCGGCGGGTGCGCGCAGGACGGTGAGGGTGGCGGAAAGGAGAAGGACGACGGCTAGGACGGTGGCTTCGAGGCGGGCCGGGCGGTACGGGAGCCCGCCGGTCGTACGGCGCAGGCGGCGGCGTGCGGTGTAGGCGAGGCCGGCGACGAGGGCGACCACCCCGGTCTTGACCAGGAGGACCTGGCCATATCCGGTGGTGAAGACGTCGTCGAGCGGGACGAGCAGAAACCCGGCGATCACGCCGGTGGTGACCACGGCCGCGAACAGCCGGGCGGCGAGCCGGGCGTAGGACAGCATCAGGGCTCGGGCGGCGGCTCGCTCGCCCCGCCAGGCCACCACCGTGCGCAGCACCTGCACCAGGGCGCCCGCCCACAGGGCGGCGGCAGCGAGGTGGATGAAGGTCAATACCGGTCCGGCGACGGCCTGTTCGGCCTGCGGGTGCGCGCGCAGTGCCTCCGCGATGACGACGGCGGCGAGCAGTACGAGGGTCCAGACCCGGTGGCCTACGACCATGGCCACGGCCGCCAGGGCGAAGCCGGCCACCTCGATCAGCGACAGCACGCCGGGGCGGGTGTCGATCGCGGACCGCAGGGAGCCGTTGCCGATCACCAGCGCGGCCAGTCCGAGCGCAGCGGCACAGCCGACGAGGGCGGCGGGCAGGGCCCAGGAGCGCGGCCGTCGGGACGGGGCGTCGGGGACGCGCGTGGCCAGGCGGCCCAGCATGGTCTCGCCGACGAGCAGGGCCAGGGCGGTGAACAGCAGCCAGCGCAGGATCGTGGTGGGGACCGGGTCCTTGGCGGTGGTGCTCTGGCCGGAGGCGAGGGCGACGGTGCGGGGGCCGATCGCGAAGCGGTAGCTGCCGGTCATGATGTCGCCGTCCTGGGCGGTGGCCTGCCACTCGATCGTGTGGACGCCCTCGGCGAGCTTGCCGTGCACCGGGAAGGTGACCGTCCGCCCGCCCTGACTCCGGCTCGGCTTGCCGAGCCCTGCTGCGGGCGAGAGACGTACGGCCGAGCCGCTGACGCCGACCGGCTGGTCGAAGACGAGGACCAGCGAGGCCGGCGAGTCCGCGACGGTGGCGTCCGCGGCCGGGCTGGTGAACAGCAGCGTGGCGTGCGCGGAGGCGGGGGTGCCGGTGCCCAGCAGCAGAGCCAGGACGAGCGAGGCCAACGTGAGCAGCGCGGCGGCGGGACGTCGGAGGGTTGATGCGAGGACGGTCACCGGTCGAGGATCTCCGGTCGGGTGTGGCGTACGGCGGGCGGGGTGGCATCGTTGCGCAGCTGCTGGAGCTCCTCGCGGGCGCGGCGCAGTTCCTCCTGCGGCTCCGTGTCGGCAGCGGTCGTACAGCAGGAGCGGTCTTTGACCATCGGGCGGATGCAGCACCACCAGGTCAGGGCGGCGGCGAGAGCGGTTGCCGCGAGCGGGAGCCAGATGCCCGTCACGCCGGATGGTCCTGGACGTCGTTGCGTTCGGCGCGCAGGGCGTCGATCTCCTTGCGCAGGCGCAGCAGTTCCTGCTGGTCGGCGCCGGGCACCGGCTGCGCGCCGTGCTTCGGGCGCATCATGAACCACATCATCAGGCCCATGCCTACCGGGCAGGCCAGTAAGGGGAGCAGGTAGAGCACGCACCGTCCCCTGTCCCACCCTGCCCTGGAGGCCGTAGTTGAGCGCCGCCGTATCCGACCTCGTCACCAGCGGGCCACCGGCAGCGTGCACATGCCCAAAGCCAGGGCGAACGTGTTCGTTACGGTGGGCTCGTGACTCCTGGAACCCCCGCACCCCGCAGCCGCCGTGAGCGGCCGGCCAAACCCGCCCTCACCTACGAGGGCATCGTCGCCACCGCGGTCCGCCTGATGGAAACCGAAGGACTGCAGCGCGTCACCATGCGCCGGCTCGCCCAGGAACTAGACACCGGCCCCGCCTCGCTGTACGTGTACGTGGCCAACACCGCCGAACTGCACGCGGCGATCCTGGAAGAGCTCCTGGGGGCCGTCGACCTGTCCCCGGCGACCACCGAGGGCGACTGGCGCGACCGGCTCACGCGGCTGCTCGGCTCCTACACGCACGTGCTGTTCGAGCACCCCAGCCTGGCCCACTCCGCGTTGGTCGCCCGCCCCTCGGGCCCCAACTACCTGGCCGTCGTCGAGGCCGTCCTCGCGCTCCTGCACAAAGGCCGGGTGCCCGACGCCCAGGCCGCCTGGGGTGTGGACGTACTGCTTCAGGTGGCCACCGCCACCGCCGCCGAGCAGTCCACCCGCAGGCAATCCGCCGACGCCGAAGCCGAACACAACGCCCTCGTCGCCGCCCTGCGCCAGGCCTCCTCCGCTACGTATCCGCGCATTGCCGCGCTCGGCGCCGACCTCGTCTCCGGCACCCCCGAGCAGCGCCTCGCCTGGATCTTCCACGCCGTGATCAACGGCACCCTGACCACGCCGCGCACCGCGCCGTGACGCGTTCGCCGACGTTCCGTGGCCGACGACGTCGGGACAGGCCTGCTCGTCCACAACGCGGGGGCCTCGCCGCACCGAGCCGCGCCTCGACCAGCTGCCCGTCAGCCTGATGGACCCGCGCGACCGGCATCCCTCGACCTCGGGATGGCCTGGCACCCGCGCAACTCGACCGGCCCCGGACACCGCTGGTTCCGCGACCACTTGGCGGCCGCGGTCCTGGCCCGTCCGGCACGGGGGCGGAGGCTCTGAGGGGAGCGCTACGTCGTAGGGGCGAGCACGGCGGCCGTTTAGGCCGGGAGTTCGAAGCCGAGCGAGGTGAGCGCGGCCCTCCGCGGCCTCCGCGGCCTGCTGGTCCTGCTCGTAGCTGCCGCCGGAGATGCCGAGGCCGCCGACTGCCCGGCCGTCCTCGATCACCGGGTAGCCGCCGCCGACGGCCATCAGCCGGGGGCGGTGGGCGAGCGGGGCGACCTGGGGGTTGGCCATGTAGGAGTCCAGGTGTGGGTGGCGATGCGGTAGGAGCCGCCGTCCATGTCTTGTCTTGTCTTGTCGACGGCGACGTCGGCGGTCAGGAGGGGCGCGTCCTCGACACGCTCGAACGCCTTGAACTGGCCACCGGCGTCCGTGACCGCGACGGCTACCTCGAAGCATGTGGAGGAGTTCGTACACCCGTGTCGCCTCGGAATCCATGGCGCTCAGCCACATGACCGGCATCCGACGCCCCTGGAGCGGATCGGCGTCGGCCACCGTGGGTGGGCAGGCGGTGCCGAGCGCGGAGACCTAGCCGGCAAGGTGGCGATTGACCTTCGGCATGCCCAGCAGCTCGTCGAAGAGCTTCCGGAGGGCGGCCAGCCCCTGGCCAGTCCGGCCAGGCTCATGTGGGCGGCATCGCGGGCCAGCAGGACGTGTCTTCACCGCTTTCACCCGATCGGCCGACCCGCGTGGCGGCGCGCCGGGCCGAGGCAGAGGCTCGAAGTCCCCCAGGCGTTCGCCGCAGTGGGCGCGAACCCGCCGACACCACGCAAGGGGCCGACCATGAGCCAGGACGCCTCGCAGCCGTCGGGCACTCCGCACGGCACCGGCGCGGGAGCGCAGCCGACCGGTGAGGACAAACCGCGCTGGGGAGTGCAAGGACAGCCGGCCGGGAAGGCCCCGGGAGCGGGCGGCCCGGGAGCGCCGCCGTCGGGCAGGAGTGCCTGGGCGACCGGGGGCGTCACCTTCGCGGGCGTCCTGCTGCTGGTGAACGGCATCCTCAACGTCCTCCAGGGCATCGCCGCGATTGTCCAGGACGAGGTGTACGCGCGCGTCGACGAATACATCTACCGGATCAGTCTCACCGGCTGGGGCTGGACCCTGGTGGTCCTGGGCGTCGTCCTCGCCATCACCGGCGCGGGCATCCTCAAGGGTGCCGAGTGGGCACGCCTCACCGGCATCGTGCTCGCCTCGCTGAGCATCATCGCCCAGTTCCTGTTCCTGCCGTACGCGCCCCTCTGGGGTCTCATCATGATTGCCATCGACTTCTTCGTGATCTGGGCGCTCGCCGTGTACAAGCCCGACGCCGCGCAGGCGTGAACAGGCGCTCTTGAGCCCTCGCGGTTCGCAGCCCTCGCGTCTCCCCAGCCCCCGGGCAAGGAGCCTGCCGCCCTCGCCGTGGCAGCCGGTGCCGCGCTCCTCGGACTCGGGCTCTGGGCCGCCCGCGATGGGCGAAGGCCGGGCGGCCTCCAGGGTCCTGGCGCCGTGGACCGATGGCATCGCCGCCGTACGCGACGCGACGGGCTCCGACGCCGGAGCGGCCGGAGGACGGGTGCACCGGGCCAAGACCTGTCTCAACCGGACGGTGGTCGCCGTCGCCGCCACCACCCTGATCGCCTGGGACCACTTCACCGGCGCCGGTCACTCTCCGGATCGCGCTGGGAGCCCTGCCGGCCCTGGCCCTGATCGGGTTCGTCGACGACCGGGCACCGTACCTCGCACAGTCCATCGGGCGCGGTCAGCGGGGCTCGGGCGGCGGTGCGGGGCGTACGAGGCCCGACTGATAGGCGATCACGACGAGTTGGGCGCGGTCTCGGGCGTTGAGCTTCGTCATGGCGCGATGGATGTGGGTGCGTACGGTCAAGGGGCTGACGACGAGCTGCTCGGCGATCTCGGTGTTGGACCGGCCCTCCGCGGCCAGGGCCATCACCTCTCGCTCGCGGGCGGTGAGCGCGTCGAGGGACTCGGGGAGCGCCAGCGGATTGCCGGGCGCCGGGGTGGTGAGGAAGCGGGTGATGAGGGCGCGGGTGGCGGCAGCGGAGAGCAGGGCGTCGCCGGAGGCCACGGTGCGGATGCCGTCCAGGAGGACGTCGGCGCCCACGTCCTTGCCGAGGAAGCCGCTCGCGCCGGCGCGCACGGCCTGCGCGACGTACTCGTCGATCTCGAACGTGGTCAGGATGAGGACCCGCGTGGCCGACAGGTCCGGGTCGGCGCAGATGGCGGTGGTGGCGGTGAGACCGTCGGTGCCGGGCATACGGATGTCCATGAGGACGACGTCGGGGTGGTGCACGCGGGCGAGTTCGACCGCTTGCCTGCCGTCGGTGGCCTCGGCGATCACCTCCAGGTCGTCGCAGGAGTCGATCAGGATCCGGAAGGTGGCCCGCAGCAGGGCCTGGTCGTCGGCGAGCAGGACGCGGATGGTCATCTGGAGCGGTCTTCTTCCGAGGTGGGAGGCAGGGGGACTGGCGGACCAGCGGGAGCAAGGGATCCTCGGCTCTCCGTGCGGATCGGCAGTTCGGTGGTGACGGTGAAGCCGCCCTCGGGGCGGTGCCCCGCCTGAAGGCGCCCGCCGACCGACTGGGCGCGCTCCCGCATTCCCATGAGACCGAAGCCGCCGCTCGGGGATGGGGCGGCGGGGGCCGGGGCGTCGCCGTCGTCGCTGACCGTGATGGTCACGTGGTCGTGGGTGTAGGCCAGTTTGACGTGCGCCGTCTTCGCGGCGGCGTGCTTGGCGACGTTGGTGAGCGCCTCCTGCACGATCCGGTACGCCGTCAGGTCCACGCCCGGTGACAGCGGCCGCTCCTCCCCTTCGGTGGTGACGGTGACCGTGAGCCCGGCGGCCGCGAACGCGGTGGCGAGGTCGGAGAGCTGCCCGAGTCCGGGGGCCGGATGCAGGGGCGCGTCGGGGTCGTTCGCCTGGCGCAGCAGGCCGACGGTGGCCTTGAGTTCGCGCAGCGCCGAGGACGTGGTGCCGGCCAGGTCGTCGAGGATCCGCTGGACCTGGCCGGGATGGGTGCGCGCGAGATGTGCGGCGGTGCCCGCGAGGGCGTTGGCCAGCGCCATGTGGTGGGCGACGACGTCGTGCAGCTCGCGGGCGATGCGCATGCGCTCCTCGGCGACCCGGTGCCGTGCCTCCTCCTCACGGGTGCGCTCGGCGTACTCGGCGCGGGCGTGCGCAGCCTCCGCATAGGCGCCCCGCAGCCGGCTCGCGGTGCCCATGGCAACCGGCGTCACCACCCAGAAGGCGGGGCCGATCGTCTTGAGGGGCCAGGGATGGCCGTAGTGGTCGCTGATCATTGCCGTGGTCACCAGCAGCACGACGGCGCCGAAGAGGGCGAGGCGTGCCGTCCTGCGATCGGTGTACTTGGCGAGCGTGTAGAGCGCGAGCATGAGCGGCGCGAGCAGCAGAGGCGTGATCAGATAGCCCACCGCGCTGGCGGTGTTGGCGCAGACAGCCGTCACTGCCACGACGGTGCAGGGGTGGCTACGACGCCACCACAGGGCCACGCAGCCGACGCCGCCCAGGATCGCGCCCGGCCACCAGGGGATCTGGTCGCCGGACGGTCCCCCCAGGCTCGTCGCGCTGCCGAGGGCGGTGAGGAGGAACACCTGCACGATGACCATCACGTCGACGACGCGGGGATGGTCCTCCGCGTATCGCTTCAAGCTGGTGATCATCGGGTCTCCCGGTCGGGTGAGCTGAGTCCATGGCGGGCGCGTCGGTGCGGAAACGGCCAGTGAGGGCCGCCCGTGCCGCCATGGGCGGCCCCAGGGCCTGTCTTTCGGATCACGCCTGGGCCGCGGGGTGTGTGACGCGCCGTAGGCCGAGACCGGCGTGATCCGAAAGAGAAACCCCGGGCGCGGGCGGGGGAGTGGTCAGACGCGAGCCGATTCCAGTTCGGCCGCGTCGTCCCGCGCCGGGACGGCGGAGGACTGGTGACTGAGCCCTTCGCCCTCCACGTCGACCTTGGGCAGCAGCTTGTCCAGCCAACGCGGTATCCACCACGCCGTCTTGCCGAGCAGCGCGAGGACGGCCGGCACGAGCGCCATGCGGACGACGAAGGCGTCGAAGAGTACGGCGATGGCGAGCCCGAAGCCGATCATCTTGATCATGGATTCACCGGCGCCTATGAAGCCGGAGAACACGGCCATCATGATCAGCGCGGCGGCCACCACGACGCGGGCGCTGTAGCGGAACCCGGAGACGATCGCCTGCCCCGGCCGGTCCCCGTGGACGTACGCCTCCCGCATGCGGGCGACGAGGAACACCTCGTAGTCCATCGCGAGGCCGAAGACGATGCCCACCAGGAAGATCGGCATCATGCTCATGATCGGCCCGGTCGTCTCGACGCCGAGGAGATCGGCGCCCCAGCCCCACTGGAAGACCGCGACGACGGAGCCGAGGGCCGCGAGCACTGAGAGGAGGAAGCCGAAGGCCGCCTTGATCGGTACGAGGACGGAGCGGAAGACCACCATCAGGAGCAGGATGGCCAGGCCCACCACGACCACGAGGTACGGGATCAGCGCGTCCTGCATCTTCTGGGCGACGTCGATGTTCAGCGCGGTGGTGCCGGTGACCTCGAACTCCGCGCCGGTCGAGGCCTCGGTCGCGGGGCGCTCGTCGCGGATGGTGTGGACGAGGTACTTCGTCTTCTCACTGGTGGGCGCCTCGGCCGGGACCGCGGAGAAGACCGCGGTGTCGCCCGAGCTGTCGAACCGGGCGGCCGAGACGGAGACGACTCCCTCGGTGGCGCCGATCTTCTGCTCGATCGTCTGCACCGCGGCCTTCGCGTCCTCGGCGCCCTTGGCGTCCACGACGATGGTCAGCGGGCCGTTGAAGCCGGGGCCGAAGCCCTTGGCGAGGTCGTCGTAGGCGCGGCGCTCGGTGGTGGAGGTGGGCTTGGCCTCGTCTCCGGTCATGCCCAGCTGCAGGTCCATCACGGGTATGGCGAGCACGCCCAGGCCCACGACCGAGGCGAGGAGTACGGGGAGCGGGCGGCGCAGGACGAATCGGGCCCAGCGGGTTCCCCCGTTGTTCTCGCCGGCTTCCTTGATCCGGCCGCGCTTGCGGGCGGAGCGGGACAGTACGGCGTTCGGCCAGAGGCCGAGTACGGCCGGGACCAGCGTCAGCGCGATGGCGACGCCGACGGCGACCGCACCGGCGGCGGCCAGGCCCATTTTGGTGAGCATCGGCACGCCGACGACCGAGAGACCGGCCAGCGCGATGACCACGGTGAGTCCGGCGAAGACGACCGCGGACCCGGCGGTGCCGACGGCGAGCCCGGCCGCCTCCTGCGGCATGTGACCCTTGGCGCGCTCCTCGCGGTACCGGGAGACGATGAACACGGCGTAGTCGATGCCGCACGCGAGGCCGAGCATCGTGGCCAGCGTGCCGGTGGTCGACGACAGTCCCAGGGCGCTGGCCAGCGCCATGATCGAGGCCATGCTGACGCCGACGCCGATGATCGCGGTCAGCAGCGGAAGCCCGGCGGCGGCCAGCGAACCGAAGGTGATCAACAGCACGAGGGCCGCGATGGCGATACCGATCGCCTCCGCCGACCCGCCCGCGGCGGGCTGGGTCGCCAGGGCGGTGCCGCCGACCTCGACGGTCAGGTCCGAGCCCTGGGCCTGCTTGATGGCGTCCTTGAGATGGTCCTTGCTGACGTCGGTGAGGTCGTCGGCCTTCACCTTGTACGTGACGGTGGCGTACGCGGTCGAGGCGTCCTTGCTGACCGCCTTCGCCTGGAACGGGCTGACCGCGCTCGCGACCTGCGATCCGTCGGCCGCCTCGGACACGAACTTCTCGATGGCCGCCCGGTTCTCGGACGCGGTGACCTTCTGCCCGTCGGGAGCGACGAAGACGACCCGGGCGCTCGCCCCGTCCGCCTTCGCCCCGGGGAAGCGCTGCTCCATCAGGTCGAATGCCTTCTGCGACTCAATGCCGGGCATCGAGTTGCTCGAGTCGGGGGCGGCAGGCGCCGTGGCCGCGCCGAAGCCGACAGCGGAGAGCACCGCCACCCACAGGAGGGCGACGAACCAGCGCCGCCGGAAGGCCAGTCGGCCCAGTCGATAGAGGAAAGTAGCCACGAGCAGGGGTCTCCACATCTGATCTCGGATACGCCCCAGGCTCCCGGGGGCGGGGGTGTCCTGTCGTCGTGCGCCTGCCGACAATCCGGACTACTGAGAACGCAGTACACGCGGCCGCGCGTATGGTCCCCGAGCACGACGGGGCCCGTCCCGCGGGCATGCGGTGCGCGCGTGACGGGCCGGGACGGGCCGGGTGGAACCACGGCTACGGCCCGGGGGCCTACGACGCGTCGTCGAAGGTGACGACCACCTTCTCGGCGGCCCCCGGAGTCAGCGTGAGCTCGAAGGCGCGCTCGGCCTCGGCGAAGGGGACGCGGTGGCTGATCAGCTTGGCGAAGCGTTCGTGGTGTTCGGCGATCTCCTGGGTGACCTCGAAGATTTCCGTGGGGTAGCCCTGAGAGGCGATGAGGGTCAATTCGCTGCGCAGCATGCCGCCGAGGTCGATCGCGTCGGACTTCTTCTGTACGGCGACCATGACCATCTTGGCGCCCCACTTGGCGGCGGCGATGGTGGCGTCGAAGACGGCGGGGGCTCCGGCGGCGTCGATGTAGATGTCGGTTCCGGCGCGGGGCTGGCCGAGCGCGTTGGCGGCCCGGCCGTGCAGTTCGGTCAGCCTGGCGGTGACGTCTTCGGTGGCGGAGTCGATGACGGCGTCCGCGCCGACGGCCAGTGCCGTCTCCAGCCGCTCGGGGATGACGTCGGCGACGACCACGTGCTCGACCCCGCGCAGCTTCAGCCAGATGGTGGCGCCCAGGCCGATGGGCCCGGCCCCGAACACCACGACCTTGTCGGACGTCCGGGCCTCGGAGCGGTTGACACAGTGCCGCGCGACGGCCATGGGCTCGTTGAGCGCGGCGACGTGGAAGGGAACGGTGTCGGGGAAGACCGCCAGGCTCTTGCCGAGGACGGCGTCCTCGATGAGCAAGTACTCGCTCATGCCGCCGTACTTGCCGCCGCAGCCGATGATGCCGGAGGGGGCGCCCTGCGGATTGACGACCACGCGGTCGCCCGCCTTCAGGTCGGTGACCTCGGCGCCCACCTCGACGATCTCACCGGCCGGCTCGTGCCCGAGGGGGAGCGGGACCATCGACCCGCCGGGGCCGAACGGAGCGCCGCCCAGGTGGAGGAAGTGGGTGTCGGTGCCGCAGATGCCGCAGGCGCGGATCCGCACCAGGGCGTCCTTGGGACCGGGCACCGGGCGCTCCGTCTCGACGACGTCGATCGTGCCGATCCCACCGGTCCGTACGGACTTCATCGTGGCCATGGATAGCTCGTTTCTCGTGAAGGGGTGCTGTTCTTGACGGGTGGTCAGACGGCTGCCCAGCCGAAGTCGACGGGCAGGACGGCGCCGTTGATGTTGCTGGCGGCGTCGGAAGCGAGGAAGACGATGGCGGCGGCCGGTTCCTCGGCTTCGGCGACCTTGCCGGAGAGGCCGATGTAGGGGCCGATGAGGCCGGGGCCATGCGCCCTCGGTCGGGGATCGACCTGGATGTTGGTCGCCGTGGGCCCGGGCGCGACGGCGTTGGTACGGATCCCCTGGCTCCGGTACATCACGGCGAGGGACTTCGTCAGGCCCACGATGCCGTGCTTGGAAGCGGTGTACGCGGCACCGGCCGCGCTGCCCCGCAGGCTCGCCTCGGACGCGGTGAACACGATCGAGCCGCCGCCCGCCGCCAGCATGTGCGGCAGCGCGGCACGGGTGAGCAGGAAGGGCGCGGTCAGATTGACGCGTAGAACGCGCTCCCACTCGGCGTCGCTGGTGTCGCCGAGGGCCGACATGTGGTCCATGACGCTGGCGTTGTTCACCAGCACGTCCAGGCCGCCGAAGGTGTCCACGGCCGTGGCGACGACCTCGTCCACCACCCGCGGTTCACTGACGTCGCCGACGACCGCGCGGGCGACGCCCCCCGCGTACTCGATCGTCTTGACGACCTGCTCGGCGGCGTCCTCGTTCAGATCGGCGACCAGGACCTTCGCGCCCTCCTCGGCGAACTTCAGGGCGGCGGCCCGGCCGATGCCCGATCCGGCTCCGGTGACGACGACGCCGCGCCCTTCAAGACCTGTGCTGCTCATGGCGTACCTCTTCCTGTCTCGGTGGGTTGGGTCCACGAGCCCTTGAGCGTGTGGAGCACGGCGTCGGCCATGCCGCGCTCACCGCGCTCGTTGGGGTGGACGGGGGCGGCCTGGGTCGCCGGGAGCAGGGGTTCCACCCAGCGGGTCCCGCCCGCCGAGCAGGCGTCGCGCCCCGCGGAGGGGGTGTACGTGTCGACGTATCCGGCCCCGGCGGCTTCCGCCCGCTGCCGCAGCACGCTGTTGAGCTGCTGCTCCTTGTCGTTGAGGAACGTCGCGTCGTCGGGTGCGAGGGTCATGTCGTCGTCGCAGCCGTCGCCCTTGTCCGGCAGGATCGACGGGTATCCCACGACGTACACCCGGGCCTTCGGGGCCCGCTGCCCGACCTCGCGCAGCGTGACGGCCAGGCGCACTCCCGCCGCCTGGATCTTCCGCCGTACCTCGTCGCTGCCGCCGGAGACGTACGTACGCCGGCAGGGCGCGTCGTTCCCGGTGTACTTGCCGCTGCCGGTAGCGACGTAGAGGGCGCCCTGCTTGACGCAGTTCTTGACCAGCGAGCCGAAACCGATGTCGTTGCCGCCGATGCCGAGGGTGACCAGCCGGGTCGAGGCCGAGAGGGCCGACAGCTGGGCCGGGTTGAAGCCGTTGTCGGTGGTCTGCGCCGCGGACAGGTCGGCGATGGTGGCGCCGCTGCAGCTCACGTCGCGGAAGTCGGCCGCCTTGATCTTCAGCTCGCGGGCGACCAGGGCGGGGTAGTTGTGGTCGGAGCGGTCGCAGCCTGTGGGCTTGCCGGTCCGGGCGGGGATCCCCGGTCCCGCGGTGTAGGAGTCGCCGAGTGCGACGTATGGGCCTTTCAGCGGCGCGGCGGCGGGTGCCCTGTCGTTCCGGTCGTTCCCGCCGTCGTGCGCGACGCCGACGGCGAGGAGCAGCACGCCGAACGTGACGCCCACGCCGGCCAGTCCTGCTCGTGTGTAGGTTCCCATCGCAGTGTCCTGCCTTCTGTCTCCGGTGGTCCCGTGCGGGGTGTTCGTGCAGTGCCAAGTGGTGTGCGGGTAGCCCCACTTGGCGGTGGACACCAGGCCGGTGATCGGCGTACGGAGGGCCGATGAGCAGTAACACGGGCGCTTGAGCCGACGTCGGCCCCGGTGAAGAGGGGAGAGGCGTGGTCGGCCGGTGTCCTCGGACCCGGCGGCGTACGGGGGTGTCCGGCCGCCGGGCCCGGGACTGCGCCGCTCCCCGTCCCCACGGGTTCGGCGCCAGGGGGCCACGTCCGCTCTGGGTGGCCCCGATCCAATGGCTTGCTTGAGTTAGGCAAGCATGTGAGAGTTACTTGAGTCAAGCAAACTAAATCTTAATTTACTTGAGTCAGGCAAGTAGCTGCTAAGCTGGACGCATGCCCACCACACCGCCGACAGACGCCCCGTCCTCGACCGACATCGCGGAGATCGAGGGCGCTCTCAACCGCATCTCCTATCTGACCGGTCGGGTCCGGCAGCACGACCGTCTGATGGCCCTGGCCGGAGTGTCCCTGGACCGTGCCGGCGTCGCGCTGCTGCGGCAGATCGCCGACTCCGAGCCGATGCGTCCGGGAGAGCTGGCGAATCTGCTGGCCGTGGAGGCGTCGCACGTCACCCGGCAGGTGCAGCAACTGCAGAAGTCCGGTTACGTGACCCGTGTCCCGGACCCGGACGACCGCCGGGCGCAGCGCATTCAGATCACCCCGAGCGGCCAGGAGGTGATCAACCGCGTGCGCGAGGCCAGCTGCCGGGGCATGCAGGTCGCCCTGAAGGCATGGTCCCCGGAGGAACTGCGCCGGCTCGCCACCCTGTTCCACCGGATGGTCGACGACTTCTACTCCGCTGAGGACGACGATGCCGCGTTCGAGGCCGCCCGGCAGTCACGCGCCTGACCGCGCGAAGGCGGGAGTGTGCGCAGGCGCATCCCGCTCCGGAGCCCCACCGAGGAGCCGGCCCGGCCGGGCCGCGGGATGACGGGCGGGCGGGTCGCGGGAGAACTCCGCCCGGCCCCCGAGGAGTTGGAATGACGGACGGCCGACCGGCCCGCCGTGGCCGGGACGCCCGAGATGCCGCCGAGGCTGAACCGGCAGCTCTCCTCGCGCGGCGCTCGATGTGCTGTCCCGTGACGTCGTACGCGTAGCGTGCGTCGGCGACGCCCGCCCCCTCGAACAGTCAAACGCTGTAGCCCCCATCGACTCCCAGCGCCTGCCCGGTGATGAAGCCCGCGCGGTCCGAGGCCAGGAACACGACCGCTTCGGCGATGTCCGTCGCGTCGCCGAAGCGGCGCAGCGGGATGTTGCGCCGGGTGATGTCCAGCGCGGCCTCGTCCAACTCCCCGGAGCTGATCAGGCGCGCGGCGATGCCGTCGGTCAGCATGCCGGGGCCGACGCAGTTCACGCGGACCCCGTACCGCCCTTCCTCCGCGGCCAGCGCTCGCGCGACCGCCTCGACCGCCCCCTTCGTGCCCGACGAGAGCCCGTCGCGGACCGGGAAGCGTCGGGTGGCCACGGTGGTGACGGCGACGATGCTGCCCCGGCTCTCCCGCAGCCGGGACAGCGCGGGATGGACCAGGTTGAAGAACGCCCCGGCGTCCGCGTCGAGTTGGGCACGGTACTGGCTCGGTGTGACCTTGCTCAGATGCACCATCGGCACATGGGGGCCCGCCGCGTACACAAGGGTGTGGATGGCGCCGAACGTCGAGTCGGCCTCGGCCACGGCCGCCGCCGTGGCCTGTTCGTCGCTCAGGTCGAGCCGCAGAGTCAGGACTTGACGCCCGTACTCCTTGACTTCACCGGCGAGCGAGTCGGCCGCGGCCTGATGGGCGCGATAGGTGAACGCCACGTCGCTGCCCCGCTCGGCCAGCATCCGCACGATCGCCGCGCCGATGCCGCCCGTGCCACCGGCGACGAACGCGGCCCCTGCCCTGCCGGAGAAGTCAGCCATCGAAGTGCCTCACAATCCCTGGGAGTTGGCGACAGCCGTGCGATGGGGTACTCCAGCATGTACCCCTGCCCGCGGCTCGCCCACCGCGCGGTCAGGGACTGAGTGCCGACAGCTGGACGTCCGCGCTCGACAGGGTCATCGGTGTCGCCGAGACGGCCCGCACGCGGATCCGGGTGCCGGCTTTCGGGAGGGTGAACCTGCCGTCGGGCGGCAGGAGTCGGTAGCTGGCCGAGCCATGGCCCGGGAGTGTGGCGGGGCCGGCCGCGATGGACCAGTAGCGGCTCATGCCCTGGCCCGTGGTCAGAGTGAAGTGGGGGGCCAGGGCCGCGCCCCCGAGATTGGTGACACGGACGGTGAGTTCGGTGACGGCTCCGGTGGCGCGGCGGGCGCCGACGACGTCCATACGAAGGGGCGGTGACCCCGTGACCGCCAGGGTCACCGCCGCCGCGGTCGGGGCCAGCAGGAGCGCGGCCGCGGCCGCCCGGGTCCCCCGCCTGTGCCGGCCGCGCAGGAAGGCGGGGCGGGGCTGCCACGCGGTGGTGAACGACTGCCAGGGGGCGGTGACGGCCGCGGCCAGCCACAGCGGAGTCATCAGCAGGTAGTAGCCGTCCTGCGAGCGCGTCGCCACATAGAACGCGCACCAGGGCAGCACCGTCGCCGCCGGCCCCAGCCGCCGAACGAACAGGACGAAGAGGCCCAGCAGCCCCACGGCCAGCAGCAGGCTCGCGTGGGAGTACCAGGCCAGCCGGTCGCTGCCGTCGGTGAAGTAGAGCGCGAGGCCGACCAGGCCCTGGCCGTGGATGTTCGCCTTCTGGGTGAGCGGGAGTGCGATGCCGGACATCCATGAGCGGGGCTCGCTCACGATGAAGTACGCGTTGATCAGCAGCCAGGTCGTGGCGGCCACGCCGACAATCCGGCCCACTGCGGCCGCGGCGGCGCGCGGGCCCAGCTCACCGCGGCGCAGCGCGTAGACCCCGGCCAGCAGGAACGGCGTGAGGAACCAGGGCAGTTGCTGGGCCGCGCAGGCCGCGCCCAGGCACACCGCCCGCACCCAGTCGCCGCGGCCGCCGCCGCCCATCCGCGGCCAGCCCGTCACCACCGGGATGAGCAGGGCGCAGGCCACGATCGCCGGGTAGCCGAGCCGGGCGTACGCGGGCAGCAGACCGAAGCCGAGGCAGACCAGGGTGGCCGCGGAACGCCACTGCACCGGCAGCATCCGCCACATCACGATCGCGCCCAGGATCAGCGCCCCGGTGCTGACCATGACCGCCGCGGCCGGGCCGTGGCCGATCCAGAGCAGCGGCGCGGTGAGCATCAGGGGCAGCGGCGGATAGCCGTACGTGTAGTCGTAGCCGCCGTTCATCGTCGCGGTGAGGGCGACGCCGTGACCGAAGAGCCAGGGCCACGGCCGCCCGTAGACCTGGTGCCCGGCGAGGAACTCGTGGGCGGCCTGCGTGGTGAGGATCGACTCGTCACTGCCACCGTGGTTCATGGCGTACCCGCACACGGCGAGCGTCACTGCGGTCACCAGGACGCACAGGTCGAGCCGGGCCAGCGAACGGCCCTTGCGTACGACCAGGGTCAGGACGCCTGTCACGAGGATCGAGGCGTAGCAGAGCGAGACGATCGCGGCCACGACGAGACGGTGGCTCGCGGCCTGCGCCCACAAGGGGCGCATGCCGATGAAGAGGCTGATGTCGGCGAGCAGGGTCAGGACACGGTGCCACTGGGCGGGCGCCTCGTCCGGGTGCCACTGCGCGGGCGCCCCGTCGGGCGAGGCCTTCGAGGGGGCTTGCCGACCGGTGGGCGACAGCCTGATTTCTGCCAAGTACACGGCTCCAGACGCTAATTCCTGCAGGTGAGCGGCGCGCGGCCGGACGTGAAGAGTCCGGTGTGAGGCAGGTAAGAAGCGCGATCGTCCATCCCACGTCTCACGCGTTGGACAGGGACACCTCGGTGGACTTGATGAGTGCCACGACCTGGGAACCGGCGGCCAGACCGAGCTCCAGGGCCGCGTCCTTGGTGATGGCGGAGGTCAGCTCGCCGCCCGCGACCTCGACCTCGACGCGGGCCATGGCTCCGCCGGTGGTGACGCCGGTGACCGTGCCCGGCAGCTGGTTGCGGATGCTCACCCCGTCCACCGGGCCGGTGGCCAGGGACACCTCCGTCGACTTGACCAGGGCGCGCACGGTGGATCCGGTGGTCAGCCCCAGGTCCTGTACGGCCTCCCGGGTGACGGCCGCGGTGATCTCCTGGCCGCCGTCGAGACGGACCTTCACCGTCGCCATCACCTCGCCCGGAGTGACGGAGCTGACGGTACCGGGGAGCTGGTTGCGGATGCTCAGGCTCATGGGGGAGGCCTCGATTGCGGTGAGGGGTGGTGAGTTTGGTGAGCTATGTGCAGTTTGCCGCAATTGGCGCTCCGGCGACCGCGTCGCGGACCGTGTCGCTGTTGGGCCGAACGGGTGACCATGCGTAAGAATTGCCCGGTGCAGACAACGAGTGCGAGCCGGCAGCAAGAGGTGTGGCGCGGTGCGCCTCGTTCAAGGATGGCGGCGGGCGACGGGTGGGAGCTCCAGTGAACAGCCACGACGTCACCGACGAACAGTGGGAGGGGCTCGCCCAGGTCGTTCCGTTGCGGGGCCGGGACGCGTGGCCGTCGGCGGTCGATCACCGGTCGATACCCGAGGCCCCGACCGAGGCCCGCCGCCGTTTCGTGGTCCTGCGGGTCAATGTGTTCGCGGACGCCCGCGACGTCGCCGAGACACTGATGGCGGGCATCCCCGTGCTGCTCGACCTGACCGGCGCGGAGACCGAGGTCGCCAAGCGGGTCCTGGACTTCAGCACGGGTGTGGTCTTCGGACTGGCGAGCGGCATGCACCGGGTCGACCGGAACGTGTTCCTGCTGACGCCGCCGGGGACCGAGGTGCGGGGGCTGATGGAGGGGGCGGGCGTTCCCGGGGTCTGACCTCGTGGCCGAGTCGGCGACGGTACGACGGGTTCCGGACCCGGGCGCGGGCGGCGCGGTCCCTCGATCGTAGGAAGATCTCCTGGGTGGAACGGTTCGCCTGACGGCGGAGGCCTACCGTCCGGATATGACCCTGTCATCCCCGGAGGCCCCCGCGGCGGCGGAGGCGCGCCCCGACCGCCCGGGCGTCACCGAGCTGCGGCTCGCCGCCTTCGCCACACACCGCCGCGTCCGGTTCCCGCTCGGACCGCTCACCCTCGTCACCGGCCCGAGCGGCAGCGGCAAGACCGCCGCCCTGCGGGCGTACGAGGCCCTGGCACGGCTCGGCAGCGGCGCCGAGCTCGGCGAGGTGTTCCCGGACCCGGTCACCTGTGTGCCGGAACGGGCCCGGCCCGACGCCCAGCACCGACGGGGCTTCCGTATCGGCTGCACGGTCGACGGTCCCGAGGGCCCCGTGCGGCTCGACGTCGCCGTCCAGGCCGAGCCCGAACTGCGCATCGTGGGCGAGCGGTTGACGGCGAACGGGCAGACCCTGCTGGAGACGGCGCTGCGCGACCCGGGCCGCCCGGTCGTGCAGGCGGCCTGGCACACGGCGGGCGCGTCCGCGGTGACCCGCGGCCCGCTCCCCGACGACCGCCTCGGCACCGCCCTCCTGCCCCTGCGGGTCGCGGGCCGCACGGACGGCGAACGCCAAGTCCTCGCCGCCGCCGAGCAGATGGTCCTCGCACTGCGCTCCGTCTACGCCTGCGACCCGGGCCCGCGCCACATGCGCGCACCCGCCCCGGTCGGCTCGGGCCGCCTGCTGCGGGGCTGCGACAACCTGGCCGAAGTGCTCTGGCGCACAAGATCGGAGTGTGGCCACCGCTACGCGCACCTGGTCGCCGCGGTACGGGCCGGATGCGCGGGCACGGTCGCGGACGTACTGGCCGAGCCGCTCGGCGACGGCAGGGTGCGCGCGCTCCTCGACCGCGGCGACGGCGTGCGTACGCACCTCGGGCTGCTCGGCGACGGCGAGTTGCGGTATCTCGCGCTGGCCCTGGTACTGCTCACCGGGCCCGGAGTGCTGGAGGTCGACCAGGCGGGAGAGGTCCCCGCCGCGCTCCAGTCGCTGACGGTCCTGGCCGACGGCTTCGACCGCTGCCTGGACGCCCGGCAGGCGGGCGAGCTGGTGCGGCTGGCGGCGCGGATGTGCGAGCGCGGGCACATCCGGCTGGTGGGGGCGGTGAGCGACGCCTCTTGGGCCTGCGGGGTGGCCGGGGTCACGGTGGTAGACCTTTAGCCGTGACAGAACTGGACGTAGCGAAGCTGCAGCGCAGACTGGCCGAGTTCGCGGCCGCGCGGAACTGGCAGCCGTACCACACCCCCAAGAACCTGGTCGCCGCGCTGAGCGTGGAGGCCTCCGAACTGGTCGAGATCTTCCAGTGGTTGACGCCGGAGGAGTCGGCCCGGGTCATGGACGACGCGGACACCGCCCACCGCGTCACCGACGAGGTCGCGGACGTCCTGGCGTATCTGCTCCAGCTGTGCGAGGTGCTCGGCATCGACCCGCTCGCCGCGCTCGACGCGAAGATCGACCGGAACGAGCGGAGGTTTCCGGCGCCGGAGGGGTCGTGAGGGGGCGTAAGGGGACTGCCACGGAGGGAGGAGCGAGCAAGTTCGTCACTCTATGGAGTCAGCGAGTTGTCCACACCCAAGTCCGTGTCCACAGATTTCGGGCTTCCTCTGGCTTTTCGTCCTATCGAGCTTCACTCTGGGTAGTGGACAAGGGAGTTCGGGCGGACGTGCGACGAGCGCGTCGGGAAAGACGGGGGCAGCCCATGGAGGCGGTGCGGCTCATCGTGGCGAGCAGGCGTGCCCTGGCGGAGAGCGGTGACACCCCGGAGGTGATGGCGGAAGCGTGGCAGGCACAGTCCCTGGCCCAGGCGATAGGCAGCCGCTTCGCCGTCTCCGGACCTCCTGAACTGCGGGGCGAGGCCCTCGGGCTGACCGAGCTGGCGGGCCGGGGTTGCGGAGTCCTCGACACTCCCGCCCTCGGAGTGGGTGCCTTACGCGCCGCCCAGCTCACCGAGTTGGGCGACGCCCGCGAGGCACTGCTCTGCCTCGGCGGTCTCCTCGGCGAGGTCGGCATCGCCCTCGTCGGGATCGCCTGCGCGGCGGACGACGAGGGGACGTACTGGCAGTGCATGGAGGCCATCGACGCGGCGGACGAATCCCGTGACCGGGTACTGGAGATGCTGAGACGCCTGGCGGTGCGGGACGAGAAGAGGGTGGTGGAGCGGGATTCGGCAGCGGGGTAGCTGTTCCCGCCCCGTAAGGGGCGCGGGGGACTGCGCGACGAGCCCCCACCCACCCGCACGGACGAAGGAGTTGACCGGGCGCTCGGGCCGCTACCCGAGCCGGGACATTACCTCGGTCGCGATCAACTCCAGGTGATCCAGGTCGTCGAGGTCCAGCATCTGGAGATACATCCGCTGCGATCCAACGGCCTCGTACTGAGCGATCCGCTCGACGACTTCCGCGGGCGAGCCCGCGAGCCCGTTCGCCTTGAGCTCCTCGACGTCACGGCCAATGGCATCGGCCCGACGCTTCACCTCGCCGTCGGTCTTCCCGACACAGGCGACGAGCGCGTTGGAGTACACCAGCTCGTCCCCCTTGCGCCCGGCCTGCTCGGCCGCCGCGCGCACCCGGGCGAACTGCTGCTCCGTGTCCGCGATGGATGCGAAGGGGATGTTGAACTCGTCGGCGTACCGCGCCGCGAGCGCCGGGGTCCGCTTGGCTCCATGTCCGCCGATGATGACGGGCACCTTCGACTGCGCGGGCTTCGGCAGCGCGGGAGAGTCCTTGAGCTGGTAGTACTTCCCCTCGAAGGTGAACCGCTCGCCGACCGGTGTGGCCCAGAGACCGGTGACGACGGCGAGCTGTTCCTCCAGCCGGCCGAACTTCTCCTTCGGGAACGGAATGCCGTACGCCTCGTGCTCGGCCTCGTACCAGCCGGACCCGAGACCGAGCTCCACGCGCCCGCCCGACATCTGGTCGACCTGCGCGACCTGGATCGCGAGGACGCCGGGCAGCCGGAAGGTCCCGGCGGTCATCAGGGTGCCGAGGTGGATGCGGCTCGTCTCACGGGCGAGGCCGGCAAGTGTGATCCATGCGTCGGTGGGCCCGGGGAGGCCGCTGACGGATCCCATGTGCAAGTAATGGTCCGAGCGGAAAAAGGCTCCGTAGTTGAGGTCTTCTGCGGCCTTGGCGACGCGGAGCAGCGTCTCGTAGGTGGCGCCTTGCTGCGGTTCTGTGAAGACACGAAGATCCATGCATCCATCATGCACCGGTCACAACTGCCGCCCCGCCGTGAACCGCTGGCACCTCCGCAACCGTGGACCGACTTCGGGTCGGGGAACGCGAGGCACCCTAGGCGGCGGGCTGGGCAGGCTCGGCGGTCCAGGTGATCCGAGGGGGCTCGACCCGCGCGCAGAGGGGGTTGCCGCACGCGTCGGTCAGGCCGAGGCGTCCGACCAGCAGGCCCTCGCGTGCCGCCGTGGCGAGCACCTCGGCGGGGACGGAGTCGAGCATGAGCTTGGCGCGACGGAACATCGTGAAGGTGCCGGACTCGTCGACCGTGCCCCACGAGAGGTAGATGAACCGGCGGCCCAGACGGTGCTGCACATAGGGGCCCTTCACATCGGTGCCGGTCGGCGAGACGGTCGCGGTGCACTCCAGGGTCCAGGTCGCGGACGGGGCGTCGCCCGGCTGTGGTTCGAGGAGTTCGGCCGGACGGTCGCGGCGTTGGACGGCGACATGGATGTTGTCGTACGCGGGGACGTTGCCGTCGGCGGGGGCAGGGCAGGTGAGTCCGGGCAGGTCGACGGCGTCGATACGGATGCGCATACCGGCCATCATCCCCGGGGCGGGCGGCGTCGTCGTACGCGGGCAGTTCACCTGTCCTCTTACGCGGGCCCTTCACCATGGAGTCGTTTTGCCGAATCGGCAACAAGCCTCGCGAGGACCGCGCGCGTGCCACAGGATCGGGAATCGATCTCAGCCAGGACAAGTCAGCGAACCGTGGAGGATTCATGTCGCAGCAGACCGCGGACGTCACCCACCGGCTGGTCGCCGCGCCCGCGGGCCGGATCCACCTCGTGGAGCAGGGCACGGGGCCGCTGGTGCTGCTCGTGCACGGGTTCCCGGAGTCCTGGTACTCCTGGCGCCATCAGCTGCCGGTACTGGCCGCGGCCGGGTACCGCGCGGTCGCCGTCGACGTGCGCGGCTACGGCCGTTCGTCCAAGCCCGATGCCACGGACGCGTACCGCATGCTCGAACTGGTCGAGGACAACGCGGCGGTGGTGCGGACCCTCGGCGAGCGGCGGGCCGTGATCGTCGGGCACGACTGGGGAGCGGCCATCGCGGCCCACTCGGCCCTGGTCCGACCGGACGTCTTCCGCGCCGTGGGGCTGCTCAGCGTGCCCTACGCCCCGCCCGGCGGACCGCGGCCCAGCGAGGTCTTCGCGCGGATGAGCGGGGGCGGGGGAGACGAGTTCTACGTCTCCTACTTCCAGGAGCCCGGCCGCGCCGAGGCCGAGATCGAGCCCGATGTGCGCGGCTGGCTCGCGGGTTTCTACGCCGCCCTCTCCGCCGACACCATGCCCCAACCCGGCGCACCCGACCCGCACTTCGTCGGCCGGGGCGGGATGCTGCGCGACCGGTTCCCCGCCGGCCCGTTGCCCGCCTGGCTCGGTGAGAAGGATCTCGACGTCTACGCCGAGGAGTTCGAGCGGACCGGTATGACCGGGCCGCTCAACCGCTACCGGAACATGGACCGGGACTGGGAGGATCTCGCCGACTTCGACGGCGCCCCCCTCACCCAGCCGTCCCTCTTCATCGGCGGCGGCCTGGACGCCTCCACCACGTGGATGGCCGACGCGATCAAGGCCTATCCCACCACCCTGCCCGGCCTGGTCTCCTCCCACGTCCTCGACGGCTGCGGCCACTGGATCCAACAGGAGCGTCCGGCGGAGATCAACCGGCTGCTGACCGACTGGCTCGCGTCCTTGCCGTCCTGAGGGCTCCTTCCCGTTCTTCCGTTCCTGGCCTCAGGCCTCCGTCTCCGGAGGCCTGGGGCTTTGTCGTCGCGCTCCCGGCCACGGGGTCGGCTCGGCTTGGCGGAATACGGGTGGGGGTATACGCTGCTCCGGCGGGTGGATACCCCCCCTGGTATCTGAGGCGAAGAGGAGAGTGCCGGTATGTCGCTCTCCCTCTTCCTCGCTGTTTTCCGGCCCAAGTAGTGGAGTGATGTGCGATGTTCGGTTTCCTGCGCGGCGGCCCCGGCCGTCTGACCCCCGCCGAGGCCCATGCCCGCACGAGTGCGAGTGACGCGGTCCTGCTCGATGTGCGAGAGAGGTCGGAGTGGCAGGCCGGGCATGCTCCGGCTGCCGTCCATCTGCCGCTGGGCAGCTTGCTGGCCGGGGCCTCGCTGCCGAGCGCGGCGCAGGGCAGGCCGGTCGTGGCGATCTGTCGCGGTGGGCGCCGTTCGCGCCAGGCGGCCAAGGCGCTGGCCGGGCGGGGAGTGGACGTCGTCGACGTCAACGGCGGAATGAATGCCTGGCGGCAGGCCGGGCTGCCGGTGGTCGACGGGCGCGGCAGGCCCGGCACCGTCGCCTGACGCCGCACCCGCCCTGACTTCCGCGCACCCCCACGCATACGGGTGGGGGTATCCCTTTCGTCTGACCTCATTTATACCCCCAGGGGTATAGCGCACATGCATGAAGGAGTCCCCCATGACCAGCACCGGCAGGGTCGTCACCCCGCCCGCGGCCGCGGAACCCGCCGCTCCTGGCGGCTCCCCGCCCGGCCTTCTCGGCCGTCTGGGGCTGTGGTCCGCCGCCCATCTGCGGCTGGTCGCGGTGATCTGGCTGGCCCTGGTCGCGGGGCTCGGTGCGCTCGCCCCCTCGGCGACCTCCGCGCTGGCGGGGGCGGGCTGGCAGGCCGACGGCTCGGAATCCGTCGCCGTACGCGAACTCGCGCAGAAGCACTTCGGCGGCAATTCCTCCGCCGCCCTGCAAGTCGTCGTCAAGGCCGATCGGCCGGTCGCCGATTCGGCCGTGCAGGATGTCATCGGCGAGGCGACCGCGCTGCTGAAGGCCGACCCGGACATCTCCGAAGTCGTCGCCCCGCAGCCCGGATCCACCATCAGCCGCGACGGCAGGACAGCGATCATCCTGGGCGGCGCGGCCTCCGGCACCAACGAGATGGTCAAGGCCGCCGAAGCCCTCAAGGACCCGCTGACCGCCCTGTCGACCGACGGCATCCAGGTGAGCGCCACGGGTTCGTCCATGATGTGGAGCGACTTCAACACCGCCAGCCACGACGCGATGATGAAGTCCGAAATGCTGTCCTGGCCGGTCACGCTCGGCATTCTCGTGCTGGCCTTCGGCACCCTGGTCGCCGCCGGACTCCCGCTTCTGCTCACCGTGGCGGGGCTCGCCGCCTCCGCCGGGACCCTCGTCCTGCTCGATCACGTCACGCCCGTGTCGATCTGGGCGATGAACTTCGCGATGATGTTCGCCCTCGCGCTGGGCATCGACTATGCGCTGTTCCTCGTCGTACGTTTCCGGGCCGCCCTCGCCCGGCACGGCGATGCCCGGCGGGCGGTGGGCGAGACCATGGACACCGCGGGCAAGGCCGTCCTGCTCTCCGGGGTCACCGTCGTGGCCAGCCTCGGTGTCGTACTGCTCGTGCCCTCGCCCGCCTTCCGGACCATGGCGCTGGGCATCATGCTCGCCGTCGCCTTCGTCCTGGCCGCCACCCTCACCCTGCTGCCCGCCGTCCTCGGTAAGCTCGGCACCAAGGTCAACTCCGGTGCCCTGCCCTGGCGTCGCGGCAAGACCGAACCCGTCGGCGGGTCACCGCGCTTCGGCTCCTGGGGTGAGCGACTGTGGGCGCATCCACTGCGCTACGGCATCCCCGCCCTGGTCGTGCTCGTGGCGCTGGCCGTGCCGATCGTCGGCCTGAAGGTCGCGATGCCGTCCATCGACGTCGTACCGGACGACTCCTCCTCGCACACCGGCTACACCGCCGTACAGAAGGCGTTCGGCGACGGCGCCGCCGGCACGCTGCAGATCATCACCCCCGCGGCCGCGGCCGAAGCGACCACCGCCGTGCTCAAGGGCAATTCCGGGATCGCCGCCGTGATGCCTGCCACGAACGCGGCCGACGGCTCCGGACTCACGCTCATCCAGGCGGTCCCCACGGTGGACCCCTCGGACGCCGCCCTCTCCGCCACCGTCGACCAACTCCGCGCCGACCTGCCGGACCGGGCGCTGGTCGGCGGCGCCGCCGTGGAGAACCTCGACCTGCAGAGTGTCCTGGACGAGAAGACCCCGATCGTCATCGGCACCATCCTCGCCCTGGGGTTCCTGCTGCTGCTCTTCGCGCTCCAGGCCCCACTGGTCGCGCTGCTCGGCACCGTCACCAACCTGCTGGCCACGGGGGCCGCCTTCGGTGCGGCCCGGCTGATCTTCCAGGAGGGCCACGGTGCGAGCCTGCTCGGCTTCACCCCGCAGGGGTTCATGGACGGCTGGGGGCCGGTCTTCTTCTTCGCCATGATCTTCGCGATCGCCATGGACTACACCGTCTTCCTGCTGTCCTCCGCCAAGGAGCAGTACGAGCAGACGGGCGACCCGCGCAAGGCCATGGTGGGCGCGCTGGCCCACTCCGGGCGCGTCATCTTCGCCGCGGCGGCCGTCATGGTCGCCGTCTTCTTCACCTTCGCGCTGTCGGGGCCGCTGCCGCCCAAGGAGATGGGCATCATCCTCGGTCTGGCGGTGCTCCTCGACGCCGTCCTCGTACGACTCGTGCTGCTGCCCGTCCTGCTCCGGCTGACCGGACGCGCCGCTTGGTGGAGCCCCGCGTGGCTGCACAAGGTGCTGCCCGACATCAAGTTCTCGCACGACTGACCCACCCCCCCCCGTGATCGGTGGCCTCGGGCTCCGCTCGGGGGCACCGATACCCCAGGGGGTACCATGGCGCAAGGAAGAACCCACCAGGAGGACCCGCTCATGGCCATGCCCGTCGATGAGGAAGCCAGCACCGCCATCCTCAACCGCCTGCGCCGCGCCCAGGGGCAGCTCGCCGGCGTCATCGCCATGATCGAGGCCGGCCGCGACTGCAAGGACGTCGTCACCCAACTCGCCGCCGTCTCCCGGGCCCTGGACCGGGCCGGCTTCAAGATCGTCGCCAGCGGTATGCGCCAGTGCATGGCGGCCGCCGACAAGGACACGCCCCCCATGACCGAAGCGGAACTCGAGAAGCTCTTCCTCGCCCTCGCCTGAGAGTCGACGCCCCTCGGCCGGATGTCGGAAGCGGGGCCCTGGCCAGGACGCACTGTGGCGATGCCTGGACGAGCACGGCGCCGTCGTCTTCGTCCACCCGGCCGACCTTCCGGCGCCCGCCGTCGAGAACATCCCGCCCTTCGCGGCCGACTTCCTCCTCGACACCACCCGGGCCGCCTACCTCCTCGTACGCAACGGCGTGGTGCGCACGTACCCGAACATCCGGTTCATCCTCAGCCACGCGGGGGGCTTCGTCCCCTACGCCTCCCATCGCATGGCCGTCGCCATCGCGAGCGACACCGGCCGGAGCCCCCTGGAGGTGCTGGAAGACTTCCGCGGCTTCTACTTCGACACCGCGCTGTCCTCCAGCCCCGCCGCCCTGCCCACCCTGCTCGCCTTCACCTGCCCCGGGCACATCCTGTTCGGCAGCGACTGGCCCTTCGCCCCCACCCCGGCCGGCCAGTACTTCGCGAACGGCCTCGACACCGGAGTCGACCCCGGCACCCTTCGGGCCATCAACCGCACCAACGCCGAAGCCCTCTTTCCCCGCCTGGCCGGCACCCCGTGCCGACTCCGGCCCGCCCGGCCCCGATTCGCCTGCGCCGGGCCGCGCAGCGGGCCGCCGCCCGCCTCTTCTTCAAGCTCGTCCAACCCGGCACCGACTGAGGCGAGCGAGAGCCGCGGTGGAAAAATGCCTGAGTATGCCCAGGGTGTTCGCTGTACGTTGGGCAGGCGCGCCGAACAAGGGGCGCCGCGCGGGGGGCTGACCGCAGCGCGGCGTACGCACCGCTACGAGGGCGAGGAAGCGCCTGGAGCAGTGATCACCCGGGCGCGTTCTCCCCCAGCTGCGATGCACCGGATCCCGGCGTGTGTGCACGCGATGTGCACGGCTTTGCCGCACGCCAAGTATCCGCAGCTCAGCAGACGTTTCGAGGCAGACCCACTGTGTTCCTGACGATCAGTACCACCGGTACCCCAGAGCGCCCCGCGACCGACCTCGGCTTTCTGCTGCACAAGCATCCCGACAAGGGGCAGGCGTTCTCGACCTCCTACGGCACGGCGCACGTCCTCTACCCGGAGGCGTCCGTCGAGCGGTGCACGGCCGCGCTGCTGCTCGAGGTCGACGCGGTGGCGCTGGTCCGGCGTGGCAAGGGCAAGGGCCGTGGCGGGGCGCCCGACGCCGCGCTCGCCCAGTACGTCAACGACCGCCCGTACGCGGCCTCCTCCTTGCTCGCCGTGGCGCTGAGCGCTGTGTTCTCCAGCGCGATGAAGGGCCAGTGCACCGCGAAGCCCGAACTGCCGGAGCAGACCAGGCCGCTGCGGATCGAGGTGCCCGCGCTGCCCGCCCGCGGCGGCGCCGACCTCGTACGGGCGCTGTTCGAGCCGCTCGGATGGACGGTGACGGTCGAGGCCGTGGCGCTGGACGAGCAGTTCCCCGAATGGGGCGACTCCCGCTACGTCCGTCTGGAACTGGAAGCGACGCGGCTGACGCTCGCCGAGGCCCTGCGCCACCTCTACGTGCTGCTCCCGGTGCTCGACGACGCCAAGCACTACTGGGTGTCGTCCGACGAGGTCGACAAGCTGCTGCGGGCCGGTGAGGGCTGGCTGCCGGACCACCCGGAGCAGAAGCTGATCACCAGCCGGTATCTTTCGCGCCGCTGGTCGCTGACCCGTGAGGCGATGGAGCGGCTGGAGCTCGTACGGCTGGCCGAGGCCGACGACACCGAGGTCGAGGAGATCGACAACGCGGTCGGCGAAGAGACGGCTGCATTCGATGACGAAGAGGACTCAGAGAAGCCGGTGCCGCTCGCCGTGCAGCGCCGGGACGCGATCCTCGCCGCGCTGCACGCGTCGGGCGCGGGCCGCGTCCTCGATCTCGGCTGTGGACAGGGCCAGTTGGTGCAGGCGCTGCTCAAGGACACGCGGTTCACCGAGATCGTCGGCGTCGACGTGTCGATGCGTGCGCTCACCATCGCCTCGCGGCGGCTCAAGCTGGACCGCATGGGCGAGCGGCAGGCATCGCGCGTACAGCTCTTGCAGGGCTCGCTCGCCTACACCGACAAACGCCTCAAGGGGTACGACGCCGCCGTGCTCAGCGAGGTCGTCGAGCACCTCGACCTGCCCCGGCTGCCCGCCCTGGAGTACGCGGTGTTCGGCTCCGCACGCCCGAGGACGGTCCTCGTGACGACGCCGAACGTCGAGTACAACGTCCGCTGGGAGACCCTCCCGGCCGGACACTCCCGGCACGGCGACCACCGCTTCGAATGGACGCGGGAGGAGTTCCGGACCTGGGCGCGGACGGTCGCCGAGCGACACGGGTACGACGTGGAGTTCACGCCCGTCGGACCTGACGACCCCGAAGTGGGCCCGCCCACGCAGATGGCCACATTCACGCTCACCGCCCCGAAGGAGGAGAAGGCCGCATGACGAACGAGACGCACGCCAGGGCGCGCACCCTGCCCGTGACCGACCTTTCCCTCGTGGTGCTGATCGGCGCGTCCGGCTCGGGCAAGTCCACCTTCGCCCGCAAGCACTTCAAGCAGACCGAGGTGATCTCGTCCGACTTCTGCCGCGGCCTGGTCGCCGACGACGAGAACGACCAGAGCGCCAGCGGTGACGCCTTCGACATACTGCACTACATCGCGGGCAAGCGGCTCGCGGCGGGCCGGCGAACGGTCGTGGACGCCACCAACGTCCAGCAGGAGAGCCGCCGCCAGCTGATCGAACTCGCCAAGAAGTACGACGTGTTGCCCATCGCGATCGTGCTGGACGTGCCGGAGGAGGTGTGCGCCGAGCGCAACGCCGCCCGTACCGACCGCGCCGACATGCCGCGCCGCGTCATCCAGCGCCACATCCGCGAACTCCGTCGCTCGCTGCGTCACTTGGAGCGCGAGGGGTTCAGAAAGGTGCACGTCCTGCGTGGTGTGGAGGAGATCGAGAGCGCCGAGGTCAGCACCGAGAAGCGGTTCAACGACCTGACCCACCTCACCGGACCCTTCGACATCATCGGCGACATCCACGGCTGCGCCTCGGAACTGGAGAGCCTGCTCGGCAAGCTCGGTTACGTCGACGGGACGCACCCGCAGGGCCGTACGGCCGTCTTCGTCGGCGACCTCGTCGACCGCGGCCCGGACACCCCGGGCGTACTGCGCCGGGTGATGTCCATGGTCGGCTCGGGCAGCGCCCTGTGCGTGCCCGGCAACCACGAGAACAAGTACGGGCGTTACCTCAAGGGCCGCAAGGTCCAGCACACGCACGGCCTCGCCGAGACGATCGAGCAGATGGAGGGGGAGAGCGAGGAGTTCAGGAAGCAGGTGCGGGAGTTCCTGGAGGGACTCGTCAGTCACTACGTGCTCGACGGGGGCAAGCTCGTCGTCTGCCATGCCGGCCTGCCCGAGAAGTACCACGGGCGGACCTCCGGCCGGGTGCGCTCGCACGCGCTGTACGGCGACACGACCGGTGAGACGGACGAGTTCGGACTGCCGGTGCGCTATCCGTGGGCGGAGGAGTACCGGGGCCGCGCGGCCGTCGTCTACGGTCACACCCCGGTCCCGACGGCCACCTGGCTGAACAACACCATCTGCCTCGACACGGGTGCCGTCTTCGGCGGCAAGCTCACCGCGCTGCGCTGGCCGGAGCGCGAACTCGTCGACGTACCGGCCGAGCAGGTCTGGTACGAGCCCACGCGGCCGCTCGCCTCCGAGGCGCCCGGCGGCCACGAGGGCCGTCCGCTCGACCTCGCGGATGTGCACGGACGACGGGTCGTCGAGACGCGGCACGCCGGACGCGTGTCGGTCCGCGAGGAGAACGCGGCGGCGGCCCTGGAGGTCATGAGCCGCTTCGCGGTGGACCCACGGCTGCTGCCGTACCTGCCGCCGACCATGGCACCGACCGCGACCTCGCACATCGAGGCCCGCGGCGGAGCCGCTGATGAACATTTCCTGGAGCACCCCGCCGAAGCCTTCGCGCAGTACAAGGAGGACGGGGTCGCCCGGGTCGTGTGCGAGGAGAAGCACATGGGCTCGCGGGCGGTGGCGCTGGTCTGCCGGGACGCGGGAGTGGCGCGCGAGCGCTTCGGTGTGGACGGTCCCACGGGGTCGCTCTACACCCGCACCGGCCGTCCCTTCTTCGACGACGCCGCCGTCACCGAGGAGATCCTCGGCCGGGTGCGGGCCGCCGCGACCGAGGCGGGGCTCTGGAAGGAACTCGAGACGGACTGGCTGCTGCTCGACGCCGAGTTGCTGCCGTGGTCGCTGAAGGCGTCCGGGCTGCTGCGCAGTCAGTACGCGGCGGTCGGCGCCGCGTCCGGAGCCGCGTTCCCGGGAGCGCTGGCCGCGCTCGAAGGGGCCGCGGAGCGCGGGGTCGACGTACGGGACCTGCTGGCGCGGCAGCGTGAACGCGCCGCGGACGCCAAGGCGTTCACGGACGCCTACCGGCGCTACTGCTGGACCACCCAGGGCCTCGACGGTGTCCGACTGGCACCCTTCCAGATCCTCGCCGTCCAGGGCCGGAGCCTCGCCGCCCTGCCGCACGACGAGCAGCTCGCGCTGATCGACCGGCTCGTGGAGCACGACGGGAGCGGTCTGCTGCAGACCACCCGACGGCTCTTCGTCGACACCGGAGACCCGGAGTCGGTGCGGGCCGGCGTCGACTGGTGGCTGGAGATGACGGACCGCGGGGGCGAGGGCATGGTCGTCAAGCCGGTCGATGCGGTGGTGCGCGGTGCGCAGGGGCGGCTTGTGCAGCCCGGCATCAAGTGCCGGGGGCGTGAGTACCTGCGGATCATCTACGGTCCGGAGTACACGCGTCCCGAGAACCTCGCGCGGCTGCGGGGACGGTTCCTGAACCACAAGCGGTCGCTCGCGATCCGGGAGTACGCGCTGGGGCTCGAAGCCCTCGACCGGCTCGCGGAGGGCGAGCCGTTGTGGCGGGTGCACGAGGCCGTGTTCGGGGTACTGGCGCTGGAGTCGGAGCCGGTGGACCCGAGGCTGTGAGGTTCTCGCCCCCTCCGCCCCTGCCCTCCCCCACTCTCGGCTTCGCTCGAGCGGGGGGACCCCCATCGTCCCTGGGGGCTGCCGCCCCCAGACCCCCGCTGAAAGACTGCGCAGTTCCCCGCGCCCCTTTCAGGAGCGCGGGGAACTGCGCGACCAGCCCCCACGCACCCGCAGCCGAAAGGCTGGTCGGGCCGGGCAGGGGCGGAGGGGGCGAAAAGACCACCCCTCGTCACCCCACCAGCCGCAACCGCACCCCCGCCACCCCCACCCGCACCGTCTGCCCCCACACCAGCTCCACCGCGTCCCCCTCCATCCCGTCGCCGAACGCGATGAGCCGGTCCGACTCGACGGTGAGGGACAGCCGGGCGGAGGAGGTGAGTTCGCCGGCCACGAGTGACGTTCCGGTGGCGGGGGACGGCCAGGCCTCGCGGACGAACCAGAGGAGGCGTTCGTCCGTGGGGCCGGGCAGCGGCAGTTCGCCGCCCCGCTCCTGCCACACGGAGCGGAGCCAGCCGCTGGCCCCCGTCCCGGTGCCGACCAGGACTCCGGAGGAGGCCTGGGGCTCGACGGCACCCCCGTACTCGTCGAGCCCCAGCCGATAGCGGGCCGTCTGATGGCCCGCGGCTCCCAGATAGATCTCGTTGAGCGCGACCAGCCGTTGCGTGTCGTCCGCGACCGCCTCGACCATGGTCAGCTCGTCGGCCCGGCCGCCGTGCGCCGAGGCGAGCAGGGAGCCCGCGTCCTTGGGGCGGTGCCGCACCAGCACACCCGGGTTGCGCCCGGGGTCGGTGTCGATGCCCACCACCGGCTGCCCCGCCAGGTACTTGGCCACGTTCGCGACCAGCCCGTCCTGCCCGACCACGACCACGACGTCCTCCGGCGCGAACAGGAAACGGTCCAAGTCCGCGCGCTCCACCCGGGCCTGACGCCAGGTCAGCGGAACCGCCGACACCACTTCGGCCAGTGCCTCCCGCTCCCGCCGGTGCCGCTGGGCCACCGCCTCGATGTCCCGCCCCCGGGAGGAGAGGAAGAAGGCCGCCTGCCCGTGCGTGCCGTGCCGGGCCACCAACTCCTCGTACTCCGTGGTGCGATGGACGAGGACGACCCGCGGCGCGAGACTCACGCCGGTTCTCCGGAGGCTCCGTTGCCCAGCTTGGCGAGCAGTCCTGTCAGGACGTCCGGCGACACCGTGACGCTCTCGATCCGCGGCAGGTTCTCCGCGAGCCGCGTGCCCGTCAGGGCGTGCAGCGTGGCGACGTCCACGTCCCCGTGGACCCGCAGCCAGGCGGCCTGCGCCTCGGCCCGCGCCGCACCGACCTCGCGCGCGGCCTGAGCCTCGGCCCCGGCGAGCCGCACCTTGCGGGTGGCCTCCGCCTCGGCGAGGCGCAGCGACCGGGTGGCCTCCGCCTCCGCGAGGCGGACCGTGCGCGCGGCCTCCGCCCCGGCGCGCACGGCGTCCGCCGCCGCGTGCTCCTCGGCCTCGCGCCGCGCGTTCGTGCCGCGCTGGTCGACCAACTGCTCCTCGCGCCGGGCGAGTTCGATCTGGCTGGCGAGTTCGTTCTCGGCGATGGCGCGCTCCCGCTCGACGGCGACGGCACGGCGTTCGTACGTCGCCTTGTCCGCGTCCTGCTGGATCTGCTCGCGGGCCGGCGTGCGCAGCGCCCGCTCCACCTCGGGCTCCGGACGCAGCGCGACGACGCGTACGGCCACCACCTCGATCCCCGTCGCGGGCAGCCGGGGCTCGGCGGCGAGCCCGCCCGCGATCCGCTCCCGTACCGCCGCGACTCCGTCGACCAGGGCGGCCGCCAGCGGCGTACGGGCCAGGACGTCCAGCGCGTGCTGCTGGGCCGTCTCGGTCAGCAGGGTCGAGAGCTGCTCCAGGGGAGCGCCGCGCCAGGCGCCCGTGTCGGGGTCGATGGAGAAGTCCAGGCGCGCGGCCGCGATCGCCGGATCGCTGATGCGGTACGTGACGGTCGCCTGCACCGCGACGTCCTGGAAGTCGGACGTACGGGCGTGGAACGTCATCGCCAACTCACGGTCGTCGACCGGGACTTCGGAGAGTGCCGCGGTCAGGGAGCGGTACCAGAAGCTCAGTCCGGGGCCGTCGTGCACCAGGCGGCCGGAGCGGTGGTGCCGGACGTGGGCGGTCGGCGCCCCGCGCAGATGGCGCCAGCCGAGACGCCGGGTGATGTCGGCCATGATTACCCCCTTGTCGCCGGGCGATCCCGGTGACCCCTCGTTCGCCTTTGTCGTCAGTAAGACGATAATGATGGGCTCACTTATCGTCAAGGGGACGAAATGAATGCGGCGCAGGTCCCGCGATCGGCGGGTGAACAGGCGTCCGGATGGTCAGGATGGAGGCATGGGATTCCAAGTCGACTCCGAGGCCGGGCGGCTGCGCCGCGTCATCCTGCACCGGCCGGATCTTGAGCTCAAAAGGCTCACCCCCAGCAATAAGGACGCCCTGCTCTTCGACGACGTGCTGTGGGTGCGCCGGGCGCGCGCGGAGCACGACGGGTTCGCCGACGTCCTGCGCGACCGCGGGGTCACCGTCCATCTCTTCGGCGACCTGCTCACCGAGGCCCTGGAGATCCCGGCGGCCAGATCGCTCGTCCTGGACCGGGTCTTCGACGAGAAGGAGTACGGGCCGCTCGCCACCGACCACCTGCGGGCCGCCTTCGAGACGCTGCCCGCTCCGGAACTGGCGTCCGTGCTCGTCGGCGGCATGACCAAGCGGGAGTTCCTGGACGCCCACTCGGAGCCGACCTCCGTGCGCTTCCATGTCATGGACCTCGACGACTTCCTGCTCCGGCCGTTGCCGAACCATCTCTTCACCCGGGACACCTCCGCCTGGATCTACGACGGGGTCTCCATCAACGCCATGCGCTGGCCGGCCCGGCAGCGCGAGACCGTGCACTTCGAGGCGATCTACCGGCACCACCCGCTCTTCCGTGACGAGACCTTCCATCTCTGGTCGGAGGGGCAGGCCGACTATCCGTCCACCATCGAGGGCGGCGACGTGCTCGTCATCGGCAATGGCGCGGTGCTCATCGGCATGAGTGAGCGGACCACGCCCCAGGCTGTCGAGATGCTCGCGCACAAGCTGTTCGCGGCGGGCTCGGCGCGCACGATCGTGGCGCTCGACATGCCCAAGCGGCGGGCGCTCATGCACCTCGACACCGTGATGACGATGGTCGACGGCGACATCTTCACGCAGTACGCGGGGCTCGGCATGCTCCGGTCGTACACCATCGAACCGGGCGCGGAGGACAAGGAGCTGAAGGTCACCGACCATCCCCCGGAGCACATGCACCGTGCGATCGCCGCGGCGCTGGGCCTGAGCGAGATCCGTGTCCTCACCGCCACCCAGGACGTGCACGCGGCCGAGCGGGAGCAGTGGGACGACGGGTGCAATGTCCTCGCCGTCGAACCGGGCGTCGTGGTCGCCTACGAGCGGAACTCCACCACCAACACACATCTGCGCAAGCAGGGCATCGAGGTCATCGAGATTCCGGGCAGTGAGCTGGGGCGGGGGAGGGGCGGACCGCGCTGTATGAGCTGTCCGGTCGAACGCGAGGCCGTATAGCCCCCGTATAGAAATGCCGAGGATCGTATAGAATTCCAAGGTCCCCGTCTTCGTAACCCTGGAGCGCCCCCATGGCGACAGTCCCGACCGCCCTCGCCGGCCGCCACTTCCTCAAGGAGCTGGACTTCACGGCGGAAGAGTTCCGCGGTCTGATCGAGCTGGCCGCCGAGCTCAAGGCGGCCAAGAAGGCCGGGACCGAGACCCCGTATCTGCGTGGCAAGAACATCGCGCTGATCTTCGAGAAGACCTCCACGCGTACGCGCTGCGCGTTCGAGGTCGCGGCGGCGGACCAGGGCGCCTCGACGACGTATCTGGACCCGTCGGGCTCGCAGATGGGCCACAAGGAGTCCGTGAAGGACACCGCGCGCGTCCTCGGCCGGATGTTCGACGCCATTGAGTACCGGGGCGACAGCCAGGCCTCCGTCGAGGAGCTGGCCGCGTACGCCGGTGTGCCCGTCTACAACGGTCTGACCGACGACTGGCACCCGACCCAGATGCTCGCCGACGTGCTCACCATGACCGAGCACTGCGACAAGCCGCTCGGGGAGATCGCCTTCGCCTACCTCGGCGACGCTCGCTTCAACATGGGCAACTCGTATCTGATCACCGGCGCGCTGCTCGGCATGGACGTCCGGGTCGTCGCGCCCAAGACCTACTGGCCGGCCGACGAGATCGTCACGCGGGCCCGCGAACTCGCCGAGCACAGCGGCGGCCGCGTCACGCTCACCGAGGACGTCTCCGAGGGCGTCCTCGGCGCGGACTTCGTCGCGACGGACGTGTGGGTCTCCATGGGCGAGCCCAAGGAGGTCTGGGACGAGCGCATCGCCGCGCTGTCCACGTACGCCGTGACGATGGACGTGCTGCGCGCCACCGGCAACCCCGAGGTGAAGTTCCTGCACTGCCTCCCGGCCTTCCACGACCTCGGCACCAAGGTCGGCCGCGAGCTGTACGAGAGCCATGGCATGGAATCCCTCGAGGTCACCGACGAGGTCTTCGAGTCGGCGCACTCGGTCGTCTTCGACGAGGCGGAGAACCGGCTGCACACCATCAAGGCGATCCTGGTGGCGACCCTGGCCTGACGACAGTCCCCGTAGATCTTGGCCTGCCCCATCTCCCAGCAGGCCTTATCCTGACCGGCGGCCCGGACCACCCCTTCCGTGGCCGCCGCGTGGTACCGCTGCTCGGCGTGGGCTTCTGCCTGTATCTGATGTACGAGACGGGCTGGACCACCTGGGTGCAGTTCGCCCTGTTCCTGGTGGCCGGATTCCTGGTGTACGTCCTCTACGGGCGCCGGCATTCCCGGCTGGCCGCGCGGGCGGAGGCTACCGCGGCCGTCGCTGAGCGGGAACCACAGGCAGTCTGAACCAGACCGCCTTGCCGGAGCCGGTGGGGCGGTGACCGCAGGACGAGCTGAGGGTGCGGATCAGCAGGAGGCCGCGCCCGTGCTCCTGCCAGGGGTCGGGTTCGCCGGCCGGGTGGGGGACCGTGAGATTGCCGGGCGGCGCCGGGTCCGGGTCGTGCACCTCGACCTGGCAGCCGGTCGGCATCAGCTCCACGACCAGCTCTATGGGACCGTCCCCGGCGGCGTGCTCCACGGCGTTGGCGACCAGCTCCGCGGTGAGCAGCTCAGCGGTGTCGCTGTCGGCCGCGTGCGCCAGCTCGGCCAGCGCGGTGCGGACCAGAGCACGGGCGACGGGCACGGCCGCGACGGTGTGCGGCAGTGCGATGCGCCAGGAGGCGGGGGCTGGGGTGTCGTGCAAGGCGGGTCCGTTCATGGAGCAGGCTGTCCTGCTTTCAACTTTGTGAATGGTACGGGGCCGCCGTGCAGAGCCGCTCGGCGGGCTATTTCGGGACATCGGTGGGTGTTCTCTCGGGACGTTCGGCCCGACATACGTCTGCGTACCCAGACGAACGGCCCACCCCGCAGGTCCGCTCTCACCGTTACGGGGCTATCGACGATCCGTGACTCGGTGACGGTTGCCGGTGACTCTGTGACGCTTGTCTGTGACGTGGGGGCGGCCTCTGTCGGCCCCTGGCTTATCGCGCACTCATGACGACAGTCACAGAGAAGTGATAACTTCATGGAGTAGCCACAGAGCGCCGCCCCCGCCCGAGGAGGCCGCACGTCATGAGTCCCTTCACCGGCTCCGCCGCCCGCACGCCCGACTGGCAGCATCTGAGGTGTGAGGTCGCCGACGGGGTCGCCACGGTCACCCTGTCCCGCCCCGAGAAACTCAACGCGCTCACCTTCGGCGCCTACGCCGACCTGCGCGACCTGCTCGCCGAGCTGTCCCGCGAGCGATCCGTACGCGCCCTGGTGCTGGCCGGCGAGGGACGCGGTTTCTGCTCCGGAGGCGATGTCGACGAGATCATCGGCGCGACCCTCTCCATGGACACCGCCCAGCTCCTCGACTTCAACCGGATGACCGGACAGGTCGTACGGGCCGTGAGGGAATGCCCGTTCCCGGTGATCGCGGCGGTGCACGGCGTGGCGGCGGGTGCCGGAGCCGTGCTGGCGCTGGCGGCCGACTTCCGGGTCGCCGACCCTTCGGCCCGCTTCTCGTTCCTCTTCACCCGCGTCGGGCTGTCCGGCGGTGACATGGGCGCGGCCTATCTGCTGCCCCGGGTCGTCGGACTCGGCCACGCGACCCGGCTGCTGATGCTCGGCGAGCCCGTGCGCGCGCCCGAGGCCGAGCGGATCGGCCTGATCAGCGAGCTCGCCGACGAGGGCGGCGCCGACGAGGCCGCACAGCGGCTGGCCCACCGTCTCGCCGAGGGCCCGGCCCTCGCGTATGCGCAGACCAAGGCCCTGCTCACCGCCGAACTGGACATGCCGCTCGCCGCCTCCGTCGAACTCGACGCCTCGACCCAGGCCCTGCTGATGAACGGGCAGGACTACGCCGAGTTCCATGCCGCGTTCACGGAGAAGCGGCCGCCGAAGTGGCGGGGGCGATAGCCGTGGCGGCGGGTGGGCACGGACGGCAGGCGGCAGCGGGCGCGCGGCCGCCTGCGGGCACGCGGACGCCGGCGGGCGGGCGCGTGCCGGAGGTCGCGGCCGCCGACGTGCGCTCACCTCTGCGCGTCGCGGTGATCGGCGGTGGTCCCGGTGGCCTCTACGCCGCCGCCCTCCTCAAGCGACTCGACCCCTCCCGCGAGATCACCGTCTGGGAGCGGAACGCCCCCGACGACACCTTCGGCTTCGGTGTCGTGCTCTCCGACGAGACGCTCGGCGGCATCGAGCACGCCGACCCGGTCGTGTACACCGCGCTCCAGGACGAGTTCGTGCGCTGGGACGACATCGACATCGTGCACCGCGGGGTGCGTCACACCTCGGGCGGTCACGGCTTCGCGGCGCTCGGCAGGCGCAGGCTGCTCGAGATCCTGCACGAACGCTGCCGCTCGCTCGGCGTCGACCTGCGCTTCCGGGCGGAGGCCCCGCCGGCCGGCGAGCTGATGAGGGCGTACGACCTCGTCGTCGCCGCCGACGGTGTGCACAGCCTCACGCGCGCGGCGTACGCGGAGGTGTTCGGGCCCTCCGTCGAGGAGCATCGCTGCCGCTACATCTGGCTCGCCGCCGACTTCGCCTTCGACGCCTTCCGCTTCGAGATCGCCGAGACCGAGTACGGCGTGATGCAGCTGCACGGCTACCCCTATTCCCGCCCGTCGTCCGACCACCACCCCTCAACGAGGTCCTCCGGGCCGCAGAATCAACTCGGCGCCTCGACCGTCATCGTGGAGATGCGCGAAGAGGTGTGGCGGTCGGCCGGTTTCGCGGAGCTCGACGAGCAGGAGTCCGTCGAGCGGTGCGCGAAGATCTTCGCGGACGCGCTGGGCGGCCGCCCGCTGCGGTCCAACAAGTCGGCGTGGACCACATTCCGGACGGTCGTCAACGACCGTTGGGCGCACGGGAACCTGGTCCTCCTCGGCGACGCCGCGCACACCGCCCACTTCTCCATCGGCTCCGGCACGAAGCTGGCGGTGGAGGACGCGCTCGCGCTGGCCGCCTGTCTGGAGGAGCACACCGATCTGGCGCAGGCCCTCGGCGCCTACGAGGAAGAGCGGCGCCCGGTCGTCGCGTCCACCCAGCGGGCGGCGCGCGCCAGCCTGGAGTGGTTCGAGAACCTGGACCGTTATCTCGACCAGCCCTCAGGCCAGTTCGCCTTCAACCTCCTCACCCGCAGTCGCCGCGTCACCCACGACAACCTGCGGCTGCGCGACGCGCGCTTCACCGAGTCCGTGGAGCGCGAGTTCGGCTGTCCGGCGGGTACGCCCCCGATGTTCACGCCGTTCCGGCTCCGCGACCTCACGCTGCGCAACCGGGTCGTCGTCTCGCCCATGGACATGTACTCGTCCGTGGACGGCGTCCCCGGCGACTTCCACCTCGTCCACCTGGGCGCGCGGGCACTCGGCGGCGCCGGACTGGTGATGACCGAGATGGTCTGCGTGAGCGCCGAGGGCCGCATCACGCCCGGCTGCGCGGGGCTCTACACAGGACGGCAGGCCGAGGCCTGGCGGCGGATCACCGACTTCGTCCACGCGCAGGCGCCGGGCACCGCGATCGGCGTGCAGCTCGGCCACTCCGGGCGCAAGGGATCGACCAAGCTGATGTGGGAGGGCATCGACGAGCCGCTGGAGGACGGCAACTGGCCACTCGTGGCCGCGTCCCCGATCCCGTACAGGTCCCGGAGTCAGACGCCCCGCGAGCTGTCGCGTGCCCAACTCACCGACATCCGGGAACAGTTCACCGCCGCCGCCTGGCGCGCCGCGCGCGGCGGCTTCGATCTGCTCGAACTGCACTGCGCCCACGGCTACTTGCTCTCCGGCTTCCTGTCGCCGCTGACCAACCGCCGCACCGACGCGTACGGCGGATCGCTCGCCCGCAGACTTCGCTTCCCGCTCGAAGTGTTCGACGCCGTGCGGGCCGTGTGGCCCGAGGAGCGGCCCATGACCGTCCGCATCTCCGCCACCGACTGGGCCGACGGCGGCACCACCGGGAACGACGCCGTCGAGATCGCGCGGGCCTTCGCCGCGCACGGCGCCGACGCGGTCGACGTGTCGACGGGCCAGGTGGTGGCGGACGAGCGCCCCGAATACGGGCGGTCGTACCAGACGCCGTACGCCGACCGGATCCGCCACGAGACCGGCCTCCCCGTGATCGCCGTCGGCGCGATCTCCTCCTGGGACGACGTCAACTCCCTGATCCTTGCCGGGCGTACGGACCTGTGCGCGCTGGCCCGGCCGCATCTGTACGACCCGCACTGGACGCTGCACGCGGCGGCCGAGCAGGGGTACGAGGGGCCGGGCGTCGTCTGGCCGATGCCCTACCGGGCGGGCAGCCGGCGCCCGCAGACCGGACGCACCGATGCCCCCAAACCCCGCCTCAAGCTGGGGACTTGAGGGCCACCGCAGCCCTACGAGAGGTCGGCCATCCCTGCCGTCAGCGTCGCACCGTCCGCCGGGTCGACCAGGATGAACGCACCGGTGCGGCGGGAGTCGGCGTAGTCGTCGAGCGCCAGCGGCTCGGCGGTGCGCAGGGTGATCCGGCCGAGGTCGTTCGCGGTCAGCTCCGCCGCGCCGCCCAGGTCCTTGACGATCGCCTTCACGGTCCGCGTGGTGTGCTTGACCAGAACCCGGTCGCCGACCCGCAGCGCGCGGTCGGCCACATGGCAGACGGCCGCCCGGACATCCCGTGTGAGCGCGGGCGCGTCGGGCCCGGCGCTGATCATGTCGCCGCGCGCGACATCGCGCTCGTCGGCCAGGCGCAGCGTCAACGACTGGGGCGCGTAGGCCGTGTCGGCGTCCTTGCCGAGTACGTCGATGCCGGCGATCTCGGATGTCTCGCCGGACGGGTGGACCGTGACGCGGTCGCCGACGCGCAGCTCTCACGACACCAACTGGCCCGCGTAGTGGCGGACTTCGTCGTGCCGGATGACGTACTGCACCGGGAAGCGCGCCGGAGCGGCCGACACCTCGGAGCCCACCGGCACGGTCTCCAGGAACTTCAGCAGAGCCGCACCCTCGTACCAGCCCATGTGTCCTTCGCCCGGGCCCTCTCCTCGTCGCGGCGTCCGCCGCCGAAGACGGCGGAGAAGCCGAGGCCGGCGGAGAGGAAGCGGCGGGTCTCGTCACCGTCGAGGACCTCCACGCGGTGCCCCTCGGCCTTCAGACGAGTGGCCACAAGGCGCGCGATGGTGGTCTTGCCCGCGCTCGGCAGGCCCGTGAGCCAGACGGTGGCTCCCTGAGCCCTTGCCGTGGTGGTCATACGTGCTGTCCTCTTCCTGTCCTGGCGTGCGGCTCACGACGCTAGGTAAGAAACATGAGCAGAGGGACGGAGGAGCCTGAGGGTTCCCTTAGCGCCTCACGATGCAAGAGAGGTCACACTTCATCGGAGTGCCGGAAGTGTCCGGGCACACCCGCGAAGACCGCCCCGGCGTCCCGCAGCCGGCCGTGCAGCGCCCGGAAGACGGTGGCCGAGCGGGCGCCCGGCCAGTCCTGGGGCAGCAGTGCGGCGGGCAGTCCCGGGTCGGTGTACGGAAGGTGGCGCCAGGAGTCCAGGGCGAGCAGATAGTCGCGGTACGCCTCCTCCGGCGGGGTGTCCGCGCGCCGCTCCCAGGCGTGCAGCACGGGCGCGTGCTGGTCGAGGAACTCCTCGTGCTCCTTGGCGATCGCGGCCAGGTCCCACCAGCGGGCGACCGCGTCGGCCGTCGCCGCGAAGCCCAAGTGCTCCCCGCGGAACAGCTCCACGTAGGCGTCGAGCCGCAGCCGCTCCAGAGTGTGCCGGGTCTCCTCGTAGAGCCGCGCCGGGGCGAGCCACACCCCGGGGGCAGCCGTCCCGAAGCCGAGACCGGCGAGCCGTGAGCGCAGCACGTGTCGCTTCTGCCGCTCGGACTCCGGCACGGAGAAGACGGCGAGCACCCAGCCTTCGTCCTCGGGAGGTGCCGTCGCGTACACCCGCCGGTCGCCGTCGTCGAGCAGCTGTCGCGCGGCCGTCGACAGCGCGTACCCGGCCGCGCCCGTCGCCGTGCGTGCCGGCTCGAGGAGGCCGCGGCGCTTGAGCCGCGACACCGACGACCGTACGGAGGGCGCGTCGACGCCGACCGCGGCAAGGAGCCGGATCAGCTCGGCCACCGGCACGGGGCCGGGCATGAAACGGCCGTACGCGCCGTAGAACGTGACGATGAGGGACCGGGGGGCGTGCTGCTCTGACACGTTGATCACTCTAGTGTGCGAAGATCACTTGGGATCGCCGCCCGTGGACAAGTCACTCTCCGGGGCGGCCGGCGACACGACGTCCGGACCGGCGCCTTCGCGCAGCCGGAACCGCTGGAGCTTCCCCGTCGCGGTGCGCGGCAGTGCGTCCAGGAAGACGATCTCGCGGGGGCATTTGTACGGTGCCAGCTCGGACTTGAGGAAGGCGCGCAGCGCCTCCGGGTCCTTGCGCGCGCCCTCCCTGAGGACCGCGTACGCCACAACGACCTGCCCGCGCGCCTCGTCGGCCTGGCCCACGACCGCCGTCTCGACCACGTCCGGGTGACGCAGCAGCGCGTCCTCGACCTCCGGGCCCGCGATGTTGTACCCCGCCGAGATGATCATGTCGTCGGCGCGGGCGACATAGCGGAAGTAGCCGTCGGGGTCGCGCACATAGGTGTCGCCGGTGATGTTCCAGCCGCCGCGTACGTACTCCCGCTGCCGTGGGTCGGCGAGATAGCGGCAGCCGACCGGGCCGCGCACGGCGAGCAGCCCGGGCTCGCCGTCCGGCACGGGTTCGCCGAGATCGTCGACCACGCGCGCGTGCCACCCCGGTACGGGGATGCCGGTCGTGCCGGGGCGGATGTGCTCGTCGGCGGCGGAGATGAAGATGTGCAGCAGCTCGGTGGCGCCGATGCCATTGATGATGCGCAGGCCGGTGCGGGCGTGCCAGGCCCGCCAGGTGGCGGCGGGCAGGTTCTCGCCCGCGGACACACAGCGCCGCAGCGACCCCGTGTCGTGCCCGTCCAGCTCCGCCAGCATCGCCCGGTACGCGGTCGGCGCGGTGAACAGGATGGAGACGCGGTGCTCGGCGATCGCGGGCAGCAGCTGCTTGGGGCCCGCCTGTTCGAGCAGCAGGGAGCAGGCGCCGACGCGCATCGGAAAGACGACGAGACCGCCGAGCCCGAACGTGAAACCCAGCGGGGGACTGCCCGCGAAGACATCGTCCTCATGTGGCTTCAACACATGCTTCGAGAAGGTGTCCGCTATCGCCAACATATCGCGGTGGAAGTGCATACAGCCTTTGGGGCGACCGGTCGTGCCCGAAGTGAACGCGATCAGCGCGACGTCGTCGGCGGCGGTGTCGACGGCGGCGAACGGCTCGTCCGACGCGCCCGTGATCCGCAGCAGCAGGTCGTCGGGTGCGTCACCGCCGTACGTGGTGACCCGCAGCCCCCGGATCTCGGCTTTGACCAGGTCGTCGACCGACCGTATGTCGCACAGCGCGTGCGTCACCCGGGCGATCTCGCACATGGTGGTCAGCTCGTGCGGCCGCTGCTGCGCCAATACGGTGACGGCGACCGCGCCGGCCTTCAGCACCGCCAGCCAGCACGCGGCCAGCCACGGTGTGGTGGGGCCGCGCAGCAGCACCCGGTTGCCGGGGACGACGCCCAGTTCGCCGGTCAGCACATGGGCGATGCGGTCGACCCGGGCAAGGAGCTGTCCGTACGTCCACAGGTCGCCGGAGGCCGTACGGAAGACGGGGCGGTCGGGGCGGGCGTGGTCGAGGAGCTCGGCGGCGCAGTTCAGCCGGTCGGGGTAGCGCAGCTCGGGCAGATCGAAGCGGAGCTCGGGCCAGAGTTCGGGGGGCGGCAGGTGGTCGCGCGGGAAGGTGTCGACGTGGGCCGAGGTCGTCGGCTCCGCGGTGTCCCTGGGGTCCATGGCGGTTCGCCCCCTTGTCGTGGTGGGCTCGCACCAGGAGCGTATCGTGTTGGTGACGACAGTCAACAGTTCGCGATAACGTGGAAGGGTGACCCGGCGGACCCCGATGTGCGGCCCGGCGGGGGAGAGGGGACCGGCAATGACCGCATTCTCGCTCGATTCGGCGCGAACCGCCTGGTGTGCCGAGCTGCGCACGCTGGCCGCGGAGCAGCTGCGCCCGCTGGCGGAGAAGGGCGAGCCGGGCCACGTCAACCGCCCCCTCGTCGCCGAACTCGGCCGACTCGGTCTGCTCGCCCGTCTGTTCACCTCGGGCGCGCTCGACCTGTGCCTGATGCGCGAGTCCCTGGCCCAGAGCTGCACCGAGGCCGAGACGGCACTCGCCCTTCAGGGCCTGGGCGCGCATCCGGTGCACGCGTACGGCACGGCGGCCCAGCGCGACCGCTGGCTGCCCGGCGTCCGCGACGGCGCGCTCGTCGCCGCCTTCGCCCTCAGCGAGCCGGGCGCGGGCTCGGACGCCGCGGCGCTGGCGCTGCGGGCGGAACCGGACGGCGGGGCGGGGGGCGGCTCGTGGGTCGGCGAGCGGCACGGCCCGGCGGTCTCAGGCCCCGGCGGCCCGGGGGCGGGAGACGCCCCGGTCGCCGTGCCCGGCGCGGCGCCCGTTGCCGAGCCCGACGGCTCGGGGCGCTGGCGGCTCACCGGTGAGAAGTGCTGGATCTCCAACGCGCCCGAGGCCGACTTCTACACCGTCTTCGCGCGGACCACCCCCGGTGCCGGGGCCCGCGGCGTCACCGCCTTCCTCGTCCCCGCCGACCGGCCGGGCCTCACCGGCACCCCGCTCGACATGCTCTCGCCGCACCCCATCGGCGCCCTCGCCTTCGACGCCGTACCGGTGACGGCGGACGATGTGCTCGGGGAGCCCGACCGCGGCTTCCGGGTCGCCATGCACACCCTCAACCTCTTCCGGCCGAGCGTGGGCGCGTTCGCCGTCGGCATGGCGCAGGCGGCGCTGGACGCGACCCTCGCGCACACGGCTGGGCGGGACGCGTTCGGCGGCAAGTTGAAGGACCTTCAGACGGTGGCCCACCAGGTCGCCGAGATGGCGCTGCGCACGGAGGCGGCCCGCCTGATGGTGTACGCGGCCGCGGCGGCGTACGACGAAGGGGCCCCCGACGTGCCCAAGCGCGCGGCGATGGCGAAGCTGCTCGCCACCGAGACGGCCCAGTACGTCGTCGACGCCGCGGTCCAACTGCACGGCGCCCGTGCCCTGAGCCGGGGTCATCTCCTCGAACATCTCTACCGCGAGGTCCGCGCACCCCGGATCTACGAGGGCGCGAGCGAGGTCCAACGGGCAGTCATCGCCAAGGAGTTGTACAGGGAGACACCCGTGCATCCGAACGCCGACGTGGAGGCCCCGTGAGCATCGAGACCGTGGAGGCCCAGTGAGCACCGAGCGCGTCAATCCGCCCGACCTCTCCCCGCCCACCGGCTTCTCCCACGCCGTCGTCGCCACCGGCAGCCGCCTCGTCTTCCTGGCGGGCCAGACCGCGCTCGACACGGACGGGAAGGTGGTCGGCGAGACGCTGCCGGAGCAGTTCGAGGTGGCGCTGACGAATCTGCTGACCGCGCTGCGGGCCGCGGGCGGCGCCCCGGCCGACCTCGCACGGGTCACGGTCTACGCCACCGACGTCGCCGACTATCGTGCCCAGGCCCCCGAACTCGGCCGCATCTGGCGGGAGTTGGCGGGCCGCGACTACCCCGCGATGGCCGTCATCGGCGCCGCCCGCCTCTGGGACGAACAGGCCCTGGTGGAACTCGACGGCTTCGCGGTGCTGAGCTAGCGAAAAATTTCGCGGTGCTGAGCCGGCGAGAAATCAGGCGGCGACGGCCAGCCGCTCGACGAAGACCCGGTGCGGAGCGACCACGCTGCCGTCGGGCAGCAGCTCGCCGCTGTCGTCGAAGACGATCGCGCCGTTGCACAGGAGGTTCCAGCCCTGCTCGGGGTGGGCCGCCACGATGTGCGGGGCGTTGGATTCCGCGGACGGGCACGAAGACTGGTGTGAACACATGGCGCACCTCCACGTCGGATGCGATGGGTCTCGGCGGCGGTGTCGCCGCCCTCGCACATATAGACCATGCGCGCGCGGCGAACTCATCGGAACAGCCGGCCGTGAAGCGTGACAACACGAGGACAACTCTCGGACCTCGTCGAGACGGACGGCGCCAACTCGCCACCGAAGGGGTGACGATCACCGGCCTCGGGACGCCGGACCGGTACCCATGGAGTGCCCCTTCCAGGCCCCCTTCCCAGGAGGTACTTCCATGTCCTTGCGCCAGGTCATCGGCGCGGCGGCCACCGGCGCCGCCCTGCTTGTGCCCCTCGCCCCGTCCGCCGTGGCCGTGTCCCCCTCGTACGACTCGTACGAGCAGGTGACCGTCGACCCGACCGGTCGTGTCGCGGCCGATGGCACCATCACCCTCTCCGGCACCTATCGCTGTCTGAGCGCCACCGGGCCCGTGTTCGTCTCCTCCTCGGTGTCGCAGGGCGATCCTCGCGTGCGCCATGGCATCGGCGGCACCGTGGCGGTCTGCGACGGCGCGGCACACCGCTGGACCAACTCGGAGAAACGCGAGCTCGGCACCCTCACCGCGGGCAGCGCCCATGTCGAGGCCACCCTGATGGAACTGAGCACCGAGTCGGGCCTCCCGCTGCCGAAGTTCCACGCGACCCAGGAGCAGGACATCACCCTGATCGCGGGGTGAGCACGGACACGGGAGCCGCCGCCCCGGGAAGGGGCGGCGGCTCCCGTGATGTCCGGCGGAGGGGGGCGACCCCACCTCCCGGAGGGCCTGCGCGCGGCGGCGTCAGCTGTGGCTGAGGACGTTGACCACGCGGCCGTTGGGGTCCCGGACGAAGAAACGGCGTACGCCCCACTCCTCGTCGGTCAGCGGGTGCACGATCTCGGCACCGCTCCTGCGCACCTCGGCGTACACCGCGTCGACGTCCTCGACCTCGATGCTCATGTCCGGTGCCACGGGGGCGGTCGCGTCGTCGGTCATCAGGCTGACCTGCACGGCGGGGTTCTCGGCGGAGGCCAGGGTCACGATCCAGCCGTGGTTCATGACTTCCTCGAAGCCAAGCAGGCCGTAGAACTCGGAACTTTCCTTCAGGGCGACGGACTGGATGTTGGGTACGACCCGTCGTGCGTACATCTCGCGGCTCCGGTGGTCAGGTCGGATGCGTCTGAGGACCGAGTCAGCGTATCGGAGCCCCTTGCCGGGCGCAGCCGGGGCGGAAGTCCGGCGTGGATCTTTCGACGGTCTGTCCGGGCACGCCGACGGGGCGCCGCACGGGAGTTGGATGGTCCCGGAACCGAGACCCCCAGGCGTACGGGAGGCGCGATGCGGTTGACCACATCCCAGGGCGAGAGCGTGCCGGAGCGTGCTGTCACTGAGCTGCGGCAGCGGCTGCGTGGCCCCGTCATCACCGAGGAGGACCAGGAGTACCCGGCCGCGAAGGCCATCTGGAACGCCTACTTCGAACGCCGTCCCGGAGCGATCGTACGGGTCCAGGGCGCGGCGGACGTCATCACCGCCGTGCGGTTCGCGAAGGAGCACGGCGTGCTGCTCGCGGTGACCGGCGGCGGGCACTGTTTCGCGGGCACCGGCAGCTGCGAGGGCGGGCTGGTCGTCGACACCTCCGCGCTGCGCGGCATCAGGGTCGACCCGGGCCGGCGCACGGTACAGGCCCAACCCGGGCTCCTCCAGGGCGACTTCGACGCCGAGACCATGCACTTCGGGCTGGCGGTGACCGGCTCCCAGGAGTCGTACATCGGCATCGGCGGCATGACGCTGGGCGGCGGCCTCGGGTGGCTGGGCCGCTGTCGCGGGCTGCTCGTCGACAACCTGCTCTCCGCCGACATCGTCCTCGCCGACGGCGAGATCCGCAGGGCCGGTCCGCAGGACGACCCCGACCTGTTCTGGGCGATCCGGGGCGGCGGCGGCAACTTCGGCGTGGCCACCTCCTTCGAGTACAAGCTCCATCCGCAGGGCGACTGCCTGGCCGGACTGCTGGCCTTCCCCGTCGCCGAGACGGGTGCCGTGGCCCGCGGGCTGGGCGAGTTCAACGAGACCGCGCCGGACGCGCTCACCACCTCGTTCGCCTTCCTCACCGTCGAGGGCGAACCGGCGGTCGGCCTGGGCTATGTGCACGCCGACCCGTCGGCCGGCGCGGAGGAGGCGGTGGCCCCGCTCGCGAGCCTGGGCAGGAAGCCGCTGCTCAACCACGTCGGCGCCATGCCCTACCTCGCCGTGCAGCGGATGCTGGACGACAACACCGTGGCGGGGCGGCGGCTGTATGCCCGCTCCTTCCACATGGACGAACTCCATCCGGAGGCCCTCGACATCCTGGGCGACGGCTATGCGAGCAATCCCTCTCCGCTTTCTCTCGTCGGCGGCGGCCTCATGGGCGGAGTGATGGCCCAACTTCCCCCGGACGCCACGGCTTTTCCGCACCGCGACGGATATCTGGTCAGCGTTCTCAGCCAATGGGAGGACGAGAGCGAGGATCAGCAGAACATCGACTGGACCCAGAACGTATACGAACGCATCCTGCCCTACACCACGGGCGGGGTGTACGTGAATCATCTCGGGGACGACGGTCCCGCACGAGTGGCCGATGCCTACGGAGCGAACTATCCGCGGCTCAGGGCACTCAAGACGAAGTACGACCCCGAGAACCTCTTCCGCGTGAACCACAACATCCTTCCGGCCGGCTGAGGGCAGGCCGAAGGCGGATTGAGCGCCGCGCGCAGCCGGGAACGGGAGGCTGCGCGCGGCGCTTTTCAGTGGATCCGCACAGGGATGGATCGATAGGCGCAGTAGGGGAAGCGGAATCCGCCCCCGCTCGGCTGCCAGTCCTCCTCGCCCGCCGGTTCCAGTGCGGTGAACCGGTCCAGCAGCCGGTCGAAGACGGCCGTCGCCTCCACCCGGGCCAGCATCGCGCCGAGGCAGTGGTGCACACCGCCGCCGAAGCTGAGGTGGGCATTGGGCCGCCGGCCCACGTCGAGCCCGTCCGGGTCGGCGAACTGCCGCTCGTCGTGGTTGGCCGAGGCCAGCAGCAGGACCACGACCCGGCCCCTGCGCAGGGTGCGACCGCCGACCTCGACGGGTTCCAGGGTGAGCCGGGTCGTGGTGTGGATCGGGGCGTCCCAGCGCAGGAACTCCTCCAGCGCGGTGGGCAGCAGCGAGCGGTCGGCGCGCAGCCTGCGCTGTTCGCCCGGGTGGTGCAGCAGGGCCGCACAGCCGGTCGCGATCAGGTTCGTCGTCGTCTCGAAGCCGGCGTAGTAGAGGAAGAGCGCGTTGTCGACGGCCTCCTCCTCGGACAGCGACGAGTCGCCGTCCCGCACCGTGGCGAGGGCGGTGAGCAGGTCGTTCCCGGGCGCCGCCCGCCGCCGGCGCAGCAGGGTGCGGAAGTACGCGCGCAGCCGGACGACCGCTTCGTGCGCCGCTGCTCGCTCCTGTTCCGGAATGAAGACGGCGAAGGCCTTGGAGACGTCGATCGACCGCTCCATGACATCGGCGCGGTCCTCCGGGGGTATCCCCAGCAGGGTGCTCATCACCAGCACGGGCAGCGGTTGCGCGAGGTCGGTCACCGCGTCGAAGGTCCCGCGCTCGACAGCGTCGTCCAGCAGGCCGTCCACCATCGCGGCCATCGGCGCCGCCAGCGACCGTACGGTCGCCGGGGTGAGCGCCCTGGTGAGCAGGCGGCGCAGTCGGGTGTGTTCCTGCGGGTCACGGTCGATGACAATGCGCCGCAGGAAGTCCACCGCGGGACCGGGACCGACCGAGATGTTCTGGAACTCCTCGGGGAATTCCCTGCCGAGTCTCCGGTCGCGCAGCAGGGCGGACACCTCCGCATGGCGTGTCACGACCCACTGGGCCGGACCGCCCCGGCACAGCGGTCCCCGTGCCCGCAGTTCCCGGTAGACCGGATAAGGGTCGCGAAGGAATTCGGGATCGTCCAGAACGAATCGGGGCAGTCGTGTGTCCATGGCATCGGTCACAGGGGTGAGGATGCCTTGCGACGGGCTGGCAAGGGGAAATTCTGAAAGGACCCTGACAGGAAATACGCGTACTGCTGAAGCAGGGCTCCATTTCGAGTGTGACAGCTGTCGGGGGTGTCTGTCCGAATGGTACGCTGCGAGGCGGCACAATTTATCGGCTTAATTTCCTTGCCTGGGGGAGTGGAAGTGAATTCCGAGCTGCCTCTTAAATTCGATTCCAGGGATCCTGCGGTCCTTTCCGACCCGTATCCGATCTATGCGGAACTGCGTTCCTCCGGGGGGCTGAGCCGGGGCGGCCCAGGGCAGTGGGTGGTCAGCCGGTACGACGATGTCGCGCCACTGCTGCGTGACCGGCGGCTCAGCCACGAATATCCCCCGGAATACCATGAATTCAGCATTGGGGACGGGCCCGCCAACTCCTTCTTCCAGCGCATCATTCTCGATCGCGACGCACCGGACCACACACGGCTGCGCCGGCTCATGGCCAAGGCGTTCAGCCCGCGTCTGGTGCAGCGGATGCACGACTACATAGAGCGGCAGGTCGACGAACTGCTCGCCCCCGCACTCGAGCGCGGATCGTTCGACGCGGTGACCGGGCTCGCCTTTCCGCTTCCGGTCGCCGTCGTGTGCGAACTGGTGGGCATCCCCGCGGTCGACCGGGACCTCGTCCGGCCGCGGGCGATCGATCTCGCCAAGGCCTTCGCCCTGTACGTGGCGAAGGAGGACCGGGAAGCGGCGCACGAGGCCGTCGCCTGGCTGCGCACCTACATCGGAGGCCTGCTCGCGGAGCGGCGCGCCGCGCTCGGCGACGATCTGCTCTCACTGATGATCACGGCCGAGGTCGCCGAGGAGCCGGGGGCGCGGCTGAGCGGCGAGGAGATCGTCGACAACGTCATCTTCCTCTTCTTCGCCGGCTTCGAGACCACCACCAATCTGATCGCCACCAGCGTCGCGGCCCTGCTGCGCCACCCGGCGGAGCTGGCCCGGCTGCGCCAGGATCCGGGGCTGCTGCCGACGGCCGTCGACGAGTTCCTGCGCTACGACGCGCCGATCCAGGCGACCGCGCGCCTGGTCAGGGAACCGGTGCAGGTCGGGGGGCGTACGGTGCGGCCCGGGCGGGTGCTGGTCCTGCTGCTGGGTTCGGCCAATCACGACGAACGGCGTTTCCCCGATCCGGAGCGGCTCGATGTCGGCCGTACCCCCAACGCCCACCTCAGCTTCGGCGGGGGCGCCCACCACTGTCTGGGGGCCGGTCTGGCCAGGATCGAGGGGCAGGTGGCGCTCGGCCGGCTGCTGCGCGACGCGCCCGTCCTGGAGGCGGCCGGAGATGTCGTGCGCAGGCCAAGCGTAACGTTCCGCTCCTACCGCAGTGTGCCCGTGTCACTGCGCTGAACCTGGCCGAAACATAGCTGACAGATTTGACCGTGATCGCGCGCTCGAAACCGTACATTGGAGCTGCGGATTTCCGGGGGACTGAGAGGCGCGAACCGCGCACCGCCGGCCAGGGCGGTCCGGTCCAGGAATTCGAAAAGGGCGAGGTAATCGTCTGCTGTTTACGGGGGAGTGATGGCCGTGCGCGCGATGTCGCGTGATCGCGAAGTCAAGACTTCAACGAGATCGTGGGTGCCACGAAGCGGGAGAGCTGCAGACCGGTTCGATTTCATTCGAGAATCAACCAGTACCCCGTGATCAGTGCTCCGGTGAAGTGATCGTCCGACGCATGTGTGCACGTCGGACGCCTGCTGCAGGAGTTCACCGAAAGCGCCGCACCAATCGGTTGCGGCGAAAAAGTTGTGCATGCCAATCTGATGTGTGCTCGAAGCTCGCCGATGGGGACATGCGCGGCATCCGGTGGCAGGAGTACGGGGGCCGGCACGGCGTAGAACTTCAGGCGCGTGGAGGGAGCGCGTAGTTGTCACGTGAAGAAGTCCGGCTCCTGCGGTGGCCGGCACAGCGGGAATTGCGTGATCGATGTCGATCGACGGGCCAACCGAGAATACTGGTCGTCGAAGCGGGTGCGGAAGCACCCATCTGCGAGGACGTGTGCGAGGACTGGGTGCGGGCGCCGATACCCCCGCACGATCTCCAGGCCCGGGTGGACGCCCTCAGCCGTCGCTACCACATGAATCGGCTGCCGTATCTGGACGAGAGCGGCGTCCTGCGCTTCTGCTCGCGCTCCGTCACCGTCTCGCCGACCCAGGCGGAGCTCCTTGAACTGCTCGTCCCCCGCTATCGGGAGGTCGTACCCCGCGAGGCGCTCCGCTTCCGCCTCGGCCAGGTCAACGGGTCGAGGACACGGAACGCCCTCGATCTGCACATGATGCGGATCAGGGACCGAATTCAGCCACTCGGGCTGTCCATCCGCACCGTCTGGGGTCGCGGCTATGTGCTCGAAACCCACGCCGACCCGCCCTGAAGCCGCTCGGCGACCCCGTGGACGATCAGCGCGGACGAGATCAGCAGCCCCGCGCCGGCGTGCCAACGGCCGTACAGGTGATCGCCGCGGCGCAGGACGAACCCGCGTGGCACGCGCACGGTGAAGCCCCCCGACAGAGCCGGCCGGGTGTGAGCCACCGCCGCCCTGTCCGCCGGCGCGGACACCACGTGCACCGCACGCAGCGGCGGTGGCCGGCCGGCGTACGACGACCACGCCTTGTACACCGCCTCCTTGGCGCTGAAGAGCAGCCGGTCGACGGGAAAGCCGGGCAGCCGTCGCGCCAAGTCGGCGGCGAACGCGTCCTCTTCGGCCGCGGACACGTCCTCGGGTTCGTCCCCGGATCGGGCCCCGGGCACGTCGCCGGACACGTTCCTGGACCGGGCCCCGAAGAGACCGGCGCGCACCCGCCCCGGGAGCGGCGCCGCCGGCTCCGCGTCGATCCCCAGCGCCCGGGCGTCCCGGCTGTGGCAGACGGCGGCCGCCCGGTAACCCTCGCAGTGCGTGATGCTGCCGACGACACCGTCGGGCCAGACCGGCATGCCCCGCGCGCCGCGCGGCACGGCCACCCGCCCCGCGCCCAGCGCGGCGAGCGCCCGGTGGGCGCACCAGCGGCCGGCGGTGAACTCGGCCCGCCGGCGCGGGCCGGCCTCCGCGCACTCAGCCGCCTCCTCGGGGAACAGCTCCGCTGACGGGACGACGTCGCCGGCGCGGGCCGCACCGCACGCCCAGGACGGGAGTACCTGCCGCAGCAGTGCTCCGCACGCCGAGGAGGGCAGTGCGACCCGCGGTCGTGCTCCGTCAGGCCCCGCCACGCGCGCGCAGCACCTTCTTGTCGACCTTGCCCACCGGGGTCTTGGGAAAGGAGTCGACGAGTTCCAGCTGGTCCGGGAGCTTGTAGGCGGCCAGACCGCGCTCCTTGAGGAACGCCTTCAGACGGGCGAGCCGCAGCCGCTCCCCGGGTCCCGCGTCCGGGGCCGACTCGGCGATCACGTAGGCGCAGACGCGCTCCCCGAGCGAGTCGTCGGCGAGGCCGACCACCGCCACGTCGCGCACCGCCGGATGGGCCAGCAGATGGTTCTCGACCTCCTCGGCGGACACCTTGTCCCCGCCGCGGTGAATGATGTCCTTGACCCGCCCGGACACCACCAGGTTCCCCTCGGGCGTCAGCCGGACCAGATCGCCGGTGCGGAAGAACCCGTCCGAGGTGAAGGCCTTCGCGTTCTGCTCGGCGGCCCGGTAGTACCCCCGGATCGTGTACGGGCCCCGTGCCAGCAACTCGCCCACCTCACCCGGCGATACGTCCCTTCCGGCGTCGTCCACCACGCGGATCTCGTCGGCCCCGCCGAGCGGGCGGCCCTCCGTCGTGAGGACCACGTCGTCCGGGTCGTCCAGCCGGGTATGGGTGAGCAGCCCCTCGCCGATGCCGTACCACTGGGTGAGCCGGCAGCCGAGCGTGGCGCGCACCTGACGGGCCACCTCCGGCTGGAACTTGGAGCTGCCGACCTGCAGCAGCAGCCCGGACAGATCCGCCTTGGCGACCTCGGGATCCGCCAGCCACATCATCACCAGCGGCGGCACCAGCGTGGTGAGCGTGACCCCCTCGCGCAGCACCAGCGGCAGGGCCTCCTCGGGGCTCGGGTTCGCGGCGAGCACGGCCTTGCCGCCCACGAAGAGCGTGCCCAGCACACCGGGGCAGCCGAGCGCCGCGTTGTGGGCCACTGGGGTGGCCGCGAGATAGGCGCTGTGCCGGTCGACGTCCAGGGCCCGGGCGCAGGCCAGCGCGTTGTACGCGTAGTCGTCGTGCGTACGGGGGATCAGCTTGGGCAGCCCCGTGGTTCCGCCGGACAGCAGCAGCAGCGCCACCTCACCGGGGTCCACCGGTGGCAGTTCCATCGGCGTAGCCCGCAGCGCGGCCAGCGGTGTGAACTCGTCCGCGTCACCGGCGACCAGGACGTGGCGCAGCCCGGGCACCTCGGCGCGGACCTCGCGGGCCAGCGCGCGGTAGTCGTAGCCCTGGAAGCGGTCCGTCACCACATAGGCGACGGCGTCCGCGTGGCGGCACAGATGGACGATCTCGTTGCGGCGGTGCCCCGGCAGCGCCATCACGGGTATGGCGCCGAGCCGGAACAGCGCGAAGCACAGGACGACGAAGGTGTCCTGGTTCGGCAGCTGCACCACCACCCGGTCCCGTGCGCGTACCCCCGAGCCGTACAGTCCTGTCGCCAACTCATCTGCCTCGAAAAGGAGTTGAGTGAAGGTCAGGCGCCGCGCGCCGGAGACCACCGCGGTCCGGTCGCCGTGCTCCCGCTCGGCGGCCCGCAACAGGTCGTGCAGGGTACGGCCCTGCCAGTAGCCCTCCCTCCGATAGCGCTCGGCGAACTCGGCGGGCCAAGGAACACAGCCTTCCAGCATGGATCGCCTCCCTCTCGGTGCGGTACCTGTGCGGGGTCGGTGCCCGCTGCGGGCGTCGCGCCGCGCGGGGTGCCCGCGCGGCGGGGCCACCAGGATCCACCGGACCGCAGGGACGCGAGGGGCGGGTGAAAGACACTCAACAGCATCATCCGGCCTCGCCCACCCGGCGCCTAGGCTCCCCGATGACCACGGCGGCTGGAGGTGAACGGACCGTGAGTGCCCCTTCGTTGGTGAGCTGGCTCGAGGCGCCGAGCGTGGATACCGGGGTCAACTTCCTCCTGCCGGAGGGTGGCTGGGAGCGATACTCCTACGCCGGGCTGGCGCGGCTCAGTCACGGTGCCGCCCGGACCTTGACCACGGCGGGGGTCGGCCACGACGACATCGTCGCCCTCGTCCTGCCTTCGGGCCCGGCCTTCCTCGCCGCCTTCTTCGGCACCCTCCTGGCCGGCGCCACCCCGGCGCCGCTGGCACCGCCGATGGCCGGCGCGCCCGCCACACCCGGCTACGACGACCGGATGACCGGCCTGCTGACCGCGGCCCGACCCCGGGTGGTCGTTGCCGACGCACCGCCGTCCGGCCCGCTGCCGCGGGATGTGGCACTGGTGCCGGGCGCGGCGTTGCTGGCCCCGACGGGCAGCGGCGGAGGGCACACAGCGGCTCCGGGCTGCCCGGGGGCCACTGCCTCACCCCACCCACCCGCCGTACGAGGCCTCGTGCAGTTCACCTCGGGGTCGAGTGGGCGTGCCCGAGGGGTGTATCTCGACAGTGCGGCCCTCGCCGCCCATGTCGCGGCGATCCGCGGCTGGCTCGACGCGTCGCCCGGGTCCGTCTGGGCCAGTTGGCTCCCCGTCCACCACGACATGGGGCTGGTCGGATGTCTGCTCGGGGCGGTGCTCGGGCAGGACGAGCTCTGGTTGATGCGGCCCGAGGCGTTCGTGCGGCGGCCGTTGGAGTATCTGGAGTGCTTCGGCCGGCGCGGTGCCTCGATCAGTGCTACGCCCGCCTTCGGACTCGACCACATTCTGCGGAAGGTCCGGCCCGAGGAGCTGTCCGGGCTGGACTTCTCCGGCTGGCGATCGCTGGTCGTGGGAGCGGAGCGCATCCCGCCCGGCACGCTGCGGGGGTTCCACGAGCTGCTCGGCCCACGCGGTTTGAGCCGCCGCGCGCTGCTGCCCGCGTACGGGCTCGCCGAGGCCGCGCTGGCGGTCACCGGGCTGCGGCACGGGCAGGGCTGGGCCGCGCAGAAGTCGGTCGTCGGATGCGGGACCCCGCTGCCCGGCATCACGGTGCGGATCGTCGACGACCACGGAGACGAACTCCCGGACCGCGACGTGGGCGAGATCGCCGTACGCAGTCCGTATCTCGCGGCCGGCCACCTCGGTGACAGCGCCGGCGGCACCCGTACCGAGAGCGGCGAACTGCGCACCGGAGACGCCGGGTTCGTCGTGGACGGGCAGCTCTTCGTACACGGCCGGATCGGCGACAGCCTGAAACTGCGCGGGCTGCGGATCTTCGCCGAGGACGTGGAGCAGAGCCTCAGACGCGCCGGCGGCCTGCCCCCACGGGCGGCCGTGGTGCTCGGCGAGGACGCGACGGGCCCTGTCGCCGCCGCCGTTGTCGAGGACGGAACGCACGCCCCGGGTGACCCCCAGGACGCCGACGTATTAAGGCTGTTGCGCCATGCCGCTCCCGGTGCCGAGGCCGTCGTCCGCAGAGTGCCGCGCGGTGCCCTGCCCCGTACCCCGAGCGGCAAGCCGCGCAGGCGGACGATCTGGCGCACCTTCGTCGACAGCACGGCCCCATACCCTCAGTCCTAGGAGAGACATGGCCCACACCGAAAGCGCGGTCCGGGAGACCATACTGTCGCTCGTCCGCCAACTCGCGCCGGACCCCGAGGGCTTCCCCGCCGAAGGGGCCGCCCATTTGGTGAACGACCTGGGCTTCCACTCGCTCGCTCTCCTGGAACTCGCCTTCGCGATCGAGGACGACTTCGATCTGCCGCCCATCGACGAGGAGACGGGCCGGGGGATCACCACCTCGGACGATGTAGTCGCCTATGTGGTGGGCCAGTTGCGTGAGCAGAACCAGTTGGTGTCGCACTGAAAGATCTCTGACAGGAGACGGGTGCGGACATGCGCGCCTGGCTACCGTCGGAGTGCTCCGCGCTCTCTTTCCGAGAGCGAACGTCCCCACCGAAGAGAGGGGCCTCCTGTGGCCGACGCGGTGATCGAGATCGATCGGCTCCGCAAATGCTTCGGGCCCAAGACAGCGGTCGACGACGTCTCGTTCAGCGTCGCCCCAGGCTCCGTTGTCGGACTGCTCGGGCCCAATGGAGCCGGAAAGACCACCCTGATCAACTGCCTGACCACACTGCTCGTTCCCGACGGCGGCAGCGCCACCGTCGCGGGCCACGAGATCGTCGCCGATCCGCGCGGGGTGCGCGCCAGTATCGCGGTGACCGGGCAGTTCGCCGCCGTCGACGAAGCCCTCAGCGGCCGCGAGAACCTCGTGTTCTTCGCCCGGCTGCTCGGCCTGTCCAAGACCGGCGCCCGCGCCCGGGCCGCTGAACTCCTCGACCAGTTCGGGCTCACGGAGAGCGCCGACCGGCCCGTGGGACAGTACTCCGGCGGCATGCGGCGCAAACTCGACCTCGCCGCCAGCCTGGTCGTACCGCGCCCGGTCCTGGTGCTCGACGAGCCCACCACCGGACTCGACCCACGCAGCCGCGAGACCCTGTGGGACGCGGTCCGCAGGCTCGCGGCCGACGGCATGGCGATCCTGCTCACCACCCAGTATCTGGACGAGGCCGACGCGCTCGCCGGCCGGATCGTCGTCATCGACGAGGGACGGGTCATCGCCGAGGGCACACCGCGCGAGCTCAAGAAGCAGACCGGCGGCTCCGTCTGCGAGGTCACGATCGGGGACGCGGCCACCCGGACCCGCGCGGCCGTCCTGCTCGCCGGCTTCGCAGGGGTGAACGTCCGCGACGACGCGGTCGTAGTGCCGGTGCGGGGCACCGACGACCTCGCCGGCATCATCCGCGACCTGCGCGCCCAAGGTGTCCATGCCGACGACGTCGCGGTGCACCCGCCCACCCTGAACGACGTCTTCTTCGCGCTCACCGAGAACCGCCCGGCCCCGGACGGTACGGCCGCGCCGGTCCCGGAGGCCCGTTCATGACGACGGTCTCCCACACCGCCCCGCCCGCCGGACCCGGTCTCGTGCATGACGTACAGGTGCTCGCCGAGCGCGACTTCCGGCGCTCCTTCAGCAGGGGCGCGCTCGTCGGCACCGTGGTCCAGCCACTGATGTTCTTCGGCATCTTCTACGCGACCTTCAGCCGGATGCTGGATGCCAAGGGCATCGACTACGGCCGTTTCGTCACACCGACACTGGTCGTCCAGGCCCTGATGTTCGTGGCGATCGCGTCCGCCATGTCACTCGCGGCGGACCGCGGCAGCGGGCTGTTCAACCGGCTGCGCACCATGCCCATCGGCAGCTCCGCGCTGGGCACGGCCCGGCTGCTGGTCGTGGCCGCCGAGGCGCTGACGTCGACGGTCGTGATCAGTCTGGTGGCCCACCTGGCCGGCTTCCGGTTCGACGCCGGACCGGCGGCGGCCGTCGGGTTCCTGCTCGTGGCGATGGCGTTCACGGTGGCGCTGGCCGCGGCGACGGCCACCCTCGGTCTGACCCTGCGCAGCCAGGAGGCGCTGGCGGCCGCCCTCTACCTGCCGTATCTGCCGCTGCTGGTGGTCTCCACCGGCTTCGTCCCCGCCTCCCTGTTTCCCGGCTGGCTGCAGCCCATTGTGCGTGCCTCGCCGGTGTCCGCGGTGGTGGACGCCCTGCGGGCGCTGTCCACCGGCACCCCCTCGGCCGGCGATGTCGTACCCGCCGTGCTGTGGTGCCTGGGGCTGACCCTGCTCTTCGGATGGACCACCGCTCGCGCATTCCGGAAGGTGACCCAGTGACGGCCGCAACGACCCAGGCGAGTGGTGCGACTCGGACGAGCGGTACGACCGGTCTGTGGGCGGAGTCCACTCTGATCGGCGGCCGGGTCCTCAAGCACTTCGTCCGCAGCCCGATGATGCTGCTGGCCACGTTCGGCTTTCCACTGCTGCAGCTGTTCATGCTGCTGGCCACTTTCCGCATCCTGGTCCGCGACACCCTGGGCGAGAGCTACGTGGTCCGGCTCGCGCCCCTGATCATCCTCATCACCGCCTTCTCGGCGATCGGATCCAGCGCGATCGCCTTCTGGGTCGACATCCGCAGCGGTGTCTTCAACCGGCTGCGCGCCATGCCGATCAACGCCCTGTCCATCCTCTTCGGCCGGATGCTCGGCGACCTCGTCCGGATCATGGGCATCGCCGTGCTCGTCTCGCTGATCGCCTACCTTCCCGGCTTCCGCTTCGAGCAGGGCGTCGGCGCCGCCCTCGGATTCTTCGTCCTCGTGGCACTGTTCGGCCTGATGTGTACGTCGATCGCGGTGGTCGCGGCCCTGTCCGCGCCGTATCCGCCGGTCATCATGCGCTGGGTGCAGATGCCCACGCTCGCACTGACCATGATGTCCTCCGGCTATATGCCGCTGGACGCGTTCCCGCACGCGGTGCGACCCGTGGTGGCGGCCAACCCGGTGTCCACGGCCGTCGAAGCGCTGGTCGGCCTCTCGCACGGCGGTTCGCTGCTGGTCCCCGTACTGGCCACCCTCGCCTGGACCGTGGGCGTGAGCGTGCTGTGCGCGGTCGTCATGGTGCGCAAGTTCCGGAGCTTCGTGGCCGGCTGAGTCCGCCTCGCCCGCCCGTCAACTCCCTTGTGGAGCATCCCGTGGCAACAGTTGAGAAATGAGGAACTGCGTCATGCGTGAAACACCCCCCACAGGCATGCCCGGCGGACGGCGCGTGCTCATCGCCGGATGCGGCATCACGGGCCCGGTGCTCGCGATGTTCCTCCGCCAGTGCGGTTTCGATCCCGTGCTGTACGAGTCCCGGCCCGAACCCGGCGACCACGCCGGCTCCTTCCTCAACCTCGGCCCCAACGGCAGGACCGTCCTGGAGACCCTCGGCATCGCCGACGAGGTGCTGCGGTACGGCGCCGCGACCACCCGGCTGGTCTTCGCCAACCATCGCAACAAGACCATCGGCAGCAATCCGGAGCGCACCACCGTCATCAAACGCGGCCTGCTCAACAAGGGTCTGCGGGAAGCCGCCCAACAGGCCGGAATACCCGTGGAGTTCGGCAAGCGATTGACCAGCGTGAACCCCGAAGCACCCGACGGGGTGACCGTCCGCTTCACCGACGGCTCCACCGCCGAGGGCCGGCTGCTCATCGGCGCCGACGGCATCAACTCCGCCACCCGCACCGCGGTGTTCTCCGAGGCTCCCCGCCCGAGCTACACCCAGGGCATCGGCTCCGGCGGCTTCGCACGGACCACCGCCCTGGGGCGCCCGGACGGGGCACTGCGGATGATGTTCGGGCTGCGCGGCTTCTTCGGCTACCAGGTGCTGCCGGACGGCGAGGTCTACTGGTTCGAGAACCACACGGAGACCCGGGAACCCGCACGCGGCTGGGCCGAGTCGATCACCGACGCACAGTGGCGCGACCAGCTGCTGCGGCGCCACGCGGGCGACCACCCGGTCGTCGGCGAGATCCTCAAGGCCACCGACGGACCGATCGGCCGCTGGCCGCTGTACGACCTTCCGTCCGTCCCCACCTGGCACCGCGGCAACGTCTGCCTGATCGGCGACGCGGCGCACGCCATCTCGCCGCACATGGGTCAGGGCGCGGCCCTCGGTCTGGAGGACGCCGTCGTACTCGCCAAGTGTCTGCGCGACCTGCACCAACCCCGGTCGGCCTTCGAGGCGTTCGAGCGCATCCGCCGGGCGCGGGTGGAGGGGCTGATCCGCCAGGCGCGCCGCACCGGCGGCCACATGACTCCCGCGGGCCCCGTCGGCCGGGCGCTGCGCGATCTGATGCTGCCCTTCTTCCTCAGGCTCAGCCTCAAGAACGCCGAATCCGTCTACGGCTACCGCGTCGACTGGTCCTCCCCGGTCACCGCGGCGGCCCGGTGACCGGCCGTGGCACGCGTCCTGGTGATCGGGGCCGGACTCGCCGGCTCGGCCGTGGCGCTCTTCTGCGCCCGCCGTGGCCACGAGGTCACCGTGCTGGACAGCGGGAGCCCGCCACCGTCCGGTGCCACGCCCGATGAGGAGGTACGCGCCTGGTCCCGCAAGGAAGTGCCGCACGCTCGGCAGGGGCACGCGTTCCTCGCCCTGTCCACGCGCGTCCTGCGGGAGGAGGCCCCCGACCTCCTGACCGCCTTCACCGCACGCGGCGCCCTGGTCACCCCGCTGGAGCCGGGCTCCGAGGACGCCACCGTACTCAGCCGCCGACTCGTCTACGAGGGTGTGGTGCGCCGCTCCGCGGAGGCCGAGGGCAGCGTCACCGTCTCGACCGGCGCCCGGGTGACGGAACTTGTGACGGGCACAGAGGCCACCGGCGTCCCCCGGGTGATCGGTGCGCGGACCGCGGACGGCGCCGAGCACACCGCCGACCTGGTCGTCGACGCCAGTGGCCGCCGCTCGCGGGTCGCCCACTGGCTGGCCGCGGCCGGACTGCCCGCGCCCCGGGAGACCGCCCAGCCGTGCGGATTCTTCTACCTGACCCGGCACTACAAGCTCCGTCCGGGCCACGCCTTCCCGTCGACGACCGTACCGATCGTCGCCGAGCTGGACTACGGGACCGCCCTGGTCTTCCCCGGGGACAACGACACCTTCCAGCTCTCCACGACCCTGGCCGTGGACGACCCGCTCAAGCACCGGCTGCGCGACCCCGACGCGTACGGCCGCTTCCTGGCGTCGGTGCCGCGCACGGCCGAGTGGACCGACCGTGGCACTCCGCTCGACGACCCGAGCCCCATGGGGCACATCGAGAACCGGCGCCGCTCCCTGCGCGACGACCTGGGCCGGCCGGTGGCCGCCGGACTGGTCCTGGTGGGCGACGCGGCCCTGCAGACCAACCCGACCTTCGGCCGCGGTGTCTCGCTCGCCCTCACCCACGCCCAGCACCTCGCCCGCACTGTCGAGGAGGCGGCCACCGATCCTGCCGCGTACACGGCGGGGTTCGAGGAGTGGACCGACGGCCGGCTCGGGGTGTGGTTCGAGATCCAACTGGCCACCGACCGCGCCCGGTTCGCGCAGCTCAAGGCCGGGCTGCGCGGCGAGCACGCACCGCCCGCGGACGATCTGCCCAACCGTTTCGTACGGGCGATGGCCGTGCTCCGGGAGGACGACCCGGAGATCAGGACAGCGGCCGTGCGCCTCTACAACATGCTGATGACGCCCCAGGAACTGATGGCCGACCGCACCGTGGCGCGGCGCATCCTCGCCTTCCTGCGTGAGCATCCGCTGCCCGAGGTACGCACTCCCGGTCCTGACCGGGCCGCCTTCGAGGCCGTGGTCGCCGGTGATTCCGTCCGGGACCTGTCAGCTCCAACAGCGCATCCGTAGACCGCGGTTAGCGTGAAATGCCGGGGCGGCAGCCCCGCATCGCGCGAAGGCCCCATCGTCACCCGAAGAAGGACGGCAGCGTGGACATCGCATTGAAGACGGGCGTGACCCTGAGCTACGACATCTTCGGGGACCCGGAAGGCAGCCCGGTGATTCTGGTCCCCGGACAGCACCAGGCCAACCTCTTCAACCAGATGCAGGTCCCCTATCTGACCAAGCGCGGCTACCGGGTCATCACCTTCGACCACCGGGGCGTACCGCCGTCCGAGGAGACCCCGCCGCCGTACACGATGGAGGGCCTGGCCGAGGACGTCGCCGCACTGATCGAGCAGCTGGGGGTGGGCCCCTGTGCCATCGTCGGTTACTCCCTGGGTGCCACGATCATCCTGGAACTCGCCGTGGAGCGGCCGGAGTTGCTCACCCGTGCCGTCCTGGTGGGCGTGCCGTGGAAACCGAGCGCGCTGCACCGGGCGATCCGTGAGGACGCCCTGGAGCGGCTGCGGGCGGGTGTGGTGATGCCGCCCGTGATGGAGGGCATCTACCGGGCGATGTATCTGTTCGGCCCGCGGGCGCTGAACCGGAACGCCTTCATCGAGCCCTACCTCGAAGGCCTGCGCGGGCTCGCGGCGGCCGGGGGCCACGGCGCGCTGGGCCACGCGGAGGCCTCCGCGGCGTACGACCCCGATCCCGCGCGGATCGCCGGGATCACCGTCCCGTGCCTGGTCGTGGGGATGGAGCACGACATCATGGCGCCCTATCCGATGGCCCGCGAACTGGCCAAGCTGATCCCCGGGGCCGAGTACCGGGAGATCAAGAATAGCGGTCACGCGTCGCTGCTGGAGAAGCCGACCGAGGTGAACACGCTGCTCGCCGAATACCTCGGGGTGAAGGCGCAGGCGCCGACCGCGAGTTGAGAGCCTCGGCTTCCGAGGTCCGAGTGTCCGTGCCCCCTGGCCGAGCGGCCGGGGGCACAGCGCACTCCGCCGAGAGCGGCGGAGAGGGTGGGCCGGCGGCTCGGCGCACTCCGCGGAGCGGGTGGGCCGGGCGCTTCGGCGCGAGCAGCCGGACGAGCGGCGGCCCGGGGGCCTCAGCGCAGCCGGTACAGGCGGTGGAACGTATGCCGCACCGGCAACACCTTGACCTGCCGGAAGCCCGCCTCGGCCGCGTACGCCCGCACCGTCGCGGGCCGCATCACCGTGCCCGTGGCCGCCGAGCCCTCCTCGGCCATGCCGACCGGGAGGCAGTGCAGCAGGCTCACCGCGTACTGGAAGCGCTCGGTCTCCGGGGCCGGCGCGGTGAAGCGCTCGCCGACATTGGGCTCCATCAGCAGTACGGTGCCGTCCGGGGCCAGCAGTGCGCGGCAGGCCCGGAGCACTTCCACCGGGCGGGCCATGTCGTGCAGCGCGTCGAAGACGCACACCAGGTCGTAGCGGCCCGCCAGGTCAGGATCGGCCGCGTCCCGCACCTCGAACTCCACCCGGTCCGCGACCCCGGCCCGCTCCGCGTTGCGCCGCGCGTCCGCCACCGACCGCTCGTCCAGGTCGAGGCCGTGCACCCGGGCCCGCGGATACGCCTGGGCCAGCGCGATCGACGACCAGCCCGATCCGCAGGCGACATCGGCGATCCGGCCGCCCGCGCCGCCGAGCGCGGCATGCACGTCCGGCAGTGTCGCCGCGATCCAGCCGGCCAGCTGGTGCCGGAAGACCGGCTTGTTCAAACCGGCCTGCCCGCCACGGAGTTCGGCGCCGTACTCGGCGTACGGAATGCCCCGCCCGGTGCGGAACGCATCGGCGACCCGGGGGAGCACCGATGCCATCCCGCCGATCGGCAGGAGGACGAGCGGGGCGATGGAGAAGGGGCTGTCCAGGTCGGTGAGGGCCTCGGCATGTCCCGAAGGCAGTGTGAAGACCCGTCGCTCCGGATCCTCCTCTGTCTGATCCGTCGTCAGAATACCTGCCGCCGCCTGCTGTTCCAGCCATTCGCGGGCGTACCGTCCGTCGATGCCGGCCCGCAGAGCGAACTCACCCACCGTCGCGGGCGCCTTGGCGAGCTCGTCGTACAGGCCGAGGCGGATGCCCAGATACGCGGTCATCAGCTCCGCCGCGCCGAGACCCGCCAGGAACAGCCGTACCGACAGTGCCTGCGCCGAACCCGCCGGGTCCGTCCCACCCGCTGCTCGCGCTTCTCCCGTGGTCATCGGCCTCACGCCCTCCCCAGTCGGACGTCGCGCCGGGCCAGCCGGCGGGGCACCGCGCCGTAGCTCAGCAGGCCGAGGTCCCCGAGCCCCTGCCGTACCCGGTCCGTCATCAGGCCGATGCGCACCAGCGCGGACACCACGCGGGCGAACACCGTCTGGCGGTACAGCACCATCGCCGGGTCCGCGGCGGCGTACGCCACGCCCGCGTCCCGGTCGACGTCCAGCCGCTCCCAGACGTCGGAGAGCAGGAAACGCCTACGCATCAACGAGGCCGCGTCCAGGACGAGTTCCTCCCGGTCGGCCAGCTCGGCGCTCGACAGCTCCCGGTAGACCTCCTCCAGGGAGACCACGCCGAAAGAGACGTGCCGGGCCTCGTCGCGGGCCACCAGCGTGGTGATCCGGCGGATCAGAGCGTCGTGGAAGGTGGTGCCGGCCAGCCGGAAGGCGGCCATCGCCAGCGCCTCCACCATGATCTGCATGCCCAGGGCCGTCACATCCCAGCGGGAGTCGCCCAGTATGTCCTCCAGCAGTGCTCGGAGGTCCGCGTTGACGGGATACGGATCGGGGACGTTCTCCCGCAGATAGCGCGCGAAGACCTCCACGTGCCGGGCCTCGTCGGCCGCCTGGCTCGCGGCGCACAGCTTGGCCTCGACGGTCGGCAAGGACTCCACCAGCCGGGCGGCCACCACCAGCGCGGCCTGTTCACCGTGCAGGAACTGGCTGACGAGCCAGGCCTGCAACTCCCAGCGGAAGGTGTCCCACATGGGGCGACCGCGCCCGGCCATCGGCGAGGCCTCGAACGAGGCGCGCGCGAAGTCGGTACCGTCCGCGAGCGGCGCGCCGAACGGCACGGGAACCGACCAGTCGATGTCGGCCTCGGCGTCCCACTGTCCGTCGCGCGCCCGCCGGTTGAGGGTCCGCAGCCGTGGCGCGCGGGGCGTGTAGTCCCACGACAGCCGGGTGTGCACCGAGGCCCGCAGATCGAGGTGCTGCATGCGGGCGAGGCTAGCAACGGCAAACGGTCCGGGCCGTAATTCTTTCAATGCCGCCAAGTATCTTTCAGCGTCGGCGGGGTGTGCGCGGCCCGCCGGTAGCTTGAGCGCCGTGGGCAGCATAGAAGAGCGAGAGATCGAGCCTTCCGTGGGGCAGCGGCTGCTGTGGTTCCTCGACCGTTATCGAGGACACGACGGCGCGCTGAACTGCCCGATGATGTGCCGTATTCGCGGACCGTTGGACACGGCCGTTCTGCGCGGCGCACTGGATACCGTGATCGCGCGCCATGAATCGCTCCGCTCAGTATTCACGGGCGGCGGCCGGGGATTGCGGCAAGTCGTACGGGGATCGGAGTCCGTCGACATTCAGGTGTACGACCTGTCCCGGGAACCGGACCCGGAAGGCGCGCTGAACGCCGCCGTCGCGACCGAACTCGCCACCCGTATCGACGCCTCGCGCGGCACGATCCGCACCACGCTGTGGCGGGTCGCGCCGTCCGACCATGTCCTCTGCTTCAACATGCACCACCTGGTCACCGACTCCTGGTCCTGCGGCATCGTCTTCCAGGACCTGTGCGCCGTACTGGAGAGGGCGTCCGGTGCCACCGCCGAACCGGCCGAGCCGGGCTGGCAGTTCGGGGAGTTCGCCGACTGGCAGCGCCGGGCCCTGGACGGCGGCGAACTGCGCGGCCAGCAGGCGTACTGGCGCGACCGGCTCGCCGGCCTCACCCTGCCACCGCTGCCGACCCGCGACGCACCCACCGAGCGGCGTACCGCCCTGGTGCGCGGCGGACTCGACACGGCGACCGTCGCCGGACTGCGCGAGGTCGCGCGCGGCGGCGGGAGCACCCTCTTCACGGCGCTCCTCACCCTGTACTACGCCGTGCTGCACCGCACCACGGGCCGCACCGATCTCGCCGTCGCCTCCCTGTACGCGAACCGGACGCGACCGGAGGTCCGCAGGACCGTCGGGTTCCTCGCCAACATGGTGGTGCTGCGCACCCGGATCGACCCGCGCGCGGGCGTACTCGACGCGGTGCGCGCCACGCACGAGACCGTGGTCGGCGGGTTCCTGAACCAGGGAGTCCCGTACCAGCTGCTGCCGCTGCGCGAGGCGCAGAGCGCCGGCGGGCGGGCCGACGACATCGTCTTCCAGATGCTGGCGGAACCGGTCTACAGCACCACCGCGGGCGGTCTGGACCTGGAGGTTCTGGTGCCCGACGGAGTAGGCAGCAGATTCGAGCTCGAACTGGTCCTGGTGCCCCACGAAGGGGGATTCCACGTTCTGCTCTTCTACAACGAGGGGCGGCTCGCCGAAAACTTCGCCAGGGAATTCGCAGAACGCTATGTCGCGGCCGCCGAACTCGTCTCCAAGGATGCCGCCCTTTCCATCAGCCGTGTCTGTTGAGCACCGCGGGGAATTTCATGGGAATAACGCTTGAGGGAATGCGCAGGGCCGTTGCCGAACTGCTCGACGAAGCGCCCGAAAGCATCGGCGACCAGGACGACCTGACCTCCCTGGGGCTGGATTCGATGGGCATCATGCGGCTGGCCGGTGAATGGCGCAGGCAGGGCGCGGAGATCAGGTTCGGCGACCTTGTCGAGCAGCCACGGCTGGGCGAGTGGTGGGCCCTCGTGGACGGGCGTACCGGCGACAACGGGCATACGGGGGACGCCGCCACGGCGCCGGCCGAGGACTCTTTGCCGGCATCGGCCGACGACGTTGTGCCGGCATCGGCCGAGGACTCTTTGCCGGCATCGGCCGAGGACGCTGTACCGGCGTCCGCCGACGATGCTGTGCCGGCATCGGCCGACGACGCTGTGCCGGCATCTGCCGACGAACTCACCGAGGACTCCTCGCCGTTCGACGAGTCGGCCCCCTTCGCCCTCGCCCCGATGCAGCACGCCTACTGGGTGGGCCGTGGCGAGGGACAGGTACTCGGCGACGTGGCCGGTCACTTCTACTTCGAGTTCGACGGACCCGCCCTCGACCCCGTACGGCTCGACGCGGCGGTGCGCGCGCTGACCACCCGTCACGCCATGTTCCGCGCCCGCTTCCTGCCCGACGGCACCCAGCGGATCACCGACCGGCCGACCGGTCTCGGGACCGTGCACGACCTGCGCGGCGAAACCGAGGAGGCCGCCCGGGCCGAACTGGACCGGCTGCGCGAGCGGCTCTCCCACCAGAAGCTGGACGTGGCGGGCGGCCAGGTGCTGGACGTCCGCCTCAGCCTCCTGCCGAACGGCACCGGCCGGGTGCACATCGACGTCGACATGCTGGTCTGCGACGCGCTCAGCTTCCGGATCGCCCTCGCCGACCTGGCGCGTTTCTACGCACACCCCGGCGGGCGACCGGCCCCGCTCGGCTACAGCTATCCGCGCTACCTGGCCGACCGCACCGCCCGGCCGCCCCGGAACCACCAGCGCGACCGCGCCTACTGGACCGGGCGCCTCGACACCCTGCCCGGCGGCCCCCAACTCCCGCTCGCCGGGCCCCCGGAGCGCCTCGACCGTCCCCGCACCACCCGCCGCACCCACTGGCTGCCGCCCGACCGGCGCGAAGCGCTGTCCGCCCGCGCCCGCGAGCACGGTCTGAGCCCGTCCATGGTGCTGGCCACCTGCTACGCCGAGACCCTCGCGGCCTGGAGCGCGGAGAAACGGTTCCTGCTGAACCTCCCGCTGTTCGACCGCGAGCCCCTCCACCCCGAAGTCCCCGCGATGGTGGGTGACTTCACCAGTCTGCTGCTTCTCGACGTCGACGCCACCCGCGAGGAGTCCTTCGCCGACCGGGCCCGCCGGGTGCAGTCGCAGTTCCGCGAGGCGGCCGCGCACAGCGACTTCTCCGGCACCGACGTGCTGCGCGCACTGTCCCGCGTCCGCCCCGGCGCCGCGCTCGCCCCAGTGGTCTTCACCTCGGCGCTGAGCATGGGCGAACTGTTCGAGAAGGACGTGCGCCAGGTGCTCGGCGAGCCGGTGTGGCTCAGTTCCCAGACACCGCAGGTGTGGATGGACTTGCAGGTGGTGGAGCACGACGGCGGCATCCAGCTCAACTGGGAGGCCGTCGAGGCGCTCTTCCCCGACGGCCTCGTGGACGGGATGTTCGCGGCCTGCCGCACCCTGCTCGACCGGCTGACCGACCCGGCCGCCCGCTGGACCGACCCGATGCCCGACCTGCTGCCGCCGGCCCAGCGCGACATCCGCGCCACCGTCAACGCCACCGACCGGACGTACCCCGCGCAGACCCTGCACGCCCCCTTCTTCACCGCCGCCTCGGCCGACCCGGGGCAGCCCGCGCTGCTCTGGGCGGACGGTTCGCTCAGCCGGGGCGAACTCGCCGACCGCGCGCTGCGGCTCGCCGGACTGCTGCGCTCCCAGGGGCTGACCCCGGGCGACGCCGTCATGGTCACGCTGCCCAAGAGCCCGGACCAGATCGTCGCGGTACTCGGCGTGCTCGCGGCCGGCGGCACCTACGTCCCGGTGGGCGTCGACCAGCCCGAGCACCGCCGGGCCAGGATCGCCGCGTCCTGCGGCGCCTGCCTCACCGTGACGGAACAGACCCTCGACCAGGCTCGGTTGGCGTCCCCGCTGCCGGAACCCGGTGCCGTGCCGCCGGCCCGGATCGCGTACGTCATCTACACCTCCGGCTCCACCGGCGAACCCAAGGGCGTGGAGGTCTCCCACCGCAGCGCCGTGAACACCGTGCTGGCGCTCAACGAACGCTTCGGCATCGGCCCCGACGACCGGACCCTCGCCGTCTCGGCGCTCGACTTCGACCTGTCCGTGTACGACATCTTCGGCCCCCTCTCGGCCGGCGGAGCCGTGGTCTGCGTACGGCAGGAGGAGCGGCGTGACGCACAGGTGTGGCTCGACCTCGTCCGCGGCCGTGGCGTCTCGGTCGTCAACTGCGTGCCGACGCTGCTGGAGATGCTCCTGGAGGCGGCCGAGGGAGCCGGGGCCACGGCCGGGGTGAGGGTGGTGCTGCTCGGCGGCGACCGGGTGGGCGCTGATCTGCCCGAGCGGGCCGGGCAGGTGTTCCCCTCCGTACGGTTCGCCGGGCTCGGCGGCACCACGGAGACCGCGATCCACTCCACGGTCCAGGAGGTCACCCGGGCTCCCGTTGAGTGGACTTCGGTGCCGTACGGCGTACCGCTGCCCAACCAGCGCTGCCGGGTCGTCGACCCGCGCGGCCGGGACTGCCCGGACTGGGTGCCGGGCGAGCTGTGGATCGGCGGCGCCTCGGTGGCCGACGGCTACCGCGGGGATCCGGAGCGCACCGCCGACCGGTTCGTGGAGCGCGCCGGGCTGCGCTGGTACCGCACCGGCGACCTGGCCCGCTACTGGCCCGACGGTTGCCTGGAGTTCCTCGGCCGGGCCGATTTCCAGCTGAAGATCCGGGGCCACCGGATCGAGCCGGGCGAGATCGAGGCCGCGGTCAAGGAGCACCCCGCGGTGGCCGCGGCGGCGGTGGTCGCGGTGGGCGGGCCCGTGTCCCGGCTGGCTGCGGCGGTGGTACTGCGGGGGGAGGAGCCGTCTGCGATGCGGGCGGATGAGCCGTCCGTGCCGTCGGCGGAAGGGGCGTCCGAGCCGCGGTTGGAAGCACGGTCGCGGGTGGGAGAGCCGACCGAGCTGCGGGCCGAGGGATCGTCGTGGCCGCCGGCCGATGTGCCCTCCGGGCCGCAGACCCAAGAGTCCGCGCCGCGAGCCGAAGCCCCCTCCGCACCGCAAGCCGAGGTGCTCAGCGCGCCGGCGGCCGATGTGCCCTCCGGGCCGCAGACCCAAGAGTCCGCGCCGCGAGCCGAAGCCCCCTCCGCACCGCAAGCCGAGGTGCTCTGCGCGCCGGCGGCCGGGGTGCTCTCCGGGCCGCAGACCCAAGAGTCCGCGCCGCGAGCCGAAGCCCCCTCCGCACCGCAAGCCGAGGTGCTCTCCGCACCGCCGGCCGGGGTGCTCTCCGGGCCGCAGACCCAAGAGTCCGCGCCGCGAGCCGAAGCCCCCTCCGCACCGCAAGCCGAGGTGCTCTCCGCGCCGCCGGCCGAGGTGCTCTCCGCACCGCGAGGCGAAGCCACCTCCGTGTCGCCGCTGGAACCCCCGGCGCAGCCATGGCCGGAGCTCCTGCGCGAGCATCTCGCGCGGCGTCTGCCGCCCGCCATGGTCCCCGACCGGGTCAAGGTGCTGGACGCGCTGCCGCTGAACGCCAACGGAAAGGTGGACCGGGCCGCCCTGCGGACACTGCTCGCCCGCGAGGCCGGCGACGGCGCCGAGCAGGCCGTCGAGCACGAGGCTCCGCAGGGCCCGGTGGAACAGCAAGTGGCCGAACTGTGGGCCGAGTTGCTCGGCGTCGAGCGAGTGGGGCGCACGGACGGCTTCTTCGCGCTGGGCGGGGACAGCCTGCTCGCCACGCGGCTGCTCACCCGGCTGCGGGCGGCCGGGCTGCACGGGGCCGACCTGGGCCGCCTGTTCGCCGCCCCCGCCCTGCGCGACTTCGCCGCCGGACTCGTCCTCGGCCGGCCCACCCGGCTGCCGCTCGTCACCGCCGACCCCGACCGGCGTCACGAGCCGTTCCCCGCCACCGACGTGCAGCGCGCCTACTGGCTGGGCCGCGGCGCGGACTTCACGCTTGGCGGCGTCGGGTCCTACTGGTACTGGGAGTTCGACGGCCGCGACGTGGACCTGGAGCGACTGGAGAACAGCTGGAACCGGCTGGTCGAGCGGCACGAGATGATGCGGGCCGTCTTCGACGACGACGGCAACCAGCGCATCCTGCCCGAAGTCCCGCGCTTCGGCTTCGACGTCACCGACGCGCCGCCCGGCCGCTCCGAAGAGGCCCTGCGGGCGCAGCGCGCGGCCCTTGACCACCGGGTGTTCGACGTGAGCAGCTGGCCGCTCTGCCATGTCGCGGCCACCCGCTACGACGGCGACCGGACCCGTATCTCGTTCGGCTTCGACTACATCGTGCTCGACGCGCTGAGCATCATGACCCTGTTCTGGGAACTGTCCCAGCTCTACGAGGACCCCGGGGCCCAACTCCCGCCCGTCGACGTCTCGTTCCGCGACTACGTCCTCCAGGCCGCCCCGGACCCCGAGGAGCTTGCCGGGGACAAGGAGTACTGGACCGGCAGGCTGCCCACGCTGCCGCCGGCCCCCGCGCTCCCGCTCGCCGTCGACCCGGAGAAGATCGGCCGGCCCCGGTTCACCCGACGGGAGTTCACCGTTCCGCCCAGGACCTGGCGGGCGATCACAGAAGCGGCCCGCGCCGCGGGACTCACGCCCTCGGCGGTACTCGCCACCGCGTTCGCCGACGTGCTCTCCGCCTGGAGCGCACAGCCCGACATCACCCTCAACCTCACCCTGTTCGACCGACGCGAGGTCCACCCCGACATCAACAACATCGTCGGCGACTTCACCTCGCTGCTGCTGGTCGGCCACCGGCCGCACGCCGGGGAGAGCTGGGCGGGCTCGGCGCGCCGCTTCCAGCAGCAGATCTGGGAGGGGCTGCAGCACAGCTCCGTCTCGGCGCTGTGGGTGCTGCGCGAACTCGCCCAGCGCGACGGCGCCATGGAAGTCGCGATGCCGGTGGTCTTCACCAGCACTCTCGGCGTGTCCGACCGGCTCGCGGATCTGACCCTGCCGTTCGGCGAGCAGGTGCACGGGCTGTCCCAGACCCCGCAGGTGTGGCTCGACTGCCAGGTCGTGGAACGCGACGGCGGCATCTCGGTGAACTGGGACGCCGTGGAGGAGCTGTTTCCCGCAGGTCTCCTGCCCACCATGTTCGCCGCCTACGAGGGGCTCCTCGACAGCCTCGCCCGAACCGACTGGAACCGGCCCGTCCACCCCGAACTCCCCGCCGATCAGGCGGTGGTGCGCGCCGCTGTGAACGCCACGGACGCTCCCATGAGCGGGCGGCTGCTGCACGAGCCCTTCTTCACTCGAGCCGCGACGGACCCCGGCAGGCCCGCGCTGCTGTGGCGGGGCGGCCGGCTGGACCACGGCGAGCTCGCCCGGCGGGCGCTGCGGGTCGGCGGTGCGCTGCGGGCCGCGGGCGTGCAACCCGGCGACCCGGTGGCGGTCACCCTGCCCAAGGGGCCCGACCAGATCACCGCCGTGCTGGGCGCCCTCGCCGCGGGGGCCTTCTACGTGCCGGTCGGGGTGGATCAGCCGCCGGCCCGCCGCGACCGCATCCTGCGTCGCTCCGGAGCCGTGGCCGTGCTGACCGACGTCGACCTGATCGCCCGTACGCAGTGGCCGGACGGCCTGCGCACCCTGGACACCGAGGTCGCCCGTACGACAGGACCGGCCCTGCGCGCACCGGTCTCCGTCAAGGACACGGACCTCGCGTACACCATCTTCACCTCGGGCTCCACCGGTGAACCCAAGGGCGTGGAGACCACCCATCGCGCCGCCGTGAACACGGTCGAGGACATCGGCGAGCGCTTCGGCGTCGGACCCGACGACCGCGTACTCGCCCTCTCCGCCCTCGACTTCGACCTCTCCGTGTACGACATCTTCGGCCTCCTCTCGGCCGGCGGCGTCCTCGTCCTCGTGGACGAACGCGACCGCCGCGAACCGCACCGCTGGCTGGACCTGCTGCACACGCACCGGGTGACGGTCTGGAACACGGTGCCCGCCCTGCTGGACATGCTCTTGGTGGCAGCGGAGGGACTGATTTCGGCCCGTCCGGCGTCTGAGGAGGAGACCGTCAAGGCCGATGGCGGGGGTACGGGGGCGGCAGCCCCCAGGTACGGGACGGGCAGGGGCGGAGGGGGCGCAGCACATGAGGTCCGCAGCTCCCTGCGCCTCGCCCTGGTCTCCGGCGACTGGGTAGGCCTCGACCTGCCGGGACGGCTGGCGGCACAGGAACCCGGCTGCCGCCTGGTGGCCCTCGGCGGCGCCACCGAGGCCGCGATCTGGTCCAACGCGTACCCCGTGGCGGAGCCGCTCCCCGGCTGGCCGTCCATCCCGTACGGGCACCCGCTGCGCAACCAGCGCTTCCGGGTGGTGAACAGTCTCGGCCGGGACTGCCCGGACTGGGTGCCGGGAGAGCTGTGGATCGGCGGTTCCGGGGTGGCCCGCGGCTACCGCGGCGACCCGGAGCGCACCGCGGAGCACTTCGTGGAGCACGCGGGACGGCGCTGGTACCGCACGGGTGACCTGGGCCGCTACCGCCCGGGCGGCATCCTGGAGTTCCTCGGCAGGGCCGACCACCAGGTGAAGATCCGTGGTCACCGCATCGAGCTCGGCGAAGTCGAGGCCGCGCTCCTGGAACACCCCGGGATCGCCCGGGCCGTCGCCCTCACCGTGGGGGAGCGCCCCCGTCACCGCATCGTGGCGTTCGCCGTCGCCGGCGCACCGGCCCCCGAACCCGCCGCCGTACGCGCCGCCCTCACCGAGCGGCTGCCCGGCTACATGATCCCGGACCGCGTCGAGATCGTGGACCGGCTTCCGCTCACCGCCAACGGCAAGGTCGACCGCACCGCGCTGGCCGCCGCCCTCGGCGACGAGGCACCGGTCGCCGACGAGCCGCCCAGGGGAGAGCTGGAGACCGCGGTCGCCGCCCTCTTCGGCGAACTGCTCGGCGTCGAACGGGTCGGCCGCGGCGAGAGCTTCTTCGCCCTCGGCGGCGACAGCCTCACCGCGACCCGCGCAACCGAGCGACTGCACCGCATCACCGGGGTCCGCCTCACCCTGCGCCGGCTGTTCTCGGCGCCGACCGTCGAGGCGCTCGCCCGGCTCATCGAGGAACAACGCAGCGCAACTGCCCTGATCCCCATGGAAGAAGGAGTCCTATGAACCTCGCCGGGCTCTTGGCCGAACTGGAGGCCAGCGGTGTCGAATTGTGGGAGGAATCGGGCAAGCTCCGCTTCCGCGCGCCGCTGGGCGCGCTGACCGGCGAACAGCGTGCCACCCTCAGCGCCCACAAGAGCGCCGTGCTCGGCCACCTCAGGGCCGAACGCGAGCGCGCCACGGTGACCCCGGTCCCCGCCGAGCGGCACACGCCGTTCCCGCTCACCGATGTGCAGACCGCCTATCTGCTGGGGCGCAGGGACGTCTTCGACTACGGATCGGTGGCCTGCCACGCCTACGGCGAGCTGCGGTTCGCCGCTCTCGACCCAGCACGCCTCGAAGCCGCCTGGCAGGCGCTGGTCGACCGGCACGACATGCTGCGGGCCGTGGTCGAGGACGAGGGGGCGCAACGGGTCCTGCCCTCCGTGCCGCCCTACCGCATCGCGGTCACCGATCTGCGCCGCGCGCCGCGCGCCGCCTGTGCGACGGCGCTCGCGATGGTGCGCGAGGAGATGGAGAACCAGGTGCTGCCGACCGGCACCTGGCCGCTGTTCGACCTGCGGATCAGCCGCTTCGCGGACCATGCGCTGCTGCATCTCTCGCTCGACTTCTTGATCGCCGACTACGTCTCCATCCACCTGCTCCTCGACGAACTGCGCACCCTGTACGCCGACCCGGACGCCACCCTGCCCGAACCGTCCATCACCTTCCGTGACTATCTGCTCGCCGAACGCCGACTGCGCCAGGGCCCCCGCTACGAACGCGACCGCGCCTACTGGCTGGAACGCGTCGACGACCTGCCGCCCGCTCCCGCCCTCCCCCTGCGCGAGGGCCCGAAGGCACAGGGCCCTGCCCGCTTCCACCGCCACCAGCTGACCCTCCCGGCCGACCGCTGGCGCGCCCTGCGCGAGCGTGCCGTCCAGCGCGGCCTCACCCCGTCCGGCGCGGTCCTGGCCGCGTACGCCGAGGTGGTGGGCCGGTGGAGCGGGCGGCAGCGGTTCACCCTGGACCTCACTCTGCTGAACCGGCTGCCGCTGCATCCCGAAGTCGGCTCCCTCATCGGCGACTTCACCTCGGTGGAGCTGCTCGCAGTCGACCGCCGGCAGGGCACCACCTTCGCCGAACGCGCCACCGGTGTCCTGGAGCAGCTCTTCGAAGACCTCGACCACCGACTGTTCTCCGGAGTGGAGGTGCTGCGCGAACTCGCCCGCCGCCGGGGCCAGGAGGCGGCCCTGATGCCGGTCGTCTTCACCAGCGCCATCGGGCTCCGCGACAGCGACAGTGACGGGGCGGCAACCCCGGACGGCGATGAACACGCCGTCCCGGACGGGGAGTTGGTGCATGGCATCAGTCAGACCCCGCAGGTGTGGATCGACTGCCAGGCGATGGAGAACCGCGGGACACTCGGCGTCAACTGGGACGTGCGCGACGGCGTCCTCGCCGACTCGGTCGTCGAGGACATGTTCGCCTCGTTCCGCGACCTGTTGGAGCGCATGGCCGACGGCGACGAGGTCTGGGACCTCGCCGCCCCCGTACGGCTGCCCGCCGCGCAGGCGGAGAGCCGGACCCGGGCGAACGCCACCGAGGCGCCGCTGCCCGAGGCGCTGCTCCACGAAGGCGCGCTCACCGCCGCGCTGCGTACGCCGGACGCCCCGGCCGTGATCGCCGGAATCCACCGTCTCACCCACGGTGAACTGGCGGCGCGCGCTGCCGCCGTGGCCCGCGCGCTGCGGGAGAGCGGATGCGCGCCCGGCGACCCCGTCGCCGTCGTGGCGGACAAGGGCTGGGAGCAGATCGCGGCCGTGCTCGGCACCTTGATCGCGGGCGCCGTGTACATCCCCGTCGACACCCACCAGCCGGCCGCCCGTCGCGAGCGCATGCTCAAGGACGCCGGGACCCGGCATGCCCTGGTGCGGTCCGGCACCACCGAACTGCCCGGGGACATCACCGCGATCGCCGTGGACACCCTCGTACCGGAACCGGTGCCGGACCGGCTCCCGGAGCGGCTGCGCGACCCCGACGACCTCGCCTACGTCATCTACACCTCGGGCTCCACCGGCAGCCCCAAGGGTGTGATGATCACGCACCGGGGCGCGGTCAACACCATCGACGACATCAACCATCGCTTCCGGGTCGACTCCGAAGACCGCGTCCTGGCCCTCGCCAACCTGGGCTTCGACCTCTCCGTCTACGACGTCTTCGGCGTCCTCGCCGCCGGCGGCGCCCTCGTCCTGCCCGACCCGGCCCGGCGCGCCGACCCCTCCCACTGGGTCGGCCTCCTGGCCGAGCACGGCGTCACGCTCTGGAACTCCGTGCCCGCCCAACTCCACATGGTCAACGAGTACTTGGGCAGCACCCCCACCCCGCTGCCCCGGCTGCGCCTGGCCCTGCTGTCCGGCGACTGGATACCCGTACGGCTGCCCGACGCGATCCGCGCGAAGGTGCCCGGGCTCCAGGTCGTGTCCCTGGGCGGGGCGACCGAGGCGTCCATCTGGTCGATCCTGCACCCGATCGGCGAGGTCCCGGAGAACTGGCGGTCCATCCCGTACGGCACGCCCCTCGCCAACCAGCGCTTCCACGTGCTCGACGCGGACTTCGAGCCCTGCCCCGACCTGGTCGCCGGCGATCTCCACATCGCGGGAGCCGGGCTCGCCGCGGGCTACTTCCACGACGCGGAGAAGACGGCCGAGCGCTTCGTACGCCATCCGCGCACCGGCGAACGCCTCTACCGCACCGGCGACCTGGGCCGCTGTCTGCCCTCGGGTGAGATCGAGTTCCTCGGCCGCGACGACCGGCAGGTCAAGATCCGCGGCCACCGCATCGAGGCGGCCGAGGTCGAGGCGGCGCTCCAGGCCCACCCGGCGGTGGCCGCGAGCGCTGTCGTCGTCGAGGGCGAACGGCCGCTGGAGCGGCGGCTGGTGGGGTTCGTGGAGACCGCCCGCACGGGAACCGGTGCGCTGCCCGGAAAGGACGGCACCGCGCTCGTGTCCGCCGTCGCGGAGGAGGGCGAGGAGGTCCGCTCCGGCGTCGACGCGGCGCAAGTCGTCGGTTTCGCCCGGCAGTTGGACGAGGCCGCGCTGCTCGCCATGATGGACGTCCTGCAGGACAGCGGCCTTTTCGCGACCTCCGACGCCGACCACCCGCTCGCCGAGATCCTCGCCTCCGCGAAGGTGGCCGCCAAGCACCACCGCTTGGTGCGCCGCTGGCTCGGGGCGCTGGAGCGCGAGGGGTTCCTCGAACACCGGCCGGGCGAGGGCGGCTACCGCGCGGTGCGCCGGGCGGCCCCCGGCGACGTCGAGCGGGCCTGGCGCCGCGTCGACGAACTGCTGCCCTCCGCCCAGGACGGCTCGGAACTCCTTGCGTACTTCCGCAAGGCGACCGCCCACCTCCCGCAACTCCTGCGCGACGAACAGGATCCGGTCCAACTCCTCTTCCCCGAGGGCAGCCTGGACATCCAGGAAGCCGCCTACACGCAGGGATTCCTCAACTCCTACCTCAACCGCATCGCCACCTCCGTGGTCCGCCGCATCGCCGACGAACGCGCGCACCGCGGCACCGTACGGCTGCTCGAGGTCGGCGCCGGCGTGGGCGGTGTCAGCGTGGAGGCGGTGCCCCGGCTGGCCGGCACCGACTGCTCCTACCTCTTCACCGACGTGTCGCAGTTCTTCCTCAACAAGGCCGCCGAGCGGTTCACCGACTTCCCGTGGGTCCACTACGCCCTGTTCGACATGAACGACGACTTCCGCGCCCAGGGCATCGAGCCCAACTCCCTTGACGTCATCCTGTGCGGCAACGTCATGCACTACTCGCGCAACGCCGCCACGGTCCTGGACCGGATGCGGCAGATGCTCGCCCCCGGCGGCTGGCTCGTGTTCATCGAGACCACCCGCGACAACTACCAGATCCTCACCTCGATGGAGTTCCTCTTCGACGCCACCGCGGGTGACTTCGAGGACGTGCGCCAGGGCAAGGACCAGACGTTCGTGGCCCGGGACCAATGGCTCGACCTGATCGCCGGGGCCGGCGGGGAGACCGTCCTGTGCCTGCCCGGCGCGGACGACCCGCTCTCCGCCATCGGCATGCACGTCTTCGCCGCCCGGTTCAAGGCGGACCGTGCCGAGGTGCGCCCCGCGGACGTGCTCGCGCACGCGGCGCAGCGGCTGCCCGAGGAGATGGTCCCCGCGCAGGTCCAGGTCGTCGACGCACTGCCGCTGACCGACAACGGCAAGGTGGACCGCCGCACCCTGCGGTCCTGGCTGGCCTCGCGCCGGGCCGCGCAGCCGGCCCGCACCGCGGACCCGTCGCCGATGACCGATCTGGAGCAGCGGATCATGACGCTGTGGTGCCAGGTCCTCGGTACCCGGAGCGTGGGCAGGAACGAGACGTTCTACGAGGCCGGCGGCGACTCACTGCTCGCGGCGCAGCTCGTAGGCAGCCTGCGCGAGGAGATTCCGGAGGCGGAACACGCCCTCTTCGACGAACTGCTGCGCGAACTCCTCAACGGGGCCAGCATCTCCCGGCTGGCCGAGACGCTGAGCACGGCGCCCGCCGCTCCCGAGCCGACGAGGGACATGCCGCAGCCTGCCGTCCTTCCGCCGGGGCCGCTCGCACCCGCCGACGGCGCGGACGACTGGCTGTGGGCACCGCAGCGCGAGGGCTTCCCCGCCACCGGCGGCTACGCCGAGCTGTGCGAGGCCCTGGAGGACGCCGGGCCCCTGGTCGACGCCTCCGCCGCGCACCCGCTCACGGCCTACGGGGAGGTCGCGCCGTCCGCCCTGATCGCGCGCGTCGCCCACGACCGCGCCCGGCTGCTGCGCGGCACCGGATACACCCGGTTCCATCTCGTCGGCGCGCACAGCGGAGCCCTGCTCGCCGCCGAGACCGCCCGGCAGCTCACCGAGGGCGGCGCCGACGTCGAACTCACCGTGATCAGCAGTTATCCGCTGCCCGCACTGGTCGAGGACCCGGTCTTCGCGGAGTACCTCTTCGCCCTCGGCAGCGGACTCGACCTGCGCGCCCTCGGCTTCCCGGACCAGCAGCGCAGCGGAGCGGCCCTGGCGGCGGTGCTGGCCCGGACCCCGGGCCGCGTTCCAGCGGACGCGCCGGCCCGGCTCGACGGCGAACTGGCCGATGTGGCCGCGGTGTTCGCCCGCCGCGCCGCGCTGCCGGCGGTCGACCGGCTGGCCGAGATCGCCGCGGCCCTCGGCCTCACCGCGGAGGCGGTGCGGGAGCGGTACGCCGCCCAACGCGGGCTCGCCGAGGCGGCCGCCCACCACGAGGCCGACCCCTACACGGGTGACATCACCCTGCTCGTCCACCGGGACGAGACCCCGCTGTGGCCGTCGCTGCGCGCGGACATGACCCGGTACTGGGGCGACCTCTGCCTGGGCCGGCTCCGGACGCGGGACATCCCCGGTGACCACTTCGGCTGCCTGTCCGCCGAGCACGTGCCGGACCTGACCGCCGTACTCACCGCACTCCCCGCACACCAGGAGGACCACACGTGACCACGACGATCGCCGTCCTCGGCGGCTACGGCGCAGTCGGCGCGGTCGCCGCGCGGGAGATCGCCGCCGCACACCCCGCGTCGAGGGTGCGGATCGGCGGCCGCCGCCTGGACGAGGCCACCCGGTACGCCGAGCACCTGGGCGGCCGGGCCGAGCCCCGCGCCGTCGACCTGACCGATCCCGCCTCCCTGACCGCCTTCTGCGCGGACTGCCGGATCGTGGTCAACTGCGCGGGGCCCTCCTACCGGGTCCTCGACACGGTCGCCGCGGCGGCGCTCGCCGCCGGTGCCGACTACGTCGACGCGGGCGGCGACGAGCCGGTCCACCAGGCGCTGTCCGCACGGGACTTGGCCGCCCGGGGCCGCACCGCCGTGCTGACCGCGGGCATGATGCCCGGCCTCACCGGCCTGCTGCCGCGCTGGCTCGCGGCCCAGGGAGTCGAAGAACCCGAGCGGCTGCTCGGCTACGTCGGCACCATGGACCGGCTCACGCCCGCCGGCGCGGGGGACTACCTGCTCAGCCTGGGCGGCGCCTACGGCGAGGCCCAGTCGGCATGGCGGGACGGGGCCCGGGTGCTGCGCGCCCTCGTCCCGCTCGCCGACACCGAACTGCCCTTCTTTCCCGGCACGGTGAGCGCGTACCCCTATCTCAGCTACGAGGTCGAGCGGCTCGCCCGCGCCCTCGGCCTGACCACGGTCGACTGGTACAACGTCTTCGACGGCGGCTCGCGCATGCTGAAGGCCCTCGGCCGGCTCCAGGGCGCCATGTCCGGACAGAGCGCGCTGGAACCCGCCGCGCGGGAGCTCATGGAGGCCGCCGCCCTCGACCTGTTCGGCCGGGACCCGTACCAGCTGTTTGTCCTGGAGCTGACCGGCCGGAATGCGGGCCGCCCCGCGGTGCGCAGCCTGGTGCTGCGCGGCTCCGACACCTACGAGCTGACCGGTACGGTCGCGGCCGTCGCCACCACCGCCGTGCTCACCGGGAGGGTCCCCGGCGGGGTGCACTACGCCGCCGAGGTCCTCGACCCCGGTCCCGTCGTCGAACGGCTCAGGGCGCTGCCGGCCGTGTCCGCCCTCGACGTCTTCGTCCGGCCGGTCGAAGAGGTGTGCGACACGGAGGAGGGCGAGCTGTGAGCCCGTCGACGGGCGGGGGTCGGCCTCAAGTCGTGGTGTGCGGAACCAAGTTCGGCCGGATCTACCTGGCGGCCACCGCGCGCGCCGACTCGCCGTACCAGCTGGCCGGAGTCCTGGCCCGGGGCAGCGAACGCTCCACGCGCATTGTCCGGCACTACGGCGTACCGCTCTTCACCGACCCGGAACAGATCCCCAAGGACGTCGAGGCCTGCTGTGTGGTGGTCGGCGCGGGCATCAACGGCGGCCCCGGCGCCCGGCTCGCCGAGCAGCTGATGGGCCGCGGCCATCACGTACTCCAGGAACACCCGTTGCACGGACGCGAGTTGACCGACTGTCTGCGTACCGCGCGGGAGCACCGGGTGGCGTACCGGCTGAACACCCACTACGTGCACGTCGAGCCCGTACGCCGGTTCATCGAGACGGGCCGTCGGCTGCTGGCCCGGCAGCGCGCCCTGCACATAGACGCGGCCTGCGCGTTCCAGGTGCTCTACACCCTGCTCGACATCCTGGGCCGCACACTCGGCGGAGTGCGCCCCTGGGCCTTCGGCAAGGTTGCCGAACTGCCCCAGGATGTATGTCAGTTGGCGTCGTCGGAGCCCGTCCATCGCAGTCTGGACGGGGTCGTCGCCGGGGTGCCGTGCACGCTGCGGCTGCAGAACGACATGGACCCTGCCGACCCCGACAACCACACCCACCTCTTCCACCGCATCACCCTCTACACCGAGGGCGGCAACCTCACCCTGCTCAACACCCACGGCCCGCTTCTGTGGAGCCCCCGCCCCCATATGCCGGACGACATGCGGGACACCGTCCGCATGGAGGAGTCGACGGCCGCGCACTTCGGCCTTCCCAGCGCGCGGCCACTGGGACCCGAGACCTCCCCGGACTACCGGGAAATCCTGCGCGACCTGTGGCCCCAGGGTGCGGCCCGCGCGCTCCAGGCACTGCGCCACGACATCGAAACCGGCGCGGACCCCGGCAAGGACGGCCAGTACCACCTGACGCTGTGCCGGCTCACCCGCGACATCACGGACCGCTTCGGACCGGTCCGGCTGCACCGGGACACGCCCGCGCCACAGGTTCTGGCCGCCGCGGACCTCACGGACGGCCCGCCCACTCCGCGGGCCGGAAACGCCGTGCCCACTCCGAGGACCAGTACCGCCGTGCCCACTCCGAGGACCCGTACATGAACACCGCGACGACCACCGGAAGTTCCTCCTACGACACCTGGTTCCGCCGCTACTGGCCACGACCGGGGGCGCGGCGCCGGATCGTCGTGTTCCCGCACGGCGGTGGCTCGGCCAGCTTCTACCGCACCCTGGCCAAGCGGGTCCTGGCCGCGGCCGAACCGCTCATCGTGCAGTACCCCGGGCGCGAGGACCGCCTGGAGGAACCCCACATCACCGACATGGCGGAGCTGGCGCGGCGGATCAGCGACGCGATCCTGCCCGCCCTCGACCGGGACGTCGTCCTGTTCGGGCACAGCATGGGAGCCGCCGTCGCCCACGAGGTGGCGCTGCGCCTGGAGACCGTGCACGGGGTGCGCCCGGCGATGCTGTGCGCGTCCGGGCGGCCCGCGCCCCGCCACCACAAGCCCGGCTCCAAGCACCTGGACGACGAGACGCTGTGGGACGAGCTCTCCCGGCTGGGCGCCACCCCCTCGCTGCTGCTGGGCAACGCCCAGGTCCGCCGGGTCGTCCTGCCCACCCTCAGGGCCGACTACCGGCTCGTCGAGCGCTACCGGCCCCGCCTCGACGCGGTGCTGTCCTGCCCGGTCGCTGCCTGCGTCGGCGACCGCGACCCGGAGGTGACGCCCGAGGAGTCCGAGGCGTGGGCCGAGATGTCCCGCAGTGGATTCAGCTTCCGCCTCTTCGAGGGCGACCACTTCTACTTCCGCGGCCAGGAGGACGATCTCGCCACCTGGCTGCTCAGCACGGCGGACCGGGAGGCAGCGTGATCGTCAGGCCCACAGTCGAGGCGTACGCGGAAGAGCACTCCACCGGCGAACCACCCCTGTTGGCCGCACTCGCCGAGGAGACCCGCACGGTCTGCACGCTGCCGCAGATGATGGTCGGCCCGCTGGAGGGTCGCCTCCTCGCGATGCTCGTCCATCTGCTCCGGCCGCGCACGATCCTGGAGATCGGCACCTTCACGGGGTACTCGGCGCTCAGCATGGCGGCCGAACTCCCACCGGACGGACGCCTGGTGACGTGCGAGCTGGACCCCACGCACGCGGAGATCGCCCGCCGGCACTTCGACGCATCCCCGTACGCCGACCGGATCGAGCTGCGGCTCGGACCCGCGCTGGAACAGCTCAAGACCCTCGAAGGGCCCTGGGACTTCGTCTTCATCGACGCCGACAAGACCGGGTACGGCGCCTACTACGACGCCGTACTGCCGCAGCTCGCCGAGCGCGGAGTCATCGCCGTCGACAACGTCCTGCAGTTCGGCGGGGTGGCCAATCCCCTGGACGACAAGCCCGACACGGTGGCGCTGCGGGCCTTCAACGAGAAGGTGCGCGACGACCCGCGGGTCGAGCAGGTGATCCTCACCGTGCGCGAGGGCGTCACCCTCATCCGGCGGGTGTAATTCCGCGTTCTTTACGGCCGTTGAAAGAAATCTCTCGACCGGGGCCGAGTACTCGTAGGCTTCCGGTGAGCCGCTGGAAAGCCACGAAAAAGGCCCGGCAGAGAAAGCGAGCGCGAGTTCTCCATGAGCCTCGACGGAAAGACCTTCCTCGTCACCGGAGCCGGCAGTGGTATAGGACGCGCGGTCGCCCGGCGCCTGCTCGACTCCGGAGCCCGGGTGACGCTCGTCGGCCGGCGCGTGGCCCTGCTGAAGGAGACCGCCGGGCCGTACACCGACGCGTACGCCCTGGCGCATCCCGCCGACATCAGCCGCCCCGCTGAGGCAGACGGCGCGGTACGCACCGCCCTCGACCGCTTCGGCACCCTGGACGGCCTGGTCAATAACGCGGGTCTGGCCCGGTTCGGCCCGCTCGCCGAGGCCGATCCGCACGACCTGGACGCCATGCTCGGCGTCAATCTGCTGGGCCCCGCGCACCTGATCCGAGCAGCGCTGCCGGCGCTCCGCGCCGGCTCGGGCTCGGTGGTGAACGTGACGTCCGTGGGCGGGACGCTGGCCATGCCGAACCGCGCGATGTACGGCGCGTCCAAGGCGGCGCTCAACAGCCTCACCCGCTCCCTGGCGCGCGAACTCGCGCCGCTCGTCCGCGTCAACGCCGTACTGCCGGGCCCGGTCGACACCCCGATGTACGACGATCTCGGACTCACCCCGGAAAGAGTCGGAAACCTGCGCAAGGACATGGTCGAGAGCACTCCGCTCGGCCGATTCGGAAAGCCGGAGGAAATCGCCGTCTGGGTGTGTCACCTGCTCGACCCGGAAGTCTCCGCGTGGGTGACCGGCGCGCTCATTCCCGTTGACGGTGGGCGCACTTCGTAATGCCAGAAAAGGCCGAGGGAGAAGAACAGAATGAGCACTGAGGAATCCACCACGATCTACGGCCGCGAAGAATTCAAGCGGGTCGACGTCGGTGCCGCCATGCGCGACGGCCACCCGGACATCAGCGACGGCGACCAGCTCATCGTCGACCTGGTCGCGAAGAAGCGGGAGACGGCCGGACGCCCGCTGACCGTCATCGACGTCGGCTCCGGCTCCGGTGTGCTCTCCGAGCTGCTCGCGCAGCGGCTGCCCGACTGCCGGGTCGTCGCCAACGAGATCGCGGCCAACTCGGCGCGCCAGGCCCGGGAACGGCTCGCCGGCCACCCGAACGCCGAGGTCTTCACCGACTCGTTCGTGGACTGGCGGAAGCCGCTGGACATCATCATCTCCTGGGGCAGCCACCACCACCTGCCGCACAGCCACCTCCGGCACGCCCGCGAGCTGCTGGGCGAGTCGGGCAGCTTCATACTCGGCGACGAGTTCTGTCCCGAGTACTGCACCCCCGAGGACGTACGGCGGCTGAAGGGCGCGGAGGTCATCGAGCTCGGCGGCGGCCATCTGCTGGCCAGCCATGAGGAGATCGAGGCCTACGCCAAGGACGGTACCGTTCCCGAGTGGTCCCGCGTCCTGGAGGACCGCCGCCGCAGGACCCTGTGGAACTGGTACAAGTTCGTGATCGACTACGCGATCGAGCGGGACCACTGGCCCGTCGCCATCGCGGAGATGCAGATCACCAAGGACGACATGGTCACGGCGTTCGAGGAGGAGCACAAGCTCTCGCCGCTCATCGTGGAGCACGAGCTCGCCGTCAACGGCTTCGAGCAGATCTCCAAGCACGTCATCGGAGACCGGCCGGCCGAGCTGCAGAGCTTCTTCATCTACGAGTTCGTCCCCGGCAACGACGGGGGCAACGACGGGACCGACGGCAGCAACGGTGACGGCCGCGGTAACGGCGGCCACTGATGGATGAAATATCCGGGACATCCCGGGCCGGCACCATCCCCCCGTCGTGCCTGCACGAGGTCTTCCGCGCCGCGGAGGACCGCGAGCGGGCCACGGGGCGGCCGGTCATCAAACTCCACGTCGGGGAGCCCTACTTCCCGCCGCCGCGCGAGGTCGCCCTGGCCGTGGAGCACGCCGTGCACCACGGCCAGACCGCCTACACCTCCGCGGAGGGCATGCCCGCGCTGCGCGAGGCGCTGGCGGTCAAGCTGGAGACGGAGAACGGCCACCGCACCAGCCCCGACCGGGTGTTCGTCACCCCGGGCTCCTGCCAGGGACTCGCCGCGCTCTTCCAGTCCCTGGCCAACCGGGGCGACGAACTGCTGCTGCCCGAACTCCACTGGCCCATCCACCTCCAGCAGGTCCTGCTGGCCGGCTTCCAGCCCGTGTTCTACGCCCTCGGGCCCGGCTACCGGCCCAGCCCGGAGGCGATCCGCGCCGCCATCACCCCTCGCACCCGCGCCGTACTCATCAACTCCCCGGCCAACCCGACCGGCGCGGTCCTCGGCACGGAGCTGATGGAGGGCATCCTGGAGCTGGCGCGGGAGCACGACCTGCAGATCATCAGCGACGAGGCCTACGAGCACTTCGTGTACGAGGGCGAGCACGTCTCCTTCGCCTCCCTGGAGCACGGCCTGCCCGAGTGCGAACGGCGCGTCTTCAGCACCTTCACCTTCTCCAAGAGCCTCGCCATGACGGGCTACCGGCTGGGGTACGTGGTGACCCCGAACCCGGCCGCCGCCCATGCCCTGCGCGTGGTGCAGGAGGCGAGCATCATCGGCCCGTCGACCCCGGTCCAGTACGCCGGGCTCACCGCGCTCAAGGCACGCGACAGTGCCCGGGAGAACGCCAGGATGGTGCGGGCCAACCGGGACCGCGCCCTGCCCGCCCTGCGCGACGCGGGTCTGCTCGGCGAACTCCCGCAGGGCGGCTGGTACGCCGTACTCGACCTCGGCCCCGTCGGGGTGGACGCGGACTCCTTCGCCGCGGGGCTGCTGGAGAAGTACGACGTCGGGGTGGCACCGGCCGCCGGATTCGCGCTGCGTCCCGTGCTGTCGGACGACGGCCGGATCCTCTCCGCCGCCCCCGCGCCCGACAGCAGGAGCCTGGTCCGGCTGGCGTTCTGCGGCGACCCCGCCGAACTCGACACCGGGGTCGAGCGGCTCCTCGCCCACGCCGCCGACCTCCGGTCCCGGGGCGGGGACCCGTGACCGGCCCCGACTACGCGGGCTATCTGCGCCTGGAGCGGCTGCTGTCGCTCCAGGTGCCGCTGCGCCCTGCCGACGACGACACCGCCACCGGCTCGGCCGAGCTGTTCTTCATCGTGGCCCACCAGACCAGCGAACTCTGGCTCGCGCAGGCCCTGCACGACCTGGACGCCGCGACCGAGGCGCTCACCGACGGCGGCCGGCCGGGCGCGGCGGACGGTATCGAGTCCGCGCTGGAGTATCTCGCCCGGGTCGCGGAGGTGGTGCGCATCCTGGAGGACACCGTACGGCTCCTGGAGCGGCTGCCGGTCCGGCAGTTCGCCGCGTTCCGGCCCCACTTGGGCACCGCAAGTGGGGCTCAGTCGCAGGGATTCCACGCACTGGAGGTCAGACTCGGGACGGCCGACGACGACGAGAGCCCGCTGTACCGGGCCTTCCTCAAGGCCCTCGCCACCCGGGGCACCAGCGTGGAGGAGGTCTGCGCACGCGGCGCTTCCGGCGCGGGCCCGCCCCACCGGCTCGCCGAGACTCTGCTCGACATCGGCTACCGCTTCTGGCACTGGAAGCTGGCCCACCTGGCACTGGTGGACCGCACGGTGGGCGGGCTGGCCGGCACGGGTGGCACCGCGGGCGCGGCCTATCTGGCGAGCCGTATCCGCATGCCCTTCCCCGAGCTGAGGGCCGTCCGCGAGGGGCTGCACAGACGGGACGAGCCGCACGGCCGGACGAACCCCACCGCCTGCCCGCACGGCCCCTCGTGAGGCCCGTGCCACCGAACAGGCCCAGCAGAGCTCCGCAAGGGGACGGCACCACCACTTCCTAGGCCGCGTCGCGCCACACCTTCACGTCCAAGGTGGCGTACGTCGTCCCGGACGAGCCCCGATACGTCACGAGCCCCACGTGCCCCGTCCCGCTGGTGACGCACATCTGCTGACCGACGGTGAGGTCCTTGACCCAGATGTAGCTCTTGTAGCCGGTCGCCGCTTTGCACGCGTCCAGGCCGCCCTGCCGCCCCACCGGCAGCAGGGCAAGTGAGCTGCCGGACGTGGTGCCGGGGGCGACGACCGCGCCCGAGGAGTAGACGGCGTACGTCAGATCCTCGTCGGAGCTCCCGGTGTCCGCCTTGGACCGCACCGGGGTGTCCCCCAGATACAGGTCGTGGCTGGCGGTCATCCGGATCCCCGGGTAACTCACCGGGACGGGGGCCTTCGGGGCCGTGGGCTCGCTGGACGCGGCGCCCGCAGGAGGCGAGGTCGCGGCCCGCGTGGGCGTCGGGGGCCCCGAAGGGCTCGGAGGCAGCGCGGACTTGGCGGGCTTCGGCTTCTTCGAGGCCGTGGTGGACGGGGAGCCGGACGGCGACGGCGACGTCCTGGCGGTCTGGGCCGACCGTGACGCGGCCACCTCCCGCGCCCGGTCGTCGCTCTTGCCACTGTCCCCCGGGACGAGCAGCAGAGCGGCGGTCGCCCCACAGGCGACGAGCACCACGGCGGCCGCCGCCAGCATCCAGACCCGGCCCCTGCCACCGTTGCCATCCGTGGCCACCGAGGAGGTCTGCGCGGCGGCCGGCTCCTGCGGCCCCGCGGGCGGAGCGTATGCCCCCGGCGCGGCCGGATGCCCCATCACAAACGGTCCGGGCAGCGCGGCATGGGACGGCGAGGTGGGGGAGTAGGCCATCGGGGTGGGGGGTCCGAAACCGCCGGGCGTCGGCCCGGATCCGGCGGGCGCGGGTCCGAAACCGCCCGGTGCGGGTCCGGAACCGGCGGGCGTCGGCCCGAAGCCGCCGGGTGTCGCTTCGGAACCGCCGGGTCCGAGAGGGCCCGGAGCCGCTCCCGCCCGGGCCTGATCGGCTTCTTCGGTCCGAGCCGCGATCCCCGCCGCCAGCTCTCCTGGCAGCCACGCTCCGGAGGCGTACCGCGCATCGTCACCACGTTGCGCCTGGATCGTCTGAACGGAGCGGATGACCTCCTCGACGGAGGGTCGCTCGGGGGCGGGCTTGCGCAGACACCAGGCCACCAACTCGCGTATCTCACCCGGCACATGACTGAGGTCGGGCTGCTCGTGCACCACCCGGTAGAGCACCGCATGCGGGTCCCCGTCCCCGAAGGCGGCACCGCCCGTCGCCGCGAACACGGCGGTCTGCCCCAGTGCGAACACATCGGCCGAGGGCGCGGCCTCGGCGCCGAGCACCTGCTCCGGTGCCATATAGGCGACGGTGCCGAGCGCCGTTCCGCTCTGCGTCACCGACGTGGCATCCGCGGCACGCGCCACACCGAAGTCGATGACGCGCGGCCCGTCTGCGGCGAGCAGCACGTTCGACGGCTTCAGGTCCCGGTGCACGATGCCCTCGCGATGTACTGCCTGCAGTGCCTCGGCGACACCGGCGATCAGCCGCAGCACGGTGTCGACGGGCAGCGGCCCGTGGTCGTGCACCGCGTCGGCGAGGGACGGCCCCGGCACATACGCGGTCGCACACCACGGCATGGATCCCTCGGTGTCGCTGTCCACGACCGGAGCCGTATAGAGCCCGTGCACCCGGCTCGCCGCCGCCACCTCGGCCCGGAACCGCTTCCGGAACTCGGCGTTCTCGGCAAGCTCCGGCCGGATCACCTTGACCGCGACGGCCCGCCCGCCCGGCGTGTGCGAGAGATAGACCCGCCCCATACCGCCGGCCCCGAGCCGTGCCGTCAGCCGATAACCGCCCACGACCTGCGGATCGCCGTCCTCCAGCGGCTGGAAACTCCCCGCGCCGGGCTCACCGTTGCTCAACACGCCCCACTCCACCCCAAGATCTGCTCGCGGGTCCCATTGCATCACGGGTCCCTCGCGTCCCGCTGCGGAGTCCGTCGCAGGCTCCCCAGGGGCCTCCAGAGGCGCCGTCGCCGGGCGCGCTCCCGGGGTCCTTCGCGGACGCTTTGGAGAGTGAAGAGCCACCTCACCGTCAAGTCGACGGCCGGTGACAACGCGCCCGCGCCGCCGTGCGGTGACCGCAAAGACCCGGGAGAAGTCGCACGAATGCCGCCGCACCGCTCCTGGCCTGCGCTCGGGCCGGCCGGATCGGGTGCGGCGGCATGCTGTCGAAGGGTTGCTCAGATGTCCCGGAAGATCTCGATCTGTGCGCCGATCGTGTTGAGCCGCTCGGCGAGGTCCTCGTAGCCGCGGTTGATGACGTACACGTTCCGCAGCACGGACGTGCCGTCGGCCGCCATCATCGCCAGCAGGACGACCACGGCGGGTCGCAGCGCGGGCGGGCACATCATCTCGGCGGCGCGCCAGCGGGTCGGGCCTTCGACCAGCACACGGTGCGGGTCCAGGAGTTGGAGCCGGCCGCCGAGGCGGTTGAGGTCCGTGAGGTAGATCGCCCGGTTGTCGTAGACCCAGTCGTGGATCAGCGTCTTGCCCTGCGCGGAGGCCGCGATGGCCGCGAAGAAGGGGACGTTGTCGATGTTCAGGCCGGGGAACGGCATCGGGTGGATCTTGTCGATCGGCGCCTCCAGCTTGGAGGGCCGGACGGTCAGGTCGACCAGACGGGTACGGCCGTTGTCGGCGAAGTACTCCGCCGTGCGGTCGTGGTCCAGGCCCATCTCCTCCAGGACCGCGAGCTCGATCTCCAGGAACTCGATCGGCACCCGGCACACCGTCAGCTCGGACTCGGTGACCACCGCGGCGGCCAGCAGGCTCATTGCCTCGACCGGGTCCTCGGAGGGCGAGTAGTCCACGTCGACGTCGATGTTCGGCACGCCGTGCACGGTGAGCGTGGTCGTGCCGATGCCCTCGACCCGTACGCCCAGGGCCTCCAGGAAGAAGCACAGGTCCTGGACCATGTAGTTGGAGGACGCGTTGCGGATGACCGTCACGCCGTCGTGGCGGGCGGCGGCGAGCAGCGCGTTCTCGGTCACGGTGTCGCCGCGCTCGGTCAGCACGATCGGGCGGCCGGGGGAGACCGAGCGGTCCACCTGCGCGTGGTAGAGCCCCTCGGTGGCGGCGATGTCGAGACCGAAGCGGCGCAGCGCGATCATGTGCGGCTCGATCGTGCGCGTGCCGAGGTCGCAACCGCCCGCGTACGGCAGCTTGAAGTGGTCCATACGGTGCAGCAGCGGGCCGAGGAACATGATGATCGAGCGGGTGCGGCGGGCCGCCTCCGCGTCGATGGCCTCCATCTCCAGCTCGCTCGGGGGCACGATCTCCAGATCGACCCCGTCATTGATCCACCGGGTGCGGACGCCGATCGAACCGAGCACCTCCAGAAGGCGGTACACCTCTTCGATACGGGCGACGCGGCGCAGCACCGTGCGCCCCTTGTTCAGGAGCGTCGCGCACAGCAGCGCCACGCACGCGTTCTTGCTGGTCTTGACGTCGATCGAGCCGGACAGACGACGTCCGCCGACGACGCGCAGATGCATCGGACCCGCGTAGCCCAGTGAGACGATCTCACTGTCCAGGGCTTCACCGATTCGGGCGATCATCTCAAGGCTGATGTTTTGGTTGCCGCGCTCGATGCGATTGACGGCGCTCTGACTGGTGCCGAGCGCCTCGGCAAGTTGCGACTGTGTCCAGCCCCGGTGCTGCCGGGCGTCACGGATGAGCTTGCCGATGCGTACGAGGTAGTCGTCTGCCATGGCGCGACCGTATATCGGATGTGAGATAAACAAAAATGGAGCGCGTCCTTCCGGGTATCGGACGTCATGAAGCGCTGGTCGCAGGGGAGTTCGGGCGCCGTGTTCCGGGAGAGCGGCGACGGTGGCGGGACACCCGGGCGGCTGCCGCTTGGGGTCGCCGCCGACGAGTGCCGCGAAGGGGCGCTTCCATGACGGTTCGTCGGCCTTGAGGTCTTTTATGTCGAGTTCGGCCGCTTCGTCGGTTACCGCGCGTACCGCGGTGGGTCATGGCGGCGCGGGTGGAGCCGGGATCGCAGTCGATCGGGGCGCGCCGGGAAGGGCTCCAACTCCTCACGCAGAGTGCGCTCGTCGCCCTGCGTGAGCTTGGAGGCGACCTTGACGAGCCTCGACTGCTCTGCAGACCGACACTGCCATGGTGTCCAACTGGCGTGCTCACTCCATCGCATGGGCCTGTGCTCCCCGGGGGCGCATGGGCCAGTGCCTCCGGGAGCATATGCCCCATATGCTCCCGGAGGCACGTGGGTCCTCTTCCCCCGGAAGTCACCGCCCCCGCCGCCGCGTCGTCCGCCGCCACCCGAAGGGCCCCGGCAGGTCCATGGATGTCGTCCGGCGCCCGGTGCTGCTGTGCGTGCGCCGTGGCCCGTGTCGGCCGCCTGTGGTGATCGACCGCGAGCGGCGGTTGATGTTGAGCCGCACTCCGGGAAGGATGCGGAAACTCTTGCGGAACGTGAGTGGCATGGGTTGCCCCCCTGTGACGGTTACGCCGGGTGGTCCCCGGCCGACACCGGGTACCCCGAAGGAGGCCGGGCATGACCAGCCCGCGCCCATGTACTAGAGTTATCTCGACATCGAGATATCTGAGGCGCCCCGCAGCCGCCACCCCGGTAAGGGCTACCTAACTTAGCCTTACCTTAGCGGATCGGTCCATCAGTCGTGGCGGCAGGATTGCGGTGGGTACGCGCACATCAATGAAGGAGACTGTCGTGTCGGCGAACAGCTTCGACGCCCGCAGCACGCTGCAGGTGGGCGACGAGTCGTACGAGATCTTCCGGCTGGACAAGGTGGAAGGCTCGGCTCGCCTTCCGTACAGCCTGAAGGTGCTGCTGGAGAACCTGCTCCGCACCGAGGACGGCGCGAACATCACCGCCGACCACATCCGCGCGCTCGGCTCCTGGGACTCCCAGGCCCGGCCGTCGCAGGAGATCCAGTTCACGCCCGCCCGTGTGATCATGCAGGACTTCACCGGCGTGCCCTGTGTCGTCGACCTCGCCACCATGCGCGAGGCCGTCAAGGCGCTCGGCGGCGACCCGGCGAAGATCAACCCGCTGGCCCCGGCCGAGCTGGTCATCGACCACTCCGTCATCGCCGACAAGTTCGGCACCAACGAGGCGTTCGCGCAGAACGTCGAGCTGGAGTACGGCCGCAACAAGGAGCGCTACCAGTTCCTGCGCTGGGGCCAGACCGCCTTCGACGAGTTCAAGGTCGTCCCGCCAGGCACCGGCATCGTCCACCAGGTCAACATCGAGCACCTGGCCCGTACGATCATGGTCCGCAACGGACAGGCGTACCCCGACACCCTGGTCGGCACCGACTCGCACACCACGATGGTCAACGGCCTGGGTGTCCTCGGCTGGGGCGTAGGCGGCATCGAGGCCGAGGCCGCGATGCTCGGCCAGCCGGTCTCGATGCTCATCCCGCGCGTCGTCGGCTTCAAGCTCACCGGTGAGCTCACGCCCGGCACCACCGCCACGGACCTCGTGCTCACGATCACCGAGATGCTGCGCAAGCACGGCGTCGTCGGCAAGTTCGTCGAGTTCTACGGCGAGGGCGTCGCCGCCACCTCCCTCGCGAACCGCGCCACCATCGGCAACATGTCGCCGGAGTTCGGTTCCACCGCCGCGATCTTCCCGATCGACGCCGAGACCATCAAGTACCTGAAGCTGACGGGCCGCTCCGAGCAGCAGCTCGCGCTCGTCGAGGCGTACGCCAAGGAGCAGGGCCTCTGGCTCGACCCGGCCGCCGAGCCCGACTTCTCCGAGAAGCTGGAGCTCGACCTCTCCACGGTCGTCCCGTCGATCGCCGGCCCGAAGCGCCCGCAGGACCGCATCGTCCTGGCGAACGCCGCCGAGCAGTTCAAGCAGGACGTCCGCAACTACGTGGACAGCGTGGACGAGGCGGGCCAGGAGTCCTTCCCGGCCTCCGACTCCCCGGCGATCCACCCCAACGGCGCCCCGTCGAACCCGGTCCAGGTCACGGCCCCCGACGGCTCGACCTACACGATCGACCACGGAGCGGTGACGGTCGCGGCCATCACCTCCTGCACCAACACCTCGAACCCGTACGTCATGGTCGCCGCCGCGCTCGTCGCGAAGAAGGCCGTGGAGAAGGGCCTGACCCGCAAGCCGTGGGTCAAGACCACCCTCGCCCCGGGCTCCAAGGTCGTCACCGACTACTTCGACAAGGCGGGTCTGACCCCGTACCTCGACAAGGTCGGCTTCAACCTCGTCGGCTACGGCTGCACCACCTGCATCGGCAACTCCGGCCCGCTGCCGGAGGAGGTCTCCAAGGCCGTCAACGATCACGACCTCGCGGTCACCTCGGTCCTCTCCGGCAACCGGAACTTCGAGGGCCGGATCAACCCCGACGTCAAGATGAACTACCTGGCCTCCCCGCCGCTGGTCGTCGCGTACGCCCTTGCGGGCTCCATGAAGGTGGACATCACGCGCGACGCGCTCGGCACCGACACCGAGGGCAAGCCGGTCTACCTTTCCGACATCTGGCCCTCCGAGGCCGAGGTCAACGACGTCGTGGCGAACGCCATCGGCGAGGACATGTTCAACAAGTCCTACCAGGACGTCTTCGCGGGCGACGCCCAGTGGCAGGCGCTGCCGATCCCGACCGGCAACACCTTCGAGTGGGACCCGCAGTCCACCTACGTGCGCAAGCCCCCGTACTTCGAGGGCATGACGATGGAGACCACCCCGGTCTCCGACATCGCCGGCGCCCGCGTCCTGGCCAAGCTGGGCGACTCGGTCACCACCGACCACATCTCCCCGGCCGGTGCGATCAAGGCCGACACCCCGGCGGGCAAGTACCTCACCGAGCACGGTGTCGAGCGTCGTGACTTCAACTCCTACGGCTCTCGCCGTGGCAACCACGAGGTCATGATCCGCGGTACGTTCGCCAACATCCGCCTGCGCAACCAGATCGCGCCGGGCACCGAGGGCGGCTACACCCGCGACTTCACTGTCGAGGGTGCTCCGGTCTCCTTCATCTACGACGCCTCGCGCAACTACATCGAGCAGGGCATCCCGCTGGTCGTCCTGGCCGGCAAGGAGTACGGCTCCGGCTCGTCCCGCGACTGGGCGGCCAAGGGCACCGCGCTCCTCGGCGTCAAGGCCGTCATCGCCGAGTCGTACGAGCGCATCCACCGCTCGAACCTCATCGGCATGGGCGTCCTGCCGCTCCAGTTCCCGGAGGGCGCCTCCGCCGAGTCCCTCGGTCTCACCGGCGAGGAGACCTTCTCCTTCACCGGCGTCGAGGAGCTGAACAACGGCACCACCCCGCGCACGGTGAAGGTCACCACCGACACGGGCGTCGAGTTCGACGCGGTCGTCCGCATCGACACCCCCGGCGAGGCGGACTACTACCGCAACGGCGGCATCATGCAGTACGTGCTGCGCAACCTGATCCGCAACTAGGCGGTCCGGACCGCAAGCAGGCGGTCCGGCAGGGCAGTTGAGGGCCGCATCCCCGATGGCGGGGGTGCGGCCCTGCGCCGTTCGCCGTGTGCCGTGCCGCTCAGGACATCGGCAGGGCTCAGGTGGAACACAGGGTTCCCTCAGTGGACCGGGACACGATTGCTGCATGTCTGGCACTTCTGGGGTCCGTGGCGGCCGCGTCCGTGTGCTGATCGTCGATGACGAGCCGGGGCTCACGGAGCTGTTGTCCGTCGCCGTCACCGAGGCGGGGTGGCGGCCCTGTCCGGCGGCCGACGGGGAGAGCGCGCTGCGTCTCGCCCGCGGCCGCGCCCCGCACGCCGTGGTGCTCGACGGGATGCTGCCCGACCTGGACGGACTCCAGGTGCTGCGGCGGCTGCGGTACGAGAATCCCAAGCTGCCGGTTCTCATGCTCACCGCCCGGGACGCGCTGGAACACCGCCTGGACGGGCTGGTCGCCGGCGCCGGCGACTACGTGACGAAACCCTTCTCCCTGGAGGAGGTCGTGCTGCGGCTGCGCGGGCTGCTGCGCCGGGCCGGTGCCGCCGAGGCGCGGCCCGACGGGGCCGCGCTCGTGCTCGGCGATCTTGTGCTGGACGCGGAGACCCGCGAGGTGCACCGCGACGGTACGCCCGTCCAGCTCACGGCCAAGGAGTTCGACCTGCTCAGCCTGCTGCTCAGTCATCCGCGCCAGGTGCTGAGCAAGGCCCAGATCCTGGACCACGTGTGGAGCAGCTCCTTCGACGGCGGCGGGAACCTGGTCGAGGTGTACATCTCCTGCCTGCGCCGGAAGATCGACAAGGGGCGGACGCCCATGATCCACACGGTGCGCGGGGTGGGATACGCCATCAGGCCGCCGGAGGCGGGGAGATGACCGGGGTGCGGACCGTACGGGCCGTACGGGGTATACGGGTTATACGGGACCGACTGCGCGGGCGTTCGCCGCGGGCCCGGCTGCGCGGGCGGTCCCTGCGGACGCGGCTCCTCGTCTTCATCAGCGCGGCGCTGGTCGTCGTCTGCGCGGCCATGGCCCTCACCACCGTCTTCGCCCAACGCGCCTATCTGCTCGGCAACCTCGACCAGCGGGTCACCGACGCCGCCGAGCGCAGCCAGGGCGGCGTCCAGGTCGGGCCGGACGTCGACACGGACCTGGCGTTTCTCAACGAGCAGGGGCAGGCCGCCGGTACCGTCGCCGCCCGGCTCGACGACCACGGGCACATCCTCTCCGCCCAGGTCGTGACCGGCGCCGGCGGACTGGAGGCCCTCACCGGCGCCCAGCGCGTCGCCCTCGACGGGATCAAGGCCGACGGCTCGCTGCACACCCGGACCCTCCCCAGCCTGGGCACCTACCGGGTCACCGCCCTCGACGGCGGCGGACGGCCCGTCCTCACCGCCCTCCCCATGGACGACGTACAGGACATGATCCGGGGCCTGGTCATGGTCGAGGCTGCGGTGGCGGTCGCCGGGCTCACCGCCGCCGCGTGCGTCTGCGCCGTCGTCATCCGGCGTCAACTGCGCCCGCTCGGGCGGGTCGCCGCCACGGCCGTCGAGGTCTCCCGCTCGCCGCTGGGGCACGGCGAGGTCACCGGGCTGACCCGGGTCCCTGACCGGGACACCGACCCCCGCAGCGAGGCGGGCCAGGTGGGCGCCGCCCTCAACCGCATGATCGACCACGTCGAGTTCTCGCTCGCGGAACGCCAGCGCGGCGAGGAGGAAATGCGCCGCAGCGAGGAACGCATGCGCCGCTTCCTCGCCGACGCCAGCCATGAACTCCGTACGCCCCTCGCGTCCATCGCGGGCTACGCGGAACTGATGAACCGTGGCACCGAGAAGATCGAGGCGACGCTGGCCTGGCGACGCGTCTCCGCCGAGTCGGCCCGGATGACGGGCCTGGTCGAGGATCTGCTGCTGCTCGCCCGGCTCGACGAGGGGCGGCCACTGGAGTCCGCCGAGGTGGACGTCGCGGCGCTCGTCGCGGAGGCGGTGTGGGACGCGCGGGCCGCGGCGGAGGGCCACAACTGGCAGTTGACGCTGCTGCTCGACACCCCGGCCCTCGTCGTCGGTGATGAGGCCCGGCTGCAGCAAGTGGTGGCCAACCTGTTGGCCAACGCCCGTGTGCACACACCTGTTGGCACCACGGTGACCGCCTCGGTCGAGGCCACGGACACGCGTTGCGTCATCCGCATACGCGACGACGGCCCCGGCATCCCGCCCGCACTGCTCCCCAGGGTCTTCGAGCGCTTCACCCGCGCCGACGCGTCCCGCTCCCGGATGTCCCCCAAGGACGGCGGCTCCGGCCTCGGTCTCGCCATCGCCGCGGCGATCACGGCGGCCCACCACGGCACCATCCACGTGGAAAGCGCCCCGGGCCGCACGGAGTTCACCATCGAACTGCCACCGGCCGGCCCGGCGACGACGGCGGGCACGACGACGACAGCGGTGGGCGCGACCACGGGCGGTGCTACGACGACGACGGACACGGCCGCGCGCGGTGGTGCGACGACGGCGGACACGGCCACAGGCGTCGGCACGACGGCGGCAGGCTCAACCTCAACACCTACCCCAACCGCGGCCCCAACCGCAGCCCCGGCGTCAGCCTGAACCCCCGCCCCACGGACGGAGGTCGGTCAAGCCCCCGGAGCCCGACCTAGACCCAGCCCAGGGTCTGTCCGATCACGAACGGGGCGGGGATCAGCAGCGCCATGCCGAGCCAAGGGCCCACGGGATGACCCTCCTGGCGAGGCATCAGGATGTCCACCACCAGCACCATTCCAAGGACGAACCCGCAGCCCAGCACGGCGCCGGTGATCATGCCGAGCGCGTTGTCGGGGGTCTCCTTGTCGCAGCCGATGCCGCCCCCGCAGTCGACCGACGGGTACTTGGTCAGCAGCCACCGCAGGCACAGGCCCGGGACGATCGCGACCAGCCCGATCAGGAGATTGGCCAGCGCGGGCGCCCACAGGCTGCGAACGGTGCTCGTACCGTCAACGGCGCTCGTGCCACAGTCGGCACTGGGCCCGCGGTCGGCACTGCGGCCGCGACCGGCACTCGAAACGCGCTCGGCACCCGGGCCCGGACCGGCCCCGCTCTCGTCGTCACCAGCCGTTTCGGAGCTGCGCACCAGCCCGCCTTTTCCCTTGCCCGCATTCATGTGGTTCTCACAGATGGAAGAGGGGATGGGCGCGCGCGGGGTTCCGGAGAGCCCGGCCCGCCGGCATCGCGCAGGCCTCCTACGCCCCTCGCGCCGCCTTCGTGTGTCCGGATTGCTTGCCGCGCCGGGCGTTTACAGGGGTTCCGGTGCGCGCTGACTTCCCCACCGAGGTGGGAGCGCTCCCACCTCGGTGGACCGGAACCCGCCCCCGGAGTCGCCCCCATCCCACGTACGCGTTCCTCATGGCCAACCAGCGAAGGGGTGTCTGCCATGCACCTGACACACTCTCCTGGAGCGGCAGGCTCCCGGCGAACAAGTCGGGCCGCCACATCACCTACATGGCGTGGCAGCGCTCGGGCAGCGCGGAGACCTTCTACTCCTGCTCCGACGTCGTCTTCGACGGCGGCAACGGCGAAGTGACGGGCATCCACGACCCGGGCAATCCGACCGAGCCGCCACCCGGCGCGTGCTCCGCGACCCGTCGTACGACCAACAGCTGGTCCGGCGGCTACCAGTCCGAGGTGACCGTCACCAACACCGGCGACGTCCCGATGCTCGGCTGGATGGTCGACCGGTCGCTGCCGAGCGGACAGTCGGTCGCCGGCCTGTGGGGCGGCAACGCGACGTACGACGGCCAGGACGTGATGGTGCACAGCGCCGACTGGAACGGGGCGCTGGATCCGGGCGAAAGCACGACGTTGGGGTACGTCGTCGCCGGGGCGGGTGATGATCCGTCAACAACTTTGCCGTGTCGGGTGGGTTGAACCCGCACTGCTCAGGGCGGACCGGGTGGGTGGTTCGGGACTCACCCGGTCCGCGAGCCCGGGCGGGGTCGGGGGAGGCCCCTGCCCGGGATGGTGCGTAGCTTTCGGGGGTGCTGCGGTGGCTTGTGCCGATCGCGGTGTGCGACAACGTTGTCGAATGGTCTGTACATGACTCTACCGCCTCAACGGACAACGATGTCAAGCCAGTTGATCGACACCGCTGGACGGACTGCTCCATGGGGGTGGACGTCGGCGGCGTCGGCGGCGCCGTACGCGGTCTTCCGCCGTACCCGTGGCGCACGTTACTGTCCCTGCGGCTTGTGCGACCTGTGGTGCGCGACCCGTCCGAAGGAGGAGGGGCCGCGTCATGCGTTTCCGTCCGTCATCCGTTCTGCTGGCCGTCGTTCTGACGGTCGGCGGCGCCACCCCGGCGCTCGCAGCACCCCCGTCCGCTCCACCCGATCTGGTCCGGGACCCCACCGCGTACGTCGATCCGCTCATCGGTACCAAGAACGGCGGCAATGTCTTCCCGGGCGCTGTCGTGCCCTTCGGCATGCTCTCCTGGAGCCCCGAGAACACCCGCGGGGACGCCACCCGCACGGCCGCGCCAGGTGGTTACCAGTACGACGCGACGCGCATCCGGGGCTTCAGCCTCACCCACATGTCCGGCACGGGATGCGCGGGCGGCAGCGGCGACATCCCGTTCTTCCCGTACGCCGGTGAGGTCACCTCCTCCCCGGCGAGCGACACCAAGGACGCCGTGTTTGCGGCCGACTTCGCGCACACCGACGAGACCGCCGAGCCCGGTCACTACAAGGTGGGCCTCGCCTCGGGCGTCACCGCCGACCTGACGGCCACCGCGCGCACGGGCTCGGGCCGCTTCACCTTCCCCGCCGACAAACCCGCCTCCCTGCTGATCCGTACCGCCAACTCCGAGGTCGGGTCGACGGATTCGTCCGTGAAGATCGATCCGGCGACCCGCACGGTCTCCGGCTCCGTCACCTCGGGGAACTTCTGTGGCTACCTCGACCCGGAGGGCCAACGCGCCTACTACACCCTCTACTTCACCGCACACTTCGACCGTGACTTCAAGGCGACCGGCACCTGGCAGGACGACAAGCTGAGCCCGGGAACCACCGAGGCCGGCGGCGGCACCGGCGGATTCGGGCAGGGCGGCCGGCCTGTCGCGGGCAAGGGCGCCGGCGGCTATGTGGAGTTCGAGCCCGGGGCCGATCCCGTGAACGTCAAGGTCGGTATCTCGTACGTCAGTCAGGCGGGCGCCGAGGCCAACCTCGCCGCCGAGAACCCGCCGTCCCGTTCCTTCGCCTCCGTCCAGGACGCCGCCCATCGCGCCTGGCGCGACCGGCTCGGTGCCATCCGGGTCGGCGGCGGCACCGACGACCGGCGCGCCACCTTCTACACCGCGCTCTACCACGCCCTGCTGCACCCGAACGTCATCAGTGACGCCGATCGCAGATACAGAGGCCCAGACGACAAGGTCCATGTCGTCGGCCGCGGCCACCGGGCGCAGTACGGCACCTTCTCCGGCTGGGACGTCTACCGCTCCCAGGTCCAGCTGCTCACCCTTCTCGACCCGGACACCGGCTCCGACATCGCGCAGTCGCTGCTCGAACTCGCCCGGCAGAACGGGGGAGTCTGGGACCGCTGGCTGCACGGCGCGAGCGGCACGCACGTCATGAACGGCGACCCCTCGGCGCCCGCGCTCGCCGGTATCCGGGCCTTCGGCGGCACGGACTTCGACCTGAGGGGCGCGCTCGACTCCCTGGTCCGGGCGGCGACCGTGCCGACCGAGCAGGATCTCTCCTCGGCGGGCAAGCCGGTCCTCTCCGTGGGCCAACGACCCTCCCTCGACAAGTACTTGGACCACCACTACATGCCGTCCGTCTCCAACGCCTGGGGCGGCGCCGCCGAGACCCTGGAGATGTCGGGCGCGGACTTCGCGATCTCCCAACTGGCCTCGGCGGCAGGGGAGAAGAAGACCGCCGCCGACTTCGCCCGCCGCTCCCAGTGGTGGCAGAACAACTTCAACATCGCGGCCGACCAGAGCGGCGGCTACATCGCCAACCGCAAGGCGGACGGCAGCTGGGTCACCGGCTTCACCCCGGCCACCGGCAACGGCTTCGTGGAAGGTACGGCGGCCCAGTACACCTGGATGGTGCAGCACGACCCGGCCGGCCTCTTCGCGGCGATGGGCGGCCGTGACAAGGCCCTCGACCGTCTGGACGCCTTCTTCCACAACGCGGACGGCAGCTGGGCCTTCACGGGCAGCGAGGGCGACAAGTCCGAGCTGGACAACGAGCCCTCGATCAACGTGCCCTACCTGTACGACTACGTGGGCGCGCCCTACAAGGCGCAGCAGACCGTCCGCGCGGCGATGAACGAGCTGTGGTCGACGCAGCCCGGCGGTATCCCCGGCAACGACGACCTCGGCGAGATGTCGTCCTGGTATGTCTTCTCCGCGCTCGGCATGTATCCCCAGGTGCCCTCACGCGCCGAACTCACCCTGTCCTCACCGCTGTTCCCGAGAATCGAGATCGAGCGCCCGCACGGTGACGACATCGAGATCTGGGCGGCCGGCGCGGCGTCCGACGCTCCGTATATCCACTCCCTGAAGGTCAACGACCGTACCAGCGACCGGCCTTGGCTGCCCGCCTCCTTCGTCCGGGACGGCGGCACCCTCGACTACACGCTGAGCGGCACCCCCGACGAGCAGTGGGGCAGCTCCGAAGCCGCCGCCCCGCCCTCCTTCCGCGAGGGCGAGCAGCCGTACCAGATCGGCGTGGGCCCGACCACGGCGACGCTCGCGCCCGGCGGCAGCACGAAGCTCGACATCCGCGCCCTCGCCCTGAGCGGCGGCGCCGGGCCCGAGGTGCGCTTCCGGGTGGACGCGCCGGACGGTGTGACGGCGACACCCGCTGAGGGCACGGTGACCGACGGCACCCAGCAGATCACCCTGGCGGCCGGCGACGACGCCAAGCAGGGCTTCTACGACGTCAAGGTCACCGTGACATCGGCCGACACGTCGTACGAGCAACCGGTGGCCCTCACGGTCGCGGCCCCCGGCTCCCTCCTCGCCGCGTACAACAACACCGGTGTCTCGGACGACACCGGCGACCACGACGAGGCCGACTACGACGGCGGCGGCTGGAGCTACTCCCGTCAGGCCCTCGCCGACGCGGGCCTGACACCCGGAAAGCAGGGCACCGTGGACGGCCTCACCTTCACCTGGCCCGACTCCCCGTCCGGCCGCCCCGACAACGCCTCGGCGACCGGCCAGACCATTGAACTCGCCGACGGGGCAACGCAGTTGTCCTTCATCGGCAGCGCGGTCAACGGCAACCAGCAGACCAAGGCGACCGTCACCTACACCGACGGCACCACCGACTCCATCGACCTCTCCTTCACCGACTGGACCGTCGGCGGCGGAGGCGGCACCGTCCAGTACGGCAACGAGACCGTCGCCAAGGCCGCGTACCGCAACGTCGCCGGCGCCGACAAGGACCCGGTGACGACCTACGTCTTCGCCACCAAGCCCTTCCAGGCCCCGTCCGGCAGGACCGTCAAGAGCGTGCAGCTGCCGGACAACGCGGACCTGCACGTCTTCACCCTCGCGGTGAACTGATCCGGACCGGATGAGCCGCACCACATGAACGCGGGGCGGGCGCGGAGTGATCTCCGCGCCCGCCCCTCTCCCGTGGGGGGATGTGCGTCAGGCGAGCAGTTCCACCTCCGCGAGCGTCGCCTCGCCGTCGAGGACCAGGCGGTAGTGCGCGTACGAGCCCGGGTCCGCGACCGTGAACGCCCGGGTCTGCTTGTCCCAGGTGAAGGACTCGCCGGAGCGCTTGTCGAGGTCGGTCCACTGGCTGCCGTCGGACGAGCCCTGCAGGACCCAGCCGGCCGGAGCCAACGCGCGGTCCGACGAGCATGTCAGGGTGTACTGAACTCCCTTGGTGGCGGCGGAGATCGGCAGATCCACGGACGTGACGGCCGCCTCCGTCGCCGACGTGTTGTCGAAGAGCGCGCCGTCTCCCTTGAGGGCGTCCGAGCGGGGCGAGGGCACCTTGTCGTCCCGCGTGATCGACACGGGCGCCGCGTTCTTGCCGGTGCCCCAGGAGGACGGCTTGGCGCCCATGTCGAACTCCAGTACTCCACCACGCGAGATGAGCGAGTGCGGGAGTGAAGTCGACGTCCACTTCTTGCCGTTGACCTCCAGGCCCTGCACGTACACGTTCTTCGCGCTGTTCCTGGGCGCCTTGACGACCAGGTCCTTGCCGTTCTCCAGGTGGACCGTCGCCTTGGTGAACAACGGGGAGCCGATGGCGTATTCGCCGCTGCCCATCACCAGCGGGTAGAAGCCGAGCGAGGAGAAGAGGTACCAGGCCGACTGCTCGCCGTTGTCCTCGTCGCCGTGGTAGCCCTGCCCGATCTCACTGCCGGTGTAGAGGCGGGAGAGGACCTCGCGGACGTTCTTCTGGGTCTCCCAGGGCCGGCCCGCCGCGTCATACATGTAATTGACGTGGTGCGCCACCTGGTTGGAGTGCCCGTACATGCCCATCCGTACGTCACGGGCCTCGGTCATCTCATGGATGACCCCGCCGTACGAGCCCACGAAGTCGGGCGAGGCCGTCTCGGGCGTCGCGAAGTACGCGTCGAGTTTCTCCGCCAAACCGCTCCGGCCGCCGTACAGATTGGCGAGTCCACGGGAGTCCTGCGGCGCGGTGAAGGCGTAGCCCCAGCCGTTCGTCTCGGTGTAGTCGTAGCCCCACACACGCGGGTCGTACTTCGACGAATCGACCCGCCAGTCGCCCTTGTCGTCGCGGCCCTGGAAGAAGCCGGCCTTCGAGTCGAAGAGGTTCACGTAGTCCTGGGCGCGGTTGAGGAAGTAGTCCGACTCCTCCTTGTAGCGCTTCTTGCCCGTCTTCTTGTAGAGCGCCCGGCCCATCTCCGCGATGCCGTAGTCGTTGACGTATCCCTCCATCGCCCACGACAGGCCCTCACCCGTGGCCGTGCTGGTGTAGCCGAGGAAGGGGGAGGTCGACATGCCCTTGCGGCCCACGCCCGATGCGGGCGGGACGACGGTCGCGTTCTTCAGGGCCGCGGCGTACGCCGATTCCGCGTCGAAGTCGACACCCTTCACATAGGCGTCCGCGAACGCCACGTCCGACGAGGTGCCGGTCATCAGGTCCGCGTAACCCGGCGAGGACCAGCGCGAGGTCCAGCCGCCGTCCTTGTACTGCTGCACGAACCCGTCGACCATCTCACCCGCCTGGCTGGGCGTCAGCAGTGAGTACGCCGGCCAGGTCGTCCGATAGGTGTCCCAGAAGCCGTTGTTGACGTACACCTTGCCGTCGACGATCTTCGCGCCGGTGTGGGTGGGGGTGTCCGGGCTCGGCATCGGCGAGAACGGCGACGCGTACTGGTCCTTCGAACCGACCTTCTCGAAGCCGGAGTTGGGGTACAGGTACAGCCGGTACATGCTGGAGTACAGCGTCGTCAGCTGGTCCGGAGTCGCGCCCTCGACCTCGACCTTGCCGAGCAGCTTGTCCCACTGCTTCTGCGCCCGGTCCTTCACCGTGCCGAAGGGCGTGCCGTCGGGAATCTCCTGACGGAGGTTGTCCTTGGCCTGGTCGATGCTGATCAGCGAGGTGGCGAGGCGCAGGGTGACGGTGTGGTCGGCGCCGGCCTTGAACTTCAGGTACCCCTTGACCCCCGATGAGCTCCCGTCCGTCACCGGCGCGTCGAACACCCCGTACACGAAGAGCCGTGTCGCCCCCGTCGACAGCCCGGACTTCACATCCGAATACCCGGTGACGATCCCGTTCTCCTTGTCGAGCGTCAGCCCCGCCTGCTCGGTGACGTTGTCGAAGACCACGCTCGCGTCGTCACCGGGATAGGTGAACCTCAGCGAGGCCGCGTGGTCCGTCGGCGCCATCTCCGCCTTGAGCCCGTTCTCGAAGGTCACCCCGTAGTAGTAGGGGCGCGCGGTCTCGTTCTCGTGCCGGAAGGCGAGCTCGCGGGCCTCCCGGCCGGTGTCCGGGGTGCCCGACGCGGCCGACGGCATCACCTGGAAGGTCTGCCGGTCACCCATCCAGGGGCTGGGCTCATGGCTCGCGCTGAACGCCTGGATCGTGGGCAGATTGTCCGAGTTGTTTGCGCGTGCGTAGTCATAGAGCCAGCTCAGCGAGCCCGCGTTGGTCACCGGCGTCCAGAAATTGAAGCCGTGCGGGACGGCCGTCGCCGGGAAGTTGTTGCCGCGCGAGAAGCCACCGCTGGAGTTGGTGCCGCGGATGGTCGACGCGTAGTCGGACAGATGGGCCTTCGGCTTCTCGGGCTGCTGCACACGAAGCGAGACGTCGTCCAGCCAGCCGCGGAACTTGGCGGGCCCCTTCGGCGAGTCGTACGCCAGCAGGATCCGGTCCACGGTCTTGCCGGCCGCGACCGAGCCGATCCGCGAGGCCACGTTGTTCCACTGATTGACGTACAGCACCTTGGACGCGCCCTGCCCCTGCGGCGTCAGCGCGAAGCCGTGCTGGTCCGTCGCGTGGAGGTCACTGAGGTAGCTGCCGTCGGTGAAGACCAGGTCCACCGCCACGTTCGTGGCGTCGTAGTCCCGGTCGCCGTCCGCCATGGACGGGAAGATCCGGTACGACAGCTCGGTGTCCCGCCCGACGCCCACGTTCACGTCGAAGACCTTGTTGTACGAGTACGCCCTGCCGTCCGGCTTGTGCGTACCGGCGTAGCGCAGCGCCCGCTTGCCCGTGAAGCCCGCGCCGGCCTTCGCGGTGGGCGACCCGCTCGGACCGCGGTCCACCAGCGAGAGCATGTCCTTGGGCGTCGGGTCGTCGCTCTGGCCCGTCGAGAACTGCACGTCGGCCAGCTGGAGGATGTCGCCGCCGTTGTTCTTCGTGACATCGAGCCGGAAGTGCTGGTACTCGGCGGGGCTCGCGATGTCGTACGACTTCGTCTGGAACCGCTCGCCGAAGGACTCGCCTGAGCGGGTGTCGAGGGTCTTCCAGTCCTTGCCGTCCGTCGAGCCCTGGAGGGTCCAGTCCTGCGGGTCGCGCTCGTCGTGGTCGTTGGCCGAAGTAAGCGCGTACGTAACGACCTTGGCCGGGGCGTCCAGGTCGAACTCCGCCCAGCCGGTGGGCTCGAAGGTCAGCCACTTGGTGCTCGACTCGCCGTCGACGAGGTTCTCCTTCACCTCGCCCGCGCCGGTGTTCTCGCCGCTGGCGCGGACGTCGGTGACGTGGTCGGTGACATTGCCGGGGATGCCGGTGCTGTAGCCGCCGTCGACGCCGGACGACCGCTTGGTGCCGTCTGGTGTTGTATCGACCGTATTGAGCCAGTCCGGAGCGGGATCACCCGATTCGAACGAGGAGGCGAACTCGCGGTCCGTGGCCGCCGCTTGGGCGGGCAGGGCGACGGCCGCGCCCTGCGAGGCGACGACCAGGGAAAGCGCTGCCACCCCCATGACCGTTGAGGAACCCCATCTGGGCCGAGCCGAAGAACTCCGTCTGTACCGAGCCCTGTACTGCATGGGCGAGCACCCTCCCTGCGCTGGACAACGTTGTCAAATTCGCTGCGCAAGGACCATTTGGGCGTCAAGTTGTCAGTGATGTCAAGGGTGTTGTGTGTGGCATCCGGTGTGAATGCCGTGCGACGAACTGCGCATTGCGTTCAATGCGGGAGGTTGGCCCCTGTCGATCTTCGCCGGAGCCGTGCACGGGCGCCCCATATTTCCGCGAGGTCTCAACTCGGAAAAGACCCACCGGCAAACCTGCATTCGATCTTGCTCCGTTGGCGGGAAGTGGACTATACCTGTCGGCGTCTGCCAAGCCGTTCGACGGCCGTGGACTGGCAGGACCCGGGGGGGAAATCGGGAGGCAGCGGACCGTGTCACATACACCTACCGTCGCGTCGTCCCACTGAATCCCCCACGCACGACCCCAGCTTGACCTAACCGCGGTGCCGGGGAGGATCCGGTTCACCGCCTGAGTCCTGGAGAAGGCGAGGACTTGAGCATGGGATCCACTTCCGCCGAGAACAGCAGCCCCGAGGGTGTCGGCCGCCGTGATCTGATCAAGCGGTCGGCTGCACTCGGCCTGATCTCCGTACCGACGATGAGCTTCCTGTCCGCATGTGCGAGCGGCGGAGGCGATGACAACAACTCCGGCGACAAGGGCACCGGCAAGACCAGCAAGACCAACCCCTTCGGCCTGGAGAAGGGCGGCAAGCTCGATGTCGTCGTCTTCAAGGGTGGATACGGCGACGACTACGCCAAAGCCTGGGAAGCCGCCTTCGACAAGAAGTGGGGCACCACCACCGCCCACACCGGTACCCAGGAGATCACCGGCAAGCTCCAGCCGCGCTTCAACGGCGGCAACCCGCCGGACATCGTCGACGACTCCGGTGCCCAGCAGATCAAGCTGGACGTGCTCTACAAGAACGGCAACCTGCTCGACCTGGCCTCGGTCCTCGACGCGCCGTCCATCGACGACCCGAGCAAGAAGGTCCGCGACACGCTCATCCCCGGCACGCTCGACCCGGGCCTGCAGGGCGGCAAGGTCGTGGCCCTCAACTACATCTACACGGTGTGGGGTCTGTGGTACTCCGGCAAGCTCTTCAAGGAGAAGGGCTGGGAGGTGCCGAAGACCTGGGACGACTTCCTCGCCATCTGCAAGGACGCCAAGTCGCAGGGCATCGGCGGCCTCGCCCACCAGGGCAAGTACCCGTACTACATCAACGTCGCCATCATGGACCTGATCGCCAAGAAGGGCGGTCTGGACGCCATGAAGGCGATCGACAATCTCGACCCCAAGGCGTTCGTCGGGTCCGACGCGGCGGCGGCGGCCATCGAGGCGATCTACGAGGTCGTCGAGAAGGGCTACCTGATGCCGGGCACCAATGGCCTGACGCACACGGAGTCGCAGACCCGCTGGAACCAGTACAAGGCCGCGTTCATCACCTGCGGTTCCTGGCTGGAGAACGAGCAGCTCAAGCAGACCCCGGCCGACTTCGACATGAAGTTCATGCCGATGCCCAGCCTGCCCGACAGCAAGCTGCCGTTCGAGGCGATCCGGGCCGGCTCGGGCGAGCCCTTCATCATCCCCGCGAAGGCCGCGAACCTGCCCCAGGCCAAGGAGTTCATGCGCTCCATGCTCTCCAAGGAGTGGTCGACGCTCTTCGCCCAGAAGGCCAACTCGCTCACCATCCTCAAGGACGGCGTGAGCGCCGGCGTGACGCTGCGCCCGGGTACGCAGTCGACCGTTGAGGCTTCGAAGGCGGCGGGCGACAATACCTTCAACTACCTGTACCCCAACTGGTACAGCGAGATGGACGTCTCCATTCAGAACGCGTCCAACGAGCTGATGGCCAAGCGAATTCAGCCGAAGGAATGGCTGAAGCGGGCCCAGGCGGCCGTCGACAAGGCGGCCAAGGACCCGGCGTCCAAGAAGAACCACCGCGACTGATCACGCACACCCGGAACACCAGGGTTACGCACACCCGGAACACCAGGGGCAGGATGCCATGCGAAAAGGGCAGTACCGGTTCGTCGCGGGGTTTCTCCTCGCACCTTTGGCGCTGTATCTGATCTTCGTGATCTGGCCGTACATACAGACCATCGGCTACTCCTTCACCGACTGGCGGGGCCAGTCGCAGACCTTCAGTTTCGTCGGCCTGGACAATTACAAGGCGTTGTTCCAGGACGACGTATTCCTGAAGGCGATCTGGCACAACATCCTGTTCCTGGTGTTCATCCCGGTGATCACCATCCTGCTCGCCCTCTTCTTCGCCTTCATGGTGAACGCGGGCGGGCGGGGCCGCGCCGGCGGTGTGTCGGGCGTCGCGGGGTCCCGCTTCTACAAGATCGTCTACTTCTTCCCGCAGGTCCTGTCGCTCGCGATCGTCGCGGTGCTCTTCGGAGCGCTCTACCGCAGTGACAGCGGCGGTCTGCTCAACGGCCTGCTGATCAAGCTGGGCCTGGTCGACGCGAACAATCCCGTCGAGTGGATGAACGAGCCCAACCTGGTGCTCTGGTGCCTGATGGCGGTGGTCGTCTGGCACGGCGTCGGCTTCTACCTGGTGCTGTTCTCCGCCGCCATGCAGTCCATCCCGAGGGACATCTACGAGGCCGCCCTGCTCGACGGCGCAAGCCGCACCCACACCTTCTTCCGCGTCACCCTGCCGCTGCTGTGGGACACCGTGCAGACCGCCTGGGTCTATCTCGGCATCATCGCGATGGACATGTTCGTCCTCGTCTCGACCATGACCCAGGGAACGGGATACGGCGGCGGACCCGACCACCACAGCGAGGTCATGGCGAACGTCATGATGCGCAACTTCCTCTACTACGGAAAGAGCGGCTACGCCTGCGCCATGGGCGTCATCATGCTCCTCCTCACCCTGATCCTGTCCGTGGTCACGCTGCGCGCCACCCGCCGCGAGCGCATCGAGTTCTGAGCGGGAGACAGACGACTATGAGCGCACCCATCACCGAGCCGACGAAGGTCGACGGCGACGGCGTACCCCCGCAACGAGCGGTCAAGAAGGCGCCGCCGCGCCCCGGCGACCGGCGCACCGAGGGACTCTCCCTCAATGTCTTCTCGCACGGATTCCTCATCCTGTGGGCCGTGCTGATCATCCTGCCGCTGCTCTGGCTGATCCTGAGCTCCTTCAAGACCGACGCGCAGATCGGCGGCTCCGCCCTCGGCTGGCCCTCGAACTGGCAGCTGGACGTCTTCAGCAGAGCCTGGAACAAGGGCATCGGCGACTACTTCGCGAACACCCTCATCGTGCTGGTGTTCTCGGTCCCGCTGACCATGCTCTTCGGCTCGATGGCGGCGTACGTGCTGGCCCGCTACGAGTTCCCGGGCAACCGGCTCATCTACTACTTCTTCGTCGGCGGGGCGATGTTCCCCGTCTTCCTCGCGCTGGTGCCGCTGTTCTTCATGGTCAAGCGTCTCGACATGTTGAACACGTACCAGGGGCTGATCCTGGTGTACGTCGCCTACTCGATGCCGTTCACCGTGTTCTTCATGCACGCCTTCTTCCGCACGCTGCCCACGGCGGTCTTCGAGGCGGCGGTGCTCGACGGGGCCTCGCACACCCGGGCGTTCTTCCAGGTCATGCTGCCGATGGCCAAGCCGGGACTGCTGAGCGTCGGCATCTTCAACGTGCTCGGCCAGTGGAACCAGTACATCCTGCCGTCCGTCCTGATGCAGCCGCAGAACAGTTCGGATCCGGAACGCTACGTTCTCACCCAGGGCCTCATCCAGCTCCAGCAACAGCAGGGGTATGCCACCGACCTCCCCGTCCTCTTCGCGGGTGTGACGATCGCGATGATCCCCATGCTCGTCGTGTACCTCTCCTTCCAGCGCCAGGTCCAGGCAGGGCTCACCTCGGCCACCCTCAAGTAGCGCCCCGACCCATCCTTCACGTACGCCACCTCCGACCCAGGGGTGGCGTACGCGTGTCCGGACGGTGACGGAAACGGAATACGGCTCAACGGACCCGATTTCCGTCAAGGACTTGACTGCGGTAACCCGTTCAGCGGAGCTTGGAGTTCACAACTTGTAAGTGACCCGGGTTCCATTGCTGTGACCTGGATCACACGGGCGGCATCGGGGCCGCCCGGCTGAGGGCAGGAGTGGATGAGTCGATGGAGACTCCGGGGTCGCAGTCGTCGCTGCACCGAGCCAATCTGGAGCGCGTCGTACGTGCGGTGCGCCTTGCCGGTTCGCTCACGCAGGCGGAGATCGCGAGGACGACGGGCCTGTCCGCCGCGACCGTTTCCAATATCGTCCGGGAGCTCAAGGACGGCGGAACGGTCGAGGTGACACCCACTTCGGCGGGCGGCCGCAGGGCCCGCAGCGTCAGTCTGAGCGGGGACGCCGGCATCGTCATCGGGGTCGATTTCGGGCATACGCATTTGCGCGTCGCGGTCGGGAATCTCGCCCACCAGGTACTGGCCGAGGAGTCCGAGCCGCTGGATGTGGACGCCTCCGCCGCGCAGGGCTTCGACCGGGCGGAAGAGCTGGTCAACCGCCTGATCGCGGCAACCGGGGTCGACCGGTCCAAGATCGCGGGTGTCGGGCTCGGCGTGCCCGGCCCGATCGACGTGGAGTCGGGGACCCTGGGGTCCACCGCCATCCTGCCGGGCTGGACCGGCGCGAAGCCCGCCGAGGAGCTGCGGGGGCGGCTCGGCGTGCCCGTGTACGTGGACAACGACGCCAACCTGGGCGCGCTCGGCGAGATGGTCTGGGGGAGCGGGCGCGGGGTCAAGGACCTGGCGTACATCAAGGTCGCCAGCGGTGTCGGCGCGGGTCTGGTGATCGACGGCAAGATCTACCGCGGGCCTGGCGGTACCGCGGGAGAAATCGGTCATATCACTCTTGATGAATCCGGCCCCGTCTGTCGCTGCGGCAACCGGGGCTGTCTGGAGACCTTTGCGGCGGCGCGCTATGTGCTGCCGCTCCTGCAGTCCAGTCACGGCACCGATCTGACCATGGACGGCGTGGTCAGGCTGGCGCGGGACGGGGATCCGGGCTGTCGTCGGGTGATCGCCGACGTCGGTCGTCACATCGGCAGTGGAGTCGCGAATCTCTGCAATTTGCTCAACCCGAGCCGGGTGGTCCTCGGTGGCGATCTCGCCGAGGCCGGGGAACTGGTTCTCGGGCCCATCAGGGAGTCGGTCGGCCGCTACGCGATCCCCAGCGCCGCACGTCAACTCTCGGTGTTGCCAGGGGCACTTGGCGGCCGCGCGGAGGTCCTCGGGGCACTCGCTCTCGCGCTCAGCGAGATGGGTGATTCGACCCTTTTGGACGGATCGCTGTCTACTGTTGCCCCCGCCTTCACTTAGAGAACGCATGGCACCGTTGCCATCTCGTTAAGTATTTACTTCTTGACGTCGCACGTGTGGCCGAGTTGACTTCCAGCCACCTCGGCCGCAACGACGCGGCCTCGTCAGGGAGGTTTCTGAAGTGAACACGCGTATGCGTCGTGCCGCCGTTGCCGTTGCCGCTGGTGCGATGGCCGTCTCGCTGGCCGCCTGTGGCAGTGCCAAGGAGTCCGGTGACAAGAGCGACAGCTCCAGCTCTGCCAAGAAGGGCGACGCGATCAAGGTCGGTCTGCTCCTTCCCGAGAACCAGACCGCGCGTTACGAGAAGTTCGACAAGCCCCTGATCGAGAAGAAGATCAAGGAGCTGACGAACAACAAGGGCGAGGTCGTCTACGCCAACGCCAAGCAGGACGCCAGCACGCAGAACCAGCAGGTCGACACGATGATCACCAACAAGGTGGACGTGCTGATCGTGGACGCTGTGGACGCTGCCGCCATCAAGAACTCGGTCCAGAAGGCCAAGGACGCCGGCATCCCGGTCGTGGCCTACGACCGTCTCGCGCAGGGCCCGATCGACGCCTACACCTCGTTCGACAACAAGACCGTCGGCAAGACGCAGGGCGAGGCCCTCCTCAAGGCTCTTGGCTCCAAGGCCAAGGACGGCAAGATCGTCATGATGAACGGGTCGGTCACCGACCCGAACGCCGCTCAGTTCAAGGCCGGCGCCCACGAGGTGCTCGACGGCAAGGTGAACATCGGCAAGGAGTACGACACCAAGGAGTGGAAGCCGGAGAACGCCAACTCCAACATGGAGGGCGCCATTTCGGCTCTCGGCAAGAAGAACATCATCGGCGTCTACTCCGCCAACGACGGCATGGCCGGCGGTATCATCACCGCCCTGAAGGCCGCGGGCCTCTCCGTCCCGGTCACCGGCCAGGACGCCGAGCTCGCGGGTGTGCAGCGCATCGTCGCCGGTACGCAGTACATGAGCGTCTACAAGCCCTACGCCCCCGAGGCCGACGCCGCCGCCGAGATGGCCGTCGCGCTCGCCCAGGGCAAGTCGCTCGACACGATCGCCAAGGACAAGGTCGACAGCCCGACCACCAAGGGCGTCCCGTCGGTGCTCGTCGCCGTCACCTCGCTGACCAAGGACAACATCAAGGACACCGTCATCAAGGACGGCGTCTACACGGTCAACGACATCTGCACCACCGCGTACAAGGCCGACTGCGACAAGATCGGTCTGAAGTAAGCCACCGCAAGTCTCTATCCACGTACGGGAATTCGTTCTTGAATTCCCGTACGGGACTTGCGTACTGAGCCCCTCCGGCGCCCCGCATTCAACAGCCCCGCAAGCTAGGCGGGGCGCCGGACGGAACAACCCCCCTCCACAAACTTCTGCACAACCTCCCGCCGGGTCAGGCGGCGAAGGAGATGGTTCACGTGTCCGCTACGCCTGTCCTGGCGTTGCGCGGGGTCTCCAAGCGATTCGGTGCCGTCCAGGCGCTCACCGACGTAGAGCTTGAGGTCCACGCCGGTGAAGTGGTCGCCCTGGTGGGCGACAACGGCGCCGGAAAGTCCACGCTGGTGAAGACGATCGCCGGCGTGCACCCCATCGATGAGGGCGTCATCGAGTGGGACGGCAAGGCCGTCCAGATCAACAAGCCGCACGATGCGCAGAACCTGGGCGTCGCGACCGTCTACCAGGACCTCGCGCTGTGCGACAACATCGACGTCGTCGGCAACCTCTACCTGGGCCGCGAGCTGAAGAAGCGCGGTGTCCTGGACGAGGTGGAGATGGAGCGCCGCTCCCGCGAGCTGCTGGACACGCTGTCCATCCGCATCCCCAGCGTCCGTATCCCGATCGCCTCGCTCTCCGGCGGTCAGCGCCAGACCGTGGCGATCGCCCGTTCGATGCTCGGCGAGCCCAAGCTCGTCATCCTCGACGAGCCCACCGCGGCCCTCGGCGTCGAGCAGACCGCACAGGTCCTCGACCTGGTCGAGCGGCTGCGCGAGCGCGGTCACGCCGTGCTCCTCATCAGCCACAACATGGCTGACGTCAAGGCCGTGGCCGACAAGGTCGCCGTCCTGCGCCTGGGGCGCAACAACGGCGTCTTCGAGGTCAAGTCGACCTCCCAGGAAGAGATCATTTCCGCCATCACGGGCGCCACGGACAACGCCGTGACCCGTCGTGCGGCGCGCAGCAATGGGGAGGCTCAGAAGTGAGCATCGACAAGACCTCCGCCACCCCCGAGGACCACGCCGTGGAGAACCCGGAGGCGGCCGCCGCGGCGGTCACCGCCGTCGACCCCCGGCTGCTCGTTCGCGAGCAGGGCTTCGCGGGCTACATCTCCGAGTTCAAGCGGAAGATGAAGTCCGGCGACCTGGGTTCCATCCCGGTCGTGATCGGCCTGATCATCATCTGGGCGATCTTCGCCAGCCTCAACTCGAACTTCCTCACCGCGGGCAACCTCTCCGACATCTCCGTCGCCATGGTCGGCACGGGCATGATCGCCGTCGGCATCGTCTTCGTACTGCTGCTCGGCGAGATCGATCTGTCGGTGGGTTCGGTCTCCGGTGTCGCGGGTGCCGCCTTCGCGGTGCTGAATGTCACGCACGGCATGAACGAGTGGCTCGCCTTCGTGCTGGCCATCCTCACCGGTACGGCAGCCGGTGCGATCCATGGCTTCGTCTTCGCGCGCATCGGTGTGCCGGCCTTCGCCGTCACGCTGGCGGGTCTGCTGTTCTGGAACGGCTTCATGCTCCAGATCCTCGGCAGCAACGGCACCATCAACCTGGACAGTGAGGGCGTCGTCGCCAAGCTGACCAGCTACTACTTCACCGATGTGGCCGCCGCCTACGCGCTCGCGATCGCCGTGACCGCTGTGTACTTCCTCACCTCCTTCTTCGGCAACCGCCGCCGCGAGGCCGCGGGTGTGCCGTCCCGGCCGGTGAACGAGATCATCGTGCGCACCGCGCTCCTGGCGATCCTCTCCTTCGCCGTGGCGATCCTCTACAACCAGTACAAGGGTCTGCCGCTGGCCGTGGTGATCTTCGTCGCGGTGCTGCTCCTTACGGACTTCGTGCTGCGCCGTACCTCGTACGGGCGCAAGATCTTCGCGCTCGGCGGCAGCGTCGAGGCCTCCCGGCGTGCGGGTATCAATGTGGAGATGGTCCGGATCTCGGTCTTCGCGATCTCCGGTACCTTCGCCGCGATCGGCGGTCTGTTCATCGCCTCGAAGATCGCCTCCGCCAACCAGGGCGCGGGCGCCGGTGACCTCCTGATGAACGCCATCGCGGCGGCCGTCATCGGTGGCACCAGCCTCTTCGGTGGCCGTGGCCGCACCTGGAACGCGCTGCTCGGTGTACTCGTGATCGTCTCGATCCAGTACGGCCTGGCCCTGGAGGGCATCGCCTCTCCGGTCCAGTACATGATCACCGGTGGTGTGCTTCTCGCCACGGTCGTCATCGACGCCGTCACCCGCAAGACCCAGAAGACGGCAGGCCGCGCCTAGCGGTCCGGCCTCTTCCGGCCCTGGACGAAGTGCCCGGTACCAACGGCGGTACCGGGCACTTCCATGTCCGTACCCGGGGACTTCCCCGTACGGGAACGGGGCGTGCGAACCGCCGTAAAGGGAACGTGCGCATGGATGATTTACGGCCGAACGCGCGACGTACAACGCGGAGCCCGGGCGTCGCCGTGAAAGGCGGAACATTAGACTCGACAGACCCGGCAAAGCTCGAACAGCTCTACTGCAAGGAGGCACGGGTGCCGCTGCTGACCCGCATCAGGGGACCGCGCGATCTGGACCGGCTCAGCCTGGAGCAGCTGGACCAGCTGGCCGGCGAGATCAGGACCTTTCTCGTCGAAGCGGTCTCCAAGACAGGCGGCCACCTCGGCCCCAACCTCGGTGTCGTGGAGCTCACCATCGCCCTGCACCGCGTCTTCGAGTCGCCGAAGGACAAGGTGCTGTGGGACACGGGCCACCAGTCCTACGTCCACAAGCTGCTCACCGGCCGTCAGGACTTCTCGAAGCTGAAGATGAAGGGCGGCCTGTCCGGCTACCCCTCGCAGGCCGAGTCCGAGCACGACGTCATCGAGAACTCGCACGCCTCCACGGTCCTCGGCTGGGCCGACGGCCTCGCGAAGGCCAACGAGGTGCGCGGCAAGAGCGACCACGTCGTCGCCGTCATCGGTGACGGCGCCCTCACCGGCGGCATGGCCTGGGAGGCGCTCAACAACATCGCCGACGCCAAGGACCGCCCCCTGGTCATCGTCGTCAACGACAACGAGCGTTCGTACGCCCCCACGATCGGCGGCCTCGCCAACCACCTGGCGACCCTGCGCACCACGGACGGCTACGAGCGCTTCCTGGCCCGCGGCAAGGACCTCCTGGAGCGCACCCCGGTCGTCGGCAGGCCTCTCTATGAGACCCTGCACGGCGCCAAGAAGGGCCTCAAGGACTTCATCGCCCCGCAGGGCATGTTCGAGGACCTGGGCCTGAAGTACGTCGGCCCGATCGACGGCCACGACATCGAGGCCCTGGAGTCGGCGCTCGCCCGCGCCAAGCGCTTCGGCGGCCCGGTGATCGTGCACTGCCTCACCGAGAAGGGCCGCGGCTACCAGCCCGCCCTCCAGGACGAGGCCGACCGCTTCCACGGCATCGGCCCCATTCACCCCGACACGGGCCTGCCCATCAAGGCGTCGGGTGCCGACTGGACCTCCGTCTTCGGCGACGAGATGGTCGAGCTCGGCAAGGAACGCAAGGACATCGTCGCGATCACGGCGGCGATGCTGCAGCCGGTCGGCCTGAAGAAGTTCGCGGACGCCTTCCCGAACCGCATCTACGACGTAGGCATCGCCGAGCAGCACGGCGCCGTCTCCGCGGCGGGCCTCGCCACCGGCGGACTGCACCCCGTCTTCGCCGTCTACGCGACCTTCCTCAACCGCGCCTTCGACCAGGTGCTGATGGACGTGGCCCTGCACAAGTGCGGCGTCACCTTCGTCCTGGACCGGGCGGGCGTCACCGGCACCGACGGCGCCTCGCACAACGGCATGTGGGACATGTCGATCCTTCAGGTCGTGCCGGGCCTCAGGCTCGCCGCGCCGCGCGACGCCGACCAGGTCCGCGCCCAGCTGCGCGAGGCCGTCGACGTGAAGGACGCGCCGACCGTGGTCCGCTTCTCCAAGGGCGCGGTCGGCCCGGCCGTGCCCGCCGTGGGCCGGATCGGCGGCATGGACGTGCTGCGCGCCCCGGGCACCGACGTGCCCGACGTGCTGCTCGTCTCCGTCGGCGCGCTCGCGCCGATGTGCCTGGAGATCGCCGACCTCCTGGACAAGCAGGGCATCTCCACGACGGTCGTCGACCCGCGCTGGGTCAAGCCGGTCGACGAGGCCATGGCCCCGCTCGCCGAGCAGCACCGCGTGGTCGTCACCGTCGAGGACAACTCCCGTGTCGGCGGCGTCGGTTCGACGATCGCGCAGGCTCTGCGCGACGCGGGCGTCGACATCCCGCTGCGCGACTTCGGCATCCCGCCGCGCTTCCTCGACCACGCCTCCCGCAAGGAGGTCATGGCGGAGATCGGTCTGACCGCGCCGGACATCGCCCGCCAGGTCACCGGCCTCGTCGCCAAGCTCGACGGGCGCTTCGACCGCACGACGGCGCAGGCCGTGGACTCGGTGGAACCCGCGCGCGACTGACGTACTCGCCGGGTCCGATGGGCCGGTTTCAGCACCCTGTACGGGTGGTGAAACCGGCCCTTTCGCGTGAATCCACTTATCTCGGGGCATACGCAGCACGAGCCCTCTCGATCATGTCGAGGACGACGAGCGTGGGAGGTACGGTCGTGAGCAGCACCCTCTTCAGAACGAAGAAGGTCGAACAGTCGATCTTGGACACTGAGGAGCCGGAGCACGCACTCAAGAAGTCGCTGTCCGCTCTGGATCTCACCGTCTTCGGCGTCGGTGTCATCATCGGCACCGGCATCTTCGTCCTCACCGGCAAGGTCGCCAAGGAGAACGCGGGCCCGGCGGTCTCCCTGGCCTTCGTCGTGGCCGGCGTCGTCTGCGCACTCGCCGCGCTCTGCTACGCGGAGTTCGCCTCCACGGTCCCGGTGGCCGGATCCGCGTACACCTTCTCGTACGCCTCCCTCGGCGAACTGCCTGCCTGGACCATCGGCTGGGACCTGGTCCTGGAGTTCGCGCTCGGCACGGCGGTGGTCGCCGTCGGCTGGTCCGGCTACATCCGCTCGCTCATGGACAACGCGGGCTGGCACATGCCGGAGTCGCTCAGCGGCCGGGAGGGCGCCACGGGGTTCGGCTTCGACATCCTGGCCGCGGCCCTGGTGCTGGTGCTCACCGTCATCCTCGTGCTCGGCATGAAGCTGTCCGCGCGCGTCACCGAGGTCGTCGTCGCCATCAAGGTGACCGTGGTCCTCATCGTGATCATCGCGGGTGCCTTCTTCGTCAAGTCCGCCAACTACAAGCCGTTCGTCCCGAAGGCCCACGCGGTGGAGGCGGCCGGCAATCTCAAGGCGCCGCTCATCCAGCTGATGTTCGGCTGGGCGCCGTCCAACTTCGGTGTGATGGGCATCTTCACCGCCGCCTCCGTGGTCTTCTTCGCCTTCATCGGCTTCGACGTCGTGGCCACCGCCGCCGAGGAGACCAAGAACCCGCAGCGGGACATGCCGCGCGGCATCCTCGGCTCGCTGTTCATCTGCACCGTGCTGTACGTCGCCGTGGCGATCGTGGTGACCGGCATGCAGCACTACACCCAGCTGTCCGTGGACGCCCCGCTCGCCGATGCCTTCAAGTCCCTCGGGCACCCTTGGTACGCGGGCGTGATCAGCTTCGGCGCCGCCGTCGGCCTGACCACCGTCTGCATGATCCTGCTCCTCGGCCAGACCCGGGTGTTCTTCGCGATGAGCCGTGACGGACTGCTGCCGCGCTTCTTCTCCCGCGTCCACCCCCGCTTCAAGACCCCCCACCGGCCGACGATCCTGCTCGGTGTGATCATCGCGATCCTGGCGGGCTTCACCAGCCTCAGCGAACTCGCCGAACTGGTGAACATCGGCACGCTCTTCGCCTTCGTCGTCGTCGCCATCGGCGTGATCATCCTCCGCCGTACCCGCCCCGACCTGCACCGCTCCTTCCGCACGCCGTGGGTGCCGTTCCTCCCGATCGTGTCCGTCCTCGCCACGCTGTGGCTGATGCTGAACCTGCCCGCCGAGACCTGGCTCCGGTTCGCCATCTGGATGGTGATCGGCTTCGTCGTCTACTTCCTGTACGGGCGTTCGCACAGCCGCCTGGGCCGTCACGAGGAGACGACGGTGGGCCAAGTGCTGAGGCCGCCGGGCCGGGGCGCCGAGTAATCGGCCCGGTTGATGCTCCGGCCCCGTATGTCCCGCTTCGATGGAGACTGCGGGGCCGGATAGCGTGCACCGTATGCTCGCCGAGCTCCTGGGATCACCACGCTCCGTAGCCGAGTCGCGAGGATCGGGCCGCGGCTACTGGAGACGACTGCTGCCCGCCCTCGCGGTGCTGGTCTGCCTCACCCGTGCCCCCTCCTTCGTACGACCGCTGTGGAACCCGGACGAGGGCTATCTCGCGGTACAGGCGCGGCTGCTGGCGAACGGGGGAGAGCTGTACGAGACGGTCGTGGACCGCAAGCCGCCGCTCGTGCCGTGGCTGTACGAGGCGGCGTTCGCGGTGTGCGGCTCCGGCTCGCTCACCTCGGTACGGCTCCTCGCGGTGCTGGCCCAGCTGTCGACCGCCGTGCTGCTGGCGTCCCTGGCCCGGCGCCGCTGGGGCGCGGCGGCCGGGCGTACGGCGGGCGTGCTGTATCTGCTGGCCTCCATCGGGCTCAACCCCGAGGACGCGCAGGCCGCGACCTTCGAGGTCTTCATGCTGCCGTGCACGGCCGCGGCGATGTGGTGCGCGGACCGGCGCCGCTGGGGCGCGGCAGGGCTCGCCGTCGGGTGCGCGCTGCTGGCGAAGCAGACGGGTGGGGCGGTGCTGGTGCCGGTGGTGTGGCTGCTGTGGCGGTCCGCGGCGGCGCCCCGAAGCGGCCTGGTCCGGCTGGGAGTTGGGCTGGCCCTTCCCGTACTGAGCGCGGCGTTGCTCACCGACCCGGCGGGGTTCCTGTTCTGGACGGTCACCGGGTCGGGCGCGTACGCCTCCTTCACCGGCTCCGAACTCCATGTCCTGGTGCGAGGGTTGGTCAACACCGGGATCCTGGCGGTGGCCTGCGCGGGCCTGATCCCTCCGGTGGTACGGGTCCTGCGCGTCGCTCGCACCGGGTCGGCGGAGCTCTGGCTGTGGCTGGCCTCGTCGGCGGGGGCGGTCATGCTGGGCTTCCACTTCTTCGGCCACTACTACCTGCAACTCATCCCGTCGCTGGCCCTGTTGGCGACGGCCGCGCTGCAGATCCTGCCCCGTGACCGGCTGGTGACCGCGCTGCTCACCTCGGCCTGCTGCTGCACGCTGTTCCTGACCTGGGGGCTGCTCGCGCCGCGCCCCGAACTCACCCACGCGCAGCGGCTCGCGGACACGGTGGCCCGCCGTACGGACCCCGGTGACCGGGTCCTGGTGTGGGGCATACACCCCGAGACGTACTGGCTCGCCGACCGCACCCCCGCCAGCCGCTATCTGACCGCCGGGCTCCTCACCAACTACAGCGGCGGGCGCGACGGCCCGCAGGTCGGAGAGAAGTACGCCGTCGCGGGCGCCTGGCCGGTGTTCCGGCAGGAGATGAGCGCGCACACCCCCGACCTGGTGGTGGACGACTCCCGCGGCAAGCCGTACGCCCCCGACCGCGTCCCGAGCCTGCGCCGCCTGCTGGCCGCACGCTACGAGGAGGTGGGGAGGGTCGACGGGGCGGTGCTGTACGCCCGGGTGCCGGGGGAGTGAGGAGCGCGGTGCTCCAGTCAGCCCAGTACGGCGCGCGGCCCGGTGACCTGGGCGCCCATTTCTGCCACCCGGCGCCGCAGTTCGCGGTCGGCCGTCACGACCAGGCAGGGGCGGTCGCCGGCCGCCGCCGTGAGTTCCACGATGAGGTCGTCGCCGCTGCCGGGCGCCTGCTCCACGCGCACCCCGGGCACGGAAGCCACGCCCCGGGCCGCGCCCTCGACCACCAGGATCAGCTCCAGCGGCCCGGCCAGGCCGCCCGCTCCGGACCGCGCGAACGGCACCAGCCGGTCCCGCAGGCGTTCGGCGGCGGCGCGGCGGTCGCGCCACCAGCCGTCGGGCACGGATCCGACGACGTTCGCGCCGTCCACGACGAGCAGTGGCAGGGGGGTGGCCGGGTCCGTGCCGCCCGGGGTGTCTCGGTCGTCCGCGCCGTCCGTCATGCCCTCAGATTGTCATGTCGCCCAGCGGCGTGTGATCTCGCTGACTGCGGTGGCCGCGCGCTCGGCGGGCGGGCCGTCGACGCGCACCTCGGGCGCGAACTCGACGTGCAGGAAGGGAACGTGTGCGGCGTCGGCGGTCCGGCCCTCCACGTTCTCCTCGCCCTCCAGCGGGCAGTGCCGCACCCAGGCTCGGCACACGTGGAAGCCGTGCGCGCGCAGGGCGTCGGCCAGACTGCGGCCGTCCGCGCGGCCCGCCGATCCGGCACCGGTGGAGGCGACCACGTCGTAGCCGGGGGCGGAGGAGGCGGCCATTCCGTGCAGCTGGACCCCGGGCATCCCGCGGCGGACCAGCTCGGCGCAGATGGCGTAGAAGACGGTGTCCCGACGGTGTGCCACGTCCGCGGAGTTCCCGCGTTCGGCTTTGCGATGTGCTCCTGCAAGCACCAGGACGCCGTCGGGAGAGTCGCGCAGGACGCGCACGCCCAGCTGCTCGGTGCCGTGGTCGGCGACCGGATGCGGGACCTGGACCGACCAGCGCGGACGGTGGTCCAGGTCTATGTAGACCCGGCCCCAGCCGCGCGGCGTCACGGCGTCGTCGGTGCGGTCGGCCACTTCGGTGTAGCGGTGTTTGGAGACCCGGTCGAAGACGGTGCGCACCGTGAAGTCGCGTTGAGAAAGCAATCGTTCCGCTTGTTCGCGGTGGCCGTCGAGGAGCAGGCCGACGGCCTCGGCGATGGCCGTACGGTCCGCTCGGCCGGGCTGCCGGTAGCCGTGGCCCGGGCCGAAGCGGCTGGTGTAGTCCTCCACCTCGCGCGCCAGGTCGACCTGCTGGGCACCCGGGTCGGAACGGGGGCCGGGAGCGGCGTCACCTGCGTCGTGGGTGGCGCGGAGCACAGCGGTCAACCCGCCGGCCAGACCAGCGATAACCAGTAGAATTGTTGCGATCGTTATGATGCGCGAGCGAGTGGCTCTCATGGTTGTACCAAGATATCCCGGTGAACAAATGCCGTAGCCGCACCCTGCTGACCCTGCTGATCCCGCTCCTCCTGGTCGCCGCCGTCGCCGGCTGCGGCCTCGTCCCGGACGACGGGGGCGACAAGGGCGGCGGGCGTTCCTTCACCGTTGCGGCGGCCGGGGACATCCTGATGCATCCCGAGCTGGTCGACCAGGCCCGCAAGGACGCCAAGCGCACCGGCAAGGGCGTGGCCGGGCTGGACTTCGGGCCGATGATGGCCGGGATCAAGCCGGTGATCAGCAAGGCCGACCTGGCGATCTGCCACTTCGAGCCGGTGATGGGAACCGAGAAGGGCCCGTTCGAGGGCTTCCCGGACTTCCAGGTGCCGCCGCAGACCGCGAAGACCATCAAGGACCTCGGCTACGACACCTGCTCCACCGCCTCCAACCACACGCTCGACCACGGGTACACCGGTGTGAAGCGCACCCTGGACGCGCTGGACGCCGCCGGCGTGAAGCACACGGGCTCCTTCCGTACTCAGAAGGAGGCGCTCACCCCGCTGATCATGACCGTCAAGGGCGTGAAGGTCGCGCAGATATCGTTCGCGTACGGCTTCAACGAGCCGCACCAGCTGCCGAAGGGCAAGCCGTGGCTCGCCAACCAGCAGAGCCTCGGCCGGATCAAGGCCGCCGAGCAGCGGGCCCGCAAGGCCGGCGCCGAGGTGGTGATCCTCTCCCTGCACTGGGGCCACGAGCACGAACCGAGCGCCACCGCCGCGCAGCTCTCCTTCGCCCGGCAGCTCGCCCGCAACACCGGCATCAACCTGGTCATCGGCCACCACGCGCACGTCGTCCAGCCGATGGAGAAGGTCAACGGCCTCTGGGTCGCCTACGGCATGGGGAACCAGATCGCCCGGCACGAGCAGCCGACGGGGCTGACCGAGGAGGGCGTGATCGGGTGGTTCACGTTCACCGAGCACGGCAAGGGCCACTGGGAGGTCCAGCCCCGCTTCGAGCCGACGATGCTGCAGATCCCGCCGGACGCCGAGAATGCCACGGACGGCGGCAAGGCGACTTACGGCGGCGACGACGTCCGGGACTACCGCCTGCTGGACGTGCCCGCCGCGCTCCGGGACGACCCCGACCTCACCGACGGGCAGCGGGCCCGGCTGCGGCTCGCCTTCGAGCGCACCGAAGGCACCGTATACAACCGCGGCGCGGCCAAGGACGGCCTGAAGCCGCTGACTCGGCTGCCCTGACGGAGGTCGCCGCCGCCCGACGTGACGTGCACGTATGCCCAGTCCTGACCGCATAAACGCGGATGTTACGCAGATCACATCGCTTGGTGCGCAACGTTACGGGGCTCTTACCTATCTGAGTGCTGTGGGCAGACCTGTGCAACTGGTGTGCCCACAGCGCACACATCTCCGAAACGCCGTCCCTGGAAACCGTCCCTGCTTCCCTGTGCGGACCGACCACCGCACACCCTGAGAGGACCCTCCCTTGGCGTCACCGCCCCCGTCGCGGCAGCACCGAGCCCGCCGACGAGCCGACATGTCGCTGATCGGAGGCATCCGCCCGCCGATCGCGGTCCTGTCGGTGCTGCTGCTGTCGCTCGCCGGTATCACGGCACTCGTGCTGGGCCGCGTCGACAACGGCGGGGTGCCGAAAGCGGTGCAGACCTCTCAGCAGCACTTCGCGGAGGACGGCGCCATCGCGCTGCGTGCCTCCATCGACGAGTCCGTCACCGACCTCACCCGGTCCGCCGCGCTGTTCAGCGCCGGCCAGCCGGTCTCCGGCGACGCCGTCCTCGACAAGCTCGGCAGCACCTACCAGAAGTGGACGGGCACCGCCGTCGTCGAGATCCGCACCGGCAAGCTGGTCGCGGCCCGCGGCGAGACCGTCCCGCTGACCTCGGTGAACACCTCCGCCCTCGGCGACGAGGGCGGACTCGCGCCGCGCATGGTCCGGCTGAAGAACGGCGAAGCGCGGCTGCTGTCCTTCGCGTTGCTGTCCTGGCCGGGCAAACCGCAGCTGCTGCTGGTGGCCTCCAACAACCTGACGTTCCCCGGCATCAGCCTCGGCCAGTTCCGGTCCATCGCCGTGGTCGACCGCGACGGCGCGATCCTCAGCAGCGACGGCATCCCGGAGCCCGAGCAGGTACGCACCAGCGCCGACCGCAAGGACATCACCGTCTCCCGCAAGCAGCTGAAGGCCTTCGCCCAGCTCGCCGCCCGCAAGGCCCAGCAGGACCCGCGCAGCAGCAAGGAGCCCGGCACCAGCGGCTACCAGGGCGTCAGCGGCAGCCTGGTCGGCGGGCGCGTGCTGAGCGACCGGTCCGTCGCCGGATACGCCACGCTGGCCGCACCCGACCCCGGGCAGGTCACGACCGCCTCCGGCCTTGGCCTGTCCGTGGTGGCCATGGTCAAGGTGGCCGAGGACCCCACCCGTACTCAATCCCTGGTGGTCGGCCTGCTGGCGGGCGGCGCGCTCCTCGTGGTCGGCGCCATCGCCGTGGCGGTGCTGCTGGGCACCGTGCAGCGCCCGCTGATCCGCCTGTTCCTGGAGTCCCGCCGACTCACCCGCGGAGATCTGACCCGGCCCGTCACCGTCCCCGGCTACGGCGAGGCGCGCCGCGTCGGCCACGCCCTGGAACAGCTGCGCCGCCAGCTGCTCGGCGACAGCGCCGATGCCACCGGCCCCACGCCGCGCCCACGCGGACTGCGCCGGATCGGCACCCGGGCCCTGCTCGCGGTATGCGCGGTGCTGCTGCTGGCCTGGTCGGCACCGCTGATGCTGCTGATCAACCGCGCCGACAGCACGGCCGTAGTACCGCAGCAGCTCGTCAGCGACCAGCGCGAACGCACCGACACGCTCAGCGACCGGGTGCGCCGCGCGCTCAACGAGGGCAGCGCCGACCTGGAGTCGGTCGGCTCCCTCATCGGCAACCGCACCGAACCCGAGGCCATGGAGAAGGTGCTGGAACGCACCCTCGACGAGAACCGGCGCTACCGCTCCCTCTACGTCGTCGACTCCTCCGGCGAGATCCTGGCCCGGAAGGGCAAGGACCCCAAGATGATCCGCTCCCACCGGGTCTCCGACACCCCGATCCGGCTGCTGGGCCGCGGTGGCAAGGAGCCCGTCGTCGTCGCCAACGCCGAGATCCCCGGCCGGGACGGCGCGCAGCTGGTCGGCGAGTTCCGCGTCGAGTTCCTCAACGCCCTGCTGACCCGGCCGGGTATGGGCGTGGTCCGCCTCGTCGACGACCACAGCAAGGTCATCGCCGGCAACACGGGCTTCCTCGCCTTCCAGGGGCTGCCCGACGACCACCTCGAGGACCTGGTCGCGGCCAGCGCCCAGCGGCTCGGCAAGAAGGCCCGCGCGAACGGCGTGCTCTACCGCGAGCACGGCGTGCGGATCGCCGCCGCCGCCCCGTTCGCGGGCAGCGGCCCCGCCGAGTCCCTCGGCTGGAGCGTGGTCAGCTGGCAGCCCGCCAACCGGCTCGCCATCCCCGAGTACGACACGCAGAACCGCACCGTGCTCGCCGGGCTGCTCGGCGCCGCCGCGGCCGTCGGCTGCCTGGGCTGGCTGCACATCGTGGTGGCCCGGCCGCTGCGCTCGCTGGCCGACCGGGCCGAGGCGCTGGCCGGCGGCGACCGCAAGACCGTGCTGTTCCCGCAGCACCACGACGAGGTCGGTGCGGTCACCCGCTCCCTGGAACTCATCCGGCAGCAGCTGCAGGACCAGCGTCGGCAGCAGCCCCGCCGCACCCCGCCCCAGGCGTCCGCGCCGCAGCAGTACACAAGGAACTGATCGCCCGTGCTCTTCCTCTACACCGTGCTGCTGGTGTGCTGCGCGATCCTGCTCGTCGCGGGCATCGTGGAGCAGCGGCGGCACTTCACCAACCTGGACCACATACCCACCCGGGTCCTGGTCAACGGCATCCGCGGCAAGTCGTCCATCACCCGGCTGTGCGCGGGCGCCCTGCGCGGCGGCGGGCTGACGACCGTGGCCAAGACCACCGGTACCGCGGCCCGGTTCATCCACCCCGACGCCACGGAGGAGCCGGTCTACCGCAAATTCGGCATCGCCAACGTGGTCGAGCAGATCGGCATCGTGCGGCGCGCCGCCGCGTACCAGCCGGACGCGCTCGTCATCGAGTGCATGGCCGTCATGCCGGCCCTGCAGGAGATCAACCAGTCCAAGCTGATCCGCTCCACGATCGGCGTGCTGTGCAACGTCCGCGAGGACCACCTCGCCGAGATGGGCCCCACCCTGGACGACGTGGCGCGCTCGCTGTGCCGCTCGATGCCGGAGGACGGCATCTGCGTCACCGCCGAGAAGGACCGCTTCCACATCCTCCAGGAGGAGGCCGACGCCCGGAACTGCCGGCTCATCTACGCCGACCCGGAGACGGTCAGCGACGAGGAGCTGCGCGGCTTCAGCTGGTTCACCTTCAAGGAGAACGTGGCCATCGCGCTGACCGTCGCCGAACTCCTCGGCATCGACCGGGAGACGGCCCTGCAGGGCATGTACGAGGCCCCGCCGGACCCCGGTGTCCTCTCCGTCGAGCGCTATCTGACGCCCGAGGGGAAGAAGCTGCGCTTCGCCAACGTCTTCGCGGCCAACGACCCCGAGTCGACGCTGATGAACATCAACCAACTGCTCGACCTCGGCGCCGTCCACCGCCCGCTCAACGTGGTCATCAACTGCCGCCCCGACCGCGTCGAACGCAATGGGCAGATGGGCGAGATCATCCCCGACCTCGACCCCGAGCGCGTCTTCGTCATCGGTCACCCGGCCAAGTCCGCGATCGACGCCATCCCCGCCGAGTTCCGCTCGCGCGCCGTCGACCTCGGCGGTGACAAGCGCGACCCGGAGGAGTTCATGGCCCGGCTGCTGGAGCAGCTCGGCCCGGACTCCTCGCTGGTCGCGATCGGCAACATCCACGGCCAGGGCGAGATCCTGCTGGAGCACCTCGCCGAACTCCCGCCGGACGACAGCGCCGACGAGCCCGTGGCCGAGGCCCCGGCCGGCCGCGCCGGGGCGGCGCCCGCCGTGGTCGAGCACGTCGAGACCGTGCAGCTGTACGCGCCCCGCATCGACCCCTACCAGGGTTACTCGGAGGCGTACGAGACGCGCTACGGGCAGCAGCCGTACGTCCCGCAGCTCCCCGTGCAGCGCGACGCCGTACACCCGTACCCGGACTCGGAGCGGGTGAGCCAGGCCGGGTATGCCCAGCCGTACCCGGACGACGCCTGGACGCAGCAGTACCACGGTGACCAGCCCGCCCCCGCCGCGCCGCAGGCGCACCTGGACAGCGACCCCTTGCTCGGACAGGTCCCGCCCCGCGGGCTGTTCGAGCCCCGCCTTCCTCCCCAGCCTTCCGCCGACGACAGCCAGCAGCAGTGGCACAGCCCAGGAGAACAGCGTTGATCCCCTCCGTCCTCACCCCCGAGATCGCCGCGATCGGCATCGGCCTGGGTTTGATGTTCTCGCTGATGTGTTACCTGACGACCAACCTGTCGCCGGGCGGCATGATCACGCCCGGCTGGCTCGCGCTGACCCTCATCGAGGATCTGCAGCGGGCCGCGCTGGTCGTCGGCGTGACTGTCCTGACGTACGTCGCCACGCTGCTGATGCAGCGCTTCGTGATCCTGTACGGCAAGCGTCTGTTCGCGGCCGTGGTGCTCAGCGGTGTGCTCATCCAGGCCACCGTGATCATCGTGCTGCAGATGGAGTTCCCGCTGCTGTACGCCAACCAGACGCTCGGGTTCATCGTCCCGGGCCTGATCGGCTACCAGCTGGTCCGCCAGCCCAAGGGCGCGACACTGCTGTCCGTCGGATCGGTCACCCTCGCCACCTATGTGGTGCTGACCGCCGGCATCCTGCTGGGCGCCATGCCCTCCGCCTGATCCGCCTGTCTGTTCCCGACGCATACCAGGAGCCCTCACCATGCCGAAGCGCAAAGGCCGCCCCGTCGTCCACACGGCGACGGTGCTCGCGCTGCTCGCGGGCAGCGCGTACTTCACGTACGAACTGCGCAAGGACGAACAGGCGAAGGTGCCGGCCGGCCAGACGGTCACCGACAACGCCCTGCAGAACTCGGGCAAGGCGACCGGCAAGCAGACCTGGGAGCGGCTGAACGACCCGGCGCGTTCCGTGCTGCGCGACGCCAAGGGCGCGGTCATCGCCACCTTCACCGACGGCGCCCGCACCGCCACCCTCAAGGGCCCGTCCCGTACCTTCACCGAACCGGCCAACACCAGCACCAAGGTGGTCACCGACGACTGGGTCCGTCTCATGCCGGAGCCCTGGACCAAGGGCGCCCAGGACCAGCAGTGGTTCAAGGACTGGTTCAAGCAGTTCTACGGCAGCCAGGAGGACGACGTCTTCGCGATCGCCTTCCAGTACGTGCAGGGCGCGCCGGTGAAGAAGGACTCCGGGGGCGTGCCGTACGAGGGCGACGCGGTGTTCGGCCCGTACAAGGCGGATGGTGTGGACCGCCTGGAGCAGAACGACTTCTACGACTACCTCGGCATCCCGTACACCTTCCGCAACGGGACCACGATGGAACCGCGCACGGAGCGCTACCGCGCGCTGGACTGCTCCGGCTTCATGCGGATGGTGTGGGGCTACCGGTCCCGCTACCCGCTGATGGCCACCGACACCCTCGGGGACGGCCTGCCCCGCTCGGCCAACGGCATGGCCCGCTCCAAGGTCGGCGTCGACATCATCAAGCTTCAGGGCCCCGCTCCCTGGTACACCCGCCCGAAGAACATCGACACGCTGCAGCCGGGCGACCTGCTGTTCTTCAAGATGGACCACCGCACCGCCGACCACATCGACCACGTCGGCCTCTACCTGGGGCTGGACACCGAGGGCCACAAGGTCTTCGTCTCCAGCCGCAAGGAGCAGAACGGCCCGACGATCGGCGACAAGGGCGGTGTCTCCCGCATCGACGGCAACGGCTTCTACGCCGGGCTGTTCCGCAGCGCCAAGCGCCTGTGAGCGGGCGATGGGCGTCCCCCTGGTCATGGGGGTCCCCCCGATCGAGCGAAGTCGAGAGTGGGGGAGAAGCCGAGAGCTCGGGGGAGGGTCTCGGCGACCGCTCCGTCCCCGATTAAAGTGAACCGGTGAACGGCGACTGGCTCATACGCGGCCGCGACGGCAGGCTCAGTGCTTACCTGCTGTCGGAGGCCGCCGTCCGCTGCCGGGCTGAGCGCGGCACCGGCGGCCCCTGGGACCCTCCGCGCACCGTGGGCGGCGACCAACGGCTGCATCCCGTGCTCGCCGTGGGCCAGGGCCCCGACGGCTACGCCCACCTCGTCTCCTGGCGCCCGACGGTCCGCGACGAGTCGGGCCTCGTGCACTCCACGCACTTCCGGCCGCGCCTCGCCGCCCTCGACTGGAACCCGATCGGGCACCCCGACAGGACGGGCGGCCGGACCGGTACGCCCGCCGTCGCGGTGGACGCGCAGGGGCGCGCCCATGTCTTCGTACGCAACAAGGGCGGCGGAGTGAGCATGCTCGCCCAGAAAGAGAAGGGCGGCTGGGGTCCTTGGCGCGACCTCAAGGGACGTGAGGTGCGGGAGGACCTGGCGGCGGTGACGGGCGAGTCCGGCCGCGTCGAGCTGTACGCGGCCGTCCCGGGCGGCATCCTGCACTGGCGCCAGGAGGAGCCGGGCGAGCAGCCGGTCCTGGAGGAGGCCCTGGAGACGCCGGTACGCCCCGGCACCCTCCGAGCCCTCGCCACCTCCCCGGAGTCCACCACCCTCTTCTTCACCGACGAGTCCGGCGACCTGTGCGCCTGGCGCTCCGGCGGCAAGCCGGTGCCGCTGCTCGCCGGCGCGGGGCCCGGCCCCGTGTCCGCCATCCGCTGCGAACTCGACGGCCACGACTGCACGTTGCTCGCCCAGCGCTCCGCGAGTGGGCGCGTGGTGTTCGCCGCGTATCCGACCGAGGAGGAGACGGCGGGGGCGTGGTGGACCGAGTCCGGGCCGCAGCTTCCCGCCGACGCGCGGGTGTCGTTGGCGGAGGACGAGGACGGGCGGGTGGTAGCGGCGAGCCTTTCGCCCGCGAGCGGGGAACTCCTCCTCACCCGTCGCAAGACCGAGCCGGGGCTGGCGTTGGAGGCGTGGCGACCGGTGTGAGGGGAGTTTCTTCCGCCCCCTCCGCCCCTGCCCACTCCCGTACTTGGGGGCTGCGCCCCCAGACCCCCGCTCAAAAGATTGCGCAGTTCCCCGCGCCCCTGATCAGGGGCGCGGGGAACTGCGCGAACGGGGTCTGGGGCGGAGCCCCAGGTCGGGACGGGCAGGGGCGGAGGGGGCGAAAAACCTCTGGCCCGGCACCAACGCCGGGTGCCCCGCACACCACGCAGGTGTGCAGGGCACCGACAAACACAGCGGAGCGCTTACGCGGGGACGGAAGCCACGCCAGCCTCCAGGAACCGCTTCCCGTTCACCCGCTCGGAGACACCCTCACGGTCCAGGTAGGGAGTGATCCCACCCAGGTGGAAGGGCCAGCCCGCGCCGGTGATCAGGCAGAGGTCGATGTCCTGCGCCTCGGCGACGACACCCTCGTCGAGCATGAGCCCGATCTCCTGAGCGACGGCGTCAAGGACGCGGTCACGGACCTGCTCCTCGGTCAGGACGACATCGCCCTGCTTGAGGAGAGCGGCCACCTCGGGGTCGAGCTCCGGCTTCCCGGAGTCGTACACGTAGAAGCCGCGCTTGCCCGCCTTGACGACGGCCGCGAGGTTCGGGGAGACCGTGAAGCGGTCGGGGAAGGCCCGGTTGAGGGTCTCCGAGACGTGCAGCCCGATCGCGGGGCCCACCAGCTCCAGCAGCACGAGCGGCGACATCGGCAGCCCCAGCGGCTCGACCGCCTTCTCGGCGACCTCGACCGGCGTGCCCTCGTCGATGACGTTCTGGATCTCGCCCATGAAGCGGGTGAGGATGCGGTTGACGACGAACGCCGGGGCGTCCTTCACCAGAACCGCCGTCTTCTTGAGCTTCTTGGCGACGGCGAACGCCGTGGCGAGCGACGCGTCGTCGGTCGCCTCGCCCCGCACGATCTCCAGGAGCGGGAGGATCGCGACCGGGTTGAAGAAGTGGAAGCCGACGACCCGCTCGGGGTTCTTCAGCTTCGACGCCATCTCGGTGACCGAGAGGGAGGAGGTGTTGGTGGCGAGGATCGCGTGCGCCGGAGCGACCGCCTCGACCTCCGCGAACACCTGCTGCTTGACGCCGATCTCCTCGAAGACGGCCTCGATGACGAAGTCGGCGTCGGAGAAGCCCTCGGCCTTGTCCAGCACACCGGTGACCAGGGCCTTGAGGCGGTTGGCCTTGTCCTGGTTCACGCGGCCCTTGCTCAGCAACTTGTCGATCTCGGCGTGGACGTAGCCCACACCCTTGTCGATGCGCTCCTGGTCGATGTCGGTCAGCACGACCGGCACCTCGAGGCGGCGCAGGAAGAGGAGAGCCAGCTGCGAGGCCATCAGGCCCGCGCCCACGACGCCCACCTTGGTGACCGGACGCGCCAGGTTCTTGTCCGGCGCACCCGCCGGACGCTTGCCGCGCTTCTGGACCAGGTTGAACGCGTAGATGCCGGAGCGCAGTTCGCCACCCATGATCAGGTCGGCGAGCGCCACATCCTCGGCGTCGTAACCCTTCTGCAGGTCACCGTCCTTGGCGGCGGCGATGATGTCCAGCGCGCGGTACGCGGCCGGAGCCGCCCCGTGCACCTTGCCGTCGGCGATGAAGCGGCCCTTGGCGACGGCCTGGTCCCAGGCCTCGCCGCGGTCGATCTCCGGGCGCTCGACGGTGATGTCGCCCTTGAGGACGGACGCCGTCCACAGCAGCGACTGCTCCAGGAAGTCCGCGCCCTCGAAGATCGCGTCGGCGATACCGAGGTCGAAGACCTGCTGGCCCTTGAGCTGCTTGTTCTGGTTGAGCGAGTTCTCGATGATGACCGAGACGGCCTTCTCCGCACCGATCAGGTTCGGCAGGATCGTGCAGCCGCCCCAGCCGGGGACCAGACCGAGGAAGACCTCGGGCAGCGAGAAGGCCGGCAGGGCCTTGGACACTGTGCGGTACTTGCAGTGCAGACCGACCTCGACGCCACCGCCCATCGCCGCGCCGTTGTAGTACGCGAAGGTCGGGACCGCGATGCCCGCGAGGCGCTTGAAGACCTCGTGGCCGCCCTTGCCGATGGCGAGCGCGTCCTCGTGCTTCTTGAGCAGCTCGACGCCCTTGAGGTCGGCGCCGACCGCGAAGATGAACGGCTTGCCGGTGATGCCGACGCCGACGATCTCGCCGGCCGCGGCCTCCGCCTCGACCTGGTCGATGGCGGTGTTGAGGTTCGCCAGCGAGGCCGGGCCGAAGGTGGTCGGCTTGGTGTGGTCGAAGCCGTTGTCCAGCGTGATGAGCGCGAAGCGCCCGGCGCCGAACGGCAGGTCCAGGTGGCGGACGTGCGCGGACGTCACGACCTCGTCCGGGAACAGCTCGGCCGCGCCCTTGAGGAGTTCAGCGGTGCTCACTTGTCGCCTCCGGCGTCCTTGTGGTGCGGGTTCTCCCAGATCACCGTGGCGCCCATGCCGAAGCCGACGCACATGGTGGTGAGGCCGTAACGGACCTCCGGCTGCTCCTCGAACTGGCGGGCCAGCTGCGTCATCAGCCGGACGCCGGAGGAGGCCAGCGGGTGGCCGTAGGCGATGGCGCCGCCGTACTGGTTCACGCGCGTGTCGTCGTCGGCGATGCCGTAGTGCTCAAGGAAGGCGAGCACCTGGACGGCGAAGGCCTCGTTGATCTCGAAGAGGTTGATGTCCTCGATCGACAGGCCGGCCTTGGCGAGGGCCTTCTCGGTCGCCGGGATCGGGCCGTAGCCCATCACCTCGGGCTCGACGCCCGCGAAGGCGTACGAGACCAGGCGCATCTTGACCGGCAGGTTGTTCTCGCGCGCGAAGTCCTCGGACGCGATGATCGAGGCGGTCGCACCGTCGTTCAGCCCGGCGGCGTTACCGGCCGTGACACGGCCGTGGACGCGGAACGGCGTCTTGAGGCCGGACAGGTTCTCCAGCGTCGTACCCGGACGCATCGGCTCGTCGGCGGTGACCAGGCCCCAGCCCGTCTCACCGGCCTCCGCGTTGGTGCGGCGTACCGAGATCGGCACCAGGTCCTGCTGGATCTTGCCGTTGGCGTACGCCTTCGCGGCCTTCTCCTGCGAGCGCACGGCGTACTCGTCGGCGCGCTGCTTGGTGATGGTCGGGTAGCGGTCGTGCAGGTTCTCCGCGGTCATGCCCATGAAAAGGGCGGACTCGTCGACGAGCTTCTCGCTCACGAACCGCGGGTTCGGGTCCACGCCCTCGCCCATCGGGTGGCGGCCCATGTGCTCGACACCACCGGCGATGACGGCGTCGTACGCACCGAAGGCGATCGAACCGGCCGTGGTGGTGACGGCGGTCAGCGCGCCCGCGCACATGCGGTCGATGGAGTAGCCGGGGACCGACTGGGGGAGACCGGCGAGGATGCCGGCCGTGCGGCCCAGCGTCAGACCCTGGTCACCGATCTGCGTGGTCGCGGCGATGGCGACCTCGTCGATCTTCTTCGGGTCCAGGCCGGGGTTGCGGCGCAGCAGCTCCCGGATGGCCTTCACGACGAGGTCGTCGGCGCGGGTCTCGTGGTAGATGCCCTTCGGGCCCGCCTTGCCGAACGGGGTGCGGACGCCGTCGACGAAGACGACGTCCCTGACGGTACGAGGCACGATGGCTCTCCTCCAGATGCGGGATGGCACTGCTGCGATGCGCTGAGCGCGCGCTCAGGAACATGCTACTTGTGGGTAACGTAGCTGCCCAGTCCCGGAGGCGGGAGCGGCGAACGTCACACACCGTGCCGCGGATGAGAAAGCACCCGGGCCCAGCTCGCGGGCCGCGTCGAAGATCCGGTCCCGGGTGGCCTCGGAGAGCCCCGGCTTGTGGTTGAGGCGAGCGAGACCGCTCCCTTGGACACCCCGGCGCGGGTGGCGACGTCCTTGATGGTGACGCGGGGTGTGGTCATCGGGCGGGCTCCACGCAGTACAGGGCCGATGCTCGACGAGTCGGCGAGGCTGGATGGGGCGAACGCTTCACCATCTACCGGAAGATCATTTTCCCGCCGCTGAAGCCCGCGATCGCGACGGTGGTGATCGTCAAGGGGATCACGGTCTACAACGACTTCTGCATCCCGTTCCGCTACATGCCGTCCGAGGATCTTGGCGTGATCTCGACGTCGCTGTTCCGCTTCAAGGGGCCCCTCGGTGCGCACTGGGAGACGACCTCGGCGGGTGCGGTGCTCGTCATCCTGCCGACCTTGATCGTCTTCCTGTTCCTGCAGCGCTTCATCCACAACGGGTTCATGCAGGGAGCGACGAAGTAACCGCCGGTGTCCCCGCGCTCCTTCAGGGGCGCGGGGAACTGCGCGAGCAACCCGGAACAACCCGCGGCCGCCGCAGGGCCGATCGCCCCACGGCGGCTCTGCGGGGTCTGCCCCTAGGCCTTGGCCAGTAGCGCGGCCACCAGCACGGGAGTGACCTGCTCAACCTGCCAGGGCCGCGCCCCATACCCCGCAAGAGCAGCCGCAACCGACTCGGAGTCGGGGTGCGGCGGCTCCCAACAAACCCGCCGCACCGTGTCCGGAGTGATCAGGTTCTCCTGAGGCATGTTCAGCTGCTCGGCAAGCGCCGATACGGCCGCACGCGCGGCGGAGAGCCGAGCGGCGGCGGCCGGGTCCTTGTCGGCCCAGGCGCGCGGCGGCGGAGGCCCGGTCACCGGCTGCCCGGGCTGCGGCAGCCCGGCGTCCGGCAGCGCCTTCGCACGGTCCACCGCGGCCTGCCACTGCTCCAGCTGACGCCGCCCCATCCGATGCCCGAACCCGTTCAGCGCGGCGAGCGCGTGCACGTTGGCCGGAAGGGAGAGCGCGGCCTCCACAATCGCCGCGTCGCCCAGCACCTTGCCCGGTGAGATGTCCCGGCGCTGCGCGACCCGGTCCCGGGTCTCCCACAGCTCCCGTACGACCGCCATCTGCCGGCGGCGACGCACCTTGTGCATCCCGGACGTACGGCGCCAGGGGTCCTTGCGCGGCGGCGCGGGCTCGGCCTGCGCGATCGCGTCGAACTCCTGCTGGGCCCACTCCAGCTTGCCCTGCCGGTCGAGCTCCTTCTCCAGGGCGTCGCGCAGGTCGACGAGCAGTTCCACGTCGAGCGCGGCATAGCGCAGCCACGGCTCGGGCAGCGGCCGCGTCGACCAGTCGACCGCGGAGTGCCCCTTCTCCAGTACGAAGCCGAGCACGCTCTCGACCATCGCGCCGAGGCCCACCCGCGGGAACCCGGCGAGGCGTCCGGCCAGCTCGGTGTCGAAGAGCCGCGTCGGCACCATGCCTATCTCGCGCAGACAGGGCAGGTCCTGGGTGGCCGCGTGCAGCACCCACTCCACTCCGGAGATCGCCTCGCCGAGGCCCGACAGATCGGGGCAGGCGACGGGGTCGATCAGCGCGGTCCCCGCTCCCTCGCGGCGCAGCTGCACCAGATAGGCGCGCTGGCCGTATCGGTACCCGGACGCGCGTTCGGCGTCCACGGCGACGGGGCCGGATCCGGCGGCGAAGGCGGCGATCACCTCGGCGAGCGAGGCGTCGTCGGCGATCACGGGCGGGATGCCGTCTCGGGGCTCAAGCAAAGGGATCGGCGCCGATTCGACGTCGTCCGGAGGAGCGCCTCCGGTGGTTCGCAGTGAGCTGTCTGCTGCGGTCTCTTGGGCGTCGGTCACCTGTCAAGGGTATCTGTGTATGGACAACGCCCGCCGACGGAACGTTCCGTCGACGGGCGTCTGAGGGTCGTAAACCAGTCAGGTCAGTGAAAGATCCGGTTCACGGTCGGGGGAGGGCGCGGCTCACGGGCGGTGGGGACTCGGTGCGGTCGGTGGAATCGGTTGTCCCACCGGGCTCAGCGGACTCAACGGGCTCAGTGGACTCAGTGGACTCAGCGGGCTCAGCGGGCTCAGCGGACTTAGCGGACTCGGTGGACTCAGTGGATGATGCCGGTGCGCAGGGCCACCGCCACCATCCCGGCGCGGTCGCCCGTGCCGAGCTTGCGCGCGATGCGGGCGAGGTGGCTCTTGACGGTCAGCGCGGACAGGCCCATGGAGACGCCGATGGCCTTGTTCGACTGGCCCTCCGCGACCAGGCGAAGGACCTCGACCTCGCGGCCGGACAGCTCGCGGTAGCCGCCCGGGTGGCTCGGGGCACCCGGGGGACGGCGGTGCATACGCGCGGCGGCCGAGCCGATCGGCGCGGCGCCGGGCCGGGTGGGGAGCCCGACGTTCGTACGGGTGCCGGTGACGACGTAGCCCTTGACGCCGCCCGCGAGGGCGTTGCGTACGGCGCCGATGTCGTCGGCGGCGGAGAGGGCGAGGCCGTTTGGCCAGCCCGCGGCTCGGGTCTCGGAAAGGAGGGTGAGGCCGGAACCATCCGGCAGGTGGACGTCGGCGACGCAGATGTCGCGCGGGTTGCCGATTCGGGGACGGGCCTCCGCGACGGACGACGCCTCGATGACGTCGCGCACTCCGAGCGCCCACAAATGGCGGGTGACGGTGGAGCGGACCCGGGGGTCGGCCACGACCACCATGGCGGTCGGCTTGTTCGGGCGGTAGGCGACCAGGCTTGCGGGCTGCTCGAGGAGAACGGACACCAGGCCTCCTGGGGTGCGGGACGGGGCCGGCTCTGGGGATGAAGCCGGGACGAACCGTGCTTTCAAGGTCACAGACGTCTTCGGCACCAAACCCCTCGTCCTTTAGAGAATGATCACGATTTGGTGAGTAACAATCCGTGCAATTCGGACACGCGATCGATCATCCGAAGATCGAACCGAGTCGCTCCGCGTCAATACGCGGCCGAAAGTGGCCGTATCGACAAAGAACCGGTAAGGACCGGTGAGGGGTGCGCGAGTCGGCGTGCGGGTTCGTGCCGAGCGCTGCTCCCCTGGACTCGGCGGGACCGTGGGCACGGCGAGGTCAGCGGGACTGCGGTCCCCGGCGCTGCGGAAGAGAGACCACCGACGCGTCGCCCGGACTCACCGGCGGGAGCCCGGCGACCTGGCACAGCAGATCGCACCACGCCGCGAGGTGCGCGGCCGTGTCCGGGACGCCGCCCAGGCCCTCCCGGGGCGTCCACGACGCACGGATCTCGATCTGGGAGGCGGCCGGACGCTCCCCGAGGCCGCCGAAGTAGTGCGAGCTCGCGCGCGTGACCGTGCCGCTGGCTTCGCCGTACGACAGGCCGCGGGCCTGGAGCGCGCCGGTGAGCCACGACCAGCAGACCTCGGGGAGCAGCGGGTCGGCGGCCATCTCGGGCTCCAGCTCCGCGCGGACCAGGGTCACCAGGCGGAAGGAGCCCTGCCAGGCGTCATGTCCCGCCGGGTCGTGCAGCAGCACGAGCCGGCCGTCGGCCAGATCCTCGTCGTCCGCGACGACCGCGGCCTCCAGCGCGTACGCGTACGGGGCCAGGCGCTGCGGCGGGCGCGTCGGGTCGATCTCGATCTCCGGCCGCAGCCGCGCGGCCCTCAGCGCTTCGACGGCGGCCCGGAAGGGCAGCGGAGCCGTCTCCATCGCATCCCGGTCCCCCTCCTTCGCGTCGTCCATTCCGCCAGCGCCGTCCGACAGTCGTCCCTGAGCCGCAGCCATGCGGGGAAGATTAAGGGGAACGGAGGCTCCGCGCAGGGAGAGACACCCGTGCCTCCGCCGGTTCGGCGGGAACGGCTCGGTTTCGCCGTGTTCGTGACCGTGACTGCGTGTGGCCGTGGCCGGTCCGTCGTGGGTTATTCGGTCCTCGGGCGGTCGCGGGCGGTCTTGGGCTGCTGGCGCCCACGCGGCGAAGCCGCACGATGTCACCAGCCCCGTGCCCCTTCGGGTCGCTGCCCCCGGGCTTGGTCGTCAGTCGGCCGTGCGAGACTTTCCGTCGTGAGCGCCAACCACCGCCCCGCCGGGCAGCAGCCGACAGCCACGTACGAGTCCGCCTTCCTCAAGGCGTGCAGGCGCGAGCCCGTGCCGCACACACCGGTGTGGTTCATGCGGCAGGCCGGACGCTCGCTGCCCGAGTACCTCAAGGTGCGCGAGGGCATCCCCATGCTGGAGTCCTGCATGCGGCCCGAGCTGGTCGCCGAGATCACGCTCCAGCCCGTGCGCCGGCACCACGTGGACGCGGCGATCTACTTCAGCGACATCGTCGTCCCGCTGAAGGCCATCGGCATCGACCTCGACATCAAGCCGGGCGTCGGCCCGGTCGTCCAGAACCCGATCCGCACCCGCGCCGACCTGGCCCAGCTGCGCGATCTGACCCCCGAGGACGTCAGCTACGTCACCGAGGCGATCGGCCTGCTCACGGCCGAGCTCGGCCCGACCCCGCTCATCGGCTTCGCGGGCGCGCCCTTCACCCTCGCGAGCTACCTCGTGGAGGGCGGTCCGTCCAAGAACCACGAGCACACCAAGGCGCTCATGTACGGCGACCCGCAGCTGTGGGCCGACCTCCTCGACCGCCTCGCCGAGATCACCTCCGCCTTCCTGAAGGTCCAGATCGAGGCGGGCGCCAGCGCCGTCCAGCTCTTCGACTCCTGGGTCGGCGCCCTGGCACCCGCCGACTACCGGCGCTCGGTGATGCCCGCGTCCACCAAGGTCTTCGAAGCCGTCGCCTCGTACGGCGTCCCGCGCATCCACTTCGGCGTCGGCACCGGTGAGCTGCTCGGCCTCATGGGCGAGGCGGGCGCGGACGTGGTCGGCGTCGACTGGCGCGTCCCGCTCGACGAGGCCGCACGCCGTGTCGGCCCCGGCAAGGCCCTCCAGGGCAACCTCGACCCGGCCGTCCTCTTCTCCACCACCGAGGCCGTCCGGACCAAGACCCGCGAGGTCCTCGACGCCGCCGCGGGTCTCGAAGGCCATGTCTTCAACCTCGGCCACGGCGTCCTGCCGACCACCGACCCGGACGCGCTGACCCGGCTCGTGGAGTACGTCCACACGCAGACCGCGCGCTGACCTCCCGCCGCTGTCACCAGCTGTGCCGCGCCCGCCTGCCCCACAGCAGGCTGCGCGGTTCCGGTGGGGGCGGGGTGCCCGGGCGCAGCGGCCAGGCGAGCAGCATGCCCGCCAGGAAGCCGACCACGTGCGCCGCGTACGCCACCGTTCCCGCGGTCGAGACGCCGCCGCCGGACGAGTACACGGCCTGGAGCACGAACCAGAAGCCCAGCACGATCCACGCGGGCAGTCGCAGCGGCAGGAAGATCAGGAACGGGACGAGGACCCAGACCCTGGCCTTCGGATAGAGCACCAGGTAGGCGCCGAGGACTCCGGCGATCGCTCCCGAGGCGCCGATGAGCGGGTCGCCGGAGTCCTCGTTCAGCAGGGCGAAGCCGTACGCCGCCGCGTAGCCGCAGGCCACGTAGAACAGCGTGAACCGCACATGTCCCATGCGGTCCTCGATGTTGTTGCCGAAGATCAGCAGGAACAGCATGTTGCCCAGCAGGTGCAGCCAGCTGCCGTGCAGGAACATCGCCGTGAACACCGACACCGGCGGCGACTTGTCGTAGTCCGGCGGGCCCACCACGCAGCCGGCCCCGCGCGGGCCGAGACCGACCTCGCCCGTGGGCACGAGGCGTGGCATCTGATGGTGGATCAACTCCTGTGGCACCGCGGCGTAGTGCTCCAGGAACGCCTGCAGATGGCACAGCTGGGACAGGCCGCTGTCGCCCGCCACCGACCCGGCGATGCCGGGGGTGTAGAGGAACACGAGAACATTGGCGGCGATCAGCGCGTACGTCACATAGGGCGTCCGCCGTACCGGGTTCACGTCATGGACGGGTATGACCACAAGGAACTAGTGCCCTCGATGCGCCGTCACTGAACGCCGCCGTACCCGCGTGCGTATGTCTCCTCAACCGCCCGCGCCGCGACGAAGACGCGACGCGAGGAAGACGTGAGGACACAGGCGATGAACGAGCGAGTTACTCCTCCGATGCATGCCCTGCCCGACGGTGAGGCGGAGATCGCCCTGGTGCTGCACCTGCCCTGGGAGGACGTCGCCGCGCTCGGCCAGGAGGCGGGCCGGCTCGCAGCGCGAATGCAGCGTCCGGTGACGCTCGACGAGGCCGTCAGCCACCGGTTGCGGTCCGCGCGGCCGGCGGCTCACGCGAAGCCGGCGCAGTCGCCGCCCGCGGTGGCTGCGCCGGCCTCTGTGTCGTCGCTGCCTGCGAGGCCGCCCGCGGAGCAGGCCCGGCAGGCCATCGACCGGATCAATGGGACAGCCGGGCACGAGTCCGCGTAGGTGCGCCGCGGGGCGCGGTCAGTTGTCGACCGCGGGCCGTCTGTGGCTGGTCGCGCCCACGCGGCGGAGCCGCACAATGTCACGGCCCCGCGCCCCTACGGGGCGCTGTTGCGCACCGCCGCAACCGCCTTGCGGGCCGCGACCAGCACGGGATCCCACACGGGTGAGAACGGCGGCGCGTACCCCAGGTCCAGGGCTGTCATCTGTTCCGCCGTCATGCCTGCGGTCAGTGCGACCGCGGCGATGTCGACGCGCTTCGCCGCCCCCTCGCGGCCGACGATCTGTACGCCGAGCAGCCGCCCGGTGCGGCGCTCGGCGAGCATCTTCACCGTCATGAGGGCGGCGTTCGGGTAGTAGCCCGCGCGGCTGGTCGACTCGATGATGACGGTCTCGAACTGCAGGCCCGCCCGGTGCGCGTCCTTCTCGCGCAGCCCGGTACGGGCGATCTCCAGGTCGCAGACCTTGCTCACCGCGGTGCCGACGACGCCGGGGAACGTGGCGTACCCGCCGCCCACGTTGGAGCCGATGACCTGCCCGTGCTTGTTGGCGTGCGTGCCCAGTGCGATGTGCCGCTCGCGGCCGGAGACCAGGTCGAGCACCTCGACGCAGTCGCCGCCGGCCCAGATGCTCTCGTGCCCGCGCACCCGCATCGCCAGATCGGTGAGCAGCCCGCCGTGGTCGCCGAGGGGCAGCCCGGCCGCCTTGGCGAGCGTCGTCTCGGGGCGTACGCCGATGCCCAGCACGACCACGTCAGCCGGGTACTCGGCGTCCTCCGTGACGACCGCCCGTACCCTTCCGTCCTCGCCGGTCAGCAGCTTGGTGACCTCGGCGTCGTTGACCATGGTGATGCCCAGGCCCTCCATGGCCGTGTGCACCAGGCGGCCCATGTCCGGGTCGAGCGTGGACATCGGCTCCTTGCCGCGATTGACGACCGTCACCTCGTACCCGCGGTTGATGAGCGCCTCGGCCATCTCCACGCCGATGTACCCCGCGCCCACGACCACCGCGCGGCGGCCCTCCGTCGCCGCCAGCGTGTTGAGGAGGGCCTGCCCGTCGTCCAGGGTCTGCACGCCGTGCACGCCCGGCGCGTCGGCGCCCGGCAGGTCGGGGCGGATCGGACGCGCGCCGGTCGCGATCACGAGCTTGTCGTACGACGTCCACTCCTCGGCCCCGGATTCGAGGTCCAGGGAGCGCACGCGGGCGCCCGCGACGTCGATCTCCGTGACCTCCGTACGCATCCGCAGGTCGATGGCGCGCTCCCGGTGCTCCTCGGGCGTCCGCGCGATCAACTGGTCCCGCTCGGGGACGTCGCCGCCCACCCAGTACGGGATGCCGCACGCGGAGTAGGACGTGAAGTGCCCCCGCTCGAACGCCACGATCTCCAGCTCGTCCGGCCCCCGCAGCCGGCGTGCCTGTGACGCGGCGGACATGCCCGCCGCGTCACCGCCGATCACGACCAGTCGCTCTTTCGCCCTGCCAGCCCCGCTCGTACGGCTCATGCTCATGGGAACACGCTACGGGGGCCCGGCATTTCAGTCCTCCTCGCCACCCTCTCCGCCGTCGCCGCGCACGGGCGGGGCCACCGGCAGCGAAGTCGTGGCGGCCGGAGCCGAAGCAGGAGCCGGTTGGCGCGGCAGCCGGGGCCGCACGAGACGCATCCACACCAGGACGATCAGCGCCAGGCCCGCCGCGAATGGCAGTACCGCGCCGATCGCCAGCGCGACCCAGCCCAGCATCGTGACCAGCACATGCCAGCCGCCGGTGAGCGCGTCCACGAAGCCCGGGTCCTCGTCCTTCTTCTCGGCCTTCTTCACCGGGGTCTCGGACAGCGAGAGGGTGATCGTGGCCAGGCTGGTGCGGTCCTTCAGGGACGCCTGCTGGGCGAGCAGCGCCTCCAGATCGGACTCGCGGCTGCTCAACTCCCCTTCCAGGGTGACCACATCGCTGAGCTTGGTCGCCTGGTCCATGAGTTCGCGGACCCGGGCCACACTGGCGCGCTGCGACTTGATCCGGCTCTCCACGTCCACGACCTGGTCGGTGACGTCCTGTGCCTTGGCCGTTCGCTCGACGACCTTGCCGGCGCCCTCCAGGTCGGTGAGCACCTCGTCGTACCGCTCGGTGGGCACGCGCAGGACGAGGCGGGTGCGCTCGTGGCCCTTCTCGTCGCGAGAGGTGGTCTCGTTGCCCACATAGCCGCCGGCGTTCTCGGCCGTGGTGCGGGCCTCGTCCAGGGCCTTGGGCACGTCCTTGACCTGCACGGTCAGGGAGGCGGTGCGGATGATGTGGCTCGCGGCCACCTTGGGTGGGGCGGTGGCCTTGGAGCCGTTCGCCGCGCCGCTGCCCGCGGCGCCCGAGTCCGCCTTCTCGGCGGAGCCCGGAGCAGCGGCCTTGTTGTCGCCACCGCCCGAGTCGCTGGACGCGGTGTCATTGGCGCCGCTGCTGCAGCCCGCCAGCGCGAGGGCGGCGGCGAGGAACATCCCCGCCAGAGCATGGACAGGGCGTACGGAATATCCGGAGCGTCCGGAGCTTCGAGTGCGCATATGGGCCTACCCCCGAGGGTCGTGACAACTGTGCCGTGCCGACTGACGCTTCTTCGACGCCCGAGTGGGCCGGGACGTTGGCCGGATCCGGTCCCGATGCGGTCACGGTCGGGACTCGCGCAGGACACCGGACTCCTGGTGGGCCTGTCAGTGCGGTTTGAGAAGGTGGAGGCATGCGCGCACAGGAGACTCGTACGGGTACGGGACACGTCGTGGTCATCGGGGGCGGGATCGCGGGTCTGGCCGCCGCCCACCGGTTGCTGGACCGCGGGGCGCGCGTGACCGTCCTGGAGGCGTCGGACCGCGTCGGCGGCAAGCTGCTGCCCGGTGAGATCGCGGGCGCGCGCGTCGATCTGGGCGCCGAGTCGATGCTGGCGCGACGCCCCGAGGCGGTGGGCCTCGCCCGCGAGGTCGGCCTCGCCGACCGTCTCCAGCCTCCCGCCACCGCGACGGCCTCGCTCTGGACCCGCGGTGCGCTGCGCCCGATGCCCAAGGGCCACGTCATGGGCGTCCCCGGCACCGCGGCAGCCCTCTCCGGCGTCCTCTCCGAGGAGGGCCTGCGCCGCATCGAGCGCGACGCCGACCTGCCTCGCACAGAGGTGGGCGACGACGTGGCGGTGGGGGAGTACGTGGCGGCCCGCCTCGGCCGCGAGGTCGTCGACCGCCTGGTCGAGCCCCTCCTGGGCGGTGTCTACGCGGGTGATGCCTACCGCATCTCCATGCGCCTGGCCGTCCCCCAGCTCTTCGCCGCGGCCCGCACCCACACCTCCCTGACGGAGGCGGTCCGCGAGATCCAGACCAAGGCCGCCGCCGCACAGCAGACGGGGCCGGTCTTCATGGGCATCGACGGCGGTGTCGGCCAACTTCCGCTCGCGGTAGCGGAGTCGGTGAGGGCTCGCGGTGGCGAGATCCTGACCGGGATGCCGGTGACCGAGCTCCGCAGGACGGGGACGGCGGGGCCGGGCGGTGACGGCTCGTCGTTCGCGGCGGACTCCGCGGGGGCGCCGCCGCACGCGGCCTGGCGTGTTGTCGCCGGAAGCCCCGGAAGCGCTGGAAGCCCCGGAAGCGCTGGAAGCGGTGAAAGCCGTGTCCTGTACGCAGATGGCGTCGTCGTGGCCCTGCCCGCCCCGGCCGCCGCCGCGCTGCTGCGTGCCGAGGCGCCCGCCGCCGCGGCCGAGCTGGCCGCTGTGGAGTACGCCTCCATGGCGCTCGTCACCCTCGCCTATCGCCGGGCCGGCAGCGCCCTGCCCGAAGGGAGCGGCTTCCTGGTGCCGCCCGTTGACGGGCACACCATCAAGGCGTCCACCTTCGCCTCCCAGAAGTGGGGCTGGATCGCCGAGGAGAACCCTGATCTGCTCGTGCTGCGCACCTCCGTCGGGCGGTACGGAGAGACGGAGGTGCTCGGACGGCAGGACGCCGACCTCGTCAAGGTGTCCCGGCAGGACCTGCGGGAGGCGACCGGCCTGGACGCCGAGCCCCTCGCGACCCGGGTGACACGGTGGGACGACGGGCTGCCGCAGTACCCGGTCGGGCACCATGCCCGAGTGGCCCGCATCCGCGAGCACATCGGCAAGCTCCCCGGCCTCGCCGTGTGCGGCGCGGCGTACGACGGGGTCGGCATCCCCGCGTGCATCGCGAGCGCGTACGCGGCCGTTGACCAGCTCGGCGGCGACCGGGGCGGACTGGACGCGCTGATCGCGAACCCGGTGCAGAGTCTGCACGGCGGCGCGGGAGAATAGACCCATGAGTGACGACGCCCCCGCCAAGATTCCGAACGCCGGCAAGAAGGCCAAGGACCTCAACGAGGTCATCCGCTACACCCTGTGGTCCGTCTTCAAACTGCGCGACGTGCTCCCCGAGGACCGCTCCGGTTACGCCGACGAGGTCCAGGAGCTCTTCGACCAGCTCGCCGCGAAGGACGTCACCGTCCGCGGCACGTACGACCTGTCGGGGCTGCGCGCCGACGCCGACCTGATGATCTGGTGGCACGCCGAGACGAGCGACCAGCTCCAGGAGGCGTACAACCTCTTCCGCCGCACCAAGCTGGGCCGCGCCCTGGAGCCGGTCTGGTCGAACATGGCGCTGCACCGCCCCGCCGAGTTCAACCGCTCGCACATCCCGGCGTTCCTCGCCGACGAGACGCCGCGCAACTATGTGAGCGTCTACCCCTTCGTGCGCTCCTACGACTGGTACCTGCTGCCCGACGAGGACCGCCGCCGCATGCTCGCCGACCACGGCAAGATGGCCCGCGGCTACCCGGACGTGCGCGCCAACACGGTCGCCTCGTTCTCGCTGGGCGACTACGAGTGGATCCTCGCCTTCGAGGCCGACGAGCTGTACCGCATCGTCGACCTCATGCGTCACCTCCGCGCCTCCGAGGCCCGGATGCACGTCCGCGAAGAGGTCCCGTTCTACACGGGCCGTCGCAAGGACATCGCCGAGCTGGTCGCGGGCCTCGCCTAGATCAGGGCGCCTGCCGGGTGGTCTTCGAGTCCGCGGCGTGCCGAGAGCCCATCGAGTCCTGCGAGTCCTTCGCGCTCCCTGCGTTCTCCGAGTTCTCTTCGCTCTTCGAAGCATCGTCTGGCGCGACCGGCTCCGGTTCCGCGTGCGGCGCGCACCCCGCGTGCCGCGCCGGGAGCCGGCCCTCCAGCAGATACGCGTCCAGGTAACCGTTGACGCACTGGTTGGGCCCGCCCCCGATCCCGTGCGTCCCGGCCTCCTTCTCGGTCACCAGGACCGAGCCGGACAGCCGCCGCTGCAGCTCCCGGGCCCCTTCGTACGGGGTCGCCGCGTCCCGTTCGGCCGCGAGGATCAGGGTCGGCGGCAGCGCCCCGGGCCGCGTCCGTACGTCGAGGGGCTTCTGCCGCGGCACCGGCCAGTACGCGCACGGCAGGTTCATCCACACGTTGTCCCAGGTCTCGAACGGCGCCACGCGCGCGAGGCGCGTGTTGTCGCGGTCCCAGGTGCGCCAGTCGGTCGGCCAGGACGCGTCGTTGCACTCGACCGCCGTGTAGACCGCGTTGCCGTTCTCCTGCTCGGCCGCCGCCTCAGGAAACGGACCGGCCTGCTCGATCAGCGGCTTCGGGTCGCCCTTCAGATAGGCGGAGAGCGCCAGGGCGCGCTGCGGCCAGTAGTCGTCGTAGTACCCGGCCTCCAGGATCACGCCCTGCAACTGCGCGGGCCCCACCTTCCCGCCCGCCGGCGAGGCGGCGAGCTGCGCGCGCACCTTCTCGTAGCTGAGCAGCACTTCTTCGGGTGTGGCGCCCAGCCCGTACACGTCGTCATGGCTGGCGACCCACGTGCGGAAGTCCGCCCAGCGGCGCTCGAACGCGACCGACTGGTCAAGGTTGTTCCGGTACCAGATCAGGTCGGGGTCGGGGTTCACCGCCGAGTCGAAGACCATCCGGCGTACGTGCGAGGGGAAGAGCGTCGCGTAGAGGGCACCGTAGTACGTCCCGTACGAGGCGCCCATGAAGGTCAGCTTCGGCTCGCCGAGCGCGGCGCGCAGTACGTCCAGGTCGCGGGCGTTGTTGAGCGAGGTGTAGTGGCGCAGGGCGCTGCCCGAGCGCTCGGCGCACCCGCGCGCGTACGCCTTCGCCTCTGCGATGCGCTCTTTCTTGTACGACTCCGAGGGAAATGTCGGCGCCTGCGAGGGCGCCTTCAGGAAGCGCTTCGGATCCTGGCAGGACAGCGGAGCGGATCGGTCGACCCCGCGCGGTGCGTAGCCGACCAGGTCGTACGCCGCCGCGATGCGCTTCCACTCGGGGAGGAATCCGATCAGTGGGAAGACCATGCTGGAGGCGCCCGGGCCGCCGGGGTTGTAGACGAAGGCGCCCTGTCGCGGCACCTTCCGCTTCGGGTTCTTCGCGTCCTTGCCGGTGGCTTTGACGCGGCTGACGGTCAGCTTGATCTGCCGGCCGTCGGGGTGGGCGTAGTCGAGGGGCACCGTGACCGTGCCGCACTGGAGGCTGCCCGGGGCGTCCTGCTCCTTGGCGCACTTCCCGAAGTGGATGCCCGCGGCCGCGGCGCGGTCGGCGGCGACGGCGGTGCCGCGCATCTCGGCCGAGCCTGCCGGCTCCCGCCAGGCCGGTTGGCCGCTCGCCGGGGCGGCGACGAGGGCGGTCAGGAGCATGGATCCTGCGGCTCCGTGGAGGACGGCAGCTCTCATCGCGAATCCCTTCAACGCGCGGCAGCGACAAAAGGGATGTTTCGGTCAGCGGTTGGCGAAGTAAAGCACCGGGCCGCCGGTGTCGGCCCTTATGACCCCGATGCGCACTCTGGGGCGCCCCTCGGCCTCTTGGTGAGCTGCCCCTCAGCCTCTTGGTGAGCTCCTTCACCAGCCCCGTCGCTCGGGGCTGCGGTCGCGGTGCGTGAACGCCGCGCGCAGGTCCGGCTCGCCGATCGCGCGGACACCACGTACGGCGACGGAAGTGAGGTACGTACGGTCGTCGCCGGCGTGGTCGGCGCGCCGGGCGAGGGTGCTGAGCAGCTGCTGTCCGGCCGGGGAGGCCCAGCGGGTGTAGGGATGCACCTCGATCCGGGCGATGGCGAGGCAGCTCAGCGTGAGGACCAGCGGAAGCGCGAACCAGACCGCGACCGGGACCTCGTTCCCGGTGGTCTGGGCGGGCAGCAGCAGGGCCACGGCCCCCAGTGCGAGGACGGCCGCCGCGGCGGCCTGGACCTGGCGGACTGCGCCCGCGACGCTGGTCCGGGCACCGTCGGGGACGGCGAGGCCCACCGCGACCAGGTGGTCGGCGAGGTGGCGTACCGAGTCCGCGGCGGCCGCGGTCGCGCGTACGGGAGCGATCCGGGACTGGCCCTCCGGGCCGATGGCTCCTATGACCGAGCGCTCCATGTCGTCGCGCCCGCGCGGGTCCACGACGGTCGCCCAGCCGGTGTGCGCGAGCAGCAGCCGGCGCTGGCGGGCCATCGACACGAGGGTCAGATCGGCGACCCGGGCCGGGCCGCCGGACAGGAACGCCGCCTCGTACAGCGTGAGGTCGTGCCCGCGGGCCGCCTCCGCGTCGACTGCCGCCGCGCGTACGGCCGCCAGGCACAGCCGGGTGCAGGAGGTGCCGGCCGCGGCCCAGGCCAGAAGCAGGAGAAGGACCCAGAACATGGCGTTTTTCTATGCCAAGGGTCGGGCGGGCGCCATGGGTTATTCACTATGTGGACGGAGTGTTGCCGGTATGTGACGTTCCAATTTTCGCCCGTGGAGCCCTGCGGGGCTATGGAGTTGAGGAGGGCTTGGCGCGCGAGGCGGCCGGCGGCATGGGGTAGCCCGACGACGGGGTCACCGGGACCGGCGAGCCCGGCGACTGTGTCGGGCCGGGCGGGGCAGGGGAGTTGGTCAGCGGCGGCGGACTCGCGGTGGCCGCGTCCTGGGCGAGGGCGTCGAAGTCGACGTATCCGGTGGCTTCGAGGACCTTGATGTGATCGAGCACGGTGGTGTTCGCGTCGTCGGCGAGGTCGCGTACGAGCGAGTTGCGGGTGTTCGCGCGGACCTGGGCGACCACGGAGAAGACCTTGCCGTGGGCCTTGCGCAGGATGTTCGCGAACTTCTGGTCGTAGTCCGTGCCGTGCGCGGCGCTCAGTGTGGCCAGCCACTGGCGCTGCTGCGGGTTGGGCTGGTTGGGCAGCTCCAGGCCGAGCCGCGACGCGACATTGCGGACTCGGGCGTCCAGGAACGTGTGGCCCTCGATGAGGTGCTCGCCGGCCGTGCGTACGGCCTGGGTGGTGCCGCGCTCCTGGGCCTGCTGGCCCGCGGGCAGCTCCCACAGTCCGGCCAGCCGGACCTTGGTGATGAACTCCCGGTCCAGGGCCGACAGCGGACCGAATTGGGTCGACACGGTCTGTGCGTTCAGGGTGTCCAGGCCGGTGCCGGAGCGGTCCGCGTACGACCAGATCGGAAAGACCAGCGCGACCAGGGTCGCCGTGAGGCCCGTGATGATGAGCCCGGTGCCACTGACCAATCCGGAGCGGTTGATGGATCGCATGGTGCCTCCTGCTTGCGGCACCGCACGCTAGTGCCCTTCGGGTGCGGGTTGGCATATTACTGCGGGCGCTACGCCAACTGCCGTACGGGAAGGAGGGATTGACCGCTGGGTGAAACGCGACGGATGCGGTACTTCAGGCGTGCTCCAGACCACCTCAAAGTCCTGGAAACCGGGCACGCACATCCGCCGCACAGGGAGTCGTGTTAACCCCGGCACACTCTGCGGCGGTGCGGGGCGGCCGCGCGTCTGCTCAGCGGCGCAGCAGCACCCGGCGGGTGGCGCGGGCCAGCCGGGCCGTGGGCCGCTGCGACAGCGGGGCCGGGCCCGAGCGCTCCAGCCACCAGTCGCGCAGCCGACGCCGCGTCTCCGCGTCCTCGGGGCGGCCCGCGAGCAGTAGATGCCCGGCGAAGTCGAGGGCGTCACGCCGATAACCCCCGGTCATCGGTTGCCCTTGCGCATACGCGAGAAACGCCGGCCGGTACCCCTCCGCCAGGATCTCGGGCAGCTCCGCGGCCACCTTCGCGACCACGTCAGCGCGCTTGGCGGCGAGCGCCCGCGCCTGCACCCCGAGCCGTACCCGGTCGAACCCCTCGGGCACGGGGGTGCCCGCGACGAGCGCGGACAGCAGCGCGGCCTGCGTCAGCGCGAGCCGCTGCCGGGCGGGGGTGGCGGCCTGGGTCCCGGCCTCGCCGGCAGGAGAACTCGCTGCGTCCAAGGCGTCCAAGGCGTCCAAGGCATCCGAGGCGTCCGAGGCACCCAAGACGTTCGAGGGATTCGCGGCAGCGGCACTCGTGGCCCTCTCCAGCGTCCCCCGAATCGCCCCCAGTTCCCTTTCGAGCTCCCCGGGCTCCGGAAAGTTCTCGTCCCGCTCGAGGAGGACCCCCGGCGGGCTCACGCGGGAGGCGAGGTCCGCCAGAATGTCCAGGACCTGCTGGGGCACGGGGTGGGCGTGGCTGTCGTGCCAGACGCCGTCGCGTTCGAAGCCGCCGGCGACGTGGACATAGGCGATGGCTTCGACGGGGAGTTCGTCGAGGGCCTTGGCGGGGTCCTCGCCGCGGTTGACGTGGTTGGTGTGGAGGTTGGCGACGTCGATGAGGAGGCGTACGCCGGTGCGGTCGACCAGGTCGTAGAGGAACTGGCCCTCCGTCATCTCCTCGCCGGGCCAGGAGATCAGCGCGGCGATGTTCTCCACCGCGAGCGGGACGGGCAGCGCGTCCTGCGCGATACGGATGTTCTCGCACAGCACGTCGAGGGCGTCCCGGGTGCGGGGGACCGGCAGCAGATGCCCGGCCTCCAGCAGCGGCGAGGCCGTGAGCGGCCCGCCGGCCCGTACGAAGGCGATGTGCTCCGTGACGAGCGGCGAGCCCAGCGCCTCGGCCCGCTCGGCGAGCGCGGTGAGGCGGGACTCGTCGGGCCGGTCCGCGCCGCCGAGGCCGAGCGAGACCCCGTGCGGCACGACCGTGACCCCGCGCTCGCGCAGCCGCAGCAGCGACTCGGGGAGATGCCCGGGGCACAGGTTCTCGGCCACGGCCTCGACCCAGTCGATACCGGGCATGCGCTCCACGGCCTCGGCGATCTCCGGCCGCCAACCGATTCCCGTCCCCAGCTGCCTCAGCTGCTTCATGTCCCCTCCTCCGTCACGAACCTCGACCAGACCCTGCGTGTCGTCTCCTTACGACGGACCTGTGTTCCGGCGTGACGGAGTCATGGCCCCGGGACCCGGGACCGAACCCATCCGAACGGACCTTCAGAGCAACATTTGAGGTTCCGCACGGGCTACTGGAGCACCTTGTCCGAGTCCGTGGGCTCCGGTCGGCTGGTGTTGATGTTGGCGTCGGGCTGCGGCAGCGCCGACGGGTTCGACGAGACGTTGACACCGCCCCCCGGCTGGACGGGCGGCGCGGAGGCCGCCGACGCGCCGACGGTCGGCGCCGGGGGCCCGGTCGGGCTGGCGGTCGACGTGGCGGCCGCGGCCGCGGCGATGGCGTCGAAGTCGACCTCTCCGGTCTTCTCCAGCATCGTGATGTGGTCGAGCACCGTCAGGTTGGCGTCCGAGGCCAGCTGGCGCACCAGCGTGTTGCGGGTGGTGTTGCGGACGGCGCCGATCGCCGGAAAGATCTTGCCGTGCGCGGACCGCAGCAGGTTCGCGAACTTGTACTCGTACTCCTTGCCCGACGCCGCCGTCAGCTCCTGCAGCCAGCCCTGCTGCTGGTCGTTCGGCTGGTTCGGCAGCTCGACGTTGAGCTGGGCCGCTACGATCCGCACCCGCTTGTCGAGGTCGGTGTGGCCGACGATCAGGTGATCGCCGGCCTCCTTGATCGCCTTGGTGGGGGCCCGCTCGATCGCCTGCTGGCCGGCCGGCAACTCCCAGAGGCCGGCCAGCCGCACTCGTACGATCAAGTCACGGTCGGCGGCGGTCAGCGGCCCCCAGCGTGTGTTCACCGTTCCGGCCGCGAGATTCGCCGCGCCCGTGCCCGAACGGTCGGCGTACGACCACACCGGGAACGCGAGTGCGCCGACGGTGGCGACGAGTGCCGCGATGACGAGGGCCGTACCGTTGATACGCCGCAAATGTGCCTCCCGGGTGAAACCAACTGGTCGTTGGGAACCTGTACGTGGCCAGTGCCAGCAGGTACGTACGGGAAGGCTGTGGTGTTCAGCTCGGCAGCGGCCACTTCTCCGGGTCGCGTCCCAGGAGTCGCAGCGCTTCTTCCAGGGGCTCCGCCCCGGCCGGCACGTCGAGGGTCGGCGCGAACGCGAAGCCGGCGCCGCGGCCCGCGGGATCCGTCGGTACGCGGCGGGCGACGGCCAGCCCCGCTTCGAGGACATGTCCGGGCAGGTCGAGCCCGACGCCCAGCGTGGCGGCCACGTCCCAGGCGTGCACCACGTAGTCGATGAAGTGGAACCCGACGGCCATCCGCCCCGGAAACCCGCCTCCGAGCTCGGGCAGCACGAACTCCCGCTCCCCGACCCCCGGTTCGGCGAACGCGGCGAGCACCGTCGTCGCCGCTCCCTGATAGGTCCACCCCGGATCGCTCATGTCCGCCGGCTCCCGCCAGTACGCCTCCTCGCGCCCCGCCCCGCGCGCGGCCGCCGCGAACCCGTAGTGCTGCGCGGTCATGTGCGCCACCAGTCGCCGCAGTGTCCACCCGGCGCAGGGCGTCTCCCGCTCCCAGTCCGTCTCCCGCGCCAGCCCCGCGACCCTGAGCGACTCGTGTACGGCGATCCGGTCGAGCTCGACGATGTCCGGTCCAGTCGTTGTCATCCGGCCTCCTCGGTGAGGAGACGAGCATAAAACTAAGCGAACGGTCGTGCTACTTGTTTGGCGTGTTCGCTGCGGCATTCAACTTCCCTGTTGTTCAAGAGACTTCGGGCACCCGGGACGGATCGGTCGCCGCCGCCCGCAGCCGCGAGGTGATCGCGACGCGGGCTCTGCGGTAGGCGACCGTCTCGTCGCGCAGGACGGAGACGGCGTTGGCCGCCTCCATCAACGCGATGAGCTCGAAGGCGAGTTGGGCGGCGTCCGTGTCGGGGTGGAGGTCGCCGAGGTCGCGGGCCTCGGCGACGGTGCGCTCCACGTGGTCCGCCCACTCCCGCTGGGCGCGGACCACCGCGTCGTGCACGGGCCCCGGCCTGGCGTCGAACTCGGCGATGACCTCGTAGAAGAAGCAGCCGCCCGGGAAGACCCTGCCCTGGGAGTAGTCCAGCCAGAGTTCGCACAGTCGCCGGACGCGGCCGACCCCGGCCGGGGCCTCGGCCGCGGGCCGGATCACCTGCTCGACGTAGATGCGCGCCGCCTCCCGCACGGTGGCCAGTTGGAGCTCCTGCTTGGAGCCGAAGAGCGCGAAGACCCCGCTCTTGCTGAGCCGGAGCTCGGTGGCCAGGCGTCCCACGGACAGCGCCTCCAGTCCCTCGACGGAGGCGATGTCGACGGTGCGGCTCAGCACCAACTGCCGTGTGCGGTTGCCGCGTTCGACCCTGCCGTCCAGCCGGGTGCCGGCCATCGTGACCTCCCCAGATCCTTCTGTGTGCGGAGAGCCTAACCGGCGCGGGGCACGCCGTTCGGTGCCCGGCCGGCCATGACGTGTGGTGCCCTGCGTGCCCCGATATTCAGCGCCGTCCGTCCCATGCCGGACTCTGCCGGAAGTACGTGTCGTACAGCTCCTGGACCTCCAGCAAGCTCTCCGGCGGCACCTTGCCGAAGGCGATGCGCTCCAAGTGCCGGAAGTACTCGAAGCGTTCGACACCGGGGGTGATGACGATGAGGATGTCGGCGTCGTGCCCCGGTGCGGCCGCGAAGGCGTGCGGAACGCCGGGCGGTACGACGACGAGGTCGCCGCGCTCGGCCGTCACGATCTCTTCGCCGGAGAGGAGCTGGGCGGTGCCGTCGAGCATGTAGAACAACTCGGCGGAGCCGGCGTGGTGGTGCGGCTTGGCGCCGTCGGCGCCGTCGGAGAGGGTGGCGCGCAGGGTGGACAGCGCGCCACCGGTCGAGCTGCTGTCGGCCAGCAGCTGGATGGCGGTGGGGGCCCGGCCGATCGCTTCGGCCTCCGCGGAGCGGACGATCACGGACTTGTCGAAGTCCGGCACGATCAACGACATCTCATGACTCCCTGATGCAGGTGATGGTTCAGGTGATGGTTCAGGCGATGGCTTTCAGACCGCGAAGAGCAGGGCTGCGCTGATGAGGACAACGACGGCCGTGGCGAAGTGAATTCCGAACGCGGTCGCCTTCGTGCCGCCGTGGCGCAGCACTATCAGCGTGTCGCCGAGCGGTGTCAGCGCCACGATCAGCATGAACCAGGCCTCGGCGGTGGCGCCGGCGAAGGCGAGCAGGGCCAGGCCCATGACGCCGAAGGTGGCGTCGCGCAGGCCCTTGATCTCCAGATAGGCGGCGTCGCCCTGCGGTTTGGCGGGAACGCCGTACCCGGTGGCGGCCGGCTGTGGCTGCAGCAGGAACCGCGCGCCGATGAACAGGACGAGGAGGTCGAGCACGATGGCAAGGCCGTAGGCCGTGGGAGTGAGCACGTCGGATCTCCTTGCTAGCAGCGCTAGGGACAAGAGCGAAGCTAGCATAGCGTCGACATGAATGCTAGCGGTGCTAGAATTGCGGTCATGTCGATCCAGACGCGCCGAGAGCGCGAACGAGCGGAGCGCGAGCGGCTTATCGTCACGGCCGCGCGGGAACTGGCCGAGACCGAGGGCTGGGACGCGGTGACCACGCGTCGGCTCGCCGCTGAGATCGAGTACAGCCAGCCCGTGCTGTACAGCCACTTCAAGGGCAAGGACGCCATCATGGCCGCCGTCGCCGTGCAGGGCTTCGCCGAGCTGGCCCAGGAACTGGGCGCGGCCCGTGCGGCGGCGTCCGATCCAGGTGCGGCCCTCGCCGCGGTCGCCGCGGCCTACGCGGAGTTCGGTGAGCGGCGCCCCGCGCTGTACGACGCGATGTTCACGCACGCCGTCGACCTGCCGTTCGCGACCCCCGAGGCGCCGCCCGCCCTGTGGGACGCCTTCGGTGAACTGCACCGGACCATCGAGCCGCTCGCGGAGGGCGACGACCCGGGCATCCTCACGGAGACCTTCTGGAGCGGTCTGCACGGACTGGTCACGCTGATGCGCAGCGGACGCCTCCCCCGCGAGGGCCACGACCGTCGGCTGTCCCTCCTGATCGGCCACTTCACCCCGCCCTCGTAGGGGCCGAGCGTCAGCCGTGGAGCGTCAGGCGTGGAGCGTCAACGGCGCAGCGCCGGATGGTCCGCGACCACCGTGCACGACCCCGGCGCGATCTCCGTGAAGCCCGCGTCGCGGACCAACGGGAGTCCGGAGGTGGTCAGTTCGTGCCAGCGGGCCGGGTCCGCGGTGCGCACGGCGAGCGCGTAACCCGCGTCGCGCCAGGCCGCGCGCTCCTCGTAGGACAGTTCCCACCACGCCAGTTGGGCGCCGTGGCCCGCCTGCGCCATCGTCTTGCCGGCCGACATGTCGAGCTCGGGGTTGAGCCACAGCACGGGCGCCGTCGGGTCGGCGTCCACCGGCGGCTCCGGGTCGTCGAGGTCCGTGCCGGAGACCTGGAGCCTGGCCAGGTCCTTGGGCCAGCCGTCCAGCGGGACCGGCGGGAAGACGCGCACCTCGGCGGACTTCCCCGTCACCGTGATGCCGGGCAGCGCCTCGGCCCGCCGCCACTCCGCGCCGCGCGCCCGCCGGACGACCTTGCGGATCCGTGCGTCCTGCCAGTCCCGCATCGCCTGCGCCCATTCGCCGTCCCCGAGCGAACGCTCGTCGCCGAGGACGGTGAGCACGGCGCGGGCCGCGGTCTCCAGCGCGTCGGTACGCGCCGGGGGAGCGGCCTTCTCGATGCGCACGACCAGGGGCAGCACGAACTGCGGTGCCTCGTCGCGCGTGGTGCGCTCGGAACGGAAGGGGCTGTTGCCGGGAACGGACGGATCACTGGTCACGTCCTCCAGTCTGCCAGGGCGGAAGATCGGTCCTTCCACGAGCGGCCGCGAGGACGAGCGAGGATGGGCGCCATGAAACGTGAGCTACGGCTGGCGGGCGTCCGCCGTCGCTACGGCATCCACGGACCCTGGGAGCTGCGCGGGGAGCACCTGGATGTGACGGCCGGCACACTGATCCGTGTCGAGGGGGCCGACGGCACCGGAAAACAAACCCTGTTGAGGCTTCTCGCGGGGATCGATGCGCCCACCGAGGGCCGGATCACCGGGCGCCCGCGCTGGGGGTCCCTGCACGCCCTTCAGGCAGTGGGGGAGTACGTCCCCGAGCGCTTCCCGGCCGCCCTCGCCTACACCGCGTCCGGGTACCTCACCCACCTCGATGCCGTCCACGGCCTGCTTCGGACCGCCACCGCCCGCGCCGCCGACGAGTGGCTGGAGCGGCTCGGCGCCGTCGGTACGTCCGTACGCCCATGTCGGAGCCGTCCAGCAGCCAGAAGGCCGCCGTCGCCCAGACCCTCCTTGCCGAGCCCGAACTCCTCGTTCTCGACGAGGCCTGGACCGGCCCCGACGCCGCCGCCCGCACCGAACTGGAACGCGCCGGCGCCGAGCGCACCGCCGCCGGCGCCCCGGTGGTCTTCGTCGACTACGACCCGAGGCGCCTGGCGAGGGTGCCCGACGCGAAATACACGGTGATGGAAGGGTCCCTCAACCGCCGTACGGACAGCGTCACTTCCGTGGTGACCGGACCGCACGTCGTGGTCGAGGCCGAGGGTCCGCCGGACGCGGAGCCGCCCGCGCAAGCGGCCGGGCTGTCGACGTCCGTGCAGCGGACCGTACCGGGGACGAGCCGCCCGCAGTGCGCAGTTGTGCGGGAGCGGCGGTCGGCCGCGGGCGAGGCCCACCTGGCCTGACTGACCGTCGCGCTGGAGCGGCCGTGCTCCTCGGGGCGGCCGCGACCCTGGTCGGCACGGTGATCAGCGATCCGACGAGTACGGAGCACCAGAAGCGGGTGCCGATGCTCGCGGCGGCCCGAGCCGGGCTCCTCGCCGCGCTCGTCTCCGCACTGCTCGGCACGGCCGTCGGCGCGCTCACGACCTGGCCGCTGCTGCGCTCGCCGGGCCGAGCGGTTCCCGCGTTGCTGCTTGCGGCACTGCTTGCGCTGGTGGTGACGGGCTCACCTTGCCTACACCGCGCTCACCGACCTGATCACCGGCTCGCAGGCGGGCACGGTCCCCGCGCCGCTGGTGCCCCTGGCGGCCGCCGTACCGCTCACGGCGGCCGCGGATCGCAGCCGCCTGCGCGCTCGGCTCGCGCAGGCCGGCCTGCGCGGGCGCTGCGCCGCGCTTCTGGCCGGTCAGCCCGAGCAGGCGGTGCGTTGTGCCTCCTGCCACTCGCAGACCGGGCACAGCGTGCTCCCCTTGTACGACTCCGGGTACTCCGTCGGCTTCCGGCACAGCACGCACTCGGCGAACGGGGGTCCGCCCGCCGTGGGGGCCGGATCCGCCTCGGTTCCGGTGGCGCAGTAGTCGCTCATGGCTCCAGGGTAGGACGGGCGGTCCGGCCGCTCAGTGGTGGAGGTGCGCCGCCTGCCCGATCAGCTCGGACACCTTCACGAACCGGTATCCCTTCTTGCGCAGTTCGGGAACGATCGTCCGCAGGGCCTCCTCGGTCGCCGGCGCCGCGCTCTGCGTGCAGTGCATGACGACGACGGACCCGGGCTTCACGCCCTCGAGGACCTGCCGGGCCACGGCATCCGCATCCGTCGCGAAGGCGTCACCGCTCACCACGTCCCACTGCACGGCGGTCACCCCGACGGCGCTCAGCGTCCGCAGGGCCTGCTGGTCGTAGCACCCACCGGGGAAACGGAAGTACGGCATCGCGTTCCGCACGCCCGCCTTCTTGAAGGCGGTGTACGCCCGCTCCACATCCACCCGCATCCGGTCCTCGGGCATGGTCGGCAGTCCATAGCAGTTGTCCGTGAAGGCGTAGTGGCTGTACGAGTGGTTGGCGATCTCGAACAGCGGATCCTGCCCGATGTCCTTGGCCTCCTCCGGATACTCGTCGGCCCACCGGCCCGTCATGAACACGGTCGCCGGCACCTTGAACCCACGCAGCGTCGCGATCAATTGGGGATTGTCGAAGTGCTCCCCGCTCGCCGCCCGCGTCCCCTGATCCGCGGTCATGTCCGCGTCGAAGGTCAGCGCGACGGTCTTGTCGGGCGTTCGCGGACCGTTCATGAAGACGGGGGTCAGTCCGGCGGGACCGGGGGCGAGTGTCGGGGGCCGCGACGGCGCGGCGACGGCGGACGCGGGTTGCCCTGGACGGGCGGCGTGCGGGGTGCCGGAGGCACCGCAGGCGGCGAGCGCGGCCCCCAGCGCGCCGAGGGCGCAGATCGCGGCGAATCGTCGTACTGGAATGATCACCGGATGAACATATAGGCATAAATGTGACTATTCGGTCCTCCTGTGTCCGTGCCGCGCGGATACGGCCCCCGAAGTCACCCGCCTAGACCGCGGCCCCGGGTTCCGAGCCGGCGCGACCGACCCGCTGTGCGCGGTGGAGGATCGCGTCCATCGTCGCCTCCAGATATGCGGGGAAGTCCTCGCGCGAGGGCAGCGCGGAAGGTACGGCGTGGCCGAGCTGGGTGTGCCCCAGATAGAAGCTGTACGCCAGCAGCCCGCGCCGCCGTGCCTCGTCCTCGGCGAAACCGAGCTCGGTGAAGAGCCCGGTCAGGTAGCCGATGCGGCGCTCGGTGACCTGCCGCAGCGCGGCGGCGACTTGAGGGTGGTCCGTGCTGGCGAGCAGCGAGACCTCGAGTGGATCGGCGCCGGCCGGCTTGGTGACCTCGGTGAGCAGTCTGCGCAGACGCTGCTCCGGGTCCGGCTCGGTCTCCACCGCCGCGATGATCTCCTCGGTGTTCGCCTCGACCCAGCGGGCGAGCGCCGCCTCGATCAGTGCCTCGCGATTGTCGAAGTGCCAGTAGAAGCTGCCCTTCGTGGCGCCGAGGCGGGCAGCGAGCGGCTCGACCGCCACGGCCGCGAGGCCGCCGCCTTCACCCAGGGCGGCGAGCGCGGCATCCGCCCAGTCGTGGGCGCTGAGCCTGGCCTTCTTGGTCTGCCGCCGTTGCACCATGACCATACGCTACCGTATGGTTTCCATACGCCAGCGTATGGAGGTACGTGATGGTCAAGGACAAGCCCATTGCGGTGGGGTTTCCCGAAGGCGCTCGGCTGATCAGAACGGCCGTGGACCGGCCCGACTATCAGGACGCGTACGCCATGGAGTTGCGGCCCGGGATGCCGCGCGATCCGGCGGCCTGGACGGGCATTCTGCGTGACGCCTTCCCGATCGAGGCGCAGCGGGACGGTGAGGCGCTCATGAACGTGAGCACGGCCGGTCTCGATGCCTGGGCCTCGATCGTCGTCGACGAGAAGTACGTCACCCTCTGCAGCTCGGTGAAGACGAACGCCTGGCGCTCCAGGCTCTATTGGGGCGTCGTGAAACGGGTTCACCCTTTCATGGCCCGCGCCATGATGGTCCGCACCCACCGCAAGCTCGCTCTCGCCGCGCGGAACGCCGCGTAGGTATCCAGTCGATTCCTAGGGCAACCCCTGGCTGTGAGGGGCCGAACGGTCCGGCGTGAAGGGGCGTGCGCGGGCGATCAGCAGGGCGACGTCGTCGTGGACGTCGGTGTGCCGGAGGTCTTGGAGGAGCCGGTCGCAGGTGTCCTCCAGAGGCGAGTCCGGGGTGTCGAGGAGGCGCAGGAGGGCATCGAGGCGTTCATCGATGGGGTGGTGGCGGGTTTCGACCAGTCCGTCGGTGTACAGGACCAGCTGGTCGCCAGGGGCGAGGCTGAGGCGCGTGGTTTCGAAGGGGACACCGCCGACTCCGAGCGGGATGCCCGTGGGCAGGTCGAGCAGCCGGGGGCGCCGGCCGCTGCGCACGAGGGCGGGCGGCAGATGGCCGGCGTTGGCGATGTGGCACTCGGCGCGGTGGGGATCGTAGACGGCATAGACGCAGGTGGCGATGTACCGCTCCAGCCTCGATGTGATCTTGTCGAGGTGCTGGAGGACTCGGGCGGGGTCGAGGTCCAGGTCGGCGAAGGCGGCGGTGGCCGTGCGCAGGCGGCCCATGGCGGCGGCCGCCTCGATACCGCTGCCCATGACGTCGCCCACGACGAGCGCCGTCTTGTCGTCGTCGAGCGGGAGCACGTCGTACCAGTCGCCGCCGACCTCGTAGGAAGCCTGTGCGGGCAGGTAGCGGGAGGCGACCTGTAGGCCGGGGAGGTGGGGCGGGTGGTCGGGGAGCAGGCTGCGCTGCAGGGTCTCGGCGGCGTTGCGCACGCTCTGGTGCGCCCGGGCGTTGTCGATGCACACCGCGGCGCGGGAGGCGAGCTCGGTGGCGATGGCGAGGTCGTCCTCGTCGAAGGGCCGCGGGTCGCGAGCGCGGGTGAGGCCCAGGAAGCCGAGGATGGTGCCGCGTGCGGAGAGGGGGACGGCCAGGTAGGAGTGCACTCCGGCGCGGGCCAGGAGGGTGGCGGCGTGGTCGTCGCGGGCGATGCGGGCCAGGTCGTTTCCGTCGGCCTGTGAGATCAGGATGGGCCGGCCGGTGCGCACGCACTGGGTGGCCAGGCGGTCGCTCTCGTACGCGGCGATCCCGCCGGGCGGATCGGCGGCCCGGAAGGCTTCGGTGGGGTAGGCGGCCTTGACCGCTAGGGCGCGGAAGACCGCGGGGCCGCTGCGGGAGGCGGGGCGGTGCTCGTCGAGGACGGAGTCGAGCAGGTCGACGGCGACCAGGTCGGCGAGGGCGGGCACGGTGACGTCGGCCAGCTCCCGGGCTGTCTGCTCGACATCCAGGGTGGTGCCGATGCGGGCGGAGCCGTCGGCGATCACGGCGAGGCGCCGCCGGGTCTCGGTGGCCGCCAGGGCCGACTCGTATCGCTCGGTGACGTCCACCACCAGGTCGGCCACCCCCAGAACGCGGCCCTGGGTGTCCTCCAGCCGGTACAGCGAGAGCGACCAGGCGTGTTTGTGTTCCGGGTCGGCCGGGCTGCGGCCGACGATGGTGGACTGGTCGACCAGGGGGACCCCGCTCTGGAGGACCTGCCGCATCGCGGCCTCGGGCACCTCGAACCTCGTGTCTTTCATGATCTCGCGGTAGTAGCGGCCGAGGTGGTCCTTCGCGGGAATGCCGTGGATGCGCTCCAGAGCGGGATTGACGGCCACGTACCGCAGTTCGGTGTCGAGAATCGCGATTCCAATCGGGGACTGGGAGATCAACCGGGTGGACAGTGCGACATCCCGCTCCACCTCGCGCAGCCTGGGAGAGTCGGTGCCCAGTCCGAGGGCGTAGAAGTCGCCCACGTCGTCCAGCAGCCGCATGTTGCGCAGCTCCACCAGCCTCGTGCCGCCGCCCTTGCACTTGATGGGGAACGTGCCACCCCAGCTCTGGCCGGTCTCCATGACCTCGATGAACTTCTTGATCACCCAGTCCCAGTGCTCTTCGTGGACGAGCAGAGATGCCGCGTACTGCCCGAGCGCCTCCTCCGCGGTGTAGCCGTAAAGCTCCTCGGCCTGCGGACTCCACAGGACCACCCGTCCCTCGGAGTCCAGCAGCACCGCCGCGACACCAAGGAGATCCATCAGCCCGCTCGGCTGCGACGGCCCTGTCTCCGGCCGACGGGCCTCCCGCCGGCCGAGGTCCGCGGGAGGCCGCTCGGCTTCGCTCATGGCAGGCACTCCTTCCGTCGACCGGTGCCACGGGGGCCATCCGTCGGCCTGGCTGGAGCGGGACCTGTCTGTGTCTGCAAGTGCTTCGGCTTCCATGGTCCCCCCGGAACACCGGACAACGCACCCCTGTCTCCCGCGGCACGTGGTCGGCGACCGCGCCAGTAGCTCACATGGTGGTCAGCCCCGTCTCACCCCTCGGTCGACCGGCCGGCGCGGGGGCGCACACTGGAAGCAGAAGCCCATGCATCAGCCGAACGTGGAGGTGTGTCATGAGCATCCTCGAAGAACACGTCGACGTCGGAGTTCCGATCGACAAGGCCTGGAACAGCCTTCACCAGGTGGAGAACTATCCGCGCTTCGTGGAAGGAGTGCGCGACGCCCGTACGGAGGCGGGTGGCCGAGCGCATCTGGACGTCGAGGCCGGCGGCCGGGCGCGGGAATTCGAGGCCCAGGTCTCCGACCGCAGTGGAGAGCGCGCGATGGAGTGGCGCACCACAGGCGCCGCGGAACTGACGGGATCCTTCTCGCTGCAGCCGATCGACCGGGATCACACCCGGGTCCAGGCCCGGCTCGAGTACGACCCCGACACCATCAGGGAGACCTTCGGCGGGCCGAAGGGATTCGCCCAGGCGAACGCGGTCGAACGGCTCGTCCGCAGCGATCTCGAGCATTTCAAGGAGTACGTGGAACAAGGGCGGTGAGCGACCGGACCCTCCGTGGCAGGCCGGGCCCTCCGCGGCAGCGGAGGGCCCGGTCACTGGGCCTTCAATAGGCGCTCGCGGCTCTGCTCCACGTCGAAGTCGGCCTTCGGGTACCGCGGATCCAGCGCCTCGAGGTGCTCGAGGAGGAGCTTGCTGATCGCCCAGTTGCGGTACCACTTGCGGTCGGCGGGGATCAGGTACCAGGGCGCCCGGGGCGTGGAGCAGCGCTCCAGGGCGATCTCGTACGCCTTCTGGTAGGCGGGCCACAGGGCGCGGTCGTCGATGTCGCCGGCGCTGAACTTCCAGTGCTTGTCGGGGTTGTCGAGGCGTGCCAGGAGGCGGCGGAGCTGCTGCTCGTACGAGATGTGCAGGAAGCACTTCACGACGGTGAGGCCGTCGTCGGCGAGGGACTGCTCGAAGCGGTTGATCTCGCCGTAGCGGTGGGCGATCTCCTTGCGCGGGGCCAGTTCGCGGACGCGGGCGATCAGGACGTCCTCGTAGTGCGAGCGGTCGAAGATGCCGATCTCGCCGGGCTCGGGAAGCGCTCGCCTGATGCGCCAGAGGAAGGGGTGCTTGCGCTCCTCGGGGGTCGGCGCCTTGAAGGACCGGATGCGGCAGCCGGAGGGGTTGAACAGCCCGATCACGTGCTTGACCGTGCCGCCCTTGCCGCTGGTGTCCATGCCCTGCAGAACCAGGAGCAGACGCCGCCGGTCGCCCGCCGTGCTCGCGGCCCACAGGCGTTCCTGCAGGCCGGCGAGGTGTTCGCCCATCTGGGCGGTGGCGGCGAGACCGGCGGCCTTGTCGCCGGGACCGGCGGGGGTGGCCGCGGCGTCGTAGGAGGAGAGGTCGACGTCCTTCCCACCGGGGATGCGCAGGAGCTCACCGAGCCGGGCCGGGGCCTTGCCCTCGGACTTCTGTCCGTCGGCCTTCCCGTCGCCCTTTCCGCCGGCCCTCCCGCCGTCCTTCTTGCCGTCCTTCTTGCCGTCCTGCTTGGCCACCGCATACCCCTTCCGGACGTGTCCCTCGATGGTGCGACGGGCTGCCGGGACCCGCTACTCGCGTTCAGGCGTCCCGGTCGAGCAGCTCGGCGCTGCGGGCGTCGATCAGCTGTGCGACACGGCGCAGGACCTCCGCGGCCGGCCGCGCGTCGAGGCGGCGGCCGTCGCGCAGGCGCAGCGCGATCCGGTCGGCGGCGGCTTCCCTGGGGCCGATCACCGCCTGGTACGGGACGAGGCGGTGGGCGCGTACCCGGGCGCCCAGGGTGCCCTGGTCCGGGGCGGCGAGCTCGGCCCGGAGCTCCTGGTCGCGGCAGCGGCGTACCAGCGCCGCGGCCTGGTCGGTCTCGGCGTCGGAGACGGGCAGGGCCACCAGCTGGGTGGGCGCGAGCCAGGGCGGGAACGCGCCGCCGTGCACCTCGATGAGATGGGCGACGGCCCGCTCCAGGCTGCCGATGACGCTGCGGTGGACCATGACCGGCCGGTGCTTCGCGCCGTCGGAGCCGATGTAGTGCAGGTCGAAGCGCTCGGGCTGGTGGAAGTCGACCTGGACGGTGGAGAGGGTGGACTCGCGACCTGCCGGGTCGGCGATCTGGACGTCGATCTTGGGGCCGTAGAACGCCGCCTCGCCCTCGACGGCCTCGTACGGCACGCCGCAGCGGTCGAGGACGTCGCGGAGCAGCGCGGCGGACCTGCGCCACAGCTGCGGGTCGGCGACGTACTTCCCGCCCGGGCCCGGCAGCGAGAGCCGGTAGCGCGCCGGGCTGATGCCGAGCGCGGTGTACGCCCGTCCGATCAACTCCAGTGCCGCGTGGGCCTCTTCGGCGACCTGGTCCGGGGTGCAGAAGATGTGCGCGTCGTTGAGCTGGATGGCGCGTACGCGGGTGAGTCCACCGAGGACGCCGGACAGCTCGGAGCGGTACATCGCGCCCAACTCCGCGATGCGGAGGGGTAGTTCGCGGTAGCTGTGCGAGCGGGAGCGGTAGATGAGCGCGTGGTGGGGGCACAGGCTCGGCCGCAACACCACCTGCTCTCCGCCGAGTTCCATCGCCGGGAACATGTCCTCGCTGTAGTGCGACCAGTGCCCGGAGATCTCGTACAGCTCCCGTTTCCCCAGCACCGGCGAGTACACATGCCGATAGCCCGCCCGTCGCTCGGCGTCGCGGACGTACTCCTCCAGGGCGTGCCGCACGGCCGCGCCGTCGGGCAGCCAGTACGGCAGGCCCGCGCCCATCAGGGGGTCGGTGTCGAACAGGTCCAGTTCACGGCCGAGTCGGCGGTGGTCGTGCACGGTGGTCTCCTCACGAGGGGAGGGACGGGTGCCCGCACGGCGAAGCCCCGGGGCACTCGCCCCGGGGCTTCGGACTCACGTCAGCGGTCAGCGCGCCGGGACACTCTCCGGCGTCGTCGTGTTCACAGCGGCACGCTTCATGCCGGTGACGCTAGCAGGGGACCGCCAGGCAGGCACGGGCTTTAATCTGCGGTCATCGGCAACGCGCCGCGCCCCGGGCCAGGAGGTACCGCGATGACAGCACCGCAGGACACGACGCCTCCGCAGGATGACTCCACCGCCCCGCTCGCCGACTCCGTCGAGCCCGCGGGCGGGACCGTCGCCCGGCTGCTGGAGGGGATCGCCGAGCGGCTCGGCGGGCGGGCCTCGGTGACGGCCGTCTTCGGGGAGGCCGTCACCCGCGAAGGCGTCACCGTCATCCCCGTGGCCAAGGTCGGCTTCGGGTTCGGCGGCGGCATCGTGCGCGGGCTGGGCCGCGCGAAGAACGCCGAGGGCGGTGGTGGAGGCGGCGGCTGCGAGGCCCGCCCGCTCGGCTTCATCGAACTGCGCGACGGCACCGCCACCTACCACCCGATCCGCGACCCGTGGGCCGACGTCGTCGCCCCCCTGGCCGCGCTGCTCGCCACCGCCGCGGGTCCCGTCCTGACCCGGGCGCTGACCCGGCGCAGGAAGGGCTAGGACCCGGACAGCGCCTGGCCTCGCCAGGGCCCTGCCACCGCGAACGTCGTCCCCGGCGTATAGCAGTTCACGTACATCGTCCCGCCGTCCGGCGAGAAGGTGACGCCCGCGAACTCGCCCCACTCCGGGGCCTCGGGGGTGCCAAGGTTCTGGGCGCCGCGCGCCATCGGGTACACCTCGCCGCGCCGCGTCACACCGAAGACGTGCTGCGCCCCGTTGCCGTCCTCGCAGATCATGAGGCCGCCGCCGGGGGCGAGGCAGATGTTGTCGGGGGACTCGCCGGGGAGATGTACGTCGGTGTCGGGGCCGAAGACGATCACGAGGGTGAGCCGGCGCGCCGACGGGTCGTAGCGCCAGATCTGGCCGTAGTGGTCGGCGGCCGAGCCGTCCGCGCCGCGGGCGAAGGAGGAGACGAAGTACACGCATGTGCCACCCCAGTAGCAGCCCTCCAGCTTCTGGGCGTGCGTGATGCCCTTCGGGCCGAAGTCCTGGAGCCGGACCGGGGTGTGGGCGGCGAGCGGGTCCGGTACGTCCACCCACTCGATGCCGTCGAAGCTCGTGCCCGTCTCCTGGACGGAGGAGAGGTCCGGTACGCCGGGGACGCGCATGGCCTGGAGCCGGCCTCCCGCGCGCAGTGAACCGACCCCGCCCTCGGGCCTGTTGGGCAGAAAGCGGTAGAAGAGTCCGAAGGGCTTGAGGAACGCGTCCTCGGTCTCGTAGACGATGCCCCGCTTCGGGTCGACGGCGATCGCCTCGTGCTGGAAGCGGCCCATGGCCGTGAGCGGTACCGCTCCGGTGCGGTGCGGGTCCACCGGGTCGACCTCGAAGATGAAGCCGTGGTCCTTGGAATAGCCGTTGGTCCCCGCCGTGTCCTCGGTCTCCTCGCAGGTCAGCCACGTGCCCCAAGGAGTCGGCCCACCCGCGCAGTTGACGGCCGTACCGGCGACGGCGACGCGCTCCGCGAGGACGTTCCCGCGGCGGTCCAGCGTCAGCGACGTACAACCGCCCTTGCCCATCGGGTCGTACGTCAGGCCTTCGACCGTCGGGACCGGGAACTTCGCGGTGACGCGGTTCTCATGGTTGCGGACCAGGTGGACGCGGCCGTGCCGACCGGCGAAGGCCGACATACCGTCGTGGTTGCTGGGCACCAAGCCCTCGCCGGAGCGGAGTCGGTCGCCCTCGCGGGACAGGACCCGATAGCGGAAGCCTGCCGGCAGGTCGAGCAGTCCGTTCGGGTCGGGGACCAGGGGGCCGTAGCCGCTGTGGCCGAGATTCTCCGCGGCGGCGGTGCCCGCGAAGAGTTCGGAGAGGTTTCCGGCGAAGGCGATCGAGCCGGTCAACACGCCGGTACGGGCGAGCATCTGACGCCGTGTCGCGGAGCGACCGTTTTCGGGCATGGGGCGACCTTCCTGCTGGCGGACAGGACTGTGACCCGCCTGTGTGTATCACGCGACCGGGGCCGCCGGAACCACGCGCGTAACACGTGTCACTCGTCGCCCTTGGCCTCATCGAGCTCATCCAGCCCGCCGAGCTCGGGGAGCTGGTCGGCCTCATCGAGCAGGCCGGGTTCATGGAACCGGACGGCTTCATCGAGCAGGCCGGGTTCCTGGAGCGGGGCGGGCTCATCGAGCGGGACGGGCTCATTGAGCGGAGCGGGCTCATCGGGCTTGTCGAGCTGGACGTGCTCATCGGACCGCTGCGGCGCCGACCGCTCGGCGGCGGACGGCGCCTGACCGGACTGCGCCCGCTCCAGGAACCGCAGCAGCTCCACCGGGAAGGGCAGTACGAGCGTGGAGTTCTTCTCCGCCGCGACGGCCACCACTGTCTGCAGCAGCCGCAGTTGGAGCGCCGCGGGCTGCTCCGACATCACCCCGGCGGCCTCCGCCAGCTTCTTGGAGGCCTGCAGCTCCGCGTCCGCGTTGATGATCCGGGCCCGCCGCTCGCGGTCGGCCTCGGCCTGCCGGGCCATCGACCGCTTCATCGTCTCCGGCAGCGATACGTCCTTGATCTCCACGCGGTCGATCTGCACACCCCAGCCGATCGCCGGGCTGTCGATCATCAGCTCCAGGCCCTGGTTGAGCTTCTCGCGGTTGGACAGGAGGTCGTCGAGGTCGCTCTTGCCGATGATCGACCGCAGTGAGGTCTGCGCCATCTGCGAGACCGCGAAACGGTAGTCCTCGACCTGGATGACCGCGTTCGCCGCGTCCACGACCTTGAAGTAGACGACCGCGTCGACCCGGACCGTCACGTTGTCCCGTGTGATGCCCTCCTGGGCCGGCACCGGCATCGTCACGATCTGCATGTTGACCTTACGCAGCCGGTCGATGAAGGGCACGATCAAGGTGAACCCCGGAGGCCGCGGGACACCCATCAGACGCCCCAGCCGGAAGACCACCCCGCGCTCGTACTGCTTGACGACCCGGGCCGCCGCGGAGAGGTAGACCAGACCGGCCGCACCGGTCGCCACACCCGCCGCGATGAGTTCCTCGACCATGACGACCCCTTTCCGAGCCGCCCACCATGACTGATACGTCCACTTTACGTCGTAGGTCCGGGCCCGCCGTGTGGCGGGCCCGGACCGGGCCTCAGGCCGCCGGCGTGACCTTCACCGGCTCGATCCCCGTCGCACTGTGCCGCGCCGACCAGTTCTCCAGCGCGGAACGGCACGCGTGGTCCAGGTGGTGCAGACCGGAGAGGTCCAGCTCGACGGGGCGGTCCCGCGGCAGCGCCTCCAGGCTGTCGAGGATCTTCGGCAGCCGCAGGAAGGTCGCGTTGCCCGAGAGATACGCCTGGACGGGCCCGGCGCCCTTGTCTATGACGTCGAGGCGCACGTGCGACGCCTCCCACGCCGTCTTGGCGACGGCCAGCGCGAGCCCGATCAGGACGCCCTCGAACATGCTGACGGCGACGATCGACACGGCGGTGACGACGAGAATCAGCGCCTCGCCACGGTGCTCACGCCACAGCGACCCGATCTCCCGGAGCGGAATCAGCTTCCAGCCCGCGTGCACCAGGATGCCGGCGAGGGCGGGCAGCGGGATGACGCCGAGCGCGGCGGGCAGCAGCGCCGCGAACAGCAGCAGCCACAGGCCGTGCAGCACCCGGGACGCCTTCGTCCGCGCGCCCGCCTGGACGTTCGCCGCGCTGCGTACGATCACGGCGGTCATCGGCAGCGCGCCGAGCAGCCCGCAGACCGCGTTGCCCGCGCCCTGAGCCATCAGCTCCTTGTCGTACTGGGTCCGCGGCCCGTCGTGCAGCCGGTCCACGGCAGCCGCGCTGAACAGCGACTCGGCGGAGGCGATCAGGGTGAACGCGAGGATGGTGCCGAGGACTCCGACACCCGCGAGCTCGCCGAACGCGTCGGGCGAGGGCAACCGGATCGAGCCGAGCAGCCCCCGCACCTCCACCGTGGCCACGGGCAGGCCGAACGCCGGCGAGACGAGGGTGGCCAGCGCGACCGCGCCGAGCGCCCCCGGCACCGTACGCACCCGGCGCGGCAGCCGCTTCCACAGGACCAGTACGACGATCGTGCCGGCCCCGAGCCCGACCGAGGCCAGCGCCTCGGTGCTGCGGGCCGCGTCGACGATCGCCTCGGGCAGCCCGGCGAGCTTGTCGAGTCCGGACGGCGGTGCCTTCAGGCCCGCCATCGAGTAGAGCTGGCCCGCGATCAGCACGAGCCCGATCCCGGCCAGCATGCCCTCGACGACCGCCACCGAGATCGCCCGGAAGTAGCGCCCCAGCTTCAGGGCGCCCATGAGGAGTTGGAGCACGCCGGTGGCGAGCACGACGACTCCGAGGACGGCGAGCCCGTACTCCCGAACGGCCTCGAAGACCAGCACGGTCAGCCCGGCGGCGGGCCCCGACACCTGAAGGCTGCTGCCGCGCATCAGCCCGGTGACGAGACCGCCCACGATGCCGGTGACCAGGCCGAGTTCGGCCGGTACGCCGGAAGCGACGGCGACGCCCACGCACAGCGGCAGGGCGACGAGGAACACGACGACCGACGCGGCGAAGTCCTCCCGCAGGGAGGGGAATCGCTTGGTGAGGCCCGGGAATTTCATCGCGCGGCTCACAGCGCCTCGAAGGAGTCGGTGTCCGGCGTGTGCGCGTGTACGGCGCCGGTGTGGACCTCGTAGTACCAGCCGTGCAGACGTAGTTGACCGTCCGTTATGGCCCGTTCCACACAGGGGTATTCACGGAGCCTGAGCAGTTGCGCGAGGACATGGTTTCGCACCGCGTCGGCGACGGCCGGGTCGTCGTCGGGAGCGTCGGAGGGGGGTTCGGCCTGTGCGAGCCAGTCGCGTACGGCCGGTACGGCGGTCAGGTCCTCGCCGCGCACCAGGGCTCCGACGGCACCGCAGTGCGAGTGGCCGCAGACCACGATCTCGGACACGCCGAGTACGTCCACCGCGTACTCGACGGTCGCCGCCTCGGAGGTCGGCCGGCCGGAGGCGTACGGCGGGACGATGTTGCCCGCGGTGCGCAGCTCGAAGAGCTCGCCCGGGCGGGCGCCGGTGATCAGGGCCGGGACGACCCGGGAGTCGGAGCAGGTGATGAACAGGACTTGTGGGGACTGGCCTTGGGCGAGCGAGGCGAATTCCTCGGGTCGCCGGCCGAAGGAGCGGGCATGGTCGATGAGAGGCTGCATGTCAGTTCCTCCTGGCGCGCCATGAGGGCGCGTCGGCTTACAGAACGGAGCGTGGGGGGACGCGCTCCGCTCAGCAGCGGAAGACCTGAAGTCCCGCGGGGGAGTGGTCGATCGAGGATCTCGACGTGTGGGGGTGCGAGGCGGTGAGAGGGACCGGCGGGTACGTGCCCGCGAGGTCGCTCGCGAGCAGGGCGCGCGCCGGCGTCTCGGGTACGAGGTCCTCGTCGCGGATCCGCTGGCGGGCACCCAGGGGCGGGGCCACCTTGTGCGGGTGCTCGGCCTCGGCGCAGGAGACGACTTCGCCCCTGTGCGCGGACGCGAACGCCTCGGTGGGGGCGAAGAGCTGCAGACTGATCAGGACGGCGGCGAGTACCACGAACAGGGTCCGGGCCGTCGTACCTCGTAACATGCGCCCCCTCCCGGCACCTCTTCCCTCATGTCAACACATAGGTTAACAAGGCGAGTTGTTTGCAGGGTTAACTCAACGTTTCACCCAGAAGAGGGCCGGAACCGATACCTCGGCGGCCGGAAACTACGCTTCCACGAGCCCCTTGGCGTCCCGGGCCAGTGCCGTGAGCCGGGATATCGCGCGGAAGTACTTCTTGCGGTAGCCGCCGTTCAGCATCTCCTCGCTGAACAGCTTGTCGAAGGGCATTCCGGAGGCGAGGACCGGCACCTCGCGGTCGTACAGACGGTCGGCGAGCACGACGAGCCGCAGCGCCGTCGACTGGTCCGGGACCGGCTGGACATCTGTGAGACAGACGGCCCTGACGCCGTCCGTCAGGGCGCCGTACCGGCTGGGGTGGACGCGTGCCAGGTGGTCGAGCAGGTGCGGGAAGTCGTCGAGCGAGGCGCCGGCGGTGGCGTACGCCGTCTTGGTGACCTGCTCATCGGAGAACGGCGCCGGGGCCTCGGGCAGCCCGCGGTGGCGGTAGTCCTCGCCGTCGATGCGCAGCGGCCGGAAGCGCGCGGACAGGCCCTGGATCTCCCGCAGGAAGTCGGCGGCCGCGAACCGGCCCTCACCGAGCTTGCCCGGCAGCGTGTTCGAGGTGGCGGCGAGCGCGACGCCCGCGTCGACCAGCTTGCCGAGCAGGGTGGAGACGAGGACGGTGTCGCCGGGGTCGTCGAGTTCGAACTCGTCGATGCAGAGGAGACGGTGGTCCGCGAGCGTCTGCACGGTCTTCTGGAAGCCGAGCGCGCCGACCAGGTTCGTCAGCTCCACGAAGGTGCCGAACGCCTTGAGCGCGGGCTCCGCCGGGGTCGCGTGCCAGAGGGAGGCGAGCAGGTGGGTCTTGCCGACGCCGTAGCCGCCGTCGAGGTAGACGCCACGGGGGCCGGCGGGCGCCTTCGGGGCCTTGCCGAAGCCGAACAGCCGGCGCTTGCCGCCGCCGACCGCGTGCGCCCCGCCGAGACCGGCCGCGAAGTTGCTGAGGACACGCACGGCCTCGGTCTGGCTCGGCTGGTTCGGGTCCGGGATGTACGTGGCGAAGCGGACCGAGTCGAAGCGCGGCGGCGGCACCATCTCGGCGACCAGTCGGTCGGCGGGGACGTGCGGCTCGCGGGCGCACAGGGACAGCGGGGCCGCTTCGGCTATCGGGTCGATCCCGGAGGCGGTGGTGGAGGACGACACGGTTCCCCACTCTAAGGGCCGTGCCACACTGCACGTCATGCGACGCCTGTTCCCTGTGACCTACGAAACAGCAGCCCAGGCCTCGGGTGGGGCCCCTGAGGCGGATGTGACGGACCGAGAGTGGGGGCTCGGGGAACTGGCGGAGGCCTACGCCTATCCCGACCGCCGGGAGCCCTGGCTGCGCGGCAACATGGTCTCCACGCTCGACGGCGCGGCCCAGCACGACGGGCGCTCGCAGCCCATCTCCAGCGCCACCGACATGCGGATCTTCGGGGTGCTGAGGGGGCTCGCCGACGTCGTGGTCGTCGGCGCGGAAACGGTGCGCCAGGAGGGCTACCGTCCGGCACGCGCGCGTGAGGCCTTCGCGGAGCTCCGGGAGGCGGCCGGACAGGGCCCCGCGCCCGCCATCGCCGTGGTCACCGCGAGTCTCGACCTGGACTTCTCGCTGCCGCTCTTCACCTCGCCCCTGGTGCCCACGCTGGTGCTGACGGGTGCCGCGGCGGCTCCCGACCGGGTCGCGGCGGCCGAGAAGGCGGGCGCCCAGGTGGTGGTCGCCGGGGACGGGATGGGTGTGGACCCCGCCCGCGCCGTAAGGGCCCTCGGGGAACTCGGTCTGAACCGGCTGCTGACCGAGGGCGGGCCCCGTCTGCTCGGCCAGTTCGTCGCGGGGGGAGTGCTCGACGAGCTCTGCCTGACCGTGTCGCCGATGCTCGCCGCGGGTGACGCGCAGCGCATCGCCGGGGGGCCCTCGATGGCGGTCCCGGCGAGATTCGAACTCGTGTCCCTGCTGGAAGAGGCCGGGTTCCTGTACAGCCGATACCGTCGGTCTTGACAAGTCGGCGGAATGCCTCATTCCGGTTATCTTCCGCTGGGCACACTAAATCGCGCAGACCCCGTGCGGTCACGGGGCAGGATGGTTTCCGCAGGGGCCTGGGACGGGCCCATGGAGGAGAAGGGCGCCTGTCGTGTTCGCAAGCGTATTGATGATCGAGAAGGCCCTGACGTCCGCCGACGTGGAGTTCGTCACCACCTTGCACGGTGACGAGCCGGTCGCCTTCCACGTGCTGCTGCAGCCTCGTGGGGACCAGGCGGACCGGTTGCTGCGGGCCATCGACGACGTCGCGCTCGGTGAGCTGGACGAGGCGGCGCACGAGCGCGACACACCGGAGGGCGAGGAGGCGGTCGGACAGGGGCAGCAGGCCCTCGAGGTGTCCCTGCTGGCCCTGCGCTCGGCCGGCAGCGAGGCCGAGGGCCGGCTCATCGAGGACCATCCGCTGGACGCGCTGAAGGCCCTCGTCGACGAGATCGACGCCGACGAGGTCATCGTGCTGACCGACCCCCACTACGTGGAAGAGTTCTTCCACCGCGACTGGGCCTCCCGGGCCCGCCACAAGGTGGGCGTGCCGGTTCTGAAACTGTTCTCGCACAGCAAGGCGTGAACGCTGCCGCTGGGCTGGGCGGTGGGGCGCCGTCGGGGTGCGGTGTCTTTCGGGGTGCGGGTGCTTCGTGGCTGGTCGCGCCCGCGCGGCGGGGCCGCATGACGAGCACCGTCCCGCGCCCCTTGGGCAAGCTGTCGCTTGCGCCCCTTGCGAGGTGCCCAGTGCTCCACGGCATAGGCTGGGGGCGCGCTCCTTCAGGGGGCGCGCTCATCGTCGTACCGGATCTTGGGGAGAACAGCGCATGGCACCCGGCCTTCCTACCGCCATGGACCGACCGCACTTCATCGGCATCGGCGGCGCCGGGATGTCGGGCATCGCGAAGATCCTCGCGCAGCGTGGGGCCAAGGTGGCGGGCAGCGACGCGAAGGAGTCCGCGACCGCCGAGGCTCTGCGCGCGCTCGGTGCGACGGTGCACATCGGGCACGCGGCCGACCACCTGGCGTCCGACGCCACCTGCGTCGTGGTCTCCTCCGCGATCCGCCCGGACAACCCGGAGCTGGCCCGTGCCGCGGAGCTCGGCATCCCGGTGGTCCACCGCTCGGACGCCCTCGCCCGGCTGATGGACGACCTGCGCCCGATCGCGGTCGCGGGCACCCACGGCAAGACGACCACGACGTCGATGCTGGCGGTGTCCCTGTCCACTCTGGGCCTGTCCCCGTCGTACGCGATCGGCGGCGACCTCGACGCCCCCGGTTCGAACGCCCTGCACGGCGAGGGCGAGATCTTCGTCGCCGAGGCCGACGAGTCGGACCGCAGCTTCCACAAGTACGCGCCCGAGGTGGCGATCGTGCTGAACGTGGAGCTGGACCACCACGCCAACTACGCGTCCATGGACGAGATCTACGAGTCCTTCGAGACGTTCGTGGACCGCATCACCGAGGGCGGCACGCTGGTGATCTCGGCGGACCACGAGGGCGCGCGCGAGCTGACGCGCCGCGTCACGGCCGCGGACGTCCGCGTGGTGACGTACGGCGACGCGGCGGACGCGGACGTCCGGGTGCTCTCCGTGGTCCCGCAGGGCCTGAAGAGCGAGGTGACGGTACTCCTGGACGGCTCGGAGCTGACCTTCACGGTCTCCGTCCCCGGCCGCCATTACGCGCACAACGCGGTGGCGGCGCTGGCGGCGGGCGTGGCGCTCGGCATCCCGGCCACCGAGCTGGCCCCCGCGCTCGCCTCCTACACCGGCGTGAAGCGCCGCCTCCAGCTGAAGGGCGAGGAGGCGGGCGTCCAGGTCATCGACTCCTACGCGCACCACCCGACGGAGATGACGGCCGACCTGGAGGCGATGCGCGCGGCGGCCGGTGACACCCGCATCCTGGTGGTCTTCCAGCCCCACCTGTTCTCCCGCACCCAGGAGCTGGGCAAGGAGATGGGCGCGGCCCTGTCCCTGGCGGACGCCTCGGTCGTCCTGGACATCTATCCCGCCCGCGAGGACCCGATCCCGGGCGTCACCAGTGAGCTGATCATCGAGGCGGCACGGGCGGCGGGCGCGGATGTGACGCCGGTCCACGACAAGGGCGAGGTGCCCTCCGTCGTCGCGGGAATGGCGAAGCCCGGTGATCTCGTTCTCACCATGGGCGCGGGCGACGTCACGGACCTCGGACCCGAGATCCTGACCCGCCTGTCGAAATAGCCATACGCCGTACCTGTAGTGAGGGGTTGAGCTTCATGTCGTACGACATCGAAAAGCCGGACGAGCAGTGGCGCGCGGAGCTGACCCCGGCCGAGTACGTGGTTCTCCGCAAGGCGGGCACCGAGCCGGCCTTCACGGGCGAGTACACCGACGCCAAGACCAAGGGCGTCTACTCCTGTCGCGCGTGCGGCGCCGAACTCTTCACGTCCAACGAGAAGTTCGAGTCGCACTGCGGCTGGCCGTCCTTCTTCGACCCGAAGGACACCGACGCGGTCGAGCTGATCGAGGACCGGTCGCACGGGATGGTGCGGACGGAGGTGCGGTGCGCTCGGTGCGGGTCGCATCTTGGGCATGTCTTCGAGGGTGAGGGGTATGCGACCCCGACCGACCAGCGGTACTGCATCAACAGCATTTCGCTGCGGCTGACGCCTGACGAGAGCTGATACGCGGCGCACGCATGCCCCGGTGACGGGCGCCCGCTTCGGCCGCGCGCGAGGGCGGCCCCCGGCGCCCGTCGGCGGAGGGTGTGCGTGCCGGGGCTTCCTGGACGTGTCGCGCGCGCCGGCCGGAGTGACGTGCGGCAGTTCGCCTCGTCGGTGCGGTCAGTCGATGAGGTCGGCGACGAGGGTGACGAATTCGTCGGGGGTGGCCAGGCGGATGCCGAGGGTCTCGGCCTTGGCGCGTTTGGATCCGGCGCCTTCTCCGGCGACGACCAGGGTGGTCTTCTTGGAGACGCTGGAGGAGGCGCGGCCGCCGGCGCGTTCGACGAGCTCGTTCATCTGGTTGCGGCTGAGCTTCTCCAGCGCTCCGGTCATCGCGCCGGTGACGACGACGGTCATCCCGGCCAGCGGCCCGCCTGTCGGCTCCGCGGTGTCTCCGCTGCTGTCGGCGTCGCCCGCAGCGGGGCTCGGCGGCGTGGCGCCGGGCTCGCTCATGTTCACCCCGGCCGCGGCGAGTTTGTCGATGAGCGGGGCGAGGTCGGTGAGTTCGGTGACGATGGACGGGGCCTTCTCGGTGCCGATGCCCTCGACCCGCTGCATCGCCTCGGCGTCGGCGGCGCGGATGTTGTCCATGGTCGCGAAGTAGCGGGCGATGCGGCGGGACATGGACCGGCCGGTGCCGCGCACCCCGAGCGCGCACAACACGCGGGACAGCGGTTGCCCCTTGGCCGCGCCGATGGCGGTGAGGAGGTTGTCGGTGCTGGTTTCCCCCATCCGTTCCAGGCCCAGCAGCTGGTCGCGGGTGAGGGTGAACAGGTCTGCGAGATCGGCGACCAGACCGGCTTCGACGAGCTGAATCACGCGGGTGTGGCCGAGGCCCTCGATGTCGAGCTGGTCGCGGCCGGCGGCGTAGGAGAGGGCGGCGACCAGGTGGCAGTTGCGGCCGTTCTCGCAGCGCCAGCGTTGCTCGCTGGTGTCGATGCCGGCCCCGCAGCGCGGGCAGACCTCGGGGAAGACGATCGGCTGTTCGTCGCCGGTGCGCAGGTGGGCGACGGGGGCTTCGACGCGGGGGATGACGTCGCCGGCGCGGTGGACCATGACGTGGTCGCCCAGGCGCAGGTCGCGGCGGGTGATGTCGGCCGGGTTGTGGAGGGTGGCGTACGTGATGGTGGAGCCGTCGATCTCGACCGGTTCGAGGACGGCGCGCGGGGCGATGATGCCGGTGCGGCCCACGTTCCACTCCACCTCCAGCAGTCGGGTGATCTTCTCCACGGCCGGCAGCTTGTAGGCGATCGCCCAGCGCGGGGCGCGTGAACCGGATCCTGCGGCCCGCTGGTCGGCGGCCAGGTCGGCCTTGATGACGATCCCGTCGATCCCGAACGGCAGCTGGGCCCGCAGTGCGGCGATCTCCTGAACGCGCGCCAGGACCTGCTCGGCCGCTTCGGCGGTGACGCCGGGCACGTCGGTGCGGGCGGTGGTGTTCACGCCGAGCTCGGCGGCCAGCGCCATCAGATCGCTGTGCGCGCTCTCGCCCAGCCGCGCAGTGAGCGCCGCATCGGTGTCGGGCAGCGGGAGCAGGCCGTAGCCGAAGAACGTCATCGGCACGGTGTACGCGCGGTCCTTGGCGCGCAGCGTGCCCGCCGCGGCGTTGCGCGGGTTGGCGAACGGCTGCCCGCCGTGCGCGGAGCGCACCTCGTTGGCATGCTCGAACTGGTCCGTGGTCATCAGGACTTCACCGCGCACCTCCACCGTGACCGGCTCGGCGAGCTCCCGCGGCAGGCCTTCGACGGTGCCGATCGCGTGCGAGACGTCCTCCCCGGCCGTCCCGTCACCGCGTGTGATCAGCCTGGTGAGGCGGCCACGGGTGTAGCGGGCGGCGATCGCGAGTCCGTCCAGTTTCGGTTCGACGCTGAATCGTTCCGCCTCGTGGCCGATGCGCCGGGCCAACGACGCGGTCCAGGCGGTGAACTCCTCCGCCGAGAACACGTTGTCCAGGCTCAGCATCGACACCGTGTGCGGGACATCCCCCTGCGCTGCGCCCCCGGCGACCTTCCCGGTCGGCGAGTCGGGCAGCACCTCGTCGGGGTGATCGGCCTCCCACGCCGCTATGCCGCGCACCAGTCGGTCGTAGGCGTCGTCGTCCAGCACGGATGTGCCGCCCGCGTAGTAGGCGGCGGACGCCTTCACCGCGTCCTCGACTGCCTGCGCGTAGGCGGCGGCATCCACGATCACTGCACCAGGTGTTGTCATGCCCGCCATCCTGCCTGCCACCACTGACAACGCCCCGGGCGCGCGCTTCACCGCCGGCGGGAAGTGGTGGTGGACCCTTGCGCCTCGGGCTCGGGAACCGGGTCCGATTCCCGTCTCGGCCCGCAGGCGCACGTCCAGTGCGCTGGACATGACCGAGGGGCCAGCGAAATCGCCGGCCCCTCGGTTTCAGTAGCGGGGACAGGATTTGAACCTGCGACCTCTGGGTTATGAGCCCAGCGAGCTACCGAGCTGCTCCACCCCGCGTCGGATGACCCCACCCTACGCCAGATTTCGCGGCCTCCGCACCAAGATCATCCGTCAACAGGGCACCGGTGGCTGATTGGGCGGCGATGGGCTGCCCGGCCATGGCGACTGCGAGCGACGGCACGTCAACCCGGAGCCAGGCGGAACCTCTGCCCGACGGCCGCGTCGATCCGGCTTCCACCGTCCTCATCGTCATCCGCGGCAGTTCGGCATCCGGCAAGAGCTCGGTGGCCCGCGCCATTCGAGACGCCTGCGGCCGGGGCCTCGCCCGGGTCGAGCAGGACCACGTGCGCCGCATCCTGCAGGGCTGCGCTTCAGGGCGCCGGTTCCACAAAGTTCTCCTGCGTGTGGTGCGGCGGGAAGCTGCCGAGCCGTTCCGGCAGCTTCCCGCCGGTGGTGCCGGGCCGCCCGAGGCCGGGCAAGCGTGAGCGGTCCTGGCCCGGCTCACCGGCGAGAGCGCGACGACGACACCCTTCGAAGGCTTCTCGCATGCCGAGGCCGGCCGCAGCCACGCGTACGGCGGTTCCGGTCCCGGTCCCGCCGTCGTGGAAGCGATCATTCACGCCCACTACGGCCAGGTGCCCGTGGACTCCGCAGTGGGAGCCGGCACCACCGTCGCCGTCCGGTGCCATCGGGTCGGGAGACTCCGACTCATCCGCTGAGTAGTCTCCGAGACATGCGGATCTCTGTTTCCTCGGACATGGACGAACCCGTGGCCCGCGCCCTTCTCGTGGAGTTGCGCAAGCGTGGCCACGAGGTACGGGCGCACGGGGCGCTCCTCCCCGGCGACGACGCGCAGTGGGCGGCGTGCTCGGCGGCGGCGGCCGGCGAGGTCGCGGCGGGGACGTCGGACCAGGCGGTCGTGTGCTGCTGGACCGGCACCGGCGCGTCGATCGCCGCGAACAAGGTGCCGGGGGTACGAGCGGCGCTGTGCACGGACGCGTACACGGCGGACGGCGCACGCCGCTGGAACGACGCCAACGTGTTGGCACTCAGCCTGCGGCTGACGTCCGAGCCGCTGCTCAGGGAGATCCTCGACGCATGGTTCGCGGCCGAGGCCGGCGACGACGCCGAGGACAAGGAAAACGTGGCGCATGTCGGACGGCTCGACCTCGGGGGAACTGTTCCCTAGCCGAGCCGACGCGAGGACTCCGCCGGCTCCGGCTCACAGCGCCTTGCGGTGCACAAGGGCCGAGAGCACGAGTGCGCCCGGCAGCAGGGGCAGCCAGATCGTCAGGACGCGGTAGCCGATGACGGTCGCCGTGGACAGGTCCAGGGGGGCGTCCAGCGCGACCATGGTGAACACCAAGGCCGCGTCCACGGGGCCGATGCCGCCCGGCGCGGGCACGGCTCCGACCGCGGTGCTGGCGGCGAGGAACGCGAAGACCACCTGTGGCCAGGACAGCGGCAGACCGAGCGAGGCCCCGACCGAGGCGATCACGCTGGCCTGGAGCACGGGGGCGATGGCCGAACCGCCCCAGAGGGCGAGGACGCGGCTGGGCCGGGTGTGCAGCAGCCGTACGTCGGTCAGAGCGGTGCGTACGAGGTTGAGGACGGGGCGTCGCAGTGGACGTACCACCGTGATGAGCAGGGCCGGCACGGTCAGGCCGATGGTCACGCCCCCGGCGATCATGAACAACGTCCGCTCGTCCGGGACGAGTTGACCGAGTCGCAGCAGGTCGGGGAAGACCACGAGGAACACGAGAAGCACCAGTGTCTTCGCGATCGGTTTGACCAGCGAGTACAGGGCGAGCGAGGCGGTGGCCCGCGCGAGGGGGATGCCCTGGCGCTGCAGGAAGCGCAGGGTGACCGCATGCGCGCCGATGCTCGCCGGAAACACATGGTTCGCGGCACCGGCGGCGAACTGCGACGCGAGCAGCGGCCCCGGTGCAAGCCTTTCCGGTATGGCTCCCTGTCGGACGACCGCGGCGGCCACCCAGCCCAGGCAGGTGAAGAAGAGCCCGGAAAGCAGCCACCAGGGGTCGGCGGAGGCCAGCCGGGCGGCGCCGTCGGACACCGCGTGCCAGTCGACCGCCGCCCACGCTCCGATCAGCAGGAGCGGGACCAGACTCAGCACCCGGCCGGCCAGGCGTGCGGCGGAGGGGGAGCGGACGGGGGCTGGGGCGGGGAGCGGCCCCGGGAGTTCATCGAGCGGGAGCAGGGACACGGCGCACGTCGTCCTTCCACGTCGCGCACCGCGCGGTGCGGGGCGGACGGAAACAAGGCGAGGCAGGAGGGGACGGCTGAAACGTGCCCGCCCGGTGTGACGCCACGGTGTCCGGGAGCCGAAGCAGCGCGGGCGGGTGGGCGACGCGGCCCACGCCCGTCGTCCCGCACGGCGTGCTCCTGGCGCAGGTGATGCGTACGGGCCTGGTGAGCCGAGCCCCTCCGCGGCATGCGACTCCGATGCGGTGGCCCTTCTCGAGGATCGGCAGGAGAGCGCGGACACAAGCGCCGTGTACTCGGTGCGGGTCGGGTCTTGGGCAGGTGTTCGAGGGTGACGGCCACTCCACGCCCACTGGCCGGCGAAACCGCATCGAGCGCACTTCGTTGCCGCTGACCCCTGCCGAGAGCTGAGCCCCGGGCGGCCCGCGGGTGCTCGAGTCAGGCGGTGTCCCGCGGTGTGGTCGGCCGCGAACCGAAGGGCCTTCTCGGCGTGGCGCGGGCCCATGCCGGTCTCGACGACGAGCACGGAGTGGCGGCCGCCGATGACGCCGATGTTCGGGACCAGCTGCACCAGCCGGTCGGGGACGAGCACGACGTCATCGGCGAGCTGCCGTCGGACTGCGGGCCGACCTCGTCGACGTGGCCCTGCCCCGGGCGCCCGTTCGACGACACCGGCATCACTGTCCACATGCTGCGCTCGGACCCGGTCGGCGAGCACGACATGTGCGGGCCCCGCCCGGTAGTCACCGGGCGGGGCCAGGGTGTGCGGACCACTCAGCCGAGATCGGACGCGTCCAGGCGGTACAGACCGCTGGTGGTCGACGAGGTCGACGTACTGGACGTACTCGACGTGGACGGCGACGAACTGGAGCTGTACGTCGAGGACTTGACGGCGGTGCCGTGCTTCTCGACCCAGGTGGCGACCTCTGAGTCGGTGCCCTGTCCGCCGTTGGCGCTGATCACGATGTAGTGCGGCTTGCCGGACTTCACCAGGCTCTTGAGCTTGGCCAGAGTCATGGCGTTGTCGCTGCCGGACCAGCCGCCCATGGAGATCACGGGCTCGCCGGACTCCAGGATGATCGAGGAAGCGGTCTGGTCGGTGGCCACCGCCACCAGCCAAGTGGCGCCGTCCTGGTGCTTCTTGAGGTACGTGATCACGTCCGAGGCGACCTGGCTGCCGCCGCCCGTCCGGCCACCGCCGCCACCCGCGTCAGATCGGGTAGTACGCGTGGCCGACGGCCTGCGCCGTGACCCATCGGGTGTCGTGAACGCCTCGGCCCGCCCGCCCGCCTGCCCGCCTGCCCGCCTGCCTCCTGACTGCCTGGGCGCCAGGCCCGGGCGCACCAGGCCTCCTCACTGGACGGGAAGCGCCTGTTCGGCCCAGATCGTCTTTCCGGTGCCGGTCGGGCGGGTGCCCCAGCGGTCGGTGAGCTGGGCGACGAGGAGGAGGCCGCGGCCGCCCTCGTCGTAGGTGCGGGCCCGGCGCAGGTGGGGCGAGGTGCTGCTGGCGTCGGAGACCTCGCAGATGAGGGCGCGGTCGCGGATGAGCCGGAGCTGGATGGGGGCGCCGCCGTAGCGGATGGCGTTGGTGACCAGTTCGCTGACGACGAGTTCGGTGACGAAGGCGGCCTCGTCGAGCCCCCAGTCGCTGAGCTGCTCGGTGGCGTACTGCCGGGCGGTGGCCACCTCCGCCGGGTCGGCGGGCAGGTCCCAGACGGCGACCTGCGCGGTGTCCAGGGCGCGGGTGCGGGCCAGCAGCAGCGCCACGTCGTCGGAGGGGCGCTCCGGGAGCAGGGCCTTGAGCACGTTGCCGCAGACGTCCTCCAGATTCCCGGCCGGGGCCGCGAGGGCGGCGCACAGCGCGGCGGTGCCGGCGTCCATGTCGAGGTCGCGGGCCTCGATGAGACCGTCCGTGTAGAGGGCGAGTACGGCGCCCTCGGGCATGTCCAACTCGGTGGACTCGAACGGGAGGCCGCCGACCCCGAGCACCGGCCCCGCGCTCACTCCGACGACCTCCACGGTTCCGTCCGGGTACAGCACGGCGGGTGGCGGGTGCCCGGCCGAGGCGATTGTGCAGCGGCGGGCGACCGGGTCGTACAGCGCGTACAGACAGGTGGCACCGATCTCGCCGCCCCGACCGCTCTCGTCGGCCGCCAAGTGCCCGACCAGATCGTCGAGGTGGGTGAGCAGCTCGTCCGGGGGCAGGTCGACATCGGCCAGCGTCCACACCGCCGTGCGCAGCCGACCCATCGTGACGGAGGCGTGGATGCCGTGTCCGACGACGTCTCCGACCACCAGCGCCACCCGGGTGCCGGACAGCGGGATCACGTCGAACCAGTCGCCGCCCACGCCCGCCTGGGACAGCGCCGGAAGGTAGCGGGAGGCGAACTCGACCGCCGCCTGTCCCGTGACGACCTGCGGCAGCAGACTGCGCTGCAGGGCCAGCGCGGTCGTGTGCTCCCTGGTGTACCGGCGGGCGTTGTCCACGCAGACGGCGGCGCGACTGGCCAGCTCCTGCGCCATTGACACGTCGTCCTGGTCGAAGGGATCGGGGCTCCGCGGGGTGAGCAGCCGTACGAAGACCGCCACGCCGAGGGTGGTACCGCGTGCCACCAGCGGTACGGCCATCAGTGAGAAGTCCCTGTCGTCGCTCTCCCGCAGTTTGGCGGCCCGGTCGTCGTGCCGCGCGAGCCAGGTGTCGAGGTCCGCCTCGCCGGTCCTGGTGAGCACCGCGGCGCCGGTGGCCAGCGCGTGGGCGGGCGGCGAGGAGGGCGGATAGACGTCCGCGGAGCCCAGGTCGATGGCCGCCTCGGGCACTCCGGCGGTGCGGGAGTGGTGTGCGACGCGGCGCAGCTGCAGATCGCCGGCCACCGGGCCGGCGACGGGTTCCTCACCCTGGAGCACCGAGTCCAAGAGGTCCACGCTGGCGAAGTCCGCCAGCTGGGGCACCGCGAGTTCGGCCAGCTCGCGGGCCGTGTGGATCACGTCCAGCCGCGTACCGATACTGGTGGCGGCCTTGTTCAGCAGTGCGAGCCGCTGCCTGGCCAGGTGCTGCTCGCTGCTGTCGAACGCGGCCAGCGCGACCCCGAGCAGCGGCCCGGAGGGATCCCGCAGTGGCCACATCTCGGTGCTCCACGCGTGCATCCGCTTCCCCGAGGGCGCCCGGGTCCGGCTCTCGTAGTGCACGGGCTGCCCCGTCTCCACCACTCTCCGCAGCTGGCGCTGGAACCCGCGGCTGTGCTCCGCGTCCTCCACGGTGTCCGGGTAGAACCGGCCCAGGAACTCCGCCTCCGCCCGGCCCGTGATCCGGCAGGCCGTGTCGTTCATCCGCAGATAGCGCTGCTCGACGTCGAAGATCGACATCGACACCGACGCCTGCCGGAAAGCGAGCTCGCCCAGCGTGCGGGCCCCGTCGTCCGGCACCGTGGTGATCACGTATCCCCCCGGCTCCCCCTTGTCGCCCCGCAGCGGGCAGACCCGCAGCGCCAGCTCCGTGCGCCGCCCGTCCCGCAGCCGTACGGCCACCACCGCGCCGCCGCTCTCCCGCAGCTCGCGCCAGGCCGTGCCGGCGTTCGGGTAGATCAGCTCCGACACCGGCCGTCCGGTGATCTCCTGCGCGGTGTATCCGGTCAGCAGGCGTGCGCCCTCGCTCCAGCTCGTGATGATTCCCCGTGCGTCGACCACCGCCATGGCGTCACCGGCCGTGGTCGCCCGCCCCCCATCGCCCGGCAGTGTCACCATATGTACAAGCATGATCCGATCGGGCAGTGGCATCAACCCAGGGGTTCGGAGCTGTTGTCGGGCGAGTCAGCGAACGCCTCACCGCCGTGCGCGCCATGCTGACGGGGGTGGTCGGCGTCCCGGGCCCCCAGGCGCGGCCGTCCGCGTATGCCGGTCCATGCCGCCCCGGAACCAATGGAGAACCATGGACGCCGACAGCAACCAGCGCGACGACGCCCGCCTCGACGCTTCTTTCCAGGCACGTGCCTCCGCGCTGCTGCGCCGTCCGATGCTGTGGCTGGTGCCCGCCGTCCTGACCGGGCTGCTCGCGCTGCTGCTGTCACTGCTCTACATGGGCGGCATCGTCAACCCGGACCAGCAGCTGCACAACCTGCCCATCGGCATCGTCAACGCGGACATCGGCAGGCCGCCGGCGGGACAGCGGCAGAACGTGGGCACGCAGGTCACCGAGGGCGTCATCGGCGGCGACAAGTCTGGCAAGGCCGAATGGCGCCGGCTCACCCAGTCCGAGGCACAGGATCAACTGTCCTCCGGCAGGATCTACGGCGCCCTGGTCATCCCCGCGGACTTCACCGACTCCGTCGCCGCGCTCACCACCGCGAACGCCACGGCCCGGCCCACGGTCACGGTGCTCACCAACCCCGGCATGGGCAGCCTGGGTTCCTCGCTGGCCGGCCGGATCACCACGGCGGCGGCCCAGCAGTCCTCCGCGACCATCGGCAAACAGCTCACGGCGGCCCCCGCCACCGCCCAGGCCGACCCCACCACGCGCCTGCTGCTGGCAGACCCCGTGCGGGTCGTCACCGAGGTCGGTCACCCCATCGGCGAGCACAGCGGCCTGGGTCTGAGCGCGTTCTACTACACGCTGCTGCTGGTGCTCTCCGGCTTCCTCGGCGCCAACCTCATCAGCACCGGTGCCGACACCGCCCTGGGCTACGCGGACAGCGAGATCGGCCCCTGGCACACCCGCCGCCCCACCGTGCCGATCAGCCGCACCCAGACGCTGCTGCTGAAGATGGTCATGACCGCCGGGATCAGCGTGCTGACCACCACCCTGGTCATGGTGGCCACCATCTCGATCCTCGGCATGGACGCTGCCCACATCCCATTGCTGTGGATCTACTCCTACTGCGCGAGCCTCGCGGTCGGTCTGGGCGTCCAGGCCATCAACGCGGCGTTCGGCGGGATCGGACAGCTCGTGTCCATGTTCGTGTTCATCGTGCTGGGCCTGCCGTCGTCGGGCGCCACCGTTCCGCTCCAGGCCGTCCCCGGTTTCTACCGCTTCCTGTCGGTCTTCGAGCCCATGCGCCAGCTCAGCGACGGCGTACGCGCCATCCTCTTCTTCGACGCGCGCGCCGACGCCGGCCTCACCCGAGCCTGGACCATGATCGCCGTCGGCGCCGCCCTCGCCCTGCTCTTCGGCTTCGCGATGACCCGCTACTACGACCGCAAAGGCCTGTACCGCATGACGCCTCAGCCCGCCTGAGGCAGGGTGGCGATGCCGCCGCGGAGGAAGGCCGTCGCCGTGTCGATGCCGGCCTCTCAGGTTGCGCTGGATCAGTTCGCCGACGGCCGCCGCCACCGTACCGACGGGTGCGCCCGACCTAGGGCTTTCGAGCCACCGCTCCGTACATGGCGATGTCCTCGTCCCGGATCTGTTGGGTCTCCGTGCCGTCCGGATGCCACTTGTGGACCTGGGTGATGCCCGGGTCGACGAGGTCGAGGCCGTCGAAGAACTCCTCGGCCTCCGCGTGTGTACGCAGCCGCATGGGCATGCCGCGGGCCGCGTACTCGCGCGCGACCCGCCCCACCTCCCCGGGAGCGAACTCGGCGGTGCCGATGGACATCGCCAGGTGGCTGCCGGAGGGGAGGGGGTCCAGCAGGCGGCGGACGATGCCGACCGCGTCGTCCTCGTCCAGCACGAAGTGGACGATCGCGATCACCGTGAGGGCCACCGGCCGGCCCAGGTCGAGAGTGTCGCGCAACTGTGGGGCGTCCAGGATGCTCGCCGGGTCGAGCATGTCCGCCTCGATGTACGACGTCCTGCCCTCGGGTGTGCCGGCCAGCAGGTCCCGGGAGAGGGTGAGGACGAGGGGGTCGTTGTCCACGTAGACGACCCGGGACTCGGGGGCCACCGCCTGGGCGATCTCGTGGAGGTTGGGGGAGGTGGGGATGCCGGTCCCGATGTCGAGGAACTGGCGTATCCCGGCCTCCTCGGCGAGATGGCGCACCGCTCGGTGCATGAAGTCGCGGTTGGCGCGCATGTGCACCGGCAGGGCGGGCCACTCCCGCACCATCGCGTCGCCCGCCTCCTTGTCGGCGGCGTAGTAGTCCCTGCCGCCGATGATGTAGTCGTAAATGCGCGCGGAGTGCGCGCTCCCGGTGTCGATCCGGGCCGGTCCTCCGTTGTCGGACAACGCCGCCCCTCCCGTCAGTTCGGCGCTCATGTTTCCCAGGACACTTGTCATCCCGGCGGCGGTGAAAACCACTTGAGGCCGCCCCGCCGTTCGGCGGGGGATTCCCGCCGAACGGCGCGTACCTGGCAGCCGAACCGTCGGGCACCATGAACGCACTGGTCACACCGCAGTGGCCGTGACGCGAGGAGCCGCCATGACCGCTGAGCCCACGATCGCCGCAGCATGGGCAGCCGCCGGGCAGGTCCCTCCGCCGCCGCCCTTCGACCCGGAGCTGGCGGCCGCGCTGGAGCTGATCGCGGAGGAAATTCCGTCCGGTTTCACGGCGGAGCTGATTCCCGCGCTGCGGGAGACCACGAACCACATGCGGCCCTCGGACGACGAGCTCCGCAGGGACGGCGCCTTCCAGGTCGAGGAGCGGTCGGTGCCGGGGCCCGCGGGCGCGCCGGACGTATCGCTGCTCATCTGCCGGCCGACCGGAGCGAGCGCGCCGCTGCCTGCCGTGTTCTACACCCACGGCGGCGGCATGATGCTCGGCGACAACCGGATGGGCGTGACCGAAGCGCTCGACTGGGCCGAGGAGTTGGGCCTTGTGGTGGTGTCGGTGGAGTACCGGCTCGCCCCCGAGCACCCGCATCCGGCGCCGGTCGAGGACAGCTACGCAGGGCTGGTGTGGACGGCCGCGAACGCCGAGGAGCTCGGGATCGACCCCGACCGCCTCCTCGTCGCCGGGGCCAGCGCCGGGGGCGGACTCGCCGCGGCCCTCGCGTTGCTGGCCCGGGACCGCGGTGGGCCGGAGCTGATCGGCCAGTTGCTGATGTGCCCGATGCTGGACGACCGCAACGACTCGCTGTCCGGCCACCAGATGGCAGGGCTCGGCGTCTGGGACCGTACGGCCAACGCGACGGGCTGGGGCGCGCTGCTGGGTGAGGGCGTCGGCGGCCCCGATGTCTCGCCGTACGCGGCTCCGGCCCGGGCGGCCGATCTGTCCGGGCTGCCGCCGGCCTTCATCGACGTCGGCTCCGCGGAGACGTTCCGCGACGAGGACATCGCGTACGCCGACCGGCTCTGGCAGGCGGGTGGCCGTGCCGAACTGCACGTGTGGCCCGGCGGCTTCCACGGCTTCGAGATGTTCGCCCGACAGGTGCCGCTGGCCCAGGAGAGCCGGGCGACCAGGTTGCGTTGGTTGCGGCGGCTGCTGGGTGCCTGATCGGCGTCGCCGCCCGGGGGTACGACGTCGATGCAGCGATGGTGACTTTTTCGCCCCTCCGCCCCTACCCGTCCCGTTCCCGGGGGCTGCCGCCCCCAGACCTCCCGCTTCGGCCTGAATGGCCTCGTCCTCAGACGCCGGACGGGCTGAAACCGGTCGGACTGAGAGAGGTCCGCCCACGTCGGCTGACCCGGCGTCCGCCCGCCTTGGCCGGAGCCCGGCGCTTGGCAGGGCGGGGTCGTGGTCTCAGGATGGTGCCTGTGAAAGAGCTGGCAGGACGGCTTGCGGCGCTCGACCCGGACGCGGGTGCCGCGTTGCAGGTCATCGCGTACTTCGACCGCCTCACGGAGGGGCGGGTCGGCCTGGAGGCCTTGGTGCGCGGGGCCGCGGTGCTGTCCGGCTGCCCCGCCCGGCTGGTCGACGAGCGGCGCGCCGTACGGATCAGGGTCACGCCGGACGGGCGGCGCGACGACTCCGCCGGGGCCGTCGACCCGGCCTGGCCGTGGGCACCACTGGGGCCCACCGACTCGTCGGCGACCGGCCACGCCCACGCCGCCGCCCCGGAAACCCCGGCCGCTCTCTGGCTGGAGCGCCCGGGTCCGCCCGACGGCGTACAGGCCATGGTCCTTGAGCGGGCGGCGCGTGCCGCACGCGGCGTCATGGACCGGACGCGCGGACGGGCGTCCACGGGCGTACCCGCGGCGCACGACCCCGCGCTGGTGGAGGTGGTGCTGGACGCGTCCGCACCGCAGGCCGCGCGGTCCCACGCGGCGGCACAACTGGGACTCAAACAGGGCGAGTTGGTGCGGGCGGTGGCGCTTCACGAGGGCGGCGCGGAGATCGTGCCCGCCGGTCGGCGCGTCCCCGGGACGCGGCGGGCCGGTGTGGGACCCGCCGTCGAACCGGCCGAACTCCCGCAGTCGTGGGTGGCCGCCCGGACCGCGCTCCGGCTGACCGCGGAGGGCACGGCACGGGATCCCGGGGCGCGCACGGTGTACGCCGAGGAACTCGGCGGTCTGGCCCTGCTCGCCGCCGCCGTGGGCCCGGACACCCCGCCGATCCCCGACGTACTCGCCGTGGAGCGCGCTGTCGCCGAGGCCATTTGGGCGGCCGCGACACTCCATGCCGTGGCGTCCGCCCCCAGTCTCCGCGCCGCGGCCGCCGAACTGACGGTGCATCACTCGACCCTTCAGGAACGCCTCGCGCAGGCCGAGCACATCCTGGGCTGGGACGTGCACTCGCCTCAGGGGCGGCTGCGTCTGCAACTGGCCCTGGCTGTACGGAGGTTGCGGCGAACGGCGGCGGAAACCGGGGCGGGGCGGCCGGCGCCCTCGGCGTGATGGCGGTCGCCCCGTCGCGCTCCGAGCCCGGCGCCGCGCGACGCCGCGTGCGCGCGGCGGCGGCTCGCCCTACGGCCGCCGCCCCCCGTACCGCATCTCCCGAGGACTCACCCCGAACCGCTGCCGGAACGCCGTGCTCAGCGCGCTCGCCGAGGAGAAGCCCGAGGCGTACGCGAGATCGGTGATGGTCAGGTGTCCGCAGTCGCCGCATTGGAGGCGCTCGCGGACGAGGCGGAGGCGTTCCTCGCGGATCAGGTCGCGCGGTGTGGTGCCCGCGCGCTGCAGGGCCAGTTGGATCTGGCGCAGGGACCAGCCGAGGGCGCGGGCCATGGACGAACCGGCGAGGGCCGGGTCGGGGGCGTGCTCGCGGACGTAGCGGCGGACCGTGGTCTCCACGTCGGTCAGGTGCCTGGACCCGTCCGGACGGTCGTCCCCGGTGGCGAGCATGCACAGCAGCTCGACGATGCGGTCGGAGACGGCGTTGAACTGGGGGTCGGTGAGGTGGTCGCGCTCGGTGTACAGGTCGTTCAGCATGTCGCCGACCACACGGCCGAGGCCTCTGCTCAGGTCGAGGCCGGTGGCCAGCGGCGACTTGCGGTTCAGCGGGCCGTTCACCTCGCGGGCCGGGATGGTGAGGATGAACGCCTGGGTGGACGCGTCCTGGAGGCACTCGAAGGGGGTCCCGAAGGAGACCAGCGTGCCGGTCCCCGGCGTCAGCCGTGCCTCCTGGCCGTCCTGTCGCAGAACGATCTCTCCGCTGAGCGGGAGCAGCAAGCGGTAGTCATCGTCGGGGTCGTCCCGGACCTGCCCCGCGGTTCTGCTGTACTCGATCTCGTCCGACCGGAATCTGACGAGCTGATAGGTCTCGGTGCGCTGGCGGACCGTCTCGCCGCGGAAGTTGTCGGTGTGTGCGTACCGGTACCCCATCCGGGACTGGTAGGAGCCGATGTGCTCGCTCCAGAAGTCGGCCCGCTCGCGCGGATCCACCTCACCGGTCGACTGTGATTCCACGAGGTAGCTTCCCGCGGGCAACGACACCCTCAACTCCTGTGCAGCTGGCGGTAGTTACGCGCCGTCAGCCTAGTGCACACAGCCTGTGCGCATGACAGCAACTTCCTTGCGCGCCGGGGCAAGCGCGGGCGCCGACGCGCGGCTACCGTCGTGCGGCGCGTCCACTCACGCCCCACCCCTCACTCTTCCCACTGCCATTCCTTCAACTCACGTACGTATTTGAGGACTTGAAGACTCATGACCGAACGGATACCGGAGGCGGCGTTCTGGTGCCTGGCCGTCGGCCTGCTCGTCGTCACCGTGCTGCTGGTGCGCCAGCGCGGGATCACCGGGCGGCAGCGCGGACGGACCACCGAGCTGGCGGAAGGGCTGCGGGCCCGGGACGAGGAGCTGCGCCATCTGGTCGCGGTCCGCCTCCCGGCCCTTGAGGGCGGCCCGCACCAACCCCACCCCGCCGTAGGTCTGCTCGACGCCCGGCTTGCCGACACGGACTTCGCCAAGTGCCTCGACAGCGTTCTCGAACGGTTCTCCGGAGCCGTCGAGCACGCGCAGTCCCGCGCCGACCAGTCCGCGAAGGCCGCCCTGAAGGCGTCGATGCGCTCCATCCAGGCCCTCGCCAACGAGCAGCAGGTGTCCATCTCCGAGATGCAGGACAGGCACGACCACCCCGACGTGCTGCGCGACCTGCTCGAAATCGACCACACCAACGCCCAGTTCGGGCGTCGGGCCCAGGCCATCGCCGTCCTGTGCGGCTCCTGGCCGGGACGACAGCGCGCCACCTCCGCGCTGATCGAGGTCGTACGCGGCGCGACCTCCCGGATCCGCGACTACCGGCGCATCCGGATCAACGGGCAGGTCGACATCGCCGTCGAGAGCCGCGCGGTGGAGCCGGTGGTCCTCGCGGTCGCCGAGCTCCTGGACAACGCGGCCCGCCACTCGCAGCCGAACACGAGCGTCGAGGTCAACGTCCAGTCGGTGCACAACGGCGCCTGCGTGATCATCGACGACGCGGGCGTCGGCATGGACGGGCAGGCGACGGAGCACGCCGCCGCGCTGCTCTCGGGCCGGGACGCGGTGGACGTCACCCGCCTCGACGACCCGCCCCAGTTCGGCTTCGCCGTCATCGGAGTGCTCGCCGCGCGGTACGGATTCAGCGTCTCGGTGGACACGCGCTCCCCGTACGGCGGCGTGCGTGCCGTGGTGTTCGTACCGGCGGCCCTGCTCACGCACGCGGACACGGTCCAGGAAGCGCCGCCGCCGGCCGAGCCGGCACCGACGCCCGCTCGTACCACGACGCGTACGTCCCCTCGTACGACCGAGCCCGCGGAGGTCAGCACGGCCGGAGGACTGCCCAAACGCCGCCGTCGTGCGCCGCAGGCGTCGGCGACCGCCGAAGAGCGAACCGCCGCGCCGACCGAGGAGATCGGCGGCCGCTCGGCCGAGGAGAACGCCCGGCGCATGGGCGCGTTCGCGCGCGGCACCCGTTTCGGCCGGGCCGCCCAAGACGGCCCCACAGCCGCCACCGCCCCCGATGCCTCCGAAGCAGCCCCCCACGAGAACGAAGGGAACACACAGGGATGATCGCGCCCATCACCAACGAGCTGGGGTGGATGCTCGACGAGGTCCTGAAGGTGCCGGAGGCGCGGCACGCGATCCTGCTGTCCGCCGACGGCATGCTCCGGGCCCACTCCGCGGACATCGACCGGGACGACGCCGAGCGGCTGGCCGCGGGCCTGTCCGGGGTGCAGTCGATCAGCCGCAGCACAGCCGAGTTCTGCGGCAGCCCGAACACGCCGTGGCGGCAGACCCTGATCGAGTTCGCGCACGGGTACGTCTTCCTCGTCGCCGCCGGCGAAGGCGCGTATCTCGCGGTGTCGACGACGGAAGACGTCGACATGGAGGCGGTCACCTACCGCATGCACAAGCTGGTCGACCGGCTCGGCAAGGAGCTGACCAGCCCGGCCCGGCAGGACGCCGGCAGTCCGGCATGACGCCCCGGCGCCGTCCCGGAGAGCGGCTGGTGCGGTCGTACGTCGTCACGGACGGCCGCTCCCACCCGTCCCGCAACACCCTCGACCTGGTCACGCTGCTGATCGCCGCCGACGATCTGCCGTTGACCGGCCTGAGCCCGGAGAAGCGCCGGCTGATGGAGCTGTGCAGGCCCGGAGCGCTGTCGGTCGCCGAGGTGGCCGGGCATCTGGAGCTGCCGGTCAGCGTCACCAAGGTGCTCATCGCCGACCTGATGGACAGCGGTCACATCGTCACCCGCGCGCCCATCCCTTCCGCCCGCCCTTCCGACACCCGCATCCTCCAGGAGGTGCTCGATGGGCTCCGCGCCCGCCTCTGACGACGTCTATCTGCGCCCCAGTGTGCAGACCGCGGTCAAGCTGCTGATCGTGGGCCACTTCGCGGTCGGCAAGACCACCTTCGTCGGCGCGCTGTCCGAGATTCGGCCGCTGCGCACCGAGGAGGTCATGACCCAAGCAGGTGCCCTCGTCGACGACCTGGCCGGTACGAGGGACAAGACGACCACCACGGTGGCGCTCGACTTCGGCCGCCTCACCCTCAACGACGCCTTGGTCCTCTACCTGTTCGGCACCCCGGGACAGCAGCGCTTCACCGAACTGTGGCAGGACATGACCCGGGGAGCGCTCGGCGCGCTCGTCCTCGCCGACACCCGGCGCCTCGACCAGTCCTTCGAAGTCATGAGCGTACTGGAGGAGTTGGGGCTGCCCTACGCCGTCGCCCTCAACGACTTCGACGACGCCCCCGAACACGATCTGGAGGAGGTGCGCGAGGCCCTCGACCTGCTGCCCTCGACCCCGCTCGTACGCTGCGACGCCCGCGACCGGGTCTCCTCCACCGAGGCGCTGATCGCCCTCGCCGAATACCTGCTGACCCGCACCGGCGAAAGCCGCCCAGGCGAACTGGAGCACGCGTGACCGCCGTACCCCCACCGGGCTGCCCCTTCCACGAGCCGCTGCACGGCCCGGAGTTCGCGGCCGACCCGGCCGCCGTCTACCAGCGGCTGCGCAGGCTCGGACCGACCGCCCCCGTGGAACTGGCCCCCGGAGTCCAGGCGACGCTCGTCACCTCCTACGGCGCCGCCCTGCACGTCCTGCGCAGCCCGGAGACCTTCTCCAAGGACCCCCGCCGCTGGCAGGACCTGGCCGACGGCATCGTCCCGATGGACAGCCCGGTCGTGCCGATGATGATGTACCGGCCCAACGCGCTGTTCACGGACGGCGAGGAGCACCGCCGGCTGCGCGGGGCGATCACGGACAGTTTGGCCCGGGTGGAGCCGAACACCCTGCGCGGATACGTGGAGCGCAGCGCCGATACGCTCATCGACCGGTTCGCGCCGCTCGGCACCGCGGATCTGCTGGGCGAGTACGCCCAGGTCCTGCCACTGCTCGTCTTCAACCGCCTCTTCGGCTGCCCGGCCGACTACGGTGTCCGGCTGGTCGAGGGCATGTCCGGGATCTTCGACGGGGTGGACGCCGAGAAGGCGAACGAGCTGCTCACCACCACCCTGCTCGACCTGGTCACGCTGAAGCGGGCCAAACCCGGGCAGGACATGACGTCCTGGCTGATGGCGCACCCTGCCGGGCTCACCGACGAGGAGATGATCCACACCCTCGTCGTCCTGATGGGCGCCGGCACCGAGCCCCAGCAGAACCTGATCGCGAACGGTCTTCGGCTGCTGCTGTCCGACGACCGCTTCGGGGGCGACCTGTCCGGCGGCAGCCTGCCGGTGGAGGACGCCCTGGACGAGGTGCTGTGGACGGACCCGCCGATGGCCAACTACGCCGTGCACTATCCGATGCACGACGTCGTGTACGAGGGCGCGCTGCTGCGCGCGGGCCGTCCGCTGGTCGTGAGTCTCGCCGCCGCGAACACCGACCCGTCCCTGACGGCCGATCAGCGGGCGGGCAACCGCGCCCACTTGGCGTGGAGCGCGGGCCCGCACAACTGCCCGGCGCAGAGCCCGGCCCGGCTGATCGCGGCGGTCGCGGTGGAGAAGCTCCTGGACCGCCTGCCCGACGTCGAACTGACCGTTCCGGCAGGGGAGTTGGTCTGGCGGCCCGGCCCGTTCCACCGTGCGCTCGTCGCGCTGCCCGTACGCTTCCCGGCCACCACGAGGGTCGTACGGTCCGACGGTGAGCGGCGGCCGTACGCGAGTGCCGTTCCGGCGCCCGTCACGGAGCCGCCCACCGAGGGGCCCGACCGGCCGAGGAGCGGCTGGGCCCGGCTGCTGGCGTGGTGGCGCGGGGAGTGACCTGCGTCTACCCGATCCTGGCGGGCAGGGAGCGGTGGCCGTTGGAGATGAAGGAGTCCACCGGCCGCAACTCATCGGAGGACACGGCGAGTCGGAGGTCGGGGAACCGGTCGAAGAGCGCCGGGAGCGCGATACGGGCCTCCAGGCGGCCCAGCGGGGCACCCAGGCAGTGGTGTACGCCGTAGCCGAACGCGAGGTGCTCCTTGTCGGCACGGGTGACATCGAAGCGGTCGGCGTCCTTGCCGTGCCGCTCGACGTCGCGACCGGCGGCGGCGTACGCGGCGAGGATCGCCTCGCCCTTGCCGATCACGGTGTCGCCCGGGGCGCCGAGTCCGGCGAGAGGCAGGTCCTCCACGGCGTACCGCAGGGGCAGGCTCGCGACCGGCGCGTCCACCCGCAGGGTCTCCTCGATCACGTCGTCCCAGGTGGCGCGGCCCGCACGGACGTGCGCGAGCTGCTCCGGGTGGGTGAGCAGGGCGTGCACGGCGTTGTCGATGAGGTTGACCGTGGTCTCGTGCCCGGCGCTGATCATCAGCACCAGGGTGTCGAGGAGCTCCTGCTCGCTGAGCTGTGAGCTGCCCTGCTCGTCGCGGGCCGCGATCAGTCCGGTGGTCAGGTCGTCGCCGGGTGACTCCCGCTTGGCGGCGACGAGTTCGGCCAGCACGACGTACAACCGCTCGTAGGCGGCGGTCATCTCGCCCGGGTCGGCGGAGGTGTCGAAGATGCGGTCCACCAACTGCCGCAGCTCGGGCCCCCGCTCCTCGGGCAGGCCGAACAGCTCACTGATCACCTGGATCGGCAGCGGGTAGCAGAGTTCCTCGCGCAGATCGACGACCCGGGACCCGCGCCCGGCCTCCGCGATCCGGTCGAGGAGCCGCTCGGTGATCTCCTCTATACGGGGCTGGAGCGCGGCCGTCCGGCGTGCGGTGAACGCCTTGGAGACCAGGATGCGCAGGCGTTTGTGGTCGCCTCCGTACGCGGTGAACATGTTCTGCACGGCGACCCAGGTGAACAGCGGCCAGTCCGGTGTGATCTCCCCGTTCGCGAGCCGGGGCCAGTGCTGCCGGGCGTCCTTGGACACCCGGGGATCGGTCAGCAGCCGTTTGAGCAGCTCCGGACTGCTGACCGCCCAGGCCTCCACGCCACCGGGGAGCGTCACCAGGGTCGCCGGCCCCCTGGCGCGGATGCGGGCGGCTTCTCCGTGAATGTCGCGGCCGGTCGCGTCTATCACTAAGGGGCTTGGGTTTCCCATCGGGAGCCTCCCGGGCGCTCGAACGGCAATATGGCACGTCACGCTACGCGGCAGTACGGTTCCCCGGCGAGACCGCCTGACGCCAAGTTCGTACACGGGCAACTTCCCTGCGCATAGCCGCAAGTGGCCCTAGGCCTCGGTCGCCGACCGCTGCCGCTCGTGGCCGCGGCGCAGCAGTCGCCGGCGTGGTTCCTGGTCCGGGAGCCAGCCGAAGGTGAGGCAGCTGCCGGTTGCTCCGAGGAGCAGGCCGATGAGGAAGCCACCCAGGTTGGAGGTGAGCCAGGTGCCGATGGAGAGGAGGATGCCGAGCAGGGAGTAGAAGAGGCGCTGGGTGGGGTTGAAGAGGATGAGCAGGCCGCAGAGCAGCATCAGGGTGGGGAGAAGATAGCCGGCCAGGCCCTGCATGCCGATGTGCATGACGACCTTCAGGGACGCCTTCTCGGTGAGGAGGATCTCCGCCCCGGCCAGGGTGAGCAGCAGACCGCCCCAGAAGGGGCGGTGTGCGCGCCACTGCCGGAAACCGGACCTCGGGTTCCGGGCGGAGGACATCAGCAACCCGTGTCGCTGAAGCGGAGTTTGAGACCGGGAAGCTTGAACACCGCTGCCGTGGTCGCGTAGTTGGTCTGCCGCAGGTTCGCGATGCGTACGGTGTCGGCCTGCTGGCTGAACACGCCCTTGGGGCCTTGGACTCCGGCCTTGTCGAGCGTGCTGGCGTCGTTGCCGATCTCGATGTTGTCGAAGGACGCGTCGCCTGACAGCTCGGTCGAGTCGGTGGTCAGATGGCTCGCCTGCACCTTGTCCGAGCCACTGCCCGCGGTGATGAGCAGGTTCGTGCCGCCCAGGTCGACGCTCTGGCACAGCTTGGTGAGCGTCGCGTTCTTGATCGCGGAGGTGACGACCAGGACCTGGCCGCCGGTGTCGCCGGCGTTCGGGCTGCCCTCCGCCATGTTGTCGAGGCCGCCGAACTGCTCGAAGCCCGTGCCGTTGAGCTCCGTCGCCGTGACCGTGAACGGCATGCCGGAGATGGCGAACTGGACGCCCAGGGCGCCCTGGGCGGTGAGGATCATCAGCCCCGCGGCGATCGCGGTGGCGGGCAGCGCCATCACGGCGGCACGGCGCAGGCGGACCCGTCCGCGTCTGTCCGGCGTGTCGGCGGCGGAACCGCTTTCCGGGCTCTCGGGGGTCTCGGAGGTGGAACCGTTGAACGCCGTGGCGTCCGAGGACGAGGCCATGTCTGCTCCCTGGGCATGGTCGATGCGGGTAGGGGTCCACTGGCACGTTGTCCTGGCGCGGACAGCGGCTGCCGCGCACGCCTCCTCGCCGCTCCCGGAGGACGCAAGGGCTTTCTCATTACGCGGCAGTAGCCGCCGAGGAAGTTACCCGGGGTTACATTCACGGGTCAAGTGACATGTGGGAAAAGGGTGTTGGTTGTGCGGTGCCTGTGAATACGGCATGGCGAGATGGCCGCGTTGACCTTCAACTTCCTTGCTCCGCCTTGACGTTGACCATTCACCAGGTCTACAACTCTCCCTTGATTCCCACGGATCCGTGGCGCCGGATCCGTGGTAATGCGCGCAAGTCACCTCCCGGACCCCGACCTGTACGGGGCAGTCGTGACATGTCCGATCGCGCAGTGCGCCCACTTGTCCACCCCCCACCCCCGTGGCACCGGCGCGGTCGCCTTCCCCCCTGGGCCGTGTCCGGTCGCCCGGCTGTCGCTGCCGGTCCGTGGCGTACGGAGAAGGCGCCACGGCCCGGCGGCGGTTCACCCCCGCACGCCCCGCGCCCCCGCGCGGCCAGGCACCCCACACCCCTTCGGAGAAGAGGCACCCCCCATGCGTACTCGATCCCTCCTTGCCCTCGTCGGCGTCGCCGCGGCCCTCTCGGTGCCCGCGGCCGGCCCCGCCTCCGCGGCCGACACACCGGTGCTCACCACCGGCGCCGCGGGCGGAACCGCCGTCGCCACCGGTGACGTTCTCAGCGCCTCGCTGGCGAGCGGCACCGCGGCCACGCTCTACTCCAGCAGCACCGGCACGAGCGGTGTCTCCTGTTCCTCGTCGACCTTCACCGCCACCGTCGCCGACAACCCGGCGGCCCCCGGTGCGGCCACCGAGTCGCTCACCGGGCACACCTTCGACAGCAGCACGTGCACCAGCAATGTGACCGGCGTGCTCGGCGTCACCGGCATCACGGTCGACAACCTGCCGTACACCACCACCGTGGGCTCCGACGGCACCGTCACCGTCACTCCGGCTGCCGGCTCCACCATTCAGACCACGGTCAAGCTGCGCACTCTGCTGGGCAGCATCACCTGTGTCTACCAGGCGCCCAGTCTGTCCGGCACGACGAGCAACACGGACAACAGCATCGCCTTCGCCAACCAGCAGTTCACGAAGACCTCCGGCTCGTCCCTGTGCTTCAGCAACGGCTACTTCACCGCCAAGTACGCGCCTGTCACGGACACCAGCCAGTCCGGGAGCCCGGCGGTCTTCGTCAACTGACCGCTCAGCGGCGGCGCCGGATGGTGACAGCAACCCCCGCGGTGAGGAGGAGCGCCGCGGTCCCCCCGGCCACGAGGGGGAGCGCGCCGCTGCCGCCCGACGTGCTGTCGGCGGCGGGCGCCAGATGATCCGGCGCGGTCTCCTGAGCCGGTGACGTGGTCACCCGTGACGGAGACTCGGTCGTCGGCGCCGGAGACGCGGTCGTCCGCGCCGGCGTGGGCGTCGGCTTCGCCGGTGCCGTCGTCCTCCGGGTGTTCTGAGCAGCGGGTGTCGAGGCCTCGCGCCCGCCGGCCAGCACGACGTCCGAGCACGAGTAGTACGTATCCGTCGTGCTCGAGTTCTGCCAGATCGTGTACAGCATCTGGCGGCCGGTCCGGTCGGACGGCAGCTTGGCCTTGATGCGGTAGGCGCCGTTCAACAGGGCCGGGTCGGTGGCGGTGGCGAACGGCTGCGCCGGCAGGTCGGACCACTTCAGGGGCCGGGTCGGGTCGTAACCCGGCTTGGACAGATACAGCTTGAAGGTCCCCGTGTGCGGGATCGTCGAGCTGTACCTGAGGGTGAAGCTCCCGCCGGGAGTCAGCCGGGTCGAGGGCCAGTCCGCTCGGGCGAGGTCGAGGCCCTTGTAGGCGGGCAGGCCCCCGCTGCACAGCTGCCCGTCGGGGATCAGCTGGCGGTCCCTGCCATTGACGCCGGCCACCCTGAGGTTGTCCCAGGCCGTGAAGGGTGCGCCGTTCGCGGCGATCGCCGCCTTGCAGGCCGCGGTCCGGATCAGGCTTCCGCCCTCGGGCGAGCAGGCCGCGACCCGGCTGACCGGATCCGTCGGCGCGCCGTGCGCCTGGGCGGGCCCCGCGGCCCACGTCGCGAGGAGCAGCGGAGCCGCCACGGCGACAGCGGCCGCGGTGGCGGTGCGGTAGGCGGTCATCCGGTGGGTCTCCTCGGTACGTCGGCGAAGCGGATCGGGAATCCGGCGGCGTGGCTGAGAGCCGTCGCGGCGGATGCCACCGCGCGCGGCCTGGACGCGCTCCTCGCTCGGGGCACCGTGAAGTACGGGGCCGCGGGGCCGAACGTTCAGCGCCGCGATACGAGCGAAACGTCCTTTTCTTCGCCAACTGCCTGCGCGCGAGGGTCGGTTACCGGCCAGATCGAGGGTTTCCCCTGTATCCCTCTTACCTGCCCTTTGCCTATCGTTCGAGCTCAGGCGACCCACAGGAAACCCCTTGCCGGGTCGCACGCGCATGGCCGGCCACCGCGCCGCTTTCTGGTTTTGCACCCCCCGCCGCTTCGACGACGAAGCGAATCGACCGCTGCTCCGCAATGCACCGCGCTGCCCGGAGCCGGCCCCGAAAGGCAAGCCCTTGCGTCCCTCCCCCTCGCCCTCCCCGTCCCGCGGCGGCAGACGGAAGCTGCTGTCCGTCGCCGCGATATCCGCTGCGCTGCTGGCCGGAATGACCACCACGGTGGCCGCGCAGTCGTCCACCGCGACCGTGCCGGCCACCCCCGCCGCGCAGGCGGCCGCCGCCCCGGCCGACCGCCTGATCGTCGGCTACAAGTCCGGCGCTCCCGAGGCCAAGTCCAACAAGGCCGCCGACGCCGACGCCCGGGTCAAGGGCGAGAAGGCCGGGGAGGACCTCGACTTCCAGCGCCGCCTCGGCACCGGCGCTGCCCTGGTCGACCTCGGCACCGAGCTCAAGAAGGCGGATGTCGCCGACGTCATCGCGCAGTACCAGGCCGACCCGCAGGTCGCCTACGTCGTACCGGACCGCCTCAACAAGCCGCAGGCGGACCCGAACGACACCGAGTACACCAAGCAGTGGGACCTGTTCGAGTCCACGGCGGGCATGCGCGTCCCGGGAGCCTGGTCCACGTCCACCGGCAGCGGGGTGACCGTCGCCGTCATCGACACCGGTTACGTGGCGCACTCCGACGTCGCCGCGAACATCGTCGGCGGCTACGACTTCATCTCCGACACCGCGGTCTCGGTCGACGGCGACGGACGCGACAGCAACCCGGCCGACCCGGGCGACTGGTACGCGACCGACGAGTGCGGCACCGGCACCGGCTCCAGCAGTTCCTCCTGGCACGGCACCCACGTCGCGGGCACCATCGCCGCCGTCACGAACAACAACAAGGGTGTCGCGGGCATCGCGTACAACGCGAAGATCTCGCCGCTGCGCGTCCTCGGCAAGTGCGGCGGTTACGACTCCGACATCATCGACGCCATCACCTGGGCCTCGGGCGGCAGCGTCTCCGGCGTCCCGGCCAACACCAACGTCGCCAAGGTCATCAACATGAGCCTCGGCGGCTCGGGTGCCTGCACCTCCGCCACCCAGAGCGCCATCAACGCGGCCGTGAACCGCGGTACGACGGTCGTGGTGGCCGCGGGCAACGACAACGACAACGCCTCCAAGTACTCCCCGGCGAGCTGCAGCAACGTCATCACCGTCGCCGCCACCGGCCGTACCGGCTCCCGGGCCTCGTACTCCAACTACGGCTCGATCGTCGACATCTCGGCCCCCGGCGGCGAGATGAGTACCGGTACCGCCAACGGCATCCTGTCCACGCTCAACTCCGGTACGAAGACGCCATCTTCGGAGTCGTACGCGTACTACCAGGGCACCAGCATGGCCACCCCGCACATCGTCGGCCTCGTGGCACTGATGAAGTCGGCGAACCCGTCGCTGACCCCGGCGCAGATCGAGTCGGCCATCAAGACCAACGCCCGTGCCCTGCCGGGCACTTGCTCGGGCGGCTGCGGCGCGGGACTCGCGGACGCGACCAAGACCGTCCAGGCGGTGGCGTCGAGCGGCGGCACCACCTTCTCCAACACCACCGCCCTGTCGATCCCGGACGCCGGCTCCGCCGTCGAGTCGTCGATCGCCGTCAGCGGCCGCAGCGGCAATGCGCCCTCCGCCCTCCAGGTCGGCGTCGACATCACCCACACCTACCGCGGTGACCTCGTCATCGACCTGGTCGCGCCTGACGGTTCGACGTACCGCCTGAAGTCCTCCAGCACCTCGGACTCCGCGGACAACGTCAGCGCCACCTACACGGTCAACGCCTCCGGCGAGACCGCCAACGGCACCTGGAAACTGCGCGTCCAGGACGTGGCCGCGCAGGACACCGGCACGCTCAACAGCTGGAAGCTGACCTTCTAGCCGACCGGTTGAGCTTTACGGGGGGAGGGGCCGTCCGACGCGCACACGTGTCGGCCGGCCCCTTCTGCTCGGCCGGTACGGTGAGCGGCATGCCCGAGCACGCCGAATCCTCCGATTCCTCCAACTCCGCAGCTCCCGTCGACGCACCCGTGATCCTCAGCAACGCGGTGGGCTCGTTCCCCTGGAGCGTTTTCGCCGAGCGGCACCCGGCGCTCATCGGGAAGGTGCGGGACGCCTTCCCGTACGGCCCCGAACAGCACCGCGCGCTCGAGGCCCTGCTCAAGAGCAGTACCGAGGGCGTCATCGAGCCGCTCGGCGCGCAGGCGGCGGACCGGGAACAGTGGGATGCGTGGGGGCAGGAGTACTTCGGGCGATCCTGGTTCGACGTGCCCTTCCTGTGGGCCGAGAGCTACTGGTACCGCCAACTCCTCGAAGCCGTCGAGTACTTCGTGCCGGGCCCCTGGAAGGGCATCGACCCCTTCCGCCCCTTCAAGCTCGCCGAACTCGACACCCCGGAGGCCGACGAGGAGCTCGCCGCGCTGGACGAACTCGCGGAGCGGCCGGTCGAGGACCAGGAGCAGGCGCTGCTGCACGGCTCGCTGTGGGGCAACCGCGCGGACCTCGGCTTCCGCCTGGCCGCCAAGGAGGGCGAACCGGCGGTCGATTCCCAACTGGTCGCAGCCGACAGCGAGTCGCTGCGGGCGTTGTTCGCCGGCGGCACGCTCTGCCTGGTCGCGGACAACGCCGGCCGGGAACTCATCCCCGACCTGCTCCTCATCGACCATCTCCTCCTCCACCACCGCGTCGGACGGGCCGTCCTGCACATCAAGCCCTACCCGTACTACGTCTCCGACGCCACGACCGCCGACGTGCTCGACGCGCTGCGCCGCCTCACCGCCGCCAAGAGCGCCGCGGCCGACTCCGGCCGCCGCCTCTGGTCGGCCATGACCGAGGGCCGCCTCGTGGTGCGGGCCCACCCGTTCTCCTGTGCCCCGCTGCCGTACGCAGACATGCCCGACGACCTCCGCCAGGAGTTCGCCGCGGCCGACGTGACGATCATGAAGGGCGACCTGAACTACCGCCGCCTCATCGGCGACCGGCTATGGCCCGCCACCACACCCTTCGCCGTCCCCACCGCGTACTTCCCCGGCCCGGTGGCCGCCCTGCGCACCCTCAAGTCCGACGTGATCGTCGGCCTCGACGCTCGTACCGAGTCCGCACTCGTGGCCGCCGAGGATCAGCGCTGGCGCACGAGCGGCACGCACGCGCTGATCCAAGTGAGGGCATGACGCCTCAAGTCACCTGGAGGGGAAGAGACTTGAGGCCGTTGATGAAGTTCGACACGAGGCGTCGGGGAGGCCCGGCGGCTCGTAGCCCGGGCAGGACTCGCAGCGTCTCCTCGTAGAGCACGCGCAGCTGCAGCCGGGCGAAGTGGGCGCCGAGGCAGACGTGCGGGCCGTCGCCGAAGGAGACGTGCGGGTTCGGTGTCCGGGCGAGATCGAGCCGGTGCGGATCGGTGAACACGCGCTCGTCGTGGTTGGCCGAGGCGTGGAAGACGACGACCTTGTCGCCCGCTCGGATGCGCTGCCCGGCCAGTTCGGTGTCGACGGCAGCGGTGCGACGGAAGGTGAGCACGGGAGGATGCCGGCGCAGCAACTCCTCGACGGCGGTGTCGAGAGGGAAGCGCCCCGCTCGCAGTCCGTCGTACGCGTCCGGGTGTTCCGCCAGCGCCAGCAGGCCCCCGGGAGCCGCACTGCGTACGGTGTCGTTGCCCGCGACCGTGAGCAGGAAGAAGAACATCTCCAGCTCGGCGGGGGCGAGTTCGGGGTCGTGCGCGAGGGTGGTCATCACATCGTCGCCGGGATGGCTCCTCTTGTGGGCGGCCAATTGGCGCGCGTACCCGAACATGTCCCGCAGCATCGCCGGGGAGCGCGGATTGACGGGTCGGCCCCGCGCGTCGAGCACGGGCTCGCCGGCCTCGTCGGGGTCCTGGTAGCCGATGACCCGCTGCGTCCAGTGCAGCAGCAGCTCCCGGTCGCGCTCCGGCACGCCGAGCAGGTCCGCGAGGTTGAGCAGGGCGTAGTCGTCGGTGACCGCGGCGACGAGGTCGCAGGTCCCGTCGCCCGACCGGGCCTCTTCCACCGCCCGCCCGAGCAGCGTGCGGGCCCGTTCGCGCGTCACCGACTCGAAGCGGTCGACGCGGCGCGGAGTGAACGCACGGCTGACCAGGCGCCTCAACCGGCCGTGTGCCGACGGATCCTGATTGAGCATCATGCCGCGGATGAACGGCAGGTCGTCCGGGTCCGGATCGCGGATCTGGGTCGCTCCGAGGTAGGACGAATACACCGCCGAGTCCTTGAGGACCCGGACGACGTCCGCGTGCCGGGTCACCGCCCAGAACCCCGGTCCCGCCGGCCAGCCGAGCACCTCGGGCTCCTGCTGCCAGGCCACGGGGTGATGGTCGCGGAGGGTGCGGTACGCGGCATGCGGGACCCCATCGGCGTACCGCCGTGGATCGAAGACGTCCGGCACGGGCGGCGCGGTCTCTCGCGCGACGCTCACCCGTGGTCGCCCTCGCCCGCACGCCCGGCCGTGGGTGCGCCGGAGTCGTCCGAATGCCGGGTCGTGGGCGCGCCCGTGTCGTCGTCGCGTCGAGTCGTGGGCGCGCCCGTGTCGTCGTGGCGTCGAGCCATGTGCGCGCCCGTGTCGTCCGCGCGCAGGAAGTCCTCGACCACGCGGATCAGCTCCAGAGGGGTCTCGTCCATCGCGTAGTGGCCCGCTCCGAGCAGCTCACGCACCTCTCCGCAGGGGTACCAGCACAGCCAGGTCTGCCGCATCAGGGCCGCGGAGAGCGCGGGATCGAGCGCGCCCGTCACGGCCAGCGCGGGCACCCTCGACCCCTCGACCTCGGTGTGGAAGTCCTCCCCGGCCCAGGAGTCCAGCCAGGCTCGGAACGCCTTCGCCTCGCTGACGGCGAGCGAGCGGGTCACCATCCGGTCCAGCCAGATGGCCGGGCGGCGGCCGCCCGTCGTGAAGTCGATGATGGCGCGCCGGTTCTCCGGCTTGTGCGCGGCGTCGGCGAAGAGTTCCCACTGGTCCGCGGGCATCGGCAGCCCCGACGCGGGTACCGGAGAGACGCCGATCAGGCGGCGCAGCCGGTCCGGGGCGAGGGTCGGCAGACGCTGGGCGACGGCGCCGCCCATCGAGTGACCGATCACCGAGAACCGCTCCCAGCCGAGTCGGTCCGCCAACTCGACGAGATCGGCCGCTGCCTCGGCGGTCGTGTACGCGCCGACCGCGTCCTTCGCCTCCCCGTAGCCCCGCAGGTCGACCAGCGCGTACTGGAACGCTGTGCGGTCCAGGTCAGGCAGCACCGCCGCGTACGCGGACCGGTCGGCGAACCAGCCGTGCACGGCGAACACCTTGTGGGCGCCGTCGCCGTGCACTTCATGGGGGAGCACGAAGGAGGTCATGCGACCACGGTGACCCGGCGGATGCGGGTCGGCAAGGGCGCGTGAGGCACGTCCGTGAGGCCACGTCCGTGAGGCCACGTCCGTGAGGCCACGTCCGTGAGGCCACGTCCGTGAGGCCACGTCCGTGAGGACACATTCGTGAGGACACATCCGTGAGGCGCTTGCGGAATCGTCCGCGACAGGTTCTTGGCGTGTCCGCAGGATCGCGGAACCTTGCCCCCGACACTGGTGTCGGGCCCGACCGTCCGCGACATCCGCGAGCCGCTGGGCGGCGGATGCCTGGACGAGTCGTTGGGCCAACTCCCGCTGTGCGAGGGTGTGTTGCGGACTGCTGCCGACCGGCGCCGACGCGCATGCGTTGGGCGCGCGGACTCGGCCGACGGGGGAGAACCTGTGTCGGATGTGGGCGAGAGGAGCTGAGGGCATGCGGATCGGAGTGGGCCCGCACCGGCTGTGGCCCGGGCGGGAGAGCGAGCTGGACGGGGTCCTGGAGACCGCCCGGACCGCCGAGCGGCTGGGCTTCGACCACCTCATCGCGGGGAGCCACGTGCTCGCCGGTGACCTGGGGGTGACCCCGGACCCGCTGGTGCTGCTGTCGGCGATCGCGGGCGCCACGGAGCGGATCCGGGTGATGACCAGCGTCCTGATCCTGCCGCTCTACAACCCCGTCGTGGTCGCCCACCAGGCCGCCACGCTCGACCGCCTCTCGCGAGGCCGCTTCACCCTCGGTGTCGGCACCGGCTGGGACACGGCGGAGTTCGCCGCCGTGGGGGCGCCGTTCGACGGACGCGGCAAGCGGATGGACGAGCAGCTCGCCGCCATGCGGGAGTTGTGGGAGGACCGGGCCGACGGGATGCGGCTCGGGGTGCGGCCACGCACCGCCGGGGGGCCCGAGGTGTGGATCGGCGGTCAGAGCGACGCGGCGCTGCGCAGGGCGTTGCGGTACGGCGACGGATGGCACGGCTCGGCTGTCGACGCGGCCGGCCTCGCCGCCGTACGCGAACGGCTCGCCACGCTCGGCAAGGACTCCGGCCGGGATCCGGGCACCCTGGCGCTGACGTCGGGTGCGTTGCTGCTGCCGCCGGGTTTTCCGCCGGCGGTCGACCTGCCGTGGCGGCCGCTCGGCGGCGAACGGGCCACCGCCGACAGCGTCCTCCACGAGCTCGCGCTCCTGGAGGAGGCCGGTCTCTCCTCCTGCTCGCTCTGGCTTCCGGTGACCACCGAGGCGCTGCCGGATGCGCTGGCGTGGGTGGCGGAGGAGGTGCTGGCGAGGGCCTGAGGGCGTGGCGGAGGGTTTTTCGCCCCCTCCGCCCCTACCCGTCCCGTACCTGGGGGCTGCGCCCCCAGACCCCCGCCAAAAGACGCGCGCGTAGACGCGGGCGTCACAAGGGTGGGCGGGAACTCACAGGTGCGGCCGCACGACCGGCCAAAGGCCGGTGACCTGGCGGCCGTTGCCTGTACACCCGGCCTTCACGCATCGAAGACGGGTGGATTCACGCGATGGTGTGATCATGTCCCGGCAGGTGGATGTCGCCGAGGGGCCATGGGTAGTGCCCGGCCATGACGCAGCCGTTCGAACTCCCGCACTTCTACATGCCGTATCCCGCGCGGCTGAACCCGCATCTCGACGAGGCGCGGGCCCATTCCGTCGAGTGGGCCCGCGGAATGGGCATGCTGGAGGGCTCCGGCATCTGGGAGCAGTCCGACCTCGACGCGCACGACTACGGCCTGCTGTGCTCGTACACGCACCCCGACTGCGACGGGCCCGCACTCTCCCTGATCACCGACTGGTACGTGTGGGTGTTCTTCTTCGACGACCACTTCCTGGAGACCTTCAAGCGCAGCCAGGACCGCGACGGCGGCAAGGCCTACCTGGACCGGCTGCCCCTCTTCATGCCGCTGGACCTCTCGACGCCCGTACCGGAGCCGCAGAATCCGGTCGAGGCGGGCCTCGCCGACCTGTGGGCGCGCACGGTGCCCTCGATGTCGGTGGAATGGCGCAAGCGCTTCGCCGTGTCCACGGAGCATCTGCTCAACGAGTCGATGTGGGAGCTCTCCAACATCAACGAAGGACGGATCGCCAACCCCGTCGAGTACATCGAGATGCGCCGCAAGGTGGGCGGCGCCCCCTGGTCGGCCGGGCTCGTCGAGTACGCGACCGCCGAAGTGCCCGTCTCCGTCGCCGGATCCCGGCCCCTGCGCGTGCTGATGGAGACCTTCTCCGACGGAGTGCATCTGCGCAACGACCTCTTCTCGTACCAGCGGGAGGTCGAGGACGAGGGCGAGCTCAGCAACGGCATCCTCGTCCTGGAGACCTTCTTCGGCTGCACCACCCAGGAGGCCGCCGAGACCGTCAACGACATCCTCACCTCACGGCTCCACCAGTTCGAGCACACCGCCTTCACCGAAGTGCCCGCGCTGGCCGGAGAGAAGGGGCTCACCCCGGACGAGGTCGCGGCGGTCGGGGCGTACACGAAGGGCCTGCAGGACTGGCAGTCGGGCGGCCACGAGTGGCATCTGCGGTCGAGCCGTTACATGAACGAGGGGGCGCTGGAAGCGGAGCGGCCGTTCGGCGTCGGCGGGTTCGGCACATCCGCCGTGGACGTCGGCGCCCTGCTCTCCGCGGCCGGAGCCGAGCGGCTGCGCTCGTACACCCATGTCCCCTTCCAGAAGGTCGGACCGTCCCGACTTCCCGACTTCTACATGCCGTTCGAGGTGAAGCTGAGCCCGCATCTGCCGGGCGCCCGGGACCGCCTCACCGGGTGGATGCACGCCATGGGCATGCTCCAGGAGGGCGTCTGGGACGAGGACAAACTCGCCGCCTACGACCTCCCGCTGTGCGCGGCCGGCCTCCAGCCGGACGCGACGGCGGAGGCCCTCGACCTCGGCTCCCAGTGGCTGGCCTGGGGCACCTACGGCGACGACTACTACCCGCTCGTCTTCGGCAACCGCCGCGACCTGGCCGCCGCCAAGCTGACCACCGCACGCCTGTCGGCCTGCATGCCCGTCGACGGCGAGGCGACTCCCGTCCCGGTCAACGGCATGGAGCACGGACTCCTCGACCTCTGGCAGCGCACGACAGCCGACATGACCCCGGACGAGCGGCGCACACTACGGGCCGCGGTGGATGTGATGACGGAGAGCTGGCTGTGGGAGCTGTCCAACCAGATCCAGCACCGCATCCCCGACCCCATCGACTACCTGGAGATGCGCCGCGCCACCTTCGGCGCCGACCTCACCATGGGCCTGTGCCGCCTGGGCCACGGCCCGAAGGTTCCGCCCGAGGTCTACCGCAGCGGCCCCGTCCGGTCGCTGGAGAACGCGGCCGTCGACTACGGGATGCTCATGAACGACGTCTTCTCGTACCAGAAGGAGATCGAGTACGAGGGCGAGGTCCACAACGGCATCCTCGTCGTGCAGAACTTCTTCGGCTGCGACTACCCGACCGCGCTCGGCGTCATCCACGACCTGATGACCCAGCGCATGCGGCAGTTCGAGCACGTCGCCGCCCATGAACTGCCCCTTCTGTACGAGGACTTCAAGCTCTCGGATGAGGTGCGCGGGATCATGCAGGGCTATGTCGTGGAGCTGCAGAACTGGATGGCCGGGATCCTGAAGTGGCACCAGGACTGCCATCGCTACGGCGCGGCGGACCTGGCCCGACGCGCCCACGGCTTCGTACCGGGCCAGGTGCCCGCACTGCCGTTCACCTGGCCGGGGGCTCCGGTATCGGCTGCTGTGCGACCGGGCTCTCCAGCCGCTGTCTGACACTGGCCCGGGCCGCCTCGGAGAGTTCCGCGAGGAGCGCCGCGGCGGCCCCGGTGACCTCGTGGACCTCCGCCGCGAGAGAGGCGTCGGCCGTGGCGGCACGGGCCAGATCCTGGTGTTCCTCGACCGTGTGCGCGCCGAGCCGAGTGCCCCTCCAGTTCGGCAATGAGTCGTCCCAGGGCTTGGCCAGTGCGTCGCGCAGAAGCCTCAGCGCGACTGCGGCCGCCTCGAGTTCGCCTGCCTCCCGCTCCATCCGGGCGAGGGTCAGCAGCGCGGTGACCCGGCCCTCGCACGTGTCCCTCAAGGGCACGTACAGACGGTAGGCGCGCAGCGCCTGGAAGGTGTCGCCGAGCTCCGTGAACTCGTCTGCCAGCGAGAGGAGTTGGAACTCGTCCGACCTGGACGGCATCCTGCTGAACGCGCGCAGGTCGATGTCGTCCAGTCGGCGGATCAGAGCCGCGCGGGCCTGCTCGGCCATGTCCTGCTCCCGGGCGAGGCCGGTCCAGGTGGCCAGCGGCTCGTCCTCGGGGTCGGTGCCGAAGAGGGACTCGTCGAGGCCCTCCGCCCACTCCCGCAGCTCCTCCCCGCCAGCGCCGGGCTCGGGCATGCCACCGAGTCCGCACCAGGTGTCGTACGTCGTCTCGCGAACCTCGTGGAGCAGCGGCAGGTCCTCCGGCCGACCGCGCAGTCCCACCAGAACGGCGGCGAGGCGCAGTTCGTCGCTCATGGAGGACTCCGCCTCGTGCTTCAACAGGTGCCGCAGCAGGGCGAGGTCGGTGTCGCGGCGGTCGAACTGGGCGGCGCGCAGGGCGAGTACGCGCCGCACCGGGTCCTGGGCCACCTCGTCCCACGCCGTGCCGTCCCGCAGCAGCGCCAGATCGGCGCGGCCCCGGGCGAGGACCGTCTCCCACAACGGGGGACGGGCATGCCGGTCCAGGAGCTTGTAGGCGCCGCCCTCTTCGGCGTTGAGGAGGAGGAAGTCGGGCTCCGTGCGCAGCAGCGCCGCGTGCAGCAGGCCGATGAGCTCCACGGGTGAACGCTCGGGCAGGCCCAGTGCCGCCCGGAGTTCGGTGCGCTCGGTGTCGATCCCGTGGTACTCCCGGATCTCCTCCTCCGTCTCGGCGATCTCCGCGAGGATCTTCTCCTCGCCGTCGCTCGGCGCGAGGTGCAGACAGTCGTGCCAGCCGGGCAGTCCGACCAGGATCTCCAGCGCGGCGTCGACACTGTCCCCGATGATCCCGGCCGAACCCTCGGAATCGGCGTACAGCACGGAACCGTCCGCGCACACGAAATACGTACCGCCTGTGTCGTCCCCCGCTATCGGCCGCAGCGGGCCGTCCGAGGCCAGCCTGACGCTCTCGACATGGTCCGCGCGGGCCAGGTCGAAGTTGAAGGGAAACGCGGCCAGTTCGGCCAGTCGAGGGTTCTCCCGGAGCAGCCGGAGGGCGTGATCGGTCATGTCACAGAACGTAACAGCCGCCACTGACAACGCCCTCGATCACGTCACGGCCGCCGCGTGCGCCTGTGGTCAAACGGGCTGCCCTTCGCTCGCGACGGCCGCGTGGGCCACGGCGGCTCGCGCGAGCGCCCGCACGATCGGGTGCGGGCGCGAGCCGTCCCCGGACAGCTCCGGCTGGAAGAGGGTGGCCAGGTAGAAGGGATGGCCGGGGAGTTCGGCGATGCGGACGTGGCCGTCCTCGTCGTGTCCGCTGAAGCGCAACCCGTGCGCGCGCAGGGTGTCGAGGTGGCGGGAGGGCCCGTACGCGCAGAAGTAGCGCTCGACCGTCCGCTCGGAACCGATCACCGACTGGGCGAGCGAGCCGGGCTCGACCGTGACGGTGGCCTCGTGGCCCACGAGCGAGCAGGCGAGGGGCTCGATGAGGAAGTCGTCGGCGTCGGGGTCGTTCTCGGCGTGCGCGACCTGGGCGAGACCGCACACATTGCGGGCGTACTCGAGCAGGGCGTGCTGGAAACCGCCGCAGGTGCCGAGGAACGGGACGCCGTCCTCGCGGGCGGTGCGGATGGCCGTGAGCACTCCCGCCTCACTGCGGTAGGGGCTGCCGGGCAGCACCCACACGGCGTCGAAGCCGCGTACCGCCTCCTCGTCCTCGGCGTCCTCGGACGGGACCCAGTAGGCGTCCAGGACGATCCGGTCGCGGGCGGCGAGGGCGTCGAGGAGGAGCGGGACGCGGGTGTGCGAGACGACGTTCGGGGAGCGGTCGCCGACCAGGGCGATCCGGGCGGTCCGTGCGGTGTTCGTGGTCATGCCCTTCATCCTGGGCGGGCCCGTTGGTTCACGTCCAACGATGATTTCTGCACCCTCGATAAGCAATGCTGATGGCGTGCGCGATCCTGGAGCGCATGGACCCGCATCTCCTGCGTACGTACGTCACCGTGGCCCGGCTCGCGTCCTTCTCGGAGGCCGCGCGCGAGCTCGGCTACACCCAGTCCGCGGTGTCCCAGCACATCGCCGCGCTGGAGCAGGACCTCGGCGCACCCCTGCTCACCCGCCGTCCGGTCGCGCCCACCGCCGCGGGCGAGCGGCTGCTCGAACACGCCGGACCACTGCTGCTGCGCCTGGACGCGGCCCGCGCCGACGTCGCCCGGATGGCTGCCGCGCCCGAGCACGGACTGACCCTCGCCGCCGCGCCGACGGCACTGGGACCGCGTACCCTCGCGGCGCTCCCTGCCGTCGGCGTGACCCTGCGCGTGCTGGCCCGCGACGACATCCCCGGGGCGGTCGCCACCGGCACCGCGGACCTCGGCCTCGTCGACGGACTCGCCGCGCCCAGCGACCCCCTCCGGCTGCCCGACGTGGCGCCGCTGACCACGCACGGGGTGGGCGAGGAGCCGGTCTGCGTACTGCTTCCGACATCCCATCCGCTCGCCCGGCGCGCGGGCCTGCGCCTCGGCGACCTCGTCGAGGCGCGCTGGCTGGACGCCCCCGGCGCGGGACTGCCGCTGGACCACCTCCGTGCCGCGAACGGCAGCGGCGGCTTCCGTCCCGCCCTGCGCTACGAGGGCACCGACATCCGTACCCTCACCGCCCTGGCCGCCGCGGGACACGGCCTGACCCTGCTGCCGCGCACGGCGGCCACCGGCGTGCCCGGAGCGGTGGCCGTCCCGCTAGTGGCGCCCCGTCTGGTGCACCGCAGGGAACTGGTGCAGGGCGGATCGCTGCGGGGAGCCGCGGCGACCATGGCGGACAAACTTCTCGAACGCGCTTGACAGTCTCACTCGTTCGTGAATCGTCGCGCGCCGGGGCGCAGGGTAGAGCAAGAGCCGGAGGCGGTCCGTAGAGCATCTGCCGGAGGCGATCCATGGAACAGACCGCGTTGCGTCCCAAGCCGATGCCCGGTCAGAAGCCGGGCGGCGGCCGTGCGTCCGGCAGCCCCCGGCGCCCGCACGCCGCGCGGCGGCGTGGCAAGCGGTTGACGAGTCTGCTCTTCGGCCTGTTCGTCGGGACGGTGCTGGTCCTGTCGGGCGTCGGACTCGGCACCGTCGGCGCCACCGTGATCGGCATGAGCAAGCTGGCGGATCTTCAGAAGCAGGCCGGGGCGCAGGGGGCGGCGGGGCAACCGGGGCGGACCTCCGGGGCGCCGCAGGCCGGCGGCTCCAAGTCGGCGGCCGGCACGGGGAGTCCGTCCCTTTCGAAGGAACCCGAGAAGTGGCCCGTGAAGGCCACCCTCGGCGTCGAGGCCGTCGACGCCCCCAAGGACGCGGGCGCGCTCGTCGTCGGAGTCCACATCCCCGGCCCGGGCCACACGGCGGGCCTGGTCCGCGGCGACGTCCTGCTGACCGTCGGTGAGAGCCGGATCGAGTCGGCCGCCGACCTCGCGCGCGCGGTCGCGGCCGCGCACCCTGGGACCACCGTGACCCTCACCGTGCGCCACGCGAACGGTAGCCACCAGCAATTGTCCACGATGCCGGGTGTCGTGACATGACGTCAGGCGTCTCAGGCCGACGGGCGATGGCCGTCGCGACCGAACGCCATGTCCAACGCCCCCTCATGCGACCCTGAAGTGGCTCGTCAACCGCCCCTCGTCGTCCAGCACATGAAACGCGAACCCAGGAGGCGCGTCCCGGTCCGCGGCCCCCTCGCCCTCCCAGGGCAGCCGCAGCGTCCAGGTCACACCGGGGCCGACGACGAGCGGTCGCCCGGTGAAGACGGTGGCCGCGGGCGTGTGCGCGTGACCGGTGATGAGCCCCACGACCTCGGGCCTGCGCTCCAACAGTGCGGCCAGGGAGCGCGGTTGGCGCAGCTGGTACGCGTCCGGCAGCGGATGGTGCAGCCCGACCGGCGGGTGGTGGAAGGCGAGCAGCGCCGGAAGGTCGCCGTCCAGCTCGTCGAGCGTCGCCTCGACCCAGGCGTACGTCTCCTCGTCGAACTCGCCCTCGTCCCGGCCCGGAATGCTGGAGTCGCACATCAGCACGGCCGCGTCGTCGAAGAGGTGGACGCTGTTGACCGGGCCGTCGGCCGCGGGCAGTCCGAGCAGCGCCTTTCGGTAGGGCGCGCGGCTGTCGTGGTTGCCCGGGCAGGTCAGCACGGGGAAGGGGGCTTCGGCGTCGCGCAGTCCGAGCAGGCGGGCCGCCTCCTCGTACTCCGCCTCCGTGCCGTGGTCCGCGATGTCCCCGGTCACAAGGAGTGCGTCCACTGTTCCGGACAGCCCCCAAAGCCGGTCGCGCACCCGCTCGGCCCGCTCCGTGGCCCGCGCGGTCCCGTCCAGATGAAGGTCGCTGATGTGCGCCAGCACGAGCATGCTCATCCCCTCGTTGACCTAATGGAATAGGGGCATCTAAGCATTAATCCTAATGGCAGGGCAACGATTACCCGTTACAAGGGTGACCCGGATGGGACGCACCGCACGAAACCGGAAAAGGACTGGCCGCACGAGGGGCGGCAGGTCACGATGACCGCATGCTGAGCACTCTTCTCGCCTTCCTCGGCGCCTGCACTCTGATCGCCGCATCGCCCGGCCCGAGCACCGTGCTGATCATCAAGCGGTCGCTGCGCAGCAGGCGATCCGGCTTCCTGACCGTGCTCGGCAACGAGACCGGCGTCTTCATCTGGGGCGTCGTCGCCGCGTTCGGTCTCACCGCACTGCTCGCCGCCTCCGAGATGGCGTACGACGTCATGCGGATCGTCGGAGCCGTCGTGCTCGTCACCTTCGGTGTCCAGACCCTGTGGCAGGCGCGCCGCTCCAAGGGAGCCGTGGACGGCGGCTGGGAGGACGCGGAGAAGAGCGGCTGGGCCTCCTACCGGGGCGGGCTGCTGCTCAACCTCGCCAACCCGAAGGCGGCCATCTTCGCGATGTCCTTCCTGCCGCAGTTCGTGCCCGAGGGCGCCCCGCATCTGCCCACGATGGTCGGTCTCGCGGCGCTCTGGGCGGTCTACGAGGTCGGTTACTACGGCCTGTACGTGTGGTTCGTCGGCCGGATGAAGGCCGTACTGTCCCGGACCGGCGTACGCCGGCGTCTGGAGCAGGTCTCCGGAGGCGTGCTGCTGCTCCTGGGCGCCCGCCTCGCCCTGGAAAGCTGACACGCGGCAGCGGTAACCGGCTCGCGCGCGCCTCACCGGAAGGGCAGGATGCTGCCCGTAGCCCCCTGGGGAGAACTCCGGACAGACGGAGGCATGAATGACCGGCACGCCCGCGCCCTTCACCGCCGGCGACTACCAGGCCCGTATGCGGCGCGCGGCCGAGGCCGCCGCGGACGCAGGGCTCGACGGCGTCCTGGTGGCGCCGGGGCCCGATCTGGTGTGGCTGACGGGGTATCGGCCGGTGGAGACCGAGCGGCTCACCCTGCTGGTGCTGAGGGCCGGAGAGGACCCGGTCCTGGTCGTGCCCACTCTGGAGGCGCCCGACGCGGCCAAGGCGACCGGCGCGCCCGCGCTGACTCTCCGCGACTGGACCGACGGCAAGGACCCGTACGAGGCGACGGCGTCCCTCCTCGCCCCCAAGGGACGCTTCGGCGTCAGCGACAACGCCTGGGCCCTGCATCTGCTCGGCCTCCAGAAGCGGCTGCCGGAGACGCGCCACGTCGCCCTCACCGAGGCCCTGCCGATGCTGCGGGCCGTCAAGGACGCGGCGGAACTGGAGCGGTTGGCGGCCGCGGGAGCGGCCGCGGACGCAACGTTCGAGGAGATCCGGAAGGTTCCCTTCGCCGGCCGCAGGGAAGCCGACGTGGCCGCCGACGTCGCCGAGCTGCTGAGGCGGTTCGGCCACTCCCAGGTTGACTTCACCATCGTCGCCTCGGGGCCGAACGGCGCCAACCCGCACCACGAGGCCGAGGACCGGATCATCCAGCGCGGCGACATGGTCGTCCTGGACTTCGGCGGCCTCAAGGACGGCTACGGCTCCGACACCTCCCGCACGGTCCACGTCGGCGAACCGGACGACGAGGAGCGCAAGGTGCACGACATCGTGCGCGCGGCCCAGGAGGCGGGCTTCCGCGCGGTGCGGCCCGGAGCCGCCTGTCAGGACGTCGACCGGGCGGCCCGCGCGGTCATCACCGAGGCCGGGTACGGCGAGTACTTCATCCACCGCACCGGGCACGGCATCGGCGTCACCACCCACGAACCGCCGTACATGATCGAGGGCGAACAGCAGCCCCTCGTACCCGGAATGTGCTTCTCCGTGGAGCCCGGCATCTATCTGCCCGGCCGCTTCGGGGTGCGCATCGAGGACATCGTGACGGTGACCGAGGACGGCGGACGCCGCCTCAACACCACCTCCCGCGAGCTGGTGATCGTCGGCTGACCGACCGTCGGGAGCATTCCCCCAGGCCTCAACGTCCCAACGTCCCAACGTCCCAAGGCCCCAAGGCCCCTAGGCCCCAACGCCCCCTAGCGACAACGGCGCGACCATGACCCAGGCACCGACACCGACCGCGGACACCGTCCGCCGACTGGTCCGTTCGCTGCTCGCCGACAGCGTTGCGGCGGGCACGGGACCGGACGTCCGGCCTGTCGCCGAGGGCGGCGAGCACTCCACCTGGTGGGTCGGCACGCGCCATGTGCTGCGGCTCGCCCGGGACCGCGACGCCTCCGAACGCCAGCGTCGCGAACTGCGGCTGCGCGACCTGGTGCGCCCGCACATCGGAGTCCCGGTCCCGGTGAGCGTCGCGCATGGCGAATGGGCGAGCGGTCTGAGCTGCACCCTGGACACCAGGCTGCCCGGCGCGTCCGGCGAGGAGCAGGCCGTCTCGGCCGTCGGTGAGGCAGACCTGGCGGGACTGCTCACGGGGCTGCGCGAAGTGCCCGTACGCCAGGCCGAGGCGCTCGGCGTCCCGCGCACCGCGCCGCGCTCCCTGGACGCGCTGCGGACGGCCGCTTCGCACGCGGCCGAGGAACTCGCCGCCGACGAGTTCGACCCCGCCCGCCTGGCCCAGCTCACCGCGCCCGCCGCCGTCCAACTCGCCGCGCAGCCCGCCGCCGCGATCCTCGTGCACCACGACCTCAAGGGCGAACACCTCGTGGTCAGCGCCGACGGCCGGGTGCGCGGCGTCCTCGACTGGACCGACGCGGTGATCGGCGACCCCGCCGAGGACATCGCCGGGCTCGCGATCGCCGTCGGCGCCCCTGCGGCCGTACGCGCCGCCACGCTCGCCGGCTACGGCGCCCGCCCCTGCCTGCGCGGCCTGTGGCTGTCCCGCTGCGACACCGTGATCCGTCTCGCCGACCGCCTCCAGCGCCGTGACGACAGTCCCGTCCCGCTGCTGGAGACACAACTGCGCCGCGCCTGGGAGGCGATCCTGCTGGAACGGGTCACTGATCTGCGGGACGGGCCGGACGAGACACCGTAGGCGAGGGGGCCGGGCCGGGGCATCGCGGGACGCGTCTTGCCGCGCCTCGCCTCGTCACGTCGCGTCTCGTCGCCTCGTCTTGCCTCGTCACCCCTTGTCTTGTCATGCCGTGTCTTGTTGGGGCGGGGTAAACGCTTGCGCAAGCGTTTACCCAAGCCGTTGCGCAAGCCTTTACGCAATCGTTTGCGCACACGCTTGCGTAATCGTTTGCGCAAACGATTGCGTCGCGCGACGGCACCGAGCGCCGCACCCCTGTGTCGACGCAGACAGCGAGTGCGTCACGCCGTGGCATCGCCAACGGCGAGCGCTGAGCACCGCACGCCATGGCACCGCCGACGACCAGCGCCTCACGCCTGTGTCAGCACCACGCACGACTCGCCCGGCACGCTCAACACCCCGTCCGCGTCCGGCGCCTCGACGGGCTCCCAGGCGGCCAGCACGCGCGCGTGGCGGATGCCGAGAGGGATCGCCGCGGTCCCCTTGGAGAGATTGATGGCCACCCGGACGTCACCGCGCCGCAGAGCCAGCCAGCGGGCCTGCGCGTCGTGGGCGACTCTGACCGCCGCGAGATCGGGGTCCGAGAGGTCGGCCTGGCGGCGGCGCAGGGCGATCAGGTCGCGGTACCAGGCCAGTACGCGCGCGTGGGGTGCCTTTTCGGGTTCCGACCAGTCGAGGCAGGAGCGGTTCCGGGTCGCCGGGTCCTGTGGGTCGGGGACGTCCTCCTCGGCCCAGCCGTGTGCCGCGAACTCCCGGCGCCTGCCCCGCCGTACGGCCTCGGCGAGCTCGGGATCGGTGTGGTCGGTGAAGAACTGCCAGGGCGTGCCCGCGGCCCACTCCTCGCCCATGAAGAGCATCGGCGTGAAGGGCGCGGTGAGCGTCAGCGCGGTGGCGCAGGCCAGCAGCCCGGGGGAGAGGGAGGCCGAGAGCCGGTCGCCCTGGGCGCGGTTGCCGATCTGGTCGTGGGTCTGGGCGTAGCCGAGCAGGCGGTGTGCCGAGACGCGGGTGCGGTCCAGCGGGCGGCCGTGTGAGCGCCCGCGGAAGCTGGAGTACGTGCCATCGTGGAAGTAGCCCGACGTAAGCGCTTTCGCGAGCGCCGCGAACGGGGCGCGCGCGAAGTCCGCGTAGTAGCCCTGCGCCTCGCCGGTCAGCGCGGTGTGCAGCGCGTGATGGAAGTCGTCGTTCCATTGGGCGTGCAGCCCGAGACCGCCCACCTCGCGTGGAGTGACGAGCCGAGGGTCGTTCAGGTCGGACTCGGCGATCAGGAAGAGCGGTCGGCCGAGGTCGTCGGCGAGCGCGTCCACGGCCGTCGACAGCTCCTCCAGGAAGTGCACCGCGCGCGTGTCGCGCAGCGCGTGCACCGCGTCGAGGCGCAGCCCGTCGAGCCGGTAGTCGCGCAGCCACGCCAGCGCGCTGCCGACGAGGTACGCGCGCACCTCGTCCGAACCGGGCGCGTCCAGGTTCACGGCGGAGCCCCAGGGTGTCTGGTGGGTGTCCGTGAAGTACGGCCCGAACGCGGGCAGGTGGTTGCCGGAGGGGCCGAAGTGGTTGTGCACGACGTCGAGGACGACGCCCAGGCCTAGTTCGTGGGCCTGGTCGACAAAGCGCTTCAGTGCCTCGGGACCGCCGTAAGGTTCATGCACGGCCCACAGTGAGACACCCTCGTACCCCCAGCCGTGCCGCCCCGGGAAGGGGCACAGCGGCATCAACTCGACGTGGGTGACGCCCAGTTCCGTAAGGTGGCCGAGTCGCTCGGCGGCCGCGTCCAGTGTGCCCTCGGGCGTGTACGTCCCCACGTGCAGCTCATACAGGACCGCACCCGGCAGTGGACGCCCTGCCCACTCGGTGCGCCAGTCGTACCGCCCCTGGTCGACCACCGCGCTCAGCCCGTCGGGGCCGTCCGGCTGCCGCCGTGAGCGGGGATCGGGCAGCACGGGACCGTCGTCCACCGCGAACCCGTACCGGGTCCCGTCCTGTGCGTCCGCGTCACCCGTCCACCACCCGGCACGCTCCTGATTGCGCTCCAACGCGTGCGTGGCGCCCGCGCAATGGAGCGTCACCCGGTCGGCCTGCGGTGCCCACACCTCGAACCGCACAGACGGTTCCCCCTTGTCAGCTCACCGTGACATAGCCTGTCCATGGTGCTTCACGTGAGATCAATTCGCTTTCGAATCCACCCTTTTGCCGCGTGTTTGCCGCCCTCTTTTCACGCGGAACGCTCCGTCCGGCCGCAGCGGCCGTTTCCGTGTTTTCTGGACACCCCGCTCTCGCTGCCCGACAATCACCAGCGTGACGTCGTCTTTCGAGTTCCACACGTACCCCGCGCGGCTGTCCGACGTGGAGCGCGACCGGGCGCTCAAGGCGCTCCGTGACGGCGTCGCCCTCGGTCGCCTCTCGCACGACACGTTCATCCGACGTATGGAGTTGGCGCTCGCCGCCCGCAGGTCCGACGAACTCGCCGTGCTCACCGCCGACCTGCCCACCGAGGGCCGCTGGTCGAAGTTGGTGTTCGGCACCGTGGAGGCGGTCTCCGGTTTCACCGTACGACTGCGCAGGGCTTGGCAGGCCGAGCGGCTCCCGAAGCTGCTGCTGCCTCACCCGGACAGCCTGTACCCGCTGCGCATCGGCCGCGACCCGGCGAGCGGACTGCGGCTCAACCACGAGACGGTGTCCCGGGTGCATGCCGAGCTGAGCCGGCAGGGCGGGCTGTGGGTGCTGCGCGACTTGGGCTCGACGAACGGCACGACCGTCAACGGACGGCGCGTCATCGGCGCCGCCGTAGTCAAGGACGGCGACCAGATCGGCTTCGGGCGGATGATGTTCCGCCTCGCGTCGGAGTGAACCGTGGGGCGCGGCTGAACCGTGGCGTTGAGATTGAACCGAAGCGTCGCGGCTGAACCGTGGCGTCGCGGGCTCGCGTCGGAGCGGTCCGACGTTCCGCCCTGCGGGGGAGCGAGTCTGACGTTCCGCCTTGCGTCGGGCGGTCCCGGTCCCGCCGACCTCTGGCCTGGGATTCACCCACTGATTTCCTCAACATCCCTTACGTTCCGTGGTGTTGACGTACCCCCGGAGCCGTGACTGACTGTGCGTACACCATGCACATCAGGTGAACCGACGGCACCACATAAGTGGAGGTGTGCCCTGCCGCCACTGCTCCGCTACCCGACTGTGGACGAGCTGGGCGCCCGTGCGGCCGCGCTCGTCGCCCGTCGGCCGAAGGACGCCCGGCTGCGCCGCGTGGGCACCTCACGGGCGGGGACGCCGATGTGGCTGTTGTCCGTCGGACACGGCACTCGCCAGGCCCTCGTCGTCGCGGGACCGCACGCCAACGAACCCGTCGGCGGTGCCACGGTCCTGCGCCTCGCCGAGCGGGCGCTCGCCGACCCCCGGTTGACCGAGGGGGCGGACGCCACCTGGAACCTGCTGCTGTGCCTCGATCCTGACGGCGCCCGCCGCAACGAGGACTGGCTGTCGGGCCCGTACAGCCTCGGCCACTACTTCCGGCACTTCTTCCGGCCCGGCTTCCTGGAACAGCCCGAATGGCTGCCCGAGGGCGCGGACGGGGCCACCCTCCCCGAGACCCGCGCCCTCCTCGACCTCCAGGACGAACTGCGGCCCTTTCTGCAGTGCTCCCTGCACGGCGTCGACGTCGGCGGCGCCTTCGTCGAGCTGACCCGCGAACTGCCCGGCCTCGCCCAGCGCGTCGCGCACACCGCCGCTCGCCTCGGTATCCCGCGCGAACTCGGCCCGTACGACACCCTGTACTGGCCGGCGCTGGGGCCCGCCGTCTACCGCATCCCGCCACCGCACAGGGGCGGCCTGGCCGCCGCCATCACGGAGGCGGCGGTCGAGTCCACCTGGTTCCACCCGCACCCGTACGGCACGGTGACGGCGGTCGTCGAGGCCCCCATGTGGGGCGTCGCGGCCGTGGAGGACCCCACGCCGCCGGCCGACGCCGACGCGATGCTGCGCACCGTCAGCCGCACACTGCGCCGCGACACAGGACTCCTGGAGGGCATCCTCGCGCGCGTGCGGCCCAGCCTCGGCGCCTCCCCGGACGTGGCCTGCCTTCTCGCGCCCGTCGACGACTATTTACTGGTCGGCCCCGGACTCGCCGACTCGTGGGACCCCGACGTGTACGACGCGGGGACGCGCCCCCTGCCGCCGCTCGACACCGCTCATCTGACGGCGTTGCGCCTCGCGGGACGCCGGGTCGCGCTGCGCACGGCCGGGCTGCTTCACCAGCTCGTGTCCGCCTCCGGGCACGACCCGTGCGGGGTGCTGCCGGAGCTCGACCGGCTCGTCGACGAGTGGTGCGCCGACTATCGCGAGGGCTGCGGGGCGCGCTGGATCCCGGTCGCCCGCCAGGTCGAGTACCAGTCGCGCGTGGTGCTCGCCTCGTTCGAACTCGCCGGGCGGCACGCGCCCGTGCGCTCCCGTTCGAGTGAGTCCGGGTGGGGTTCGGAGCCCGCGGTGCCGATGCACCTGGAATGACGAAATCCACTCCGGCGAAGACGGTTCAAGCGAAAGCCCTTCAGGCGCGAACCGTTCAAGCGGTACGTGTCGGTCTGCTCGCTGCGGCCGTCCTCCTCACGGCGGGCGCCGCCCCGGTCCAGGCGGCACCACAGGAGTCCCCCCCGGCAACTGGCTCTACCTCACCGTCACGCCCGGCGACGCCCGCTCCAGCGACACGCCTGGCACCCTGTTGTTCTGCGACCCGCCCCTGGGACACCCGCACGCGGCACAGGCCTGCGAGGAACTCCGCGCCGCCGGGGGCGACATCTCCCGGATCCCGCCCCGGGCCGACGTTCTGTGCCCCTTGATCTACGCCCCGGTGACCGCGTCGGCGCAGGGCGTATGGGACGGCCGCCGGGTCGCCTACACGCATACCTTCGCGAACTCCTGCGTGATGGTGGCCGAGACGGGAGCGGTGTTCGAGCCGGTGGACTGATCGGACCGGGTCGGCGGCGGACCGGCACGCGCGCGTACGCCTCGAAAACGCTCACGCCGCGTTCTCGCGCGCGTGGCGGGCCGCCGCCACCACCGTACGGGCCTGGTGTTCGACCTGGTGCTCCAGCGGCACCCAGCGGGCGCGGAACCGTTCGGCGAACGCGTCGCTCCACGCGGCGACGAGGGCTTCGAGGCGCTGCGCCTCGCGGTCGTCGGCCTCCTGGAGGACGCGCAGCAGCATCGCGGCGGCCCGCAGCGGGAGCCGGCGGCCGAACGCGTCGACACTGCCGACGTACGCCATCGTCGTGTCCGGAGGTGGCGTCTGGATCCAGTCGCCGGCGAGGCCCGGCACCAGCTCCAGCGCCCACTTCGCGGCCCGCAGAAGCGGCCCGTCGGGTCCTGGCAGCCGCGGCAGGGCCTCCGTGAGCACCGCCTCCACCTGGAGCGCGTCGTGCACCAGCCGGCGCGCCAGTCGCCGCATCGCCGCCGCGGGGGCGGGGTGCGGCGCCGGATCGTCCACCAGGTCGCTGGCCCACATCGGCACCTCGACGACGGCGGTCAGCCCGCCGTACCGGTGGGCGTGGTACCAGGTGCTGTGCCGGGCGTCGTCGGGCATGCTCGGGTACGCCGCGTCCGAGCCGGGCGCCGGCATCACATGCACCCCGGGCCCCGAGGCGGGCCAGCCGGCGGCGTCCGAGGCGGCCGTCTCCACCGGGATGTGCAGCTCCGCCGCGGACTTGGCGAACGGCTCGGCCAGCCCCGGGATGTCCTTGGTCAACTGCACCCAGCTGCCGCCCAGATCGGTCCCGTGCAGCGTCACCTGGAGGTAGGGCCGCAGCTCGTCGATGACCCGGGTGAGGGCGCGGGTCTCGGGCGGCAGCCGGTCGGGCGGCAGCACGGAGGGTGACCACTCCGGCTGCTCGGGGCCGGCCGGACGGAAGAAACCCAGGTGGTAGTCGAGCAGCGTGCGCGGCGCGGGCGTCACATGGAGGCTCGCGCCGTCCGGGTCCGCGCAGAGCAGGAAGTGCCAGGAGGTCTCGGCCCGCAACCCCCGCTCGTGCATTGCGCGTTCGGCCAGGGCCAGCAGGGTCGAACCGCCCGTCGGTTCGTTCGCGTGGGCGCCCGCCACGACGAGGACCGCGCGCTGCGCGTGGCCGACGGACAGCAGGTGAAGAGGTCTGCCCGCGCGCGAGACACCCACTTGTCTGAGGACGCACAGGCCGGGTCGGTGAGCCGCCAACGCCCGGGCGGACGAGACGATTTCGGTCACACTGGGGTAGCGCAACTCCGGCAGGAGACTCACCCCCGACTTGTCCGCCCTGCGTCGCTTTCCGCAGTAGTCCACGGACTGAGTGAACTGTCAAGGAGTTGACGGGGCGGCTCCCGGGGGCGCCAGGTGGCATTTACCGCTGGCAGGGGGGTGTGCACCGCCAGAGGAAGGACTCACCGTCGGCGAGGGCTGCCTGGCGCGCTCCGTCGGACCTGCCCGAAGGCGCGCCCCGACCGTCTCCTCGCGGCGCCACCGACGGGTGGTGAAGGGCCTGCGCGGATGCGGCCGGATCACCCGTTCGGGCGTACGAGGGCTGCGGTCCGATCGCATCGGTGGTCGGCTGAGTACTGCCGCGCGTAGGTCCGGCGCGCACATCCGAGGTGGGAGGCCGCCGGTGCTGTGTCCTCACGGCCTTCCCGGCGAAGACGCGCCCGCGGCCACGCCGACGGGAGCACTGCCCGCGCGGCTGCTGCCGGCGCTTCCGGGGACCGGGGTGATGAACCCGTTCGCGCCGTCGGGCCCGTCCGCGCCGCAGACGCCGTTGGCGCCACCGAGCCGGCCCGAGCCCGTGCGCCCGTGCCCGGAGAGCGGCTCGGCGCCGCCGAGCCTGCTCGCCCCCGGCACCGAGCGCGACCCGTACCCGCTGTACCGGACCCTCCGTGAGCGGCACCCCCTCGTGTACGACGAACCGTTCGGCGCCTGGCTGGTCAGCCGGTACGCCGATGTCCGCGCCGCGCTCGCGGATCCACGGCTCGTCGCTCCGCCGCCCGGGCGCACCCTCGCCCATCTGGAGGGCGGCATGCACAGCGCGCACCGGGCCCTCGTCTCACCGGCGTTCCGAGGGGCCGCGCTGGCCGCCCTGACCGCCGGTGTCGAACGCACGGCGTACGTCCTCGCCCGCCGTCTCGCCGCGCGCCAGGAGGCCGATCTCGTCGCCGAGTTCTGCCACTGGCTGCCCACCGCGGCGGCCGTCGCCGCGCTCGGGCTGCCGTACGAGGACACCGCGCGCGTCCATGCTTGGTGCCGTACGGGCCTCGACCACCTGGGCGGTCACCACCCCGAACTGGACGCTTTCCTGCGCCCGTACATCGCCCGCCGCCGTGCCCACCCGGGCGCCGATCTGCTGTCCGCGCTGTGCACGGCCCGGGCCGCCGACGGTCGCCTGCTGCCGGACGAGGCCGTGTCGGGGCTGGCCGGGACGCTCCTCGGCGCGGGCGGCGAGGCGACCGCCCACGCGCTCGCGTCGTTCCTCGCCAATCTCCTCGACCACCCGGGCCAGTTGGGGATGATCCGCGCCCGTCCCGCGCTCACGGCCGGTGCCTGGGCAGAGTCGCTGCGCCGTGATCCGCCGCTGCACGTCGTCTCGCGCCGGGCCGTCGAGCCCGTCGGCGCGATCCCGGCGGGCGCCACCGTGGCGTGTCTGCTGGGTGCCGCGGGACGCGACCCGGCACGGTTCGCCGACCCGGACCGCTACGACGCCTTCCGCGCCGACCCGGGTGAGCTCGCGTACGGCTCCGGACGGCACTTCTGCCCGGGCGCGCTGCTCGCCCGGCTCACGGCGGAACACGGCCTGCACGCCCTGCTGACCGCCCTGCCGGACCTGCGCTGGTTCCCGGGCTTCCGGCCGGCTCCGGTGGGCCTGATCAGCCGCTCTCCCCGGACCCTGCTGGTGCGCCCGCGCTGACCCGCTCCAGCAGCACCACGGGCAGCCGCTCGAAAAGCTCCTCCACGCGCGCGTGCCCCGTGAACTCCCTTCCCGGGGAGATCACATCGGCCCAGCGCCCCTCGGGGAGCGCGAGCCGGGTGTCGCGCCAGCCGCCGGCCTCGGCCAGCCGCAGCGACATCCGCGTGACGGCCGTGATCACCTCTCCGGAGCGTACGAACGCCACGCAGTGCCCGGCGCCCGGGCCCTCCGCCACCAGCGGCGCGTACGTCGCCGAGTCGCCGAAGACGGCCGGGCGCCGCCCGCGCAGCCGCAGCGCGGCCGTCGTCAGCGCGGCCTTCTCCGAGGGCCGCTCCTGCGGCGCGAACGGCTGCCGGTTGTCCGGGTCGACCAGCGCCAGGTACTCGCCCTCGGTGCCCTGGTAGACGTCCGGGACCCCGGGCATCGTCAGATGGACCAGAGCGGCCCCGAGGACGTTCGCCCGCACATGCGGCGCCAGGGCGGCCCGGAAGTCGGCCACGAGCCGCCCAGGCACCCCGCAGGGCCCCTCCGACACGAACGCCGCGACCGTGTCCTCGTACGCGGGATCCTGCTCCGTCCAGGAGGTGTGCAGTCCGGCCTCCCGGACGTGCTTCAACAGGGCTCCCTGGACACGTTCTTCGGAGGCCGGGCCCAGTCCGAACATCGTCTGCCATGCGGCCCAGGCCAGCTGCGGGTCGGGCACACCCGTGCCGTCCCGGGTCACCTCCGCCAGGACGTCGGCCCACCGTTCGGGGCACTGGGTGAGCACCGAGAGCGCCGCGCGGACGTCGGCGCTGCGTTTCGTGTCGTGTGTCGACAAGGCGGTGCCGGTGGCCGGCCAGTCACGCTGCACGCGCGCGCAGTAGGCGTGGAAGTCCTCCGGGGACACGGCCGGAGCGCCCGGGGCGCCGCCCACCTCGTTCGCGGACAGAAGGGGCACAAAGCGGTAGAACGCCGTGTCCTCCACGGACTTGGCCCGCAGCGCGGACGAGGTCTGCGCGAACCGGGCCCGCAGCTCCGCGTGCCCGGGCCCGTCACCGGCCCGCCCGGTCACCAGATCCCGTACGACGTCCACGGCATGCGCCTCCTCGGGCACCGTGAAGACCGCCCGGGCCTCCTCGGCGGCCTCCTCGGTCACCACCAGGGAGGCGTCCGTGGAGGGGTAGGGCCGGTACACCTCGAGGCGTACGAGGAGTTCCCGCAGTGCGGTGCCCAGGGCCCAGGGGGCGTGATCGCGCAATGCCGGGTCCGGGGACGCGGCGCACACGCCGCTCACCACGCGCGTGAGGCGGTCGACCTCCGTGACCAGCTCGTGCGTGAGCACCTTGTACGCCGCCCTGCGCACCGTCGACTCCCAGTGGCCGCCCCGGTCGGCCTGAGGGGCCGCGAACCGCCGGTACTGGCCGAGGAGTTCGCCCGCGCCCGCCGGGTCCGTGAAGAGGCCGTCCACGTGCCGCAGCGCGTCGTATCCGGTGGTGCCGGCGACGGGCCACGCGGCCGGGAGCGGCTCGCCGTCCGCGAGGATCTTCTCGACCACCGTCCAGCGGCCCCCGGTCGCCTCGTGCAGGCGGCGCAGATACGCGTCCGGGTCCGCGAGTCCGTCCGGGTGGTCGACGCGCAGCCCCTCGACCACGCCGTCGTCGAGCAGCTCCAGGATCTTCGCGTGGGTCGCCGTGAACACCTCCGGGTCCTCGACGCGCACGCCGATGAGCTCCGAGATGCTGAAGAAGCGGCGGTAGTTGAGCTCCGTACGGGCCAGCCGCCACCACACGGGGCGGTACCACTGGGCGTCGAGGAGTCGCGGCAGCGGCAGCCTCTCGGTGCCTTCGCGCAGCGGGAACACATGGTCGTAGTAGCGCAGTACGTCGCCGTCGACCTTCAGGCGGTCGAACTCCGTGCCGAGCCGGCCCCCGAGCACCGGCAGCAGGAGCCGACCGTCCTGGGCGTCCCAGTCGATGTCGAACCAGCGCGCGTACGGCGACTCGGGGCCCTCGCGCAGCACCTCCCACAGCGGGCGGTTGTGGCGCGGGGCCATGGCCATGTGGTTCGGCACGATGTCCACGACGAGGCCCAGGCCGTGCTCGCGCGCGGTGCGCGCCAGGGAGCGCAGCCCATCCTCGCCGCCCAGTTCGGACCGCACGCGCGCGTGGTCCACCACGTCGTAGCCGTGCGTCGAGCCCGGGACGGCCTCCAGGACGGGCGAGAGGTGCAGATGCGAGACGCCGAGCGAGGCCAGATACGGCACGGCCGCCTCGGCTGCCCCGAAGGGGAACTCCGGCTGCAGTTGCAGCCGGTACGTGGCGGTCGGCACGGCGGGAACCACCGGGCCGGGGACCACCGAGTCCGGAATCACCGGGTCGGGACGCTCAGGTGTCATGCGAACCTACGTACCCGCCCCACCGCCTTTCGTGTCATCGACGCATGCATACGGGCACGGGCGCGTGGCTAGCGTCGAACGATGCGGAACAGGAGCCAGGGGCGGCACGTCACGCCGGACACGTCCGGCACCGTGGCGACCTACCGCCGCGTGGTCGCGCTGACCGGGGCTGCCCTCCCGGTCGTGTCCTTCCTCGGTCGGCTGCCCACCGCCACCATCCAGTTCGGCAGTCTGCTGCTCGTCGCGCGGACGAGTGGCTCGCTGGGGACGGCGGGGCTGGTCGGTGGCGCGCTCGCCGTCGGACAGGTGGCCTGCGGGCCGCTCGTGGGCCGTCTCGCGGACCGGCACGGTCAGCGCACCGTCGTCCTCGTCTTCTCCCTCGCCAACGCCCTCGCGATCGCCGCCCTGGTGACGGGCGCGCTCGCTCACCTGGCTCCGGGGCCCCTCGCCCTGCTCGGCGCCCTGGCCGGAGCGAGCGTGCCGCTCATCGGCCCGCTGGGCCGTGCCCGCGTGGTCGCCCTGGCCCGCGGCAGCGGCGCGGACGACCGTACGGTGAGTGCCGCGCTGTCCTTCGAGAGCACGCTGGACGAGATCTCCTTCGTGCTGGGCCCCGCCCTGGTGGGCGTCGCGGCGGTGCTGGCACACCCGGCGTACGCGCTGGGCGCGGCGGGGCTCCTGGTGGCCGTCTGCGGAACGGGTTTCGCCCTGCACCCGACGGCCACCGCGATGCACCCGACGGCCACCGCGGTACACCCGACGGCCACCGCGATGCACCCGACGGCCACCGCGGTACACCCGACGGCCACCGCGATGCGCCCGGCGCGGAACCCGGCGCGTGCGGTGGCCGCGCGCTTCCGCATCCCCCGCTCCGTCCATGCTCTGCGCGCGGCCCTCGCCCTCCAGGGCGCCATGTTCGGCGCCTGCCAGGCCGGCATCACCGCGCTGACCGAACGCCTCGGGCAGGAGGACCAGGCCGGGCTCGTGTACGCCGCCATGGGGGTCATGAGCGCCGTCGCGGGGCTGTCGATGGCCGCGGCGCCGGCCCGTCTCGGGCTCAGGGCCCGCTGGAGGGCGGCCACCGCGGCCGCCCTTCTGCTGTCCCTGCCGCTGCTGTGGACGGAGAGCCTGTGGGGTCTGTACGCCGTCGTCACCGTCCTCGGTGTCGCGTACGCGCCCCACCTGATCACCGTGTTCGGCCTCACCGAGCGTGCCGTGCCGCCGGCGCGGCTGGCCGAGGCGATGGCCGTCGCGACGAGTGCGATCGTCGGTGGCCAGGCCCTCGCCGTGGCCGTCACCGGACGCCTGGCGGAGTCCTACGGCCCCACCGCCGCGTTCGCGGTCGGAAGCGCGGTCGCCGCGCTCGCCTGCGCCATCGCGCTGACGGCACGCCCGACGACGTACACCGAAACCGAAAACGGCCCCCACGCGCGCGTGCAACCGGAAGACGAGCCCCACGCGCGCGTGCCCGAGGAGAACACGCCCGCCTAGGCAGGCCGCTGCAACACCGTCAGGCTCCGGTCGACCAGCGTCAGCCGGTCCCCGGCCTCGACCTTGGCGCCCGTCCCCGGCGACACTCCTTCCGGGCGGGAGGTGTCGACCACGACCTGCCACTGCCGTCCGTGGTTGACCGGCACCACGAACTCCAGCGCCTTCGGTGAGGCGTTGAACAGCAGCAGGAAGGAGTCGTCGGCGATGCGCTCCCCGCGCGGGCCCGGCTCGGAGATCGCGTTGCCGTTGAGGAAGACGGACAGCGCCCGCGCTTGCGCGGAGCCCCAGTCGCGTTGGGTCATGTCCTCGCCCTCCGGGGTGAACCACGCGATGTCGGACAGCTCGTCGTGCGTGCCCTGCACGGGCCGCCCGTGGAAGAAGCGGCGCCGCCGGAAGACGGGATGGTCGCGCCGCAGCCACACCATCGCGCGCGTGAAGTCGAGCAGCTCGCTGCCGTCCTCCGGCCACGACACCCAGGCCAGCTCGCTGTCCTGGCAGTACGCGTTGTTGTTGCCGCCCTGGGTGCGCGCGAACTCGTCGCCGTGGCTGAGCATCGGCACGCCCTGGGAGAGCATCAGCGTCGCGATGAAGTTGCGCATCTGGCGGGCCCGCAGGGCGAGGACGGCATCGTCGTCGGTGTCGCCCTCGGCACCGCAGTTCCAGGACCGGTTGTGGCTCTCTCCGTCGCGGTTGTCTTCGCCATTGCCCTCGTTGTGCTTGTTGTTGTACGAGACGAGGTCGTGCAGCGTGAAGCCGTCGTGGCAGGTCACGAAGTTGATGGAGGCGAGCGGGCGGCGGCCGTCGTCCTGGTAGAGGTCCGACGAGCCGGTCAGCCGGGACGCGAACTCCGCCAGCGTGCGCGGCTCGCCGCGCCACAGGTCCCGTACGGTGTCGCGGTATTTGCCGTTCCACTCGGTCCACAACGGCGGGAAGTTGCCCACCTGGTAGCCGCCCTCGCCGACGTCCCACGGCTCGGCGATCAGCTTCACCTGGGAGACCACCGGGTCCTGCTGGACCAGGTCGAAGAAGGACGACAGCCGGTCCACCTCGTGGAACTGCCTGGCCAGCGTGGCGGCGAGGTCGAAGCGGAACCCGTCGACGTGCATCTCGGTGACCCAGTAGCGCAGCGAGTCCATGATCAGCTGGAGCACGTGCGGGGAGCGCATCAGAAGGGAATTGCCGGTCCCCGTGGTGTCCATGTAGTAGCGGGGATCGTCCGCCAGACGGTAGTACGAGGCGTTGTCGAGGCCCCTGAAGGACAGCGTCGGGCCCAGGTGGTTGCCCTCGGCCGTGTGGTTGTAGACCACGTCCAGGATGACCTCGATGCCGGCCTCGTGCAGCGCACGGACCGCCGACTTGAACTCCAGGACCTGCTGGCCGCGATCGCCCCAGGAGGCGTACGCGTTGTGCGGGGCGAAGAAGCCGATCGTGTTGTAGCCCCAGTAGTTGCTGAGACCCATGTCCACCAGACGGTGGTCGTTCACGAACTGGTGAACGGGCATCAGTTCCAGTGCGGTGATGCCCAGTTCCGTCAGGTGTTCGATGATCGCCGGGTGTGCCAGCGCCGCGTACGTGCCGCGCAGCTCGTCGGGCAGCTCCGGGTGCTGCATCGTGAGGCCCTTCACATGGGCCTCGTAGAGCACCGTGTGGTGGTATTCGGTGCGCGGACGTCGGTCGTCGCCCCAGTCGAAGTACGGGTTCACCACGACCGACGACATGGTGTGCGGCGCCGAGTCCAGGTCGTTGCGCTTGTCGGGGGCCCCGAAGGGATAGCCGTACACCTCCTCGCCCCACTTCACCGACCCGCTGATGGCGCGCGCGTACGGGTCGAGGAGCAGCTTCGCGGAGTTGGCGCGCCGCCCGCGACCGGGCGCGTACGGTCCGTGCACCCGGAAGCCGTACCGCTGTCCGGGCATGACCCCCGGCAGATACGCGTGCCGGACGAACGCGTCGGTTTCGCGCAGCTCCACCGCCGTCTCCGAGCCGTCGTCGTGCAGCAGACACAGCTCGATGCGGTCGGCGGCCTCCGAGAAGACCGCGAAATTGGTACCGGCGCCGTCGTACGTGGCACCGAGTGGATATGCCTCTCCAGGCCAGACCTGCATGGATACGACTCTTCCAGTAGTGCCGCGCCCCTGAGGGCGACTCCGAGCCGAGTCTCCCCGAAAGTGATGGAACCTCCTATGACTTACGTCCCTCTTACCCGATGACCAGGCATACGTCGTATGCCGAACCAGTGGGGCTCAAGCGACTCCTGACGGCATAGGGGGAGTAGGGGGAAATGTGCGCAAGATAGTGCACCGCCATCTGGGCAAGGTGGTGGCAGGTGCTGCCATAGCGGTGGCCGGGACGGCCGTGATGGTCGGAATCACACTGCCGGGTACGGCGGGGGCCGACGACTCTGGCGGGGGCCAGGGCGCCAACGGCACCTCGCAGCAGACAGGTCAGCAGGGGCAGTCGGCGGTGCAGCCGGGTGTCGTCGAGGAGGCACCGGCCCAGGGCGACAAGGGCAAGGGCCGCGACCCGCTGACCGACGACGAGATGAAGCGCGTCGAGCGGATCGCGCTCAACCAGCAGTCGTTCAGCGCCAGTGAGAACGTGGAGGGCAAGCGCGGCCCGCAGCGCATCAGCGCCGACCTCGCCGAACCCGAGACGAACGAACTGGACGATCCGAACGCGCCCCGGCGCGCCGACGTGTCGTTCTACGACTACAAGAACGACACGCTCGTCACCAAGACCGTCAACCTCGACACCGGGAAGGTCGAGAAGACGGGCACCCAGCATGACGTCCAGCCGCCCATCAGCCGCGACGAGATGATCGAGGCCGCCAAGCTGCTGATCGCCGACCCGCTCGGCGCGGGTCTGAAGGCGGACTTCAAGGACGCCACCGGCAAGGAACTGACCTCGCCCGACCAGCTGGTGCTCAACAGCATGGTCTACCGTGCGACGTCCGGAGCTCAGCCCGCCGTCCTCGACGCCTGCGGCGAGCACCGGTGCGTACGGCTCTTCCCGAAGGTCAAGAACGGGCCCTGGATCGACAGCCGTGACCTGGTGGTCGACCTGAGCGCCCGCAAGGTCGGCAAGTTCGGCTGAGCGCGGCCTTCTTTCACCTCCCACCTTCACTGCTTTCCGCAAGGAGTCACTTCTTCATGCGCGTCAACAGAAACAGCCGTGCCCGCAGCCGGACGGCGGTGGGCCTTTCGGCGATCGCCCTGGCCGCCGGCGCGACGACGGCCGCGGGACCGGCCGTCGCCCAGCCGAAGACCGCCTCCGCGGCGGCCGCCGACTGCAGCGCGGCGTACAAGATCGAGCAGAAGCTCTCCACCGGCACCACCTGGCGGATGTGCTGGCATTACGAGAGCGAGGCCGGGCTCGTCCTGGAGAACATCTCCTACCAGCCTCCCGGCGAGGCCCACCCGATCAAGGTCCTCAGCAGCGCCAAGCTCGCCCAGATCGACGTCCCCTACGACGACGGCTCGGTCGAGTACAGCGACCTCACGGGCGCCGGCTTCGGACAGGGTCTGGTCGACATGGTGCCCGCCGAGTGCCCCGGCGGCACCATCAAGACGGTCAAGGTTCCCGAGGCCTGGGACCCGCAGCACGCCAACGTCAAGGGCCTGTGCACCACGACCCGTTCGCGCGGCCACGCCTACCGCATGCAGGCCGACACGGGGAACAAGGTGTTCCAGAAGCAGGGCAAGGACCTGCTGATCTACACCGTCAACAAGGTCGGCTGGTACGAGTACATCACCGAGTGGCGCTTCCAGGACGACGGCACCCTCAACATGAACGTCGGAGCCACCGGCAGCCTCTCGCCCGGTGACTACGACGCGGGCGACGGCCGGGGCTGGCCCCTGGGCAAGGGCGCCAAGGACTACGCCACCAGCCACAGCCACAACGTCTTCTGGCGCCTCAACTTCGGCCTCGACGGCTCCTCCAAGGCCAAGGTGGAACAGTACGACTCCGTGGTCAGCCCGCCCGCGCGGGGCGCCGAGGCGCCGAGCAACAAGACCACGGTCACGAAGGTCACCAAGGAACTCGCGGGCGACGCCAAGAACATGCGTTGGTGGCGCGTCGTCAGCAGCACCGGCAAGAACAAGGACAACCACGCGCGTTCGTACGAGATCGTCCCGGGCGCGACCACCAAGTACCTCGGCCGCCCCTTCACCAAGCACGACGTCTACTTCACCGAGTACAACAAGTGCGAGCAGTTCGCGAGCGACAACCTGCGCAACTGCGGTGCCGGACACGGCAAGTCCGTCGACAAGTGGATCGACGGGCAGACGCTCACCCACCCCGTGGTCTGGGTCAACGTCGGCTTCCACCACATAGCGCGCGACGAGGACCAGCAGCCCATGCCGGTCCACTGGCAGGGCTTCTCGATCGCCCCGCGCGACGTCACTGCTATGAATCCGCTCACTCCGCCGGAGCTCGCGGACCAGAACGGCCATGTGGAAGAAGGTCGTTGAGAAACGACCCTGTCCATCGGGCTGCACCGCTGACCGCTCCCGGAGTACCCTTCCTTGATCGTTGACTAGGGGAGAGCTCGGGGGAGCGGAAGGCGGTGCGCGGGTGGGCTCGGGAGGGCTGGAGTTGCCTCCTGGTGACGAGGGTCACGAGGGGAACTCCACAGATGTCCCACCCGGCGCGGTGTCCCTGGCACGGCCGATGGAAATGGGATCCATTGGACCGGAGTTGGACTGGGGTGCCGACGCCTGGCGCGAGGTGCGTACGCGCGCTCAGCGAGCCGGGCGTGCCTACATCTGGCTGAACCTGGTCGAACAGCGGCTGCGCGCGGTCGTGGCCGCTGTTCTCCGTCCCATCTACGAACCCGTCCACGGCGACGACTGGGTGGTCGCCGCCGCGGGCCCTGCCGGACAGGAATGGGTTCAGCGCGCCGTCGCCGTACGCGAAGTCAGCCGCCGCAAGGGGTACTTGCTCGATCCCGCCGACGACAACGTGCTCAGCTTCCTCACGTTGCCGCAGCTGCGCGAGCTGATGGTGCAGCACTGGCCCTGCTTCGAGCCGTACTTCGACGAGCGCCGGGACGTCGAACTCGCCCTGGACGAGCTGGAAGTGACCCGGAACGTGGTCTCCCGCAACCGGGCCCTGTCCGAGGCTGTCCTCAACCAGGCAGAGCGGGCCGCGGCGAAGCTCCTGGAGATCCTCGGCGCCGGCAGTGATGTGCCCTCCGCGCGCCGGCTGCCCGTGGACGCCGTCGAGGATCTGGTCGGCGACCGGTACGCGGACGTGGTCGGTGTGCACTCGGACCGCGTACGTCTGCTACGCCAGTTCCCCGCCGAGGACCTCTTCGGCGGTGCCCGCCGCCTCGACGCCATCGGCATCGGCCTGAACCTGCTCGTGCAGAACTTCTCCGGACGGCGGCTCGTACGTCTCGCCGAGTCCGGCTGCCGGGCGCGGCTGCTGTTCCTGAATCCCGCCTCGAGCGCGGTGAAGCGGCGCGAGCGCGAACTCGGCATCAAGCGGGGCGAGTTGAGCCGCGCCGTCGAGATGAACATCCTGCACATGCGCCGGGTGCGGTCCAAGCTGCGCGATCCGGGCGCCTTCGAGATCCAGGTCTTCGACGAGACGCCTCGCTTCACGGCCTACCTCGTGGACGGGGACGGCTCGGACGGCATCGCGGTCGTGCAGTCGTATCTGCGGCGTACGCGCGGCATGGAGGCGCCGGTACTCGTGCTGCGTGGCGGAGGCCGAGTGGTCAAACCGGATGACACCACCGAAGAGGGGTTGTTCCCGACATACCGCGAGGAGTTCGAGCTGGCTTGGGCGGATTCTCGGCCGGTGTCCTGAAATGCCGCCCCTCCCGGGAAGCGGAACGCGGTCCTCGGATTGTCAGTGGCTCATGGGATCGTGGAGACCACTGGGGGAAAGCACCATGAAGAAGGGGGGCCGCCCATGGGCTGGCACCGGGAGCTGCTGATCGGCTTCGACCTGGAGACGACCGGGACCGATCCGCGCGAGGCGCGCATCGTCACGGGGGCCGTGATCGAGGTCAGGGACGGAGAGCCGATAGGCCGCCGTGAGTGGCTGGCCGACCCGGGCGTGGAGATCCCGGCGGACGCGGTGGCGGTGCACGGGATCAGCAACGAACGGGCGGCGGCCGAGGGCCGCCCCGCCGACCAGGTCGCCGACGCCATCGCGGGCGTCCTCGTCGCGTACTGGAAGACGGGCGTCCCCGTCGTCGCGTACAACGCGGCCTTCGACCTGACCCTGCTCTCCGCCGAACTGCGGAGGTACGGACTGCCGTCGCTGCGCGAGCGCCTCGGCGGCATCGACCCCGCCCCGGTCATCGATCCGTACACGATCGACCGCTCCGTGGACCGCTACCGTCGCGGCAAGCGCAACCTCGAAGCGGTCTGCACGGAGTACGGGGTGGCGCTGGACTCGGCCCATGACGCCTCGGCCGACGCGCTCGCCGCGGCCCGGCTCGCCTGCGCGATAGCCGGCCGCCACCCCAAGGTCGCGGCCCTCGGCCCCGCGGAGCTGCACCGTCGCCAGATCGAGTGGTACGCGGAGTGGGCGGCCGACTTCCAGAGCTTCCTGCGCCGCAAGGGGGAGGCTGACGCGGTGGTGGACGGGACCTGGCCGCTGCGGGACCTGGCGGACGAGAAGGTCTGACCGGGCCGCCGGTTCAGAAGAACGGGGCCCGGCGCAGGGCCGGAAGAGGCCGGCGCACGGTCAGAAGGGGTACCAGCGCACCGTCTCGTCCCCGTCCCGCAGAGACGCCACGCGGCGCTCGAACTCGGCGAGGGCCTTGGGGTTCGTCGGCGCGTGCTGGGCGACCCAGGCGCAGCTGGCGGTCTCGCGTGCTCCTCGCAGGACGGAGCAGCCCTGCCACTCCCGGACGTCCCAGCCGTACGCCTTGGTGAACGAGTCGTACGCCTCGGCCGGGAGCCCATAGCGGTCGCGGGAGAGGGCCATGACCACGAGGTCGTGCTCGCGCAGGTCGGCGGAGAAGGTCTCCAGGTCGACCAGGACAGGGCCGTCGGGGCCGATGTGGACGTTGCGGGGCAGTGCGTCGCCGTGGATCGGGCCCGGCGGCAGATACGGGGTGAGCGTGGCCGCGGCATCCGCGAACCCGTCGCGTCGTGCCCGCAGATACGCCGCGTCCGCGGGGTCGATCGCGTCGCCGGCCAGTCGCAGCCAGCGCTCCACACCGCCCAGCAGCTCGCGGGGCGGCAAAGGGAAGGAGGGGGAGGGCAGTGCGTGCACCACCCGTAGCAGTTCGGCCAAATCTCGCGGCTCCGCGGGGCGAAGGGGATCGGGCAGCCGGCGCCACATCGTCACCGGGTGCCCCTCCACCAGCAGTGCCTCGGCATCGGCCGCCCGCACCGCGGGGACGCCCGCGTCGGCGAGCCAGACGGCGATGTCCAGTTCCCGCCGCGCACGGTCCAGGAGTTCGGCGTCGCGTCCCACCTTGACCACCAGGTCACCGGCGGCGAACACCGCGTTCTCGCCGAGGGCGAGGAGCGTGGCGTCCCGCACCGGTCCCGGCAGCACACCCGCCGCGGCCAGTACGTCCCGCGCCCGTGCCTCGTCCATCCTTCGCCTCCGTGTTCTCGCGCACTGCTCGTGCGGTGCCCGCGCAGTCCTCGCCGGCAGCGTCGTGTTCACGCCATCCCGCGGCCAGTGTCGCATTCCCACAGGTCGGACGGCATGCGCAGTGCCTTGACGCCGTAGACCACCTTCACGACCATGACGGGGGCCGCTCGGGCGGCCAGACCGCCATCAGCCGCCCAAAGGAGCCGATTCCATGACATTGGCGACCGCGACGAGGCGGTCGGTGAAGCAGGCGCCCGGCAGGGGCGGGGACCGGCGTCCCGTCGACCACGGGGCCTGGTTCCTGGTGCTGCCCGCGCTCATCCCGATCCTGGTGCTCAGCGTCGGGCCCCTGCTGTACGGGATCGCGCTGGCGTTCACCGACTCGCAGTCGGGGCGGACCACGCCGACGCAGTGGACCGGGGTCCTCAACTTCCAGGATCTGCTGCACGACACGCTGTTCTGGGACTCCTTCCGGATCGGTCTGCTGTGGGCGGTCGGGGTGAGCGTGCCGCAGTTCCTGCTCGCGCTCGGGCTTGCCCTGCTGCTCAACCAGGGGCTCCGGCTGCGCTGGCTGGCGCGGGCCCTCGCGATCATTCCCTGGGCCATGCCCGAGGTCGTCGTCGGCATCATGTGGCGGCTCGTCTACAACCCGGACGCGGGCATCCTCAACGAGACCCTGCGCGACCTCGGCCTCGGCGACGGCCGCGACTGGCTGAGCGGCCTCGGCACCGCCCTGCCCGCCGTGATCGTGGTCGGCGTCTGGGCGGGCATGCCGCAGACCACGGTCGCGCTGCTCGCCGGGCTGCAGAACACCCCGCGCGAACTCCACGAGGCGGCCGCGATGGACGGCGCGGGCGCGTGGCGCCGCTTCCTGACCGTCACCTGGCCGGCCCTGAGACCGGTCGCGCTCGCCATCACGGCGCTCAACTTCATCTGGAACTTCAACTCGTTCGCGTTGGTCTATGTGCTGACCAACGGAGGACCGGGCGGCCGTACCCGGCTCCCCATGCTCTTCGCGTACGAAGAGGCGTTCCGCTACGGGCAGTTCGGTTACGCGGCCGCGATGGGCTGTGTGATGGTCGCGGTGATCTCGGTGATCCTCGCGGTGTACCTCGTGGGCCGTCTGAGGGGAGATGAGAACGCGTGAAGACCGGCAAAGGAGCCCGCACGGGCCAGTACCTCGCCCTCCTCGCCTATATCGTCTTCCTTGCCTTCCCCTTCCTCTGGCTGATCTCCACCGCCTTCAAACCGGCACGTGAGCTCGCGAGCCTGCATCCCACCTGGATCCCCAGGGACCCCACGCTCGCCAACTTCCGCCAGGCCTTCGACGAGCAGCCGCTGCTGCGCGCCGCGCTCAACTCCCTGCTGGCGGCGCTCGGCGCGGCGCTCATCGCCGTACTGATCGCGACCCCGATGGCGTACGTCATGGCGCGCCACCGGACGCTACTGGCCCGGGCCGCCACCGGGTGGGTCGTGGTCAGCCAGGCGTTCCCCTTCGTGCTGGTGATCATTCCGCTGTTCCTGGTCCTCAAGAACCTCCGGCTGATCAACTCACTGCCCGGACTGACCATGGTGTACGTGGTGTGGGCGCTGCCGTTCGCACTGTGGATGCTGGTGGGCTATGTGCGGGCCGTGCCCACCGAGTTGGAGGAGGCCGCCGCGGTGGACGGTGCGGGACGGGTGCGGACACTGGTCTCGATCACCGCGCCGCTGCTCGCGCCGGGCATCGTGGCGACGGCGCTGTTCGCGTTCATCAGCGCGTGGAACGAGTTCTTCTTCGCGCTCGTGCTGCTCAAGACCCCGGAGAAACAGACGCTGCCGGTCGTCCTGACGCACTTCATCGGGGCGGAGGGCGTGGCGGACCTCGGGCCGCTGGCCGCGGCGGCGTTCCTGGCGGCCCTGCCGTCGCTGGTCATCTTCGCGATCATCCAGAAGCGGATCACGGGCGGCATGCTCGCCGGGGCGGTGAAGAGCTGATGCGGACGAGACTGCTGGCGGTCCTGGCCGTCATCGGCCTGTTGCTGACCGCGTGCACGGACAGCGGCAGCGGATCGGCAGGGGTGATCACCCTCCACTTCCAGTCCCTCGCCTGGCAGCAGGAGTCCGTGGCCGCCAACAAGGAGCTGGTGAAGGAGTGGAACGCGGCCCATCCGGACGTCAAGGTCGAGTATTTCCAGGGCAGTTGGGACAGCGTCCATGACCAGCTGCTCACCTCCTTCGAGGGCGGTGAGGCGCCCGACATCATCCATGACGCCTCGGACGACCTCGCGGACTTCGCGTACGGCGGCTATCTCGCAGACCTGCGCGAGCTGCTGCCCGAGCGGCTCAAGTCCGGTATTCCGCAGCACAGTTGGGAGACGGCGACCTTTGGGGGAGGCGTCTATGGCGTGCCGTTCCTCCAGGAGCCGCGGGTTCTGATCGCCAACGCCAAGTGGCTGAAGGAGTCGGGTGTCCGCGTTCCGACTGCCGAGAAGCCGTGGAGCTGGGACGAGTTCCGCACGATCGCGAAGCAGCTGAGCGGCAAGGGCAAGTACGGCGTCGCCTGGCCGCTCAAGGAGCCGGTCTCGGCGACGCTCAACCTCTCCCTCTCCACGGGCGGGCAGATGTTCCACCGGGATGCGGACGGCAAGGTGACCGTCCGGTTCGACGCGGCGGACGCGGTGGTTCCGCGGACCGTGCACGACGAGGTGAACGCGGACAGGAGCGCATCGAGCGCGACGCTCGGCATGGGAGGCTCCGACACGCTGCCCGGGTTCTTCGGCGGCAAGTACGCGATGGTTCCGCTCGGCTTCTCCTATCGCCAGCAGATCGCGCAGCAGGCGCCGAAGGGCTTCGACTGGCAGGTGCTGCCCGCCCCGTCCGGCGCGGACGGGCTGACCCAGGGTGTCAGTCCTCAGACCCTGTCCATAGCCGAGGACAGCCCGCACAAGAAGGAGGCCGCCGAGTTCATCGACTTCCTGCTTCAGCCGAAGAACATGGTCCGGCTGGCCCTTGGCGATTGGATGCTGCCGACCGGGACACAGGCCCTGAAGGACCCCGCCGTGCACACCACCAAGGACGACTGGGCGACCGGCACCGCCCTCGCCGCCCATCTCCGCTCGGCGCCCGCCCAGTCCGTACGCGGCTACCCGGAGTGGAAGGACAAGGTCGCGACGCCTGCGTTCCAGGAGTACTACAGCGGGGCGATCGGATTGAGCGAGCTCCGCAGACGGCTGGTGAAGGACGGCAATCTGGTGCTGGCCCGCTATCAGCGCTGAGGAACCCGGGCTACTGGCAGCAGTTGTTGCTGCACAGGATGATGACGGTGCCCGCCTCGCTGTTGGTCGTCGAGGACTTGGTGAACTGGGTGCCGGCGCCGGGGACCTTGCTCGTGTCCCAGGGCATCGGGAGCGCCATGGCCTGCGGGCCGATGGCACTGAACGCAGCGGTGGCCACGAATATCGCGGCGATCGCACGCTTGCGCAGATGCATCGAGATCTCCTTGATCGGCGGAGGGTTCACACGGTGCGGCGCACCTTGGGAGCGGGGCCGCCGTGCCCCTCCGTCTTTGATGTCACATGGGTGCGCCGGGAGGCCACAGCTTTCGACGGGGTTCGCAGTGTCTCTACGCCGTGGATACGTTATGATCGATCTTGAGCGAACCGCCGGAACTTTCCGCGGTGAGCCCGGCGTTGGTGGTCCAAGGAAAGACGTCCCGCTTCCTGCGGGGAGATGCAGGTGCAAGGCCTGCCCGGCGCTCCACACAGCCCCGCATCCGGTGATCCGGAGGCGGGGCTGGTTTGTTGTGGCCGTTTCTCTGCCAGCTTGTCATCCAGCGTTGCGCAACTCTCGCGCCTCCTGGAAGTCCGCGTACGCGTCGGCGTACCGGTGCCCTCCGACGAGGAGGTTCGCCCGGTCGAAGAGGGTGCGTGCCAGCCATGCCTCATCGCCGAGCCGGCGGGCGAGCGCGACGCTCTCGTCGAAGGCCGGCAGCGCGGGTTCCAGAAAGCGATGATGGCGGCGGAATTCGGCGTGCAGTGCGGAGCGGAACGCCAGCTTGCGGTGCAGTGGCACCCGCTCGGGGAGGTCCGCCGAGGCCGCGGCTTCGCGCAGGACTGGTATCTCCTCGAAGTAGCGCTCCCGGACGTCGTGGGTCCACTCCCGTGTGTACGAGCCGAAGGGCGGTGCCGGGCGTCCGGGCGCGGGCAGGTCCTGTGCCCGGCCGGAGATCCCGAACAGGATGGCCCAGTAAGTGAATTGGCTGCCGCTCCACTCCCTGGGCTCACCGTTGGCGGCGAGTTCGGCGAGCAGTTCCGCGGCCTCGTCCAGCGCGTCGGCGGCGGCGTCGTACTGCCCGTACGCGTCGCGGAGTTCGGCGAGCCGCAGAAGGGCGAGCGCCGGGCTCGTCAACGAGTTGTTACCGAGCGCGAGACCCTGCTGTTGCCTGTCCACGAGCTCGCTGGTCGCGGCCAGCGCCTTGTCCCGCAGCCCCGCGGCCTCCGCCTCGGCCGCCCACTCGAGCAGCCACCAGAAATAGGCACTGTGCAGCTCCTTTCGCGGCCGGGCGTGCGCCACGAGTTCTTCGAAGAGCTCTGCCGCTTGGCTGTGCAGCCCTTCCTCGGCGAGGGCGCGTGCCCAAAGCTCCACGCCCTTCCACAAGAAGCCGGTGCCCGGGTCGGACTCGAAGGCCCGTCGGCTGATGCCGGCCATCTCCTCACGCACCGCCAGCCCTTCCGGGCGCCGACCCACCTCGAACAGCGTGCGCTGGTACCACTCCAGCGCATCCAGCAGCAGCTCCGTGTACTGGGGATCGGACTCGTCCAGCTCACGCGCCGCTTCCACGGCCTGCGCGTGCAGCGTCAGCTGGGCCTCCGGCAGCTTGCGCACCGAATAGTCCCAGCTGAGCCGTATCAGAGCCTTCGACAACCGCGGCAGATACGTCGCCGGACTCACCTGTGCCAGCACCCGGCAGGCGTCGACCTCCTGCCGGGGACTAGGCCGCCCCGAACCCAGTAGCACAGTGCGCGCCCGCAGCACCGCGTCCTGATCCACGTCCCCGCCCATGGCCCCCGCCTCCCCCTGTAGCGCCGGCCCAGCCGAACTCGGCTCGAACGTTTATACGTCATTCGAGCCCGGGATGCGGCCCCGCCAGCACACTCGGCTGTGTGACGAACTCGGACTCCGGCCCGAAGGTGGACTCCAGGGCATCCGCGAGGCCGTTCAGCGCCCCGCGCAGTTCCCGTTGAACGAGGAGCCGTGCATCACGGCGAGCGTCGCGGGCCGCAGGTGTGCGAGCGAGCGCAGCGTGGTGGTCGTCGCGGTCAGGCACGAGGTCTGCCGGAACAACCCCTCGGCCTTCAGGGAGAGTTCGATCATTTGCCGGCGGTGACGGCGGGGTCGTTGCCGAGGTGGGTGACAGGTCGCCGCAGAAGGGGGTGCGGGTGTTCTCCTCGAAAAGCGGTCGGGACTCCCACTTGTGCGGCACGTGCGGGGTGTTGATGTTCCGCACGAGACCCGGCGTACGGCGTGGCCCCCGATGTCCAGCCTCTCGCCGTCGTCCATCGGGCGCGGCGGGCGCGACACGAGCGCGCATGCCGGTGTGGAAGAGCAGTGGCTCCTCCGCCGCGACCAGGAACTGGTTGAAGGTGCAGCCCGCGGGTGGGGCGATTTCGGGCACGTAGGTCGAGATCCGGTAGATGCCTTCGGCGATCTCGTCGAGCCGAGTCTCCACGGTGAACCGTCCCTCCCGTGACAGCGTCGGGCCCCATCTCGTCCTAACGGATCAGCCACGGCCCCGCCACCGCGCGCGACGGCGCCCCCATCGACGTACGGGGAGTGCCGGACGTGCTCCGACTCCGCGCCGCGCGACGGCGCCCCCATCGGCGTACGGGGAGTGCCGGACGTGCTCCGACTCCGCGCCGCGCGACGGCGTCCCACTGGCGTACGGCGGACAGAACCCCGCCGCCGTGCGGGTCGCGCTGTGCGCGTCATGCCGCGCGCGGGAAATCACATTGCACGAGACGTCTCGTCTCGTTTAATCTTGCCGCATGACCACCCGACGCGCCCATATCGCCATGTTCTCCATCGCCGCCCACGGCCATGTGAACCCGAGCATCGAAGTGATCCGTGAGCTCGTCGCACGCGGGCACCGCGTCACATACGCGATTCCGCCCGCCTTCGCCGAGAAGATCGCCGAGACCGGAGCCGAGCCGAAACCGTGGCACTCGACGCTGCCCACCGACGACGACCCGGACGCGTGGGGGACCGAGCTGATCGACAACATCGAGCCGTTCCTGACGGACGCGCTGCAGGCCGAGCCGCAGCTCGCGGCGGCGTACGCGGGCGACGAACCGGATTTGGTGCTGTACGACATCACGGCGTACCCCGCCCGGGTCCTCGCGCACCGCTGGGCCGTCCCGATCGTGCAGCTCTCGCCGAACATGGTGGCCTGGGAGGGGTACGAGGAGGAGGTCGGCAAGCCGATGTTCGAGCCGCTCAAGCGGACCCCGCGCGGCAAGGCGTTCTACGAGACCTTCGCGCGCTGGATCGCCGAGAACGGCATGGACCTGAGCGTCGAGGACTTCATGGGCCGCCCCGACCGCTGCCTCGTCCTCATCCCCAAGGTCCTCCAGCCGAACGCGGACCGCGTCGACGACAAGCGTCACACCTTTGTCGGTGCCTGTCAGGGCGACCGCGCCGCGCAGGGGGACTGGCAGCGGCCCGCCGACGCCGAGAAGGTGCTGCTCGTGTCGCTGGGCTCCAGCTTCACCAAGCAGCCCGGCTTCTACCGCGAGTGCGTCAGGGCCTTCGGTGATCTGCCGGGCTGGCATGTCGTGCTGCAGATCGGGAAGTTCGTCGATCCGTCGGAGCTGGGTGAGGTGCCCGGCAATGTGGAGGTGCACCCGTGGGTGCCCCAGCTGTCGGTGCTGCGGCAGGCCGACGCGTTCATCACGCACGCGGGCGCGGGCGGCAGCCAGGAGGGGCTGGCCACCGGCACGCCGATGGTCGCCGTACCGCAGGCCGTCGATCAGTTCGGCAACGCCGACATGCTGGAGGCGCTCGGTGTCGCCCGACACGTACCGATGGAGGCGGCCACCGCCGGCACCCTGCGCGAGGCCGTCCTCGCGATCGCCGACGATCCCGAGGTGGCGCGCCGCCTGCTCGAGATCCGGGAACAGATGGCACAGGAGGGCGGCACTCGACGGGCGGCCGACCTCATCGAGGCCGAGCTGCCGACCGGGCCGTAGGCCCTGCGACTTGGCCGAGCTGAGCTCGGAGGCATGAGTAAGGGGCCTTTTGTTCCCTCGGGGGCATGCATGAGCGGCCTCTTGCTCCCTCTGGGCATGAGGAAAGGGCCTGTTGGTTCCTCGGGGGAACCAACAGGCCCTCATGCGGCGGAAGTCACCGCCCAGCTGCATAAGCCCGGGCTACACCCCGGCCCGCTCACTCTCCCGGGCGGCCGGCGGCAACACGGCCTCCGGTGCCTCGTCGTGCGTGAGGTCAGGCAGCCGGTTCAGCCACTTCGGCAGATACCAGTTGCGCTCGCCGAGCAGGGCCATCACGGCGGGGAGCAGCACACCCCGGATGATCGTCGCGTCGATGAGCACCGCGGCGGCCAGGCCCACGCCCATCTGCTTCATGGACTGCATGGACAGCGTCCCGAAGATCGCGAAGACGGCGACCATGATGACCGCGGCGCTGGTGACGACACCGGCCGTGGTGACCACCCCGTGCCGGATCGCGTCCTTGGTGCTGCGGCCGCGCAGCCGCGCCTCACGAATCCGCGAGACCACGAACACGTGGTAGTCCATCGAGAGACCGAAGAGGATCACGAAGAGGAACAGCGGCAGCCAGGTGACGATGGCGCCCACGCCCTCCGCGCCCACCAGCGACGCACCCCAGCCGTGCTGGAAGACGGCGACGAGGATGCCGTAGGCGGCGCCCACCGACAGCAGGTTGAGGGCGATCGACGTGATCGCGACCGTCAGCGAGCGGAAGGAGAGGAGCATCAGCAGGAAGGCGAAGACCACGACGAACGCGAAGACCGGGACGACGGAGCCGATCAGCTGGTCGTTGAAGTCGTGCGACCCTGCGACATTTCCGGTGATCGGCGCCTGGACGCCGTCGACCTTGCCGAGCGTGTCGGGCCGCACCTTGTCGCGCAGCAGCTCCAGACTCTTCTCCGCCTTGTCCTGATCGGAGCCGCCGACCAGCGGCACGTACACGAAGGCGACGTTCTGTGCGTCGTGCACCTTGATGTCGACCGGACCGCGCGAGGCACCCGAACTGATCGCCCGCTCACGGAAGTCGGCGAGCGCCGACTTCACGTCGGCGGCGTTGATGTCGTTCGCCTTGACGACCACCTCGGCCGGCTCGGAGCCGCCGGGGAAGGCGTCGTTGACGCGGTTGTACGTGCCCACGATCGGCAGTGAGTTGCCGAACTCCTGGTCCAGCGTGAGGTTCTGCGTCTTCATGCCGACCGCGGGAGCCGCGATGGCGAGCAGCGCACCGGCCGCCACGACGACGGACACCACGGGCTTGGCCAGCACGCCCCGCAGCACGGCCGTCCAGAACCGGCTCTCTCCCTTGCCCTTGCGACGGCGGCGCCGGCTCAGGAACGGAATCCGCCCCTTCTCGACCCGCTCGCCCAGCAACGAGAGCAGCGCGGGCAGGACGGTGACCGAACCGACCATGGCGACCGCCACGACCATCAGCGAAGCCAGGCCCATCGCCTCGAACTCGGCGAGCCCGGTGAAGAGCATGCCCGCCATCGCCACGCAGACGGTGACACCCGAGACGATGATGGCGCGGCCACTGGTCGCGGCGGCGATCCGCAGCGCGGTTCCGGCGTCCCGTCCCGCTTCGCGCTCCTCGCGCTCACGGCGCAGGTAGAACAGGCAGTAGTCCACACCGACGGCCAGACCGACCAGGAGCATCACGGAGTTGGCGGTGTCGCTCATCGGCATCACATGGCTGACGACGCCCATCAGGCCCATCGTCGCCATGATCGCGGTGATCGCCAGCGCCACCGGCAGCAGCGCGGCCACCAGCGCGCCGAAGGCGATCAGCAGAATGCCGAGGGCCACCGGCACCGCGGAGAGCTCGGCCTTCTGGAAGTCGTCCCCGAACGCGTCGTCGAACGTCTTCATCATGCTGGCGCCGCCGATCTCCTCGATCCGCAGCCCCGAGTGGTCCTTCTGCACGTCCTTGACGGCGTTCAGTACGGGCTCGACCCGGTCGCCCGCGGTCTCCGAGTCGCCGCGCATGTCGAACTGCACGAGCGCGCTGCGGCCGTCCTTCGAGATCGTCTTCGTGTCGTACGGCGACGTCACGTCCGTGACCTTGCCGGTGCCCTCGACCGCCTTGACCACCGCGACGACGGCGCTCTTGAACTCGGCGTCCGTGGCCTTGGTGTTCGCGTCCTTCGCCTGGATCAGGACGGTCTCACTGGCGGGCTCCTTGATGTCGGCGTCCTCGATGATCTTGGCGGCGGTGTGCGTCTCGCCCTTGAGCTGGTCGCTCTCGTTGACGTCGACGCGGCCCGCCGCCGAGCCGAGCCCCATCGCCAGGACGACGAACAGCACCCAGATTCCGACGGCCGCCCATCGGTGCCGGGCGCTCCAGCCGCCTGCCCGGGCGGCGATCCCCCGCACCCGTGTATCTCCGTTCCCCATGACGGGCCAGCCCCCTTGTGCGCGGTGACAGCCCCCTGCCGCCACCTTTCGTTATGAAGGTATGGGCCGGATAAGAACGTCTCGTCGTGCTGCCTGGTGAACCCCCGAGGGCGCGACTCCTCCCCTCGGACCCCGTGGTCTCCCCACTGGGGAGGATGGAAGCCCCTTACACGTAACGAGACTTCTCGGGGATGTGGATCAGGGTGTCCGTTCTGTCGGGCGGAGTCCTCTTTATTATTTCGAAGGGTTGTTGATTAAGTCACAGCTGTATGTAGGTGTTGAACTGTGCGGGCCGATCGGACAGTGTTTCGTGCCAACCCGCAGGTAACTTTCGGTGCGGGCCGCGGCTGTCGCGCCCACCCCCACGGGGCGCGACAGCCGCTTTATGGTGTGCGGATGACGACGACGTACGCGGCGCTGTTGCGCGGGATCAATGTGGGCGGCGCCAAGAAGGTACCGATGGCCGAACTGCGCACTCTGATGGAGGGTCTCGGCCTCGCCGATGTACGCACGTATCTCCAAAGCGGCAACGCGGTGTTCGGCAGCGACCACGGCGACGAGGAGTCCCTCGCCGCGGAGCTCGCCCAAGCGATCGAGAATCACTTCGGCTTCACCGTCGGCGTGCTGGTGCGCGACCACGCCTACCTGAAGGCCGTACGGGAGGCGTGCCCGTTCCCGGCCGCCGAACTGGAGGCGAAGCAGCTGCACGCCACCTACTTCTCCGGGCCCGTCGACGCCGAGCGCTTCGCCTCGGTCGATCAATCGGCCTTCCTGCCGGAGGAGTTCCGCCTCGGCGACCGCGTCCTGTACCTCTACGCCCCCGACGGCCTGGGGCGCTCCAAGCTGGCGGAAGCGCTGTCGAAGCCGCGACTGCTCAAGGGCATCACCGCCACCTCCCGCAACTGGAACACCGTCGTCAAACTGGAGGAGATGACCGGTGCTTGAGCCCGACGCCGCGGTCGAGGCCGCCATCGAGGGCGAACTGCGTCTGCTCGACCCGGAGATCCGCCGCTCGCCCGAACTCGTCGGCGCGCTCCTGCCCCCCCGACTTCCACGAGTTCGGCGCGTCGGGTCGGATCTGGGACCGCGCCTCGATCATCGCCTCGCTGGCCGGCGAGAACGAACCCGGGGCCCGGCCCAGCAGCACCTCCCGCATGAAGGGCGTCCAGCTCGCGCCCGACCTGGTCCACCTCACCTTCGACACGGACAACAACGGCCGCCGGGCGCACCGGAGTTCACTGTGGCGGCTCACCGAGGAGGGATGGCTGCTGTACTTCCACCAGGGGACGCTGCACGACTCCGACGCAGCGTGACCTTTCGTACGCCGCCGTAGGTCGTGTACGAGGTGATCTCGTCCGGGACGGTGAGGCGCGGATCCTCGTACAGCCGTCGCAGCTCGTCCTCGGATCCGGCCGCCGCCACGGTGTCGGTCAGGGCGATGTCGTCCTCGGTGAGGGCCGCGTCGTCGAGGATCTCGGGGCCCCAGCCGTCCCAGGGGAGCACCTCGACGCCGTTGAGGGCGGCCAGGTCGTGCAGGACATTGCCCCGCACGAACCACAGGCCCTTGAGGCCGAGCCAGCTGACGCCGAAGGTGCCGGGGTCGGCGCGCCCGGCCCGGCACTCCCGCCAGGCCTGCCCCGCCACGACGAAGCGGTCCCTCGGGACGTCCAGTGGGTCGAAGTCCACGTGGTAGGGGCCGTACGCGATCTGCGCGTCCGCGAGCCGCCAACGGCCGTCCGGCAGGCGGTACTCGGTGACCCAGTGGTCCTCGTGGAAGCCCTCGGTGAAGTACGTGGCGAAACCGCAGCGCAGCCGGGCCGGTGTGCCCGTCGCCCGCAGCAGCGAGCACAGCAGCAGGGAGAAGTCGCGGCAGGTGCCGACAAACCGTTCGTCCGGCTCCCGCCGCCGGGTCAGGGGCCGCTCGGCGCGCTCCCGCAGGATCCGCAGCACCTCCGTCACGTACCGTGACTCGGCGTCCTCGGCCAGCCGTGGCTCGGGGATGGCGTACGCGAAGAGTTCGCCCTCGCCCCGGTGGATGATCACATCCCTTACGACATGGGCGAGCCCGCCGAGATCCCTGGGAAGCCCGCTCACATCGAGGTCACCGGGATCGCTGTACGCGCTCTGGGTCAGATAGATGTCCATGCCCAGGACCCTCGGGTCTGCCCCAGGGGCAAGGTCAAGCCAGGGCGACCGAGCGGGCCACGTCCTCGTCCGTGCGGCGCACGGCGCCCGCGTCGGCAGGTCGCCGCCGATGCGCCTCGGGCGTTATCCGCACGGCACGGACGAGACGGCCCGCCGTATCGCCGCCGACCTGGAGAAGTCCCGCTTCGAGGCGCCGATGGTGCCCGACGTGGCCCGCTGGCAGTACGCCAGACTCCTCGGCAATCTCGCCAACTCGATCGAGGCGGTCACGGGGGTGCTCACCAGCGAGGAAGCTGGCGTTCTTCCAGCGTGTACGCGCGGAGGGCGAGGCCGCGCTCGACGCCGCCGGCATCGCGTACGTCGGTGGGGAGGAGCAGAGGAGGACCCGCGGCGACAAGATCCTCCCCCAGCTACCGCTGGGGGTGCCCCCAGAGCCCTTCGACGGCTCCGAGCGTGGCGGCGGTTCCTCCTGGCAGTCCCTCGATCGCGGCACCGGCACCATCGAGGCCGACTACAGCAACGGTGAGATCGCGCTCCTGGGCCGGCTGCACGGCGTACCGACCCCGTTGAACGACCTGCTCCAGCGGCTGGCGAACACCTTCGCACGCGAGCGCAGGGAGGCCGGGTCGCTGTCGGTGCCGGAGCCGGTGCGGCTCGCCGACGAGGCGGTGGCGTCGTACGAAGCGGCCGTGCCGACTGCTGAATGAGCCCCCTCCGCGAGGTGTCGCATTTCTTCAAGAGTCCTGGGCGCGCCGTTCCTACCGTGAGGCGCATGAAGAACGACGACATGCACTCGTACATGAGCGAATGCGCCGCCGAGGCAGCGCGTGTCGCCCGCGGCGTCACGGCGGAGCAGCTGAACGGGCCCACCCACTGCCCCGGCTGGGACGTCCGCACCCTCGTCAATCACTGGGTGCTCTACACCTCGCACGGCCTGGAGCACCGGGCGCTGCGCAAGCAGCTCTCCGAGGAGCTGACCGGGCGTGACTTCACGGCCGACGCCGACTGGGCCGAGGCGTACGCGGCTCAGCTCGACCGCGCCGTCGCCGCCTGGGGCGACCCAGACGTGTGGGAGGGCGAGGTCGACCTCGGGATGGCGAAGATGCCTGCCGCCGAACTCGCCTCGATGATCATCAAGGAGATGGCTGTCCACGGTTGGGACGTCGCGACCGCCACCGGTCAGGAGTTCCGTGTCTCGGACTCCGCCGCCCGGCTCGTCCTGGACGTGGTCGACACGCACGGCGAGCTCTACCGCCAGTACGACGGCTTCGCCGACCCGGTTCCGGTGCCCGACGACGCGTCTGTCTTCGAGCGTGCCCTCGCCCACAGCGGCCGGGATCCGCGTCTGGCCCAGGTTCAATTGGACCACTGATACAGGGGCTAATTGGACCGTGTTTCTGTGCCATTGAGTGGCTAGCCTCGACGGCATGACGAACACTTCGCCCACCCGCGTCGACTTCTACTTCGACCCCGCCTGCCCCTTCGCCTGGATCACCTCCCGCTGGATGCTGGAGGTCGAGCGGAAGCGGCCGCTCGACCTCCGCTTTCACGCGATGAGCCTGTACCTGCACAACGTCGGCAACGAACTCCCCGACTGGTACCGGGAGCTGGTCGACAAGTCCATCGGCCCCGTGCGGGTCGCGGTGGCCGCCGCCGAGCGACACGGCGAGAAGGTGCTGCGCGACCTCTACACCGCGTTCGGCACCCGTATCCACGAGCGCAAGGTCGAGGACTTCGACGCCGTCGTCACCGACTCCCTCGCCGAACTCGGCCTCCCGGCCGAACTGGCCGAAGCGGCACACGACTTCTCGTACGACGAGGCGGTGCGCCGGAGTCATGACGCGGGCAAGGAGCGCGACTCCGACGCCTATGTGGGGACACCGACCATCCATGTGGACGGAACGGTGTGGTTCGGCCCGGTGCTGCGGGCCATTCCGCGCGGGGAGAAGGCGACGGAACTCTTCGACAGCTTCCGCGTCCTCGCCGCGCACCCGGACTTCTTCGAACTCAAGCGGACCCGGACCGGCGGGCTGTCGTTCGACTGAACGATGGTCCGGAATCTGAACGCTGCTCGGATGAATCGCTGCCTCATAGAAGGGAGTTGCGTCGTTCTTTGCATCATTCATTGACGGTGACGCGCCATAGATCCTACCTTTCTCGGCGTTGGGTACAGCCTGATCCCACGGGAGGGGAACATGCCCATGCGCCGAAGAGCCGTCCTGGTCACCCTGATCTCCACGCTCCTGGCCCTCGGAGTTCCGGGCGCCGCCTCCTCCGCCACAGAGCCCTTGTCCTCCGACCTCTACGTGTCCCCGGCCGGGGACGACCACGCCGACGGCACCGCCCGCCATCCCGTCCGCACCCTGGACCGCGCCCGCGACCTGGCTCGCGCTCGCGTCGCGGACATGAAGGGTGACCTGACGGTCCACCTCGCGTCGGGCACGTACCGCCGCACCGAGCCGCTCGTGCTGGACGCCCGCGACTCGGGAACCGGCGGCCACAAGGTGATCTGGCAGGGGACCGGCCGGACGGTCGTCAGCGGTGGCCGCCAGGTCTCCGGGTGGCGCATGGTCGCCGGCAGGCCCGGCCTCTGGTCCGCCCCCGCGCCCCAAGGCCTCACCGACACACGGCAGTTGTACGTCGACGGGGTGCGCGCCCAGCGGGCCCGCGGTGCCGTTCCCGTCGACCTCACCCAGACCGCCACCGGCTACACGGCGACCTCCGACACGCTCGCCCGCTGGAGGCACCCGTCCGACGCCGAGTTCGTCTACACCAGCGGCGAGGCCCTCTGGAACATCGAGCGCAACGGGCTCGGCCAGTGGACCGAGCCGCGCTGTCGTATCGCCGCCGCCGAGGGCACCACGATCACGATGGTCCAGCCGTGCTGGGACAACTCCAACAAGCGGGTCGAGTTCCCCGACATCCCCGGCCGGACCGTCAGCATGGTCGGCCCCGGCCATCTCACCAACAGCGGCAGGGCGACGTACATCGAGAACGCGTACGAACTCCTGGACCAGCCCGGCGAGTGGTACCTCGACCGCGCCGCGCACCGCGTCTACTACCTGCCGCGCAAGGGCGAGAACCTGGCCCGAGCGGATGTCGAGGCGGCACAGGCCGAGAAGCTGATCGACGGACAGGGGACCGCCTCCGCTCCCGTCCACGACGTCGCCTTCCGCGGGCTGCGGTTCAGCTATGCCACGTGGCTCACGCCGTCCCGGCCCGAGGGCTTCTCCGAGATCCAGGCGGGTTACACCATCACCGGGGAGAAGGGCTGGGCGACGCAGGGGCTGTGCCAGTACGTGGAGGGCGGCACCTGCCCGTTCGCGTCCTGGACCAAGATGCCGGGCAATGTCTCCGTCGTCCATGGGCAGCGCATCGAGTTCAGTGACGACGTCTTCGCCCATCTCGGGGCGTCCGGGCTCGACTTGGGCACGGGATCCAAGGATTCGACGGTCAACGGCACCATCTTCACCGACATCTCCGGCAACGGACTGGAGATCGGGGGAGTGGACGGACAAACCCCCGCCTCCGGCGTGCAGGTGACGAACAATCATCTCTACGGCCTGCCCCGTGAGTTCCACGGCGGTGTCCCGATCCTCAACGGCTACACCCAGCACAACACCATCGCCCACAACCAGATCGACCACGTCGGCTACAGCGCGATCTCCCTGGGCTGGGGCGGCTGGCCCGACAAGATCGGCGACCCGGCGACCGCGAACCCCAGCCACGACAACACCGTCCGCGACAACCTGATCTTCGACTACATGCAGATGCTCGACGACGGCGGCGGCATCTACACCCAGGGTCTCACCGGCACCTCCATGACCGACGGAGAGAAGGTCACGGGGAATGTCATCCACGACCAGTGGGGCCTGGGCAAGAACGTCTACACCGACAACGGCTGCACCTACGAGACCGTCGAGGGCAACGTCCTCTACAACGCCTCGTACGCCAACGTCGCCTCCCGCCACACCGACTACCGCGACGACCTCGGTAACAACGACCCGACCCTCGTCAAGGACAACTGGTGGGAGGAGGGCACGTCCGACGGCGACAACAAGGGCCTGGTGACGAGCGGCAACAAGATCATGACGGGACTGTCCGACGTACCCTCGGAGATCCTCGACAACGCGGGTCTCGAGCCCGCCTACGCGGGTCTGCTCGGCCGCCGTATCGGCGCTCCCTCGGCGCCCGAGGCACCCTCCCGCGTCGGCACGAGCACCGCGGGCGCCGACGCGCTGTACGTCACCTTCAACCCGAGCTTCGTGGACGGCGGTTCGCCGGTGACGGCATACACGGCACGGGCCTACGACGCGTCGGGCCGACAGGTCGGCGAACAGGCCGTCACGGCAGCGGAGTTCAAGCGCACCGCGATGGTCCGCATCGGCGGGCTCCCCTCGTCCGGCGGCCCGTACACGGTCACCGTCACCGCGAGCAACGCCCATGGCAGCAGCGCCCCGTCCCTGGCCTCGCTGCCGCTGACACCGGCCACCGTGAGCGCGCTCCCGGGCGCACCCACGAGTCCCAAGCTCCGTACGGCATCCAGCACGGCCACCGTCGCCTGGACCCCGCCGACGGCAACCGGGGACGCCAAGGTCATCGGCTACCGCGTCACCGTCTCCGACGGCCGTGACCCGATCGAGGTCACGGGCCGGGACGTCCTGGTCACCCAGCCCTCGGCGAAGGGAATGTTCCGGGTCGTCGGCGGGCTGCGGCCCGCCACCTCGTACACCGTCACGGTCGCGGCGGTCACAGCGGCGGGTACGGGGCCGACGGCCACGACGACGGCCACCACCAAGCCCTAGCCAACGCACATGCCCCACCCCGCACGTGCTCGGGGGCGGCCGGCGGTGCCGTCAGGCGCCGACGGCCGCCAGCACCGGTACGCGCGCCTCGTCGTACCGCTCCAGCAGGACCCGCGCCACCTCCGGCGCGGGACCGAGGACATCGGCCAGTACATCGGCCTCGGCGGCCCCCCGCGCGATGCGGTCCGGCAGGAAGCCGGGCGCGAGGACGTAGGGGGCGACCGCGACGCGTGCGCAGCCGAGGGCCCGCAGTTGATGTACGGCGTCCTCGGTGCGTGGAAGGGATGCGGAGGCGAACGCAGGTCGCACGGCGCACCAGCCGGTGTGCCGCCACTCCCGCGCGATTTCAGCGATCACTGCGATCGCCTCCGGGTCAGTGGACCCCGCCGAGGCCAGCACGACCCCGGTCGAGGACTTGTCGGCGGGGGTCAGCCCCGCCTCGTACAAACGACGTTCCAGCGCGGCGGTCAGCAGGGGGGACGGGCCGAGCACCTCCGCCTGGCGGATGCGCAGTCGCGAAGGAGCCTCCCGCAGGACCGCCGGGATGTCCGCCTTCGCGTGGAAGGCGCGGGTCAGCAGCAGCGGGAGGGCCACCACGTCCCGTACGCCCTCCGCCGCCAGGGACTCCAGCACCCCCTGCACGGAGGGGATGTTGAAGTCGAGGAAGCCGGTCTCCACACGCAGGCCGGGGCGCTGGGCCCGGACCCGCCGCACCAGGGCATCGACCGTCGCGGCATGGCGCGGATCGCGGCTGCCGTGGGCGATGACCAGAAGGACCGGCTGACTCATGACGGGCTCAGCTCTTCACCAGGAGACCGCGGCTGCGCAGCACCCACCGCTCCACCGGGGTGAAGATGAGCAGGTCGATGGCGATGCCGACGAACAGGATCAGGAAGATGGCGAGGAAGACCATCGGCATGGAGCTGGCGTTGCGGCCGTTCTCCAGCAGCTGGCCGAGGCCGACGCCCAGGTCGGGTGAGGAGGCGATGATCTCCGCCGCCATCAGGGAACGCCAGGAGAACGCCCAGCCCTGCTTCAGACCGGCCAGATAACCGGGCAGCGCGGCCGGCATGACGATGTGCCAGGTCCCGCGCAGGCCTGTCGCCCCCATCGTGCGGCCCGCCCGCAGGAAGAGCGGGGGCACCTGGTCGACGCCCGACACCAGGCCGTTGGCGATGGAGGGGACGGCGCCGAGCAGGATCACCGCGTACATCATCGAGTTGTTCAGGCCCAGCCAGATCACGGCAGGCGGCACCCACGCCACCGAGGGGAGGGACTGGAGGCCCGACAGGATCGGACCGATCGCGGCGCGGACGAACTTCACGCGGGCCACCAGCAGACCCAGCGGGGTGCCGATCACCAGCGCGAACAGGAAGCCGAGCAGACCGCGCGAGACGCTGGTCCAGATGTAGTCGAGCAGCGTGCCCTGCAGCCAGGCGTTCTCGGCCTCGCCCCACACGTCGGACGGCGAGGGCAGCTTGGTCGGGTCGTCGACGATCTTGAAGGTGATCAGCGCCTGCCAGGCCACCAGCACCACCGCGAACGCGATGAGGGGCGGCAGCACCTTCTGCTTGAAGGTCACCCCGAAGGACCGGCGGCCGGTGACGGAGACCTCCAAGGCGTCGAGGCCCGCCTCCAGACCGCCCAGCTCGTCGCCGTCCTTGACGGCCGTGCCGGCCTTTGTCTCAGTGCTGGCCATGGCGGCGGATCTCCCCACGCAGTTGTTCGGTGATCTCGATGGACAGCTCCGCCACGGGCGCGTCCTCGATGCGGCGCGGCTGCGGAATGTCGACGGTCCACTCGCGCGCGATCCGCCCGGGCCGGGAGGACAGCAGGATCACCCGTTGTGCGAGCCGTACCGCCTCGCGCACGTTGTGCGTGACGAACAGGACGGACAGGCCCGTCTCGCTCCAGATCCGGGTCAGTTCGTCGTGCAGCATGTCCCGGGTGATGGCGTCCAGCGCCGCGAACGGCTCGTCCATCAGCAGGATCTGGCTGTCCTGCGCGAGCGCCCGGGCCATCGCGACCCGCTGGCGCATCCCGCCGGAGAGTTCGTGCACGCGCTTGCCGTACGCGCCCTTGAGCCGGACGAGTTCGAGCAGCTCCTCGGCCTTGCCGCGCCGCTCGGCCTTCGGAACCCCCCTGAGCTTCAGGGCGAGTTCGATGTTCTTGCCCGCGGTCAGCCACGGGAAGAGGGCGTGCTCCTGGAACATCAGGGCCGGGCGCCCGTGCGTCGTGATGTTGCCCGCAGTCGGGGCGTCGAGGCCCGCGACCAGGTTGAGCAGCGTCGACTTGCCGCAGCCCGAGGCCCCCAGGAGGGTGACGAACTCGCCCGGCGCGACATCGAGGGTGATGTCGTCGAGGACGAGCTGTGGCCCGGCGGGACCTGCGAAGGACTTCGAGACATGCTCGATGCGCGCGGCGTACTCCACCGACGTCGTGGCGTCGGCGGCCTTGGCGAGGGTCGTGGCCATGGTCGTCACCTCCTGGGAACTCATCGGGATCCGGGCTTACTTGACGCCGAGACCGGCGTCGTCGACCGGGCTCTCGCCCGCGGCCTTGAG